>CAJXBI010000010.1 GCA_913050005.1 uncultured Bacteroidota bacterium
AGTCGTCTGTAAGTCAATTAATTACAGACAAAAATACCGTTACTGGGGTGATGAGTTCTGGTGGAGTTGCGCATTATGGAAAAGCTGTTGTTTTAACGAGCGGAACTTTTATGAATGGTATAATTCACGTTGGTAGACAACAGACATCGGGAGGACGAATGGGTGACAACGCGTCGTATGGCATAACGGAACAGTTGGTGGGTTTAGGGTTTGATAGCGGAAGAATGAAAACGGGAACACCACCAAGAGTGGATGGAAGGACAATCAACTACCAGATTCTTGAAGAACAAAAAGGTGACGAATCTCCAATGTGTTTCTCATTTAGAAAACCAGTGAGTATAGAAAAACAACACAGTTGCCACATTACTTATACCAACGAAAAGGTGCATGAGATCTTAAGGTCTGCTTTTGATGATAGTCCGTTGTTTAACGGAGCAATTAAGGGTGTTGGGCCCAGATATTGCCCTTCTGTAGAAGATAAGGTTAATCGATTTGCTGAAAGAACAAGGCACCAGATATTTATTGAGCCCGAGGGCTGGAATACCTACGAAACTTACGTAAATGGTTTTAGCACGTCGCTACCTCAAGATGTGCAGTATAAGGCACTTCGAGAAATTAAAGGATTTGAGAGGGCGAAAATATTTAGACCTGGCTACGCTATTGAATATGATTTCTTTTATCCTACACAATTAAAACTTTCACTTGAAACAAAGGGGGTTAATAACTTGTTTTTTGCAGGGCAAATTAACGGAACAACTGGTTATGAAGAGGCAGCTTGTCAGGGGTTAATGGCTGGAATAAACGCAAACCGACTAATCAACAACAAAGAAGCCTTCATACTTAAACGGAACGAAGCATATATTGGAGTACTTATAGACGACCTAATAAATAAAGGCACAAAAGAACCCTATAGAATGTTTACAAGTAGGGCAGAGTTTAGAATTTTACTTAGGCAAGATAACGCAGATGTGCGACTAATGCCTTTGGCTAAAGAAATAGGAACCATAACTGATGAAGAATATGAGGTTATGGCAAAAAAGCGGGGTCGTGTTGGAGAAATTAAGAAAATAATAAAGAAAAAAACAATTAAACCGGTGGAAGTAAACCCAGTGTTAAGGGGTCTTAAAACAGCTGATATTCCACAGAACTATTCTATTGAAAAGGTTTTAGCTAGGCCACAAGTATCGTACAAAAATCTCATGGGTGTTGCGTCTATTAACGAGCTGTTAGATAAGTATTCACCTGAAGAGTTGGAACAGGCAGAAATTCAAATAAAGTATAAAAGCTACATAGAAACGGAAAAAGAAAACGTAGAACGATTGATTCGGCTTGAAAATAAAAAACTTGCCAAAGATTTTGACTATTCGACAATCAACTCACTATCACTTGAGGCTATTGATAAACTTAATCAAATAAAGCCTATTAGTGTTGGTCAGGCTTCCAGAATAAGCGGAGTTAGTCCCGCGGATATTTCTGTACTCATTGTGCATTTCACTAGATAGATGAAAATAATAATAATAGCTTTTATCTTTTTAACATCGTGTGCCTCAATTCAATCATTAGACGGAGGAGATAAAGATACAATGCCACCTAAAATCACGTCTGTATTTCCAGAGAACGAATCACTATTTGTAAAGGGTGCTAATATTGTTTTTAATTTTGATGAGTATATAAAAGCACCTAAACTAAATGATGTTTTAATTATATCACCAAGTCAAAAAATAAAACCAAGCCTTACTGTTAAAAATAAAAGATTATCAATTAAGCTTCAAGATAGTCTATTAGAAAATACAACCTATTTAGTTCAACTAAATGGAGGTGTTTTAGATAATAATGAAGGTAACCCTGTTGATTTTTTTAATTATGTTTTTTCGACAGGACCATATATTGATTCTTTAAAATATAAAGGTTTTATTTATGCATATTTAGAAGAAACTCCTTTAGAAAATTATAATATTCAACTTTATAATACAATAAAGGATAGCGTCATTTTTAATGAAAAACCAGATTATGTCGTTCGATCTAATAAAGTAGGTTTTTTTAGTTTTTCTAACCTTCCAGAAACTCAATTAATGGTTGCGGTTTTTGAAGATTTAAATAAAAATTTACTTTATGATAAAGATGAAAAAATAGCTTTACTAAAAACGGTTTCGACATTAAATAATACTATTGATACGTTTTATACATTTGAGAATAAAAATACTGATAAATATAAAATTAATTTAGTTAATAATAATAATCCAGGTGTTCTGAAATTTAAATCAAATAAACCTATTAAAGATAAAATAACAGCTCAGATAAATAATACTGAGACTAATTACTATTTAAACAGAGATAAAGATACAATTACACTTTATTATGAAAATTTTAACGATAGTTTAAGTGTGAATTTACTAGTTGACACATTTAATTTCAATTTTAAAATAACTAATTTTATATCAAAAAAATTAGCTTTAATAATTAATAAAACTAAGTCTGGGAAAAGAGAGCTTTTTATAACCTCTAATCAACCTATTACTTTTATAGATGATTATATTAATGTTGAATGTAATAATCAAACAATCAATTATATAAAGAAACAAATAAATCCAGTTACTTATTTTATTGGTTTTAATAATGTAGTTGATACTGTAAATCTAATTTTTAAACCAGAAGCTATAATATCCTCATATGATAATTTAGATAAAGCTGACACATTATTATATGTGGTTAATAATAAATATAGTAATCAACTAAAAATAAAAGTAAATACTCGTGACTCTATAAACTATATAGCAGAATTACTCCAAGATAATAAAGTAATTCAGTATAAATATTTTACAAATACAGAAAATATAATTTTTAAAAATATAAATCCTGGTACTTATTCATTACGTATAATTTATGATTTAAATAATAACCAGATTTGGGACACAGGAGATATTTTTAATAATAAAAAGCCAGAATATATTAAACTATTTAATGCTATTGAAATAAGAAATAATTGGGATAAAGAATTGATTATTAATTTATTATAAACTAATTAACATACTTAATAACAATAAGTGTTATTATTAGTTTCATAACATTATAATTTGTATAATTATTAATTTATTAACTAAATACAAATAGTTATAGACTCTAATTTAACATTAAAGATCATATATACACACAGAAGAATTATTAACAATATAATGTTAAAATATAAAATCGATAAAAGTAGATAACTTATAAAACTCTTAAAATCAATTACCTATATAAATTATACTGTTAATTTTATGTTATTAATGAAAAAAGCAAAATAAGTTACAGTCATATAAACAGCTTATTAATTATATACTATTATAATTTAAAATTTATATATAATAATAAGTAAATAGAAAGTGAATAGAAATTTTCGTAGAGTGATAAAAGTTTAATGATTTAATTTGTTGTCAAAATATGTTAGATAAGTTTAACCAATTAATTGAAAAAGCAAAAAGTTTTAAAGTTTCATCATCCGATGATTTAGAAAATTTTAGATTAACTTTTTTGGTAAAAAAAGGGTTGTTAAATAAATTAATACAAGAATTTAAAACGTTATCTAATGATCAAAAAAAAGAACTAGGTAAAATACTAAACATAACCAAGCAAACGGTAGAAGAAATTTATAATATTAATTCTAAAAAAATAACAAGTAATCATAATTATTCACGTCTTAATAATAATTTACCTGGTTATTATATTGAGTCAGGCAGTCGCCATATTATTAGTTCTGTTGTAGATGAAATGACAGTTATTTTTGAGAGGTTGGGTTTTTCTGTTTCTATTGGTCCAGAAATTGAAGATGATTGGCATAACTTTTCTGCATTAAACTTTCCTAAAAATCATCCAGCAAGAGATATGCAAGATACGTTTTTTGTAGATCAAGAAATTGCTTTAAGAACCCACACCTCTTCAGTACAAGTTCGTTTGATGGAATCGGGTAAATTACCGATTCGAAGTATTATGCCAGGACGCGTTTATAGAAATGAAGCTATATCATCACGCTCAAACTGTTTTTTTCACCAAGTTGAGGGTTTATATATAGATAAAGGAGTTTCTTTCTTAGACCTCAAACAAACGCTATATAATTTTGTGAAAGAATTTTTTGGACCAAATACTAAGGTAAGATTTAGAGCCTCTTATTTTCCATTTACTGAACCAAGCGCAGAAATGGATATTTTTCTTGGCATTGAAACAGCGTCTGATTACAAATTAACAAAAGGTACTGGTTGGTTAGAAATATTAGGTTGCGGCATGGTTGATCCAAATGTTTTAGAAAACTGTAATATAGATAAGAGTTATTCTGGATTTGCTTTTGGTTTAGGAGTCGATAGAATAGCTATGTTAAAATATGGAGTTAAAGATTTAAGAACCTTTTTTAACAACGATAAGCGTTTTTTGACTCAATTTGATTCCTTATAAAAAAAGCAACAAAAAAAGGGTTGCAACAATGCAACCCTTTTTTAAAATAATTAATCTTTAATTATTCTGCAGCTTCTTCAGCCGGTGCTTCTTCAGCCGGTGCTTCTTCAGTTGCTTCTTCCATAGTAGTAGAATCAGTTGTTTCTTCAGTAGCAGCTTCTTCAGCTGGTGCCTCTTCAGTAGCAGCCATACTGTCAGCTACTTCTGTAGTTTCTTCTGTGCTTTCAGTTTCAGCAGCGTTGTTGCATGCAACAAAACCAAACACTGAAACGATAGCTAATAATGCAATAATTTTTTTCATTTACGCGTAATTTTAATTGTTAAATATTTAAATAATGATGCGAATATAGTGTTTTGGTCAAAAAAAATTATTTTTTTCTAAAGTAAAGTCTAATTGGAACACCTTTGAAATCATAGTTTGCACGCAATTTATTTTCTAAAAACCGTTTGTAACTGTCAGGAATATATTGTGGGAGGTTACAAAAAAACGCAAATGAGGGACAGTTGGTTGGAAGCTGAGTTACGTATTTAATTTTTATATATTTTCCCTTTATAGACGGCGGTGGTTTTTTTTCTATAATAGGTAAAAAGAAATCGTTAAGCTTTGAAGTTGTTATTTTCCTATTTATTGAGTTATAAACATTATTCATAACACTAAGTGCTTTTAACACACGTTGTTTTGTTGTTGCGGAAACAAACAAGATAGGAACGTCAACAAAAGGAGCAAGCTTTTCTTTAATAAGAGCTTCGTAGTTTTTTGTTGTTTGAGTGTCTTTTTCAATAAGATCCCACTTATTTACAACCACCACTATACCTTTTCCGTTTTTTTGAGCCAAACTAAATAAATTCATGTCTTGAGCCTCAACGCCTCTTGTGGCGTCAACTACAATAGCAACAACATCTACAGACTCTATCGCTCGAAGCGAACGCATAACAGAGTAAAACTCAATATCCTCTGTAACCTTACTTTTTTTTCTTACTCCAGCGGTGTCTACTAGATAAAGGTCTTGATTAAAGGACCTATATCGAACATACAACGTATCTCTTGTTGTACCTGGAATGTCGGTAACAATATTCCTGTCGTGACCTAGCAACGTATTACATATTGTAGATTTTCCAGCATTTGGCCTACCAACAAAAGCTATTTTTGGAATATTTTCATCCAAAATTACTTCACCCTCTGGAAGTAACTCAACTAAATTGTCTAAAAGGTCTCCTGTTCCGCTTCCAGACAAAGAGGATATTGGATATATATTGTCTATTCCAAGAGAATAATATGAGTTAGCCATAAACATTCTTTCATCGTTATCTGCCTTGTTAGCTACCACTAAATATGGCTTTTTGCTTTTTCTCACAAATTTAAAAAAGGCGACATCTAAATCGTTTGGGTCGTTTACCGAATCAACAACAAACAACAACACATCTGCTTCACTAATGGCAAGTTCAACCTGTTCGCGAATGTTTGATTCAAAAACATCTGTGCTATTAGAAACATAGCCGCCCGTATCAATTACAGTAAACTCCTTACCCGCCCAGTCACTAGTTCCGTAATGCCTGTCCCTAGTAACCCCGCTTATGTCATCGACAATTGCTTTTCTTTCCCCTATTAAACGATTAAATAAAGTGGATTTTCCAACATTTGGTCTTCCTACTATTGCTACAATTCCTGCCATGTTATTGATGTGCGAAAGTACATTGATTTATTTCTTTAAGTAACCAAAGTATCGAAGCTGTTGATCATCAGACCTCCAATCTTTTTTAACTTTAACGGTTAGCGACAAAAAGACCTTCTTTTTTATAAAACCTTCGATACGTTTTCTTGAAAAAATACCAAGATTTTTTATTGCCGAACCACCCCTTCCCAGCACAATGCCTTTTTGGGATTTACGTTCTACATAAATAGTTGCATATATCTCGTCAATATTCTTTTTTTCATTATAGTTTGTAATACTTACCTCAACACTATAAGGAATTTCTTTTTTGTATTGCGACAAAACTTGTTCTCGAATCATCTCACTTACCAAAAACCGAACACTTTCATCACTTACTAAATCCTTGTCGTAAAAAGGGGGGTGTTCTGGCGACAACTCAACCAACATGTTTACTATTTTAGAAACATTAAACCCCTCTTTTGCGCTTGCCACCAAAACATGTTTAGTTTTAAGTGTTTTTTTTACCTCAATAACGCGAGCATTTAACACCTCTTGGCTGTCAACAAGGTCTGCTTTGTTTATGACCACAACCACAGGACACGATAGGTTACTGATTTGTTCTTCGAATTGCTCCGTTTTTGGATATTGACCATCCAAAACCAACAAAACAAGGTCAGCGTCTTCTAGTGAACTTTTTACAGCACCCATCATAGTTTCCTGAAGTTTATATGCAGAGCTCTCTAGTATTCCGGGGGTGTCTGAGAAAACAAGCTGTGAATTTTTGTTGTTTAAGATACCTTTGATTCGGTGCCTTGTTGTTTGAGCTTTTGGGTTGGTAATAACAAGATCTTCTCCCAAAACTGCGTTCAGCAAAGTTGATTTACCCACATTAGGCAACCCCACAATTGATATAAAGCTCGACTTAAACACACCACAAAGGTAGGTCTATAGGGCAATAAAAAGGCCAAACTGCAACAAACTATCGTAATCCAAGAGTAAACTAAAAACCAACAAGAGTTTTTAACCCAAGCTTATCGTACACTGTCTATCGAAAGTAGTTTGGTGTGATTGTAGCTGCTGTCGATTATTGACATGTTAAAAAACTTTTTTAACTCGACATAAGAACTTAGATGCGACACAAGAAGCGTGTCACATTGTTTTATTTTATTCCACTGTGCCCTAGGAACAAAAAAACCCCTTTCAATTTTTAACTTGTTGACGTAAAACAAATGGGGCTCCAGCCCACTCTTTTGGTCTAGAAGTATTTTTGTATTGGAGCTTAAGTGCTTTAAGTTTAGCTCGTCTTTTAAATAATGAGAAATTCCGTTTGTTTCCAATTCATAGTATTTTTCGTGTGGATTTAGGGCGTATCGATAAGCCTTTTTGTAAGGAAAAAAAAGAACTAACACCACAGGTATTATTAGCCATTCTGTGTTTTTTTTGAAATGGCTAATTAAAAGGTGTACACTGTTAGAAAAAACAATTGCAAGCATTGGTATTGTAGGAGCTACATACCAAAAATTCTTAGTACCTAATGAAATAACCAACAAAAATGAGCAACACTGTATTGTCCAAAAAGTCCAACTTTTTGGTAACCCCCTAACAACAAAAGGTGTAATAATTACAGCAGAAATAAGCCAAAACCAAAACTGCATCTGCTCCTTAAAAAGTAATTTAAAATAGTAAAAAAAAGAGTATTCTTCAAAAACGTAATTAGAGGATCGATTTACGTACCGAGGAAACAATTCACCTTGCCAAACAAGATTAAGATATCCGGGCTGCCTTAACTCCCTTTGCCAATAATATAAGCCAATAATAAAAAGTCCTAAAAAAACAGAAATGTAAAAATGTTTATTAGAAAGCAGCACTGCTAGTTTTTTGTGAAACAGTAATGCAAAAAAAAGCCCAGGCCCAATCATCAAAACAGCTATACTCTTGCAAAGAACCCCTAGTGTAAGCGAAACCCCCATCAAGTAGAGGTGTGCTGGTTTTTCTGTTTTTATAAATCGAAAGGTGCTATGTGCTAAAAGCAGGACAAAGAAAGCAAGTGTGGCATCATGGTCACCAAAACGACCAACATGGTCTCCGTAAAAGCCAAAAGAGGTCGTCAAAATACCCACAGCAAAAACCCCTGACCAATATTTTTTTGTGGACGAATATGTAATTATAAAGACAAGAACGAGCGACAGTATTGAAAAAAACACAGACGGGAACCGAATAGCTAACTCGTTTAAGCCAAACAAATGAAGGCACGCTACCTGTAGCCATATCAATAATGGCGGTTTTAGCTCGTATGTCTCGGGAGACCCTTTGTAAGTCCTTACTATTAAATCACCGGACTGGTACATTTCTATCGCATTTATAGCATTGCGCGATTCATCCCAGATTCTAAAAGGCAAAACACCAACATTTAGCCAAAACGGAATAGAGAAGACAAATAGAAGCCCAAGCATTAGAAGTTTTAGGTGAGTATTTCTCATAGTAAATTATTGTCGATTTTGCGCATCTTCACCTATTAAATTAAAATAATAATCTCTTGCTCGAGAGACAAATAAACTTGAATTGTATTCTAGAATAATTTTTTCAAACAACGCCAAGGCCCGTTCTTTATTTTCTAGGACTTGAAGATTGATTAATGCTGAACGAAAAAGAGCGTTATCTGCAAGAATGTCTTGGCTGTAATTTTCATAAACAGATTGATATAAACGATTTGCTTCTTCATGGTTTCCAAGCTTTTCTTGAAGTCGAGCCTTGAGGTAAAGTATTTCGTCGCTTAACGAGTGGTTTGGATATTTAAAAGGAAGAAGGTTAAGGGTCTCTTTACATTTTGATATTTTGTTTTGATATAGTAAAAACTCTGCCTTAGCATACTCTTTCATCGCATCATCGGTAGAATCAAGACCCGTATTATCTTGAATAAGCAACGATAGCTCTAAAGCGTTGTTGCTAATAAGTTGAGTGGTTGCCGTTTTTAAAATATCAAGTTGGTTTTTTGCGTAATCAAAATCACCAACATAATAACTTAATTGTGCACTTTTGAATCGAGCCTCTTGGCCTAATGCTTCCTCTTTAAATTGCTTTTCTACTTGTCCATACATTAAGCGAGCATCCCAGATGTTGTTTAAAATGAGATAACAATCGCCAAGTATGAGTTTTGTTTTTGCAACAAAAGTTTCTCTTAGTCGAGGCGCTTTTAAGAGTTCCAAAAGTAACCCAACTGCAATTTCTGTCTTGTCCAAATAAAAAATATTTATTTCAGCTAATCTAAAAATACTCTGAGCAGTTCTGTAATTAACCCCCTCTTTATCAATAAATTGTTTAATTTTTACGGTGAGAGCATTAATTTTTTCTTTACTTGGGTTAATAGCTAAGGTAGTTTGAGCGTAAAGGGTGTTTATTAAACCATTTTGACCCTCAATGTAATAGGTATTAAACTTCCCTTGATTAACTAAATAAGAATAAGCTTTTCCTGCCACAACAAAGGATTTATTTTCGACACACAAACGAGCAAAACTCAACACCCTTTTTCCTTTAGCGCCCTCCAAGCGGTCAATCGAAATTATTTGTTTTAAAGCCAAGTCGAACTTTTTTTGCTGGACATAGCACTCAACCAACAATAAACCAAAAACTAAATTATTGGGGTCGTTTTGAAGGTACGATAGGGATTGTTTTTGTAAATATGACGTATTTGTTGAATTATCAAAAACACCATCTAAGTTCTTAATAACGAAAGAAAATTTATTGGGATCTTCAGCAACTAACATTAAAGAAAAATCAACCAAATCCTTAACTTTAAGGCCCACTCGATAGGCGTATATCAGGTCAATATAAAAAACAAGTGTACCGTGCTTTTTTATTCCAAACTCATAAGTTTTGATGGCCTCATCAACATAACCCCTTCTTTTAAAACCATCCGCCAAAGAGCGTATTTTAAAAATATTAGATTGAGAGGATCTAATAACCTTGTCAAAATAATTCTTCGATTTATCATTTTTCCCAGACCGATCATAGATCATACCTAAGTCTACATTCAGAATCAGATTATTTGGAAATTTACGCAGCTGAGTTTCGACAAGCTTTTCTGCATCTTTATATTTCTTCATTGCGATTAGTGTGTTTAGGAAGTATTCATATACAATTACAGAGGGTGAACCCCGCTTGTATAGCTTTTTAAACACACTTTCTGCCTTTTCAAAATCATTGTTTTCATAAAACTGAATAGCCACCCTTTCATCAACGTTTTGCGACAACGATAGAAGACTCAAAATCAACATATTCAAACAAAGAAATATTCTCATTTTGTCCAACAAAGATAGCAAGACAATTAATGGCAAATAAACAATGCCAAAAAACCAAATCTGTGCCGTAAACAGACTATAAGAATTAAAGAAAAATCTAATTTAGATTGTATGCTCTATATGTGTACTTTTGTACTGCAAATAACAAACCTATTATTTGCAAATGTCTCAATTTACAGAACCTAAAATATCACATCGAGGTTTAACTTTTGATGATGTGCTGGTTTTACCTAAGTATTCCGAAGTGTTACCAAGGGACGCCAAGACAAAAACAAAGCTTACCAAAGGTCTTGACATTAACATACCAATTGTAAGTGCCGCTATGGATACCGTTACCGAAGCTCGTCTAGCTATAGCAATTTCCAGAGAGGGGGGCTTGGGAATTATTCATAAAAACATGAGCATTGAAAGTCAGGCAATGCAAGTTAAGAAAGTTAAACGATCAGAGAGCGGGATGATTAAAGACCCTATTACGCTATCTAAAATAAACACGCTAAGCGATGCTCTTGGCGTAATGAAAGAAAACCGAATAGGCGGCATACCAATAACAGATGAAACAAATACCCTTGTTGGAATAATCACTAATAGAGACCTACGTTTTCAACTTGACTTAAACACCCTTATTCAAGAGGTCATGACAACAGAGGGGCTTATAACTGCTGGCTCAGGAACAGATTTAAAAGAAGCGGAACAAATACTTCAAAGGTACAAGATTGAGAAACTTCCGGTTGTTGATGAAAATCAAAAACTCCTAGGACTTATAACGTTTAAGGATATTCAAAAGGTAAAAAACCACCCTCAGGCTTGTAAGGATGGCTACGGAAGGTTGATGGTTGGTGCAGCAGTTGGTGTGACGGCGGACACAATGGAGCGTGTTTCGGCTTTAGTAGAGCAAGATGTAGATGTTATTGCCATAGATACAGCTCATGGTCATTCAAAAGGTGTTGTTGATGAACTCAAAAAGGTAAAGGCGAAGTTTCCAAACCTGCAAGTAATTGTAGGAAACGTAGCAACCGCTGAAGCTGCGAAGTATTTAGCAGATAACGGTGCTGATGCTGTTAAGGTAGGTGTAGGCCCAGGGTCAATTTGCACAACTCGAATAATTGCAGGAATAGGCGCACCCCAACTAAGCGCTATAATGGACTGCTCTAAAGCTCTTGAAGGAACAGGAGTCCCTGTAATTGCTGATGGTGGAATTCGGTATAGCGGTGATTTAGTAAAAGCAATCGTAGCGGGTGCAGACACAATTATGGCGGGTAGTTTATTTGCTGGAACCGAAGAAGCTCCTGGAGAAATTTCATTTTATGATGGAAGGAAGGTAAAGTCTTATCGTGGCATGGGTAGTATAGAGGCTATGAAAAAAGGCTCAACCGATAGGTATTTTCAAGATGCGGAAGCGGAGATTGGAAAGCTTGTGCCAGAAGGAATAGTTGGTACAGTAGCTTATAAAGGAAGTCTGTCTGAAGTTGTTTACCAATATATCGGTGGTTTAAGGGCAGGAATGGGATATACTGGGTCAGCCTCAATAGCCGATTTAAAAAAGGCTCAATTTACTCAAATAACCGGTTCTGGAATAAGGGAAAGCCACCCTCACGATGTAACAATTACCAAAGAGGCACCGAACTATAGTCGCTAGATCTAATCTGAACTTTCTACAATAGCCAACACCCCAGAGTTGTAAGTTATTCTTACAACGCCAGTGTTTTTAACCACATTACTTGTTCCGCTCCTTTCTCCCAACATTAATTTTTCGTTATTAAGTGGGTATACCAGGTTTTGCGTAGTTATTTTTTCACACGAGGGTATTGGAATTAAAGAAATAAAATTTCCCCTTTTATATATTTTAGAAAAATCTTTAGGTATTAAAAACATCTTAGAGTGGTTATTATAGATGACAATATTACAACTGGGATACTTTGCTAAAGTGGTTAAATTATTAATTGTGTGATCAATTCTTTTTCCAGTCGCCCAAACAACATTTAAGGTCTGATAACCCTTTGCTATAAGATAATCAATTGCTTTTTCGAGGTCTGTGTTTTCTTGACTGTCAATTTGTAAGAATTGGGTTTTCTGGTTACGGTTAACGTCACCAATACTATCTAAATCACCAATAACCAAGTCTACAAAAACATTTAGATCGTTAAGGCGATTATAGGCACCATCCAGAGCAACAACATATGGACACCACTCCATGATTTGCATTAATAAATCGTATGAGCAAGACTCACCGTTTGCTACAATAAGTGCGGGCTCTTGACCCTCTTTAACATAGTGGTGGGATGACATTTTTGTAATACTTTAACAAACCTAACAAAAACAACACAAGATATTGCGTTATTTGTAAAATGAAACGATCAAGTACAGTTGCTTTTGTAACGTTGATATTCTTGGGTTCTTGCAGAAAAGAAAAATTTACTTCAGAAAGCAATTGGCTTACTCCGGTTTTTGAAATGGAACTTAACCTCGGGGATATTTTACCAGATTCGTTATCTAGAACAAACTCCGACAATTCTTTAGATATTGTCTATGAAGCATCGTATGGCGTTGGTAGTGTTAGTGATATTGTGCAAATACCAGACACTGTAGAAGTTAGTGAAGTTAACTTATCTAGCTTATCGATAGATGACCGGTCGTTTATAGACACACTTACACTTTTAGAGCTTTACCCAGCAAGTGCTTTGTTTCACAACCAAACTACAACTTTCCCTGCTCAAGACATTCAGACTAATGAAGGAACGGTAATTGACGTAACAGAAGAGTTTTTTACAACAGCAACTTTCGTATCTGGGTATATAGATATTTCAATTTATAATGATTTGCCTGTTGTTGCAGAGGTTTTGGAGTTCGAGTTAAGAAACAATGACGACAAAAGCGTTGTAGTAGCTGGCGTATTTAATAACCTTCAACCAAACAGTGGCTATACAGACTCTTTTTCTTTAGCAGATAAAAAAGTAAATGGAGTACTTGAGCTAATCGTTAAGCGAGTGAAAACCTCAGAAAGTAATGGACAAGTTTTGGTCAACGTTTATAAAGGTATTCGCACAGAAATATCGGTTCGTGATTTGAAACCTAGATCAGCTACGGCTGTTTTCCCAGCCCAAAACCTTATAGATAAAAATGATGAAATTGAGTATTATTTTGGCGGTGCAGAGTTTACCCAAGTTAAATTAAAGTCAGGCTTTATTAAATTAAAAGTAGAGTCTTCGGTTGAGGAGGCTATTATTTTAAATTATGGTATTCCTAATAGTTTTAAAGAGGGAGAGCCCGGAACCCCTATTAGAAAAGAATGGAAAGTCCCGCCTGCCAAAAAAGGGGAAAAGGTTTTTGTAGAAGAACTATTCCCAATAGGTGGCTATACCATATATTTTTGGGGCAAAAGCAACCTTGAAGCACCAGTATTTAATCACGTATACACTGAGCTTATTGCAAGAATCGAATACTCTGGCATACTTAGAACGCTTTCTTTAGAAGATAAAATAAGAGTCGAGCTAGGTTTGATAGACTTAGTTCCTGAGCTGATAATTGGAGATCCAGGCAAACACGAACTAACAACCAGCGACACTTTGGGCTTAAAGCTTTTCGATAACATTAGCGGAGACTTAAACTTGGAGGACGCCACAATGAACATAAATTTTTACAATAGTTTTGGAATTGAGACACTATTAAATATAAAAGAGATTAAAGGACAAAACACCAGAAACGGAAAGAGCTTAAAGCTAGTTTCACCAGGATTATTAAATCCAATTTTATTAGAAAAAGCTGTTAACAACCCTCCCTTGGTGGCATATGAATATGACATTAAATTAGACAAGTCAAACTCTAATCTAAAACAATTTTTGGAGCTTATGCCCAACAAGCTTATGCCAGAAATTGAAGCAACGGTTAGGCCCAACGGAACAATCAATCAAGATGATTTCGCTTTTGACATAAGTGAACTACTTGTAAATATAAGGTTTGAAATGCCACTTAAGTTCGGTTTAGACAACTTAACCGTTTCTTCCAACCAACGGGTTGATTTTTTTAGTGAGGATAAAGTAGCGAACATTAAAGGTGGACAGCTTATTTTAAAGTTAATTAATGATTTTCCCATTAACGGTCAAATAAAAATGGTTTTTAAAGATGAAACAGGGGCAGAGGTTTTCACACTATTTAACGGCGAAAATTACGAAATGACCGCGGCAGAAATAGACCCACAAACAGGTAAAACAATAACACCTACGGAAAGTGAATTGATAGCAACGATAACAAAAGGTCAAGCAAATCAACTACTAAACATAAGTAGCGTTGATTTGTCAGTGGTTCTAAATACAGAAGACGCAAAAAGACATCGGATGTTTTCTGACTACACCATAAAGGCCAATTTGATTACAGACTTTATTTATGAAAATAGCTTATAGTTTTTTGCCCTTCATACCATTTTTATTTTATTCTCTGGTACAGGCTCAAAATGACAGTTTCGTTTTTGTAAACGAAACTGATTTGGAGTTTAAAAATAAAGGTGTTAAAGTTGAGGGCTTAGCCTTTGTGGGTTCAAATTCTCTGAACACAAAAATGTTTACAGACGTATTAATTCATCCAACTTTTTCAGAACAAGGCAAGTCTGCCTTTTTAGATGGGAATCAATTAAAAACTAACCTGTTTGCATCAAACAAATGGGGGCTAGAATACCAGAAAGACTCTAACACATATTTTTTTATTCGAAACAAAAGCCTTTTGGCTTTTAGCTCTGATAAAGACTTTTCTGAACTACTCTTTTTTGGAAATAGCCCCTTTAGGGATAAAAAAGTGAGTACAAGGGGATTAAATTATTTTCAAGCAAATATATTTTCGGCAGGTTATGGTTTTGACATATATAGAAGTAAAAACCTTAGTATTAAAAGTGCATTAGGGTTATCAACTCTCAATAACCTCAGTCAAATAGAGGCTAGTGAAATTCAGCTTTATACTGCTTCGGACGGATCTTACTTAGAAGCAACGTTTAAAAATACGTCAATCAATGAAGCAAAATCTGGAATTCAAGGAGTGGGCTTGTCTGCCGACATCTGTTTAGATTATCGCGTTAACGATTTGAACACCATATCCTTTGAAGCTGATGACGTGAATGGTTTTTATTTGTTTGACAATCAAGAAACACAAATAGACACTTCTTTTAATTTTAATGGCGTTTCCATTGATATCTTTAACGCAGAGACCTCAGTAGTCAGCTATCTTGATTCAGCTTTTACAGAAACAATTAATCGAAATAAGACAACCCAAAACCAGGCTTTTCTACCTATCAAAATGAAGCTTCAATGGATGCACAAATTAAACCCAAGAGCCACTTTGGCGTCTTCTGTTGAGTCGCTTTCTCAGGGCAAATTTGGAACATATCTTGAAACAGCCCTAATTTATACGCATAACAGACAGTTAAGAACAAGAACAAGTATAGGCTATGGTGATTTTAGAGGATTTACCTGGAGCGAATCTTTAGAGTATAGAACAATTAAGTACAATTTTTATTTGGGGCTAAACAACCTACAAGCAATAGCTGCACCAATAAAAACTAGAAATTATGGATTTTCTTTCGGTTTGTTTAGGCATTTATGAAACTGATTGGTGAGCTTATCACCAAAATGAACTAGTTCCTTAACTTCCGTGACACTCATAACCCTGAAGTAACGGAATACCAATATGACATTATTGCTACTTTCAATATGATATTTGTCATTTTGATTAACAAAATCCCTTAATTCTTTGCTAAAAAACCACCTAACCTCATCCTTGTTTTCACCCTTCACAGAAAATCTGGAACTAAACCCCTCTTCTATAGAGATATCTTCTTTTATTGCTAAGTCAAGTAGCCTACTGAATATACGTTCTTTATCTAATTCAAAATCTGGAACGTTTTCATTAAACCGTATAGACAACATAGTCATATTATGAACTTCCGCAGCCATGAGAGCACCTTCGTCAAAAGTAATATCAACGATTTCCCAAGGTATTATATTTTGGTAACTGCCGATTACTCTGTTTTTTAAATATTCGATTGGTCTTGTTTCAAAAAACTTGTTTGATTTTAAGTAGTCAGTGTTCCAATTTATTTCATGTTCAAATTTCCATGAGTTTTTGAAGGCATATTCTCGAAGCTGTGATTGCCTTTTAGATAGGGGCTTTCCAACGCTCTGCGGAAGAGCGTGAATCGTATACGGATGCGAACCTGTGGTTAAATGTTCGTCTAGTCCAACTATTTCATATTTTCCATTTTGATCGTTCTGGTAGTCTTTTCCCCAGGAACTTACAAATTCAAGCATTGAAAAATCAATTAATCGTGTTCTTGAAAAATCAAAAACGATTTGATCGTTTTCGGGTATTTCGGCAAGCAATTTCCGAAGCTTTATAATACTAACAAAATTAGCGATACCTTTAACTTTCAAATGGTAGTGGTCATCTATTCTGGTCATGTTGAAGTTGGGCCTTGACAAGTACTTAAAAAATAGCTTTGCCGTTAAGTGAGACCTTACAAGATGAATAACCAACGTAAACAATATTCCAATCAATATACCTCTGTTAAGGTCTGTCATTAAGGTGGAAACAAGAGTGATTGTTAAAATTAAGAACTGTTCGTAACCCTTTAATCCGGCATCTTTAAAAACCTTTGGAGACGCTAGTCTATATCCCGTAAACACTAAAATAGCCATAAGAGCAGCCTTAGGAACAAGCATGATATAATCTGATAGTAGAAAAACAAACAACAGTATGAGTGCTCCGTGAACAAAGTTGGATAGGCGAGTCATAGCACCGTGGTTTATGTTTACGGAACTCCTTGCTATAACAGCAATAATAGGCAGGCCACCAATAAAGCCAGAAAGAATAGTACTCAATCCCATTGCTGTTACGTCTTTGTTTAAGTTTGTTTTTCTTTTTAGAGGGTCAATATTATCAATAGCTTTTGCAGAGCCAAGAGTTTCAATGGTAGAAACCAAGAAAACAGAAATCACAACTAACCAAAAATTAAGTTTTCCAATTTTCCTAAAACTTGGAAATGTGAAGATTTCAGAAACATTTAAGTTAGTGGGGAGAGGAAAATAAATAAGGTCTTTTATTGGGATTAACGCATGTTTTTTCCCAAAAATATTGGCCTCGCCGCCAGTAGTAAATTGAAAAAACATATATAGCGGAATGGCCAATATAACCAACCAAATAGGTGCAGGAATGTATTTTATAAACCTGTTCGTAACCTGTGGATGTATAGCCAGGATTAACAAACTATTAAAAAATATAACAGCAATTAATGGGTTCATATTGGCTATACTTTTAGGTATCGATATTAGCTTACTAAAGTCGTTCATTTTACCAATTTCAACACCTAATCCAGGGTGTATCTGTCCAGCAAGAATGATTACACCAATAGCGGCCATCATGCCCTGAACCACGGAAGAAGGGATAAAGTCTGCTAAGCCCCCGAGTTTAAATGTTCCAAAAATAGCTTGTAAAACACCAGCACAAATAAATGCTGCCAACATATGTTCCCAAGCTCCCAATACACTCATTCCAGATACAACAATTCCAATTAGGGCGGGTGATGGACCATTAATCGAAACATTTCCACTTCGGATAAATGAAGTAAATACTCCTCCTACAATAGCGGCGAAAATACCTGCAAGCAAGGCTTCTGGAGGTAAATTCATAGCAATAGCAATTCCCAGCGATAGCGGGAGAGCTACCAATGAAACACTAAAACCAGCAAGGACATCCTTTCTCCAATACTGCTTGATATTAGTTATGTTGCTATTTGGGGTTGACAATTTTTTGATTTAGAACGCCAATATAAATATAATTTATAAATGGAATGTTAAATCTACGGATATAAAGGAAACCTTAAAGATAATTCGTTTACTTCTTTTCTAACCTGGCCTATAATACTGTCGTCTTCTGTGTTTGTTAATACACGATCGATTAAATCTGCAATTTTGACCATTTCGGGTTCTTTCATGCCTCGCGTAGTTACAGCAGGTGTCCCGATACGAATACCAGAAGTAACAAATGGAGAGCGAGTTTCAAACGGAACTGCATTTTTATTAACGGTAATATCTGCCCTTACTAATGTGTTTTCGGCAACCTTACCTGTCAAGTTATTGCTTTTTGGTCGAAGATCAATTAACATCAGGTGATTATCGGTTCCTGCAGATATAATTTGATAACCTTTGCTAACCATAGCACCGGCAAGTGCTTGAGCATTTTTCATTACTTGTTCACCATATGCTTTAAATTCGGGTTGAAGGGCCTCTTGATAAGCAACAGCCTTAGCGGCTATTATGTGCTCTAACGGACCACCTTGCGTACCTGGAAAAACACCACCATCGAGCAAGGAGCTCATTTTTTTTATGTTTCCTTTAGGAGTTTTTAAACCCCAAGGGTTATCAAAATCTTTTCCCATCATTATCATTCCTCCTCTTGGACCACGAAGAGTTTTATGAGTTGTGGTAGTTACAATATGACAGTGTGGTAACGGGTTGTTTAAAAGGCCTGCTGCAATTAGTCCAGAAGGGTGGGATATATCAGCGAGCAATAAGGCACCGATGTTATCCGCTATTTCACGAAAACGTTTATAATCCCAATCCCGAGAATAAGAAGAAGCACCACAAATGATAAGCTTTGGCCTAACCTCTATGGCCTTAGCCTCAACTTTATCCATATCAATTCTACCTGTGTTTTTTTCAACACCGTAAAAAGCAGGTGTATAAAGCTTACCCGAAAAATTAACTAATGATCCGTGGGTAAGATGCCCGCCATGCGACAAATCAAAACCTAAAATTTGGTCTCCAGCTTTTAGAATAGCTAACATAACTGCTGCATTTGCTTGTGCACCGCTGTGTGGCTGCACATTAACCCATTCAGCACCAAACAATTCTTTTGCTCGGTCTATTGCTAGCTGCTCTATTTGGTCTATAATTTCACAACCTCCGTAATAGCGTTTGTTAGGAAGCCCTTCCGCATATTTATTTGTTAATACACTTCCAGAGGCCCTCATTACATTTTCTGAAGTGAAGTTTTCTGATGCTATTAGCTCTATCCCAGTTTTTTGGCGATGAAGCTCTTTGTCAATTAGGTCAAAAACAATATCAGACATTTATACTAATTCCTTAACGGTTATTTCTGCAGTTTCCATAACGGCGTTTACTAGAACTTTTTGGCAGGACTCTTCTGCAATTTTTGTAGCTTCAGACTCATTATAAGCCTCAACAAGTAAGGTTATCTTTTTACCAATACGCACATCTTTGATTTGATTTAAGCCAATTTTGTTCAAACCCTGATGAACAGCTTTTCCTTGAGGGTCCAATAAGCCTTCGTGTGGCATAATGTTTACAGTTATTTCGTAGTTCATTTTAATTAATTCTATTTTGAATGCTCAAAGAAAACCCGATATAAACTAGTAAACAAAGAAAAGTACCAAAAAAATGTAGCCACACTATCAACAAAATTGCAGTAACCAAATAAGCTATTCGAATAATATTTAGTACTTTATTGTCAGAGCCTAATTTTAGCGAAAAAAACTTAAAATTACTAACAAGTAAAAGTCCGCCAATAAATGAAAACAATAAAACGAAATAGTTGTTATTAACCGTAGAGCTCATCCATAAACTACTGTTCTCTATTTGAGGCAAAACAAAACACCCCAAAGCAAGAGCGGGTGTAGGTAACCCTACAAAATAATCGTTTTCTTGGTCTGTAATATTAAATTTTGCTAGTCGATATGCTGAAAAAAGAGCAATTACAAATGGGGCATAGAAAAAGCATTCCTCTGCAAAGCGATCTTGCCAATAGTAAAATAAAACCAAAGCTGGTGCAGCTCCAAAACTAATCACATCAGCAAACGAGTCTAGCTCTTTACCCATTTTTGATGAGACATTCAAAATTCTCGCAACACTACCATCCAAAAAATCAAAAATAAGTGCGGCAATAGCCCAATATATGACGACGTCAAATTGAAGCAGAGCAGCGCATTTAATAATCATTAAACCACAAAAAAGATTGGCTAACGTTAAAATATTGGGTATGTTATTTTTAATAATCACCAAGACAAAGATGAATATTTATTTTATTCTATAACGGACTATTTTTCTAACAATGCTTCTTGGCGCGAATCGTGTAAGTGTCGTGAGCGCGGTGTTAACAAACCCGTGAATTGCTATATCTTTACCTTTCATCATTTTTTTAAAACCAAAATGTGCAACTTCTTTTGATGAAGGGAAACTATTTTTTTTGGAGCCATCTAGCATTTTAAATCCAGCAACTTTACCAAATTCGCTTTCTGTTGGTCCAGGACATAGAGCAGTTACTTGAATATTGTATGGTTTTAACTCTTCATAAATGGCTTCAGAAAAGCTAAGAACATAATTTTTGGTGGCGAAATAAACACTCATAGTTGGTCCTGGTTTGAAAGAAGCAACGGAAGCTAAATTTAAAATTTTTCCTTGTTTGCGTTTTTTCATATCTTGTACAAAAAGGTGTGTTAGATTGGTGAGTGTTAAAACGTTGAGGTTAATCATATCTGACTGTTTTTTAAAATCAGAATCTGCAAACTCACCGCAATCACCAAACCCAGCGTTATTCACTAAATAATTTACAGTTAGTTTTTTTTTATTCACTGCACGGTAAAGCTCTTCAGCGGAGTTCTGTTCTGACAAGTCAAAATCATAAACATAGGCATTTACACCATATTGGTCTTCTACAAATCGAGCAAGATCATACAAAAGATTTTGGCTTCTTGCAACGAGAATAACGTCAATATTATTCTTGGCAAACTCAACAACAAGTTCTTTTCCAATACCCTTGGATGCACCAGTAATTAATGCTGTCAAATTTATTTTGGTTTATGTAAATCTTGGATCTGTTTCCATCTGAGTGCCACATTGATCACATGTTCTTAGCTCTTTAGATGCATAAAACTCTCTAAATCTTGGCAAAAAGTCTTTTTCAATATCAGTAAGTGGGAACTTATATTCATGAAGCTTGTGGTTGCAATTTTCACAATACCACATAAGTCCATCTTGTTCATTGTTGGTACGTTTGCATTCAATTACTAAACCAATACTACCATCACTTCTAGAAGGGGAATGGGGTACATTAGCTGGAAGTAAAAACATTTCACCAGCCTTAACTGGAATATCAACCGCTTTACCATTTTCCTGTATTCGTACATTTATATCACCTTCAAGTTGATAAAACAGCTCTTCGGTTTCGTTGTAGTGATAATCTTTTCGGGCGTTCGGTCCTGCAACTATCATAACGATGTAGTCTCCAGCATCCTTGTATAGGTTGCGGTTTCCTACAGGAGGTTTAAGTTCGTGTCGATGTTCGTCAATCCACGCTGTAAGGTTAAAAGGTCGTTTAACGTTCATAGGTTAAGTGTTAGGACGAATTTAAGGATTATCAAGCATATCTCAATATTCGAAGAATTTATAGTACGTTTGCATTAGCAACAATTTATATAAAAATTATGGTATTGTTTTTAAATATGGGTGGTATGGAATGGGTAGTAATCATTTTTGCTATTCTTTTACTTTTTGGAGGTAGAAAAATTCCTGAATTAATGAAAGGTTTGGGTTCAGGGATAAGAGAGTTTAACAAGGCAAAAAACGATGTTTCAGAGCAATTAAAGGAAGGAATGAAAGAATCCTCTGAGTCTAATAAAGCGGATGAGAAGTAGCGTAAATGGTTACCAAAAAGTACACCTCTTTAGCGCAAATAAAACCACTTATTAGCCAAGGCCAAATATCTTGTTCTGACCTAGCTAGATATTATCTAAATCAGAATAAAAAGAACGAACACCTCAATGCAATGTTGGAGGTTTTTGAAGAAGAAGTACTTGCTCAAGCAGCTTTAGTTGATGAAAAAATTAAAGCAGGTACGGCTGGAAAATTAGCTGGGATGTTTATAGCTGTTAAAGACAATATATGCTACAAAGGTCATTGCGTTTCAGCCTCTTCTAAAATTCTGGAAAATTTTGAATCAACTTATACGGCTACTGCTTTGGAGCGACTAATAAATGAAGATGTTATCATTATAGGAAGAAGTAATTGTGATGAGTTTGCAATGGGTGCTAGTAATGAGAATTCGGCTTTTGGTGCTGTTAAAAATGCTGCTAATGAGGAAAAAGTTCCTGGCGGAAGTTCTGGCGGAAGCGCTGTAGCTGTTCAAGCAGACTTGTGTCTTGCAGCATTAGGATCAGATACGGGAGGATCCATAAGACAGCCAGCCTCTTTTACAGGAACAATAGGTCTTAAACCCACATATGGAAGAATTTCTAGAAGTGGTCTTTTGTCATATGCTTCAAGTTTTGATCAGATTGGTCCAATAACCTCAAGCGTTGAGGACGCATTATTATTGCTTGAAATTATGGCTGGTAAAGATGATCTTGATGCCACATCTTCCTCGAAAGAAGTTCAAAAAACAATTCTAAACACCTCAAAAAAGTACAAAATAGCCTATTCAAAAGAAGCGTTAGAAAGTGAGGGTATAGAGTCTAGTGTGAAAACAGCATATTTAGATTTGATTGAAAACTTAAAAAATGACGGTCACCAGGTCGAAGAAGTATCATTTCCATTTTTGGAATACATGGTCCCTTGTTACTATGTTATGACTACTGCAGAAGCTTCGTCAAATTTATCAAGATATAGTGGTATGCTTTATGGAAAAAGGAGTAAGCACTCTGAGGACACTGAATCTGCTTTTAAAAAATCAAGGAGCGAGGGGTTTGGAGAAGAAGTAAAGCGTAGAATCATGACAGGAACCTTTGTATTAAGTGCTGATTTTTACGACGCTTATTATTCTAAAGCTCAGCGTGTAAGAAGAATTATTCAGCAAGAGAGCAACAAAATTCTTGAAGAATATGACTTTTTCTTGTGCCCAACGGCACCGACTACAGCGTTTGATATAGGGGGAGATAAATCTAAAGACCCCATACAAATGTATTTGGCAGACATTTTCACGGTACAAGCCTCATTAGCTGGATTACCAGCAATTTCAGTTCCAACATCATCTTTTGATGGATTGGCAATTGGAATGCACCTTATGGGTCGATCTTTTCAAGAAAACGATTTATTAAATATTGCTAATACAATTTTAACTTATGGTGATTAGATTTGGCTTCAAGCTTGCTTTAATAATTAGTATATTACAGGTACAAGCCCAATTAGACAGTATAGGGTTGAAATTAAAAGAAATTCAGAACGAGGTAATTCTTGAATACTCAGAGCCTACAGCTCAAAAAATCAATGATTATATCTTTAACACGCCCGAAAAGTTTAAAAATAGTTTAGTTAGATTTTTTGTGTATGATGACGAGCTTAAGTTAATTTTTGAGAACAATAATGTTCCAATTGAGCTAAGATATGCGTGTATTTCTATGACTGGTTGTGAACAAAACAGTTACAAAGACCCAATTAGAAAAGGGTGGTTCAATTTATCATATCAAAGTTCAAAGAGGCAAGGTCTTTTTTTAAGTAATTATATTGATGAACGTTTTGATGTTTTAAAATCAGCTCAAGTTTTTTGCAAGGAAATCCAAAAAATATATGACAGGCATCAGAACTGGAGAGAAGCTTTGGTAATCTTTTGCGCGGGAGATGCTTTGTGGCAAAAGGCGAAAATTCTAAGTAGCGATAGTACCAAAGACTTTTTTGAAATTAACGCTTACCTTGAACAAGAATTCAGACACGTTTATTCTGACTACACAGCAGCAGTTTTTGCTGTAGATTATTTCAAAAGTTTAAAGATCATTTCAAATGACCAGCAAGAAATTTCAAGCGTACCTATTGATCAATTTGTGACATTTTCTCGGATATCAAGTATTCTAAATATTAATGTAAAGCAATTAATTCAACTCAACCCGATTTATAAAAAACAGATAATTCCCGACATTGATCGACTCAATCAATTAAATATTCCAACCACTAAAGTGGATTTGTTTTATAAAAATCGAGATTCACTCTTTACAGAAAGTAATGCAGATTCTGCAAGATATTATCCTGTTGTAAAGTCTAAATCTAATGAAAAATCTAACAGCGGAACGGTTAACATAATTTATACGGTAAGGAGTGGAGATGTGCTGATTAGGATAGCAGATTTATACGATTGCAATGTCTCACAAATCAGAAAATGGAACAATATCAGAGGGGACTACCTTCGAATAAATCAAAGGTTGATAATAAAAAAACCTGCAATTAAAAAGGCGTATTACGGCCGAATAAACAGAATGACTCGAGCACAAAAGAATAATATCATAAGGAAAGATTAGTGTTGAATCTTACAAATAAAAATCAAGCGAAAGGAAAAGCCCTGCAACCTTGGAAAGTGTTTTTGTCGCTTATTTTTTTGAATATAGTACTAGGTCTGATTGTTTATTTTTTTCCAAAAGAAGGAATTTATGTTAACGATTATTTAACTTTAAACTTTGTTTCCGTTGATGAATTATTGGACCAAAAAGAAAAGGTTGAAGTAGACATAAAAACGGTCTTGGAAGGAGTTAAAACAATTCAAGACGACTCAATAACTCAGCCCGTAGTTCCAATTGACACTTTAAACAAAGTTAAAGAACAAAGAAAACCGTCTCCAAAAAGGTTTAGTAAATGGCTTAGTTTACCAACAGATAAACAGGATCTAATTGCTAACCTCTTAAATAAAATAAAGGAAGAGAGCAACAAAAAGGTTGTTCGTATTCTTCATTATGGTGATTCACAATTAGAGGGAGATAGAATTACCAACTATTTGAGAAACAGGCTTCAAAAAAAATTTGGAGGCTATGGCCCAGGTATTCTTCTTCCATTAGAACCAACGGCCTCATCAAGGGGAAACTTTAGAGTAGATCAAAGTGATGACTTTATAAAGCATTCAATTTACTCTAAATCAGCATTAAAAAACACATTTGGATTAGGTGGTGCATCTTTTACTATTCATACACCAACTCAAATAATTGCCCCTTTAGACAGTCTTGGAGATAGTTCTTCAACTGTTGCTGAAATAGAGCCTAAGAATTTGTTTGATAAATCATTTTTGAGCGTTAATAAAATGTATATGGGGTATTCAAGATCAAGAAAATACTCAAAAGCAAAACTGCTATTTAGTAACGACACGTCATTTCAAGTTAAGATTATTGAGAACGACTCGTCGTATATGCACACGATTTTAAAATCGCCATTGTTTGGGGTAAAAGAATGGAGCGTAGGAAGCGGCAAAAACCTTAAAATATTTTTTGCTTCCAAAAACTCTCCTACGCTATATGGCCTTGCTTTAGATGGAGAAACTGGGGTGGCAGTTGATAATTTTCCGATGCGTGGAAGTTCTGGATTGGGCTTCACTAAAATTGGTAGAAACAGATATTCCGCCCAGCTTTCAATGATGAATGTAGTAGCTGTTATTTTACAGTTTGGCGTAAATATTATTCCAGACGTAAGAGGTAATTATGACTATTATGAAAAATGGTTTTCAGGACAATTAAAGAGTATTCAGCAGGCTGGCAAAGAGATTGCTATTATTGTAGTAGGGCCAAGCGATATGAGTAAGAATAAAGAAGGTGATATTGTTTCATACGAAAACATTCCATTGATAAGAGATGCAATGAAAAATGCTGCCTTAAAAAATGGTTGTTGTTTTTGGGATTTATATGAGGCTATGGGTGGAGAAAATTCAATGTCTGCCTGGGTTAGTGATGATCTTGCACAGAAAGATTATACCCACTTTACTTATAAAGGAGCTAGATTTGTTGGAGAGATGTTGTACAATTCAATAATGGATTTCGAGTAATTTAAGCCATGGAGTTGACTCAAGAATTTTTCATGAAAAAGGCTATTGGTCAGGCAGAGTTGGCGTTTGCAGCAGATGAAGTCCCGATTGGCGCTATTGTGGTTGCCAACAATCAAATTATAGGCAAAGGTTTCAATCAAGTTGAAAAATTAAACGACCCAACAGCCCATGCTGAAATGCTTGCAATTACGGCAGCAAGTTCTTTTTTAAATAGTAAGTATCTTAAAGATTGCTCTATTTATGTAACCGTTGAGCCATGTTTAATGTGCTATGGAGCTATAAAAAATGCTAGAATTAAAAACATAGTTTTGGGTTGTTTAGAGCCAAACCATGGGTTTTCAAATTTTGTCACAAAATCTTCAAATTTAGAATTAAACTCATGTGTTTTAGAGGAAGAAAGTGTACAACTAATGAAGACATTTTTTTCTAGAAAAAGAGATAGCTAGAGTCAGTTTTAAAATCGCAGCACAGCATTAAATTTCAAACCAAAAGCCCTGGTATTTAGGTGATCTTGCAAATATGTTAATCTGTGAATAAAATCAACACGAATAAATCTAAATATATTTTCAATACCGTAGCCAAGTTCTAAATATGGTTTTTGGTCCACAAAAAAATTTGGACTCGTTATATTGCCATCATCCAAAGGAATAAGCGCTTGGTTTTTTTCACTCATTGAACCATAAACTCCTTTTGCGTTGACGAAACTACGCCATTTTAGTTTTTTGGCCAATGGCATTCTGTTCATAATCAAACCGTTAAATTGATGTTCGTAATCAAAAGAAATATATTGATCTGCAGCAAATTCAAAGAAATCCATAAGATTGTAGGATTGTCTGTTGCTAAAAAAAGACTCATTTCCTCGCATTATGAACAAAGATGGGTATGGTGCTTCTCCAAAAGTTCGGTAAGCTTTTAAAGTGTATTCAAATGTTCCAAAATTCCCCAAGCTATTAAATTGCCATAATTCCAAGCCCACCTTATCAAACTTAAAATCACCACCAAGTATGTTATTAAAGCTATGTGTGAAGTCTATGGATAAAACAGGTGCTTTTAGATTACCTAAACTGTAACGATTATTTCTCCTATAGATAAACTGTTCTTTATGTGAAAGCCTTCCTTTTAATCGAACGGATGTGATTTCAAAGTTTGATTTTATGGATGACGAATCATTCGGGGTACCGTAATATCCAAACTCAAACCCTTCTACAGGTTCAAACTCGAAAGTTTTGTGTTTAAAATCTATTAGTTGTGTGTACCCTTTTGTCAGTTCTTTTTCAAGCCAAAAGCTTTTTGTAAAACTTCGATTTAGCTGATTAGTTCCAAACATGGCAAAAGCATCGTAAATTGCAGATGTACCGTTATTTTCGTCTGTAAGCCCTATTAATTCTACGTCTTCTTTAAAAGATGCACCAACTTTACTCCATTTGGTGCGATTAAATACATAATCAGAGAATAGGCCGTATTTAAACTTTTTGTCCCCTAAACCGTATGCTCCATAGCACCGAAATTGAAAATCTTTATGAAAATTTGGCGAGGTTCGAAAACCTATTCTTGTTCGTACACCCTCAAGAGCATTATATCCAAGTAAATAGTACCAAGGCCCTATTTCGATTTTGTCTTTTGGTATATGTCCTTCAACAGCTATTTCAACAATATCTATGTATGACTTTATTAGTGGTTGGTTTTTTAGAGAGTCAACCATGAGATAAACTTTTTTATCATTAACAGATATTCGTTCGTGACGAGTAGTATCCCAATATTTATCAGATCGTTCAAAGGAGTTGTCATTTACAGCGATTTTTTCATCATAAAAAGGAAGTTCATGAACGTTATTAACTGAAATATTTTTTGCAGAATTGTAATACAGCCCTATCATTCCAAGGGTGTTATCTGTAAGTTCGGCTATATCAACAAGAACTCGTGTTTTTTTAGGTAGCCAATACGTTGGCTCAACTTCTGTAAACTCCTGTTGAATTTTTAATTTTTCAATGAAATTAATATTAGCCTTGTCAGTAATTTCTAAATTGACTTGTTTTAGTGCATATGAATTTGTTTCAATCCAGATTGTTCCACTAAATACAAGATCAATGGGGTTTTTAGGGTCAACCCTAATTTGATAACAGGGCTTTCCGTCTATAATTACACTGTCTTTTAGTGTAAAGTAGTAGTATGAATTAGCAGTAATACTTAATGGAGAAATAAAGTCTTTATCAAGGATATACAAGTTGTTTTCGTAAAAATTATACTGTTGAAAGGTAGACCCTAGTATTTGTGATACATAACTTTCGTCACCCACACCTACACCTTGAATTTTAGTTGCATTAATTACTTCTTTTGTTCTTCTGGGAAATTTTCTGAAGTAATAATCGCTAATGGTTTCGGATATAAAAACAGGAAGAACTCTTTTTGTAGAGGTGTCGCTAAAACTTGAAATGGAGTCAAACAAGGGCTCCATGACTGAAAAAATTTTCCGTTTTTTAAATTTTTCAGTCACATTATCAACAGCTAGTTGAACTTTGCTGTAGGATTGGTATTGATAAAATTCTATTTTTTCGGAATTATATTTTTTCTTTCTTTTTTGAGCACGCTTCATTATCACAAGGGCTGGATTTATTCCACCGGGCCTTACTACAAATTCTTGTAAAGAGCTAGCTTGTTCACTTAAGCTAAAGTTGATAGTTTGAGATCCTACTTGAGGTACTTTTTTTTCGACGGGTTGATAACCCATATATGATGAGATTAAAGTATCCACCCTAAGCTCTGTTGTTATTTTATAGTAGCCATCAAAATCAGTTACGGCTCCAACTTTAACTCCGACGCCACGGATAGCAACATACGGAAGGGGTTCGCCCGAACCCGCATCAATAACCCTTCCGATAATGGTAGTCTGTGCCTGAATCGAAAATCCAATAAACAATAAAACTATTGAGAATAAGTTTTTCACTTTCTAATACTAGCAATATTAATTAATTCTAGTGGAAAAAACTTGTGATAATTTTTAGTGTTTCTTTTGGCTTTTCAGCGTGAATCCAATGACCTGCCTCTGCTATTTTATTAAACTCTACATTTTTAAAAATAGTTTTAATATCTGTAAAGTCATTTTCGTTGATATAATTTGAAAGACCACCATAGATAAAAAGGGTGGGATTTGTAATTGCATGCCCAAATTTTATAGACCCAATCATTTCAGGATAAAATTCTTCAATAGCAGTTACATTTATTTTAAGCGAATAGCCTTGTTTTTCTTTATTCAAATTTTTTAATAAAAACTGTCGTATTCCGATATTTTCCTCTAATTCAGATAAGACTAAATCTGCATCTTTTCTAGTTTTGAATGAGGGAAAATCTAGCGACTTAAAAGCATTGAAGTAGTTTATGTGACTTGGGGCGTATGCTTTTGGTGCAATATCAACAATAATTAGTTTCAAAACTTTTTCTGGATACAAATCCACAAATTTCATAACCATTTTTCCGCCCATTGAATGCCCAACATGGTATGCTTGTTTGATATTGAGGTTTTCCATTAACACCGATACGTCTTCAGCCATAGCTTTATATGACATTTCAGGTGTGTGTGGACTTTTTCCATGATTACGTTGATCTACAGTAATTGTGGTAAAGTGCTCTGAAAGTTTGTTGGCCAATTGGTGCCAGTTATCTGACATACCAAATAGTCCATGATAGATAAATAGATGCTTTGCCGAATCTAGATTAGGGTAAATTCTATAATTTAGATCAACTGCCACTAATTTAAAAAATCATTAACAGGAGTATATTCGAGGCTGAATGCTTCAGAGACAGCTTTATAACACACTTTACCATTTATTATATTGAGGCCGAGCTTAAGTTCACGATTTTCGTTACAAGCTTGTTTCCATCCTTTTTCTGCAAGTTGAATTGCGTAGGGCAGTGTTGCATTAGTGAGAGCTACAGTTGATGTGTATGGAACAGCTCCAGGCATATTTGCAACGCAGTAGTGAACAATGTCGTCAATAATAAAAGTTGGATCTTCATGCGTTGTTGGTTTACATGTTTCTATACACCCTCCCTGATCCACGGCTACATCCACTAAAACAGTCCCTGGATGCATATCTTTTAGCATATCTCTAGTTATTAAGTTAGGAGCTTTTGCTCCAGGTATTAGAACAGCACCAACGATTAGATCCATTTGGGGAATTATTTCTCGAATATTCATTTCGTTTGAAAATCGGGTGACCACGTTTGCGGGCATAACATCATTAAGGTATCTTAAGCGAGCTAGGCTGACATCTAGAATAGTAACTTGTGCACCTAGTCCAGCAGCCATTTTAGCTGCCTGAGTACCGACAATACCTCCACCAATTACAAGAACTTTTCCCGGGGAAACTCCAGGAACACCACCCAATAATACTCCCTTCCCCTTTACGGGTTTTTCAAGATATTTAGCTCCTTCTTGAATGGCCATTCTACCGGCAACTTCACTCATTGGAACAAGTAGTGGTAAACTTTTATCTAAAGCTTCAACAGTTTCGTATGCAAGACAAACAGAACCACTATCAATCATAGCATGAGTAAGCGGCTCATAGCTTGCAAAATGAAAATATGTAAATACCAGTTGGTCTTTTTTTATTAGAGCGTATTCTTGTTCTATGGGCTCTTTTACTTTCATAATCATTTCAGCTATTTGATATATGTCTTCAATGGTGTCTAAAATTTTTGCACCACAGTCCTTATACATTTGGTTGCTGAAACCACTTCCCAGACCACCATCTTTTTGAATATAAACTTCATGTCCCCTCTTCGTAAGCTCTAATGCTCCGCCAGGTGTAAGTGCTATTCTGTTTTCATTGTTCTTAATTTCTTTTGGTACGCCAATAATCATGATATTTAAATAATATTTATATGCAAATTTAGAGCTAGATCATTAATATTTTAACTAAATAATTACTCTTGTTAATTGGGAATCATTCTAAAATATTTCTAGCTATCCTTTCAGGAAGAATACCATTTTCAACACCTGAATCAATAGTATCATTATATTTATTGATTTTGGACAATAACAAATATTCGATGTTTTTTTTAGCCCAATATTTCATTTGTTGTTTTCGTTGTTCAAGTTTCCATCTATTTTTAATATGATTGTTAAAATCTGTACATTTTTCTATGAATGGTTGAACACCTTGTTTTTCTTGAGCAGAGGCAACGATAACTTTTGGTACCCAGTTATTTTTGTTCTTGGGTTTTAGATGAAGCGCCATGCTGTATTCTTTGGCTGTAATTGTTGCTTGGTTCTTGTTGTTTCCGTCAGCCTTATTAACTACTACAATATCGGCAACCTCCATTATTCCTCTTTTTATTCCTTGAAGTTCGTCTCCACCACCAGGGCTAATTAACAATACAAATAAATCTGATAATTTAGCTATTTCTGTTTCGTTTTGACCAACCCCAACACTCTCAATAAGTATGGTGTTATATCCAGCAGCTTCACATAATAAGATTGCCAAGCGCGTATTTTTTGAAACACCACCCAAATTATTTCCAGATGAACTAGGTCGGATATAAGCAGAACTCATGGAACTTAGTTTATTCATTCTAGTTTTATCGCCAAGAATACTTCCGTGTGATATTTCGCTACTTGGGTCTATGCTTAAAACAGCAACTTTTTTTGCAGGATCGTCTAGGAGACTGACACCAACGGATTCAATAAAAGTACTTTTACCCACACCAGGAGCACCTGTTATACCTATTCGAAGGGTGTCCTCTTTTGGTCCAAAGTGTTCAATAATTTGAAGGGCTATTTCTTGTTTTAATTCTATTGAACTCTCTGCGAAAGTAATAGCCTTGCTCAAGGACCTTGGATCCCCCTTTTTAATTCCATTTATTAATTCCTCTTTTGTCATTCTTGGAAAAATATTCGGTTAACGCGTTCGCTAACGTTGGTTAAAATCTCATAAGGTATAGTGTTTATTTGCTGCGAAAGTTCTTCTACTTTTGGATTATCTCCAAAAATAACAACCTCCTCTTCTTCGCTACAAGAAATCGATGTTACATCACACATGGTCATATCCATACACACGTTGCCTACTACTTTGGCCAGCCGACCGTTGATCAATAATGAACCCACACCACAACCAAATGCACGGGAGTATCCATCGGCATAACCAACAGCTACAATAGCTATTTTTCTTGGGTAATCTGCCTTTTCCATATATCCGTATCCTACACCTTCACCAGCTGGGATATTACGAATTTGAGATATATATGATTTGAAACTACTTACTGGCAACAGCCCAGGATTACTTTTAGACGGTGAAACACCATAAAGACCAATTCCTAAACGTACCATATTCATTTTAGCTTCTTGAAAACGTTCTATGCCAGCAGAGTTAGCCAAATGTTTGATAGGTTTTAATTTGGATCTTTCTTCAAATTCAAGACAAATACCATTAAAATCTTTGATTTGTTTGTGTGTGTGTTCATCAAGCGATGGATTATCGGCACCTGCTAAGTGGCTAAAAATTGAAACTACATTAATATTAGGTTTACAGTTAATGATTGCTAGAATTTGATCAAGGTTGTTTTTTTCAAAACCCAGTCGATGCATACCTGTGTCAAATTCTAAATGAATACTAATATTGTGATTTTGGACTTTTTCAAGGGAAGATAAATTATAAATGACGGGTTGAATATTAGTTTCAGTATAGGGCGATAAGTCTGTTAAATCAGGATTTAAAACCATAATTGGAGTGGTAATACCTTTTTTCTTGAGCTTTGTGGCTTCGTCAGTATAAGCCACTCCCAAAAAGTCCACATTATTATATTCTAAAAGTTTCGCAACTTGATACCCACCACTTCCGTAAGCAAGTGCTTTTACCATAACCATTAGTTTTGTTTCGCTACCAATTTTATTTTTAATAAGATTAACATTATGTTGTAATCTTGTTAAGTTGACGTGCAATGCTGTTTGGTGGGTTTTTAATTTTAGTCGTTCAGCGATCAACTCAAATTTAAATTTTCTGGCACCTTTTATTAATACCATTTGATTTTTAAATTGATGCATGGGGTGCCTTTCCAAAAAGTCTTCTGTGCTTTTATAAAAAAAAGATTTTACAGTGAAGTATTTTTTGTTGTCTTTTAGGTGTTCTCCAATGCCAATAAATTCAACTATTTTATTGTTTTCAAGTAATGCGCTAATCTTTTTATAGAGGTTTTTTCCTCTGTAATTGCTCTCTAAAATATCAGATAGTATAATTGAGCATTTCTGATTTTCAATTTTTTGTTGGTTTAAAAAATCAATAGCCATAACAATTGATCGATAATCAACATTGTAATAGTCTAAAACTAATTGAGCATTGTGAATACCTCTTACTTGTTGAAGCCTCATATCAACAACTGGAAGTGTTCGGACCAGACTTGAAATATTTTCTAGACTTTCTCCTAAATAGAGTGCCGTTGAAATTGAGGTAAATGCGTTGTGAAGAGATGCTTTATCAGAAAAAGTTGTTGATAAGAGTACTTCTTCATCTAGATATTGAACTGTATAGTTTTCCGTATTATTTTTTTTAAATATTACGTTAGAAGATTTATCAAAGCCCCATGTAAATGTTTTCAAATGAGCTTTGCGTATTTCGTCAACTACTTCTTTTTGAGTGTTAGAGCAGATAACAACTTCACATGTTTTAAAAAGCATTATTTTTTCTAAAAGTTTATCACGTCGAGATTTAAAATTATTACCATGAGCATCTCCGATATATGTAAACACACCGATATTGGGTTGAATGATATTATTTAAATTAGCCATTTCATTGTATTTTGAAATGCCCGCCTCGAATACCCCAACCGTATGCACATCCCTTAGCTGCCAAACAGACAAAGGAACCCCTATCTGTGAATTGTAACTTTTAGGATTTTTGCTAACAAAGTGAGAATCTTTAATCAGGTATGACACCCATTCTTTAACAATTGTTTTGCCATTACTCCCCGTAATACCAATTATTGGTATCTGAAATTTCTCCCTATGTTTTTTAGTTAATAATTGTAAAGCTTTAAGGCTATCCTTAACTAATATATAAGAGCAATCAATTTTAGGTTTTTGTGTTACAACAAAGGCATATATTCTTAAATTTTTTGCTAAAGAAATATAATTATGACCATCGTCTTTATTGGTATTGATTGCGAAAAACAGGGCGTTTTCTTTTTCTTGAATTTTTCGCGTGTCTGTGTATAAATGCTGGACAACAATGGAACCGTCCCCATAGACTTTTCCGTTCACTATTTTTGCTATTTCGTTTAAAGAATACAAGCTGTATGCAAAAGTAAGTGTTATTGTAGCTAATTTAGCAGCTTCATTTTATGGCAAGACTTAATCAGCAATATACACCAAAGGAAGCAAAGGTAAAAATTGCAAAATTTTGTGCTTATCAAGAGCGTTGTCATCAAGAAGTTCGGGACAAATTATTCTTATTTGGTTTGTTACCCAACGATGTAGAAGAAATAATTTTCGAACTAATTCAGGAGGATTTCATAAATGAAGAGCGATTTACAAAAGCTTTTGTTCGTGGTAAGTTTAACTACAAGAAATGGGGCAGGATTAAAATTACACAAGAACTTAAGAGAAGGAAGATATCGGACTACTGTATCAAAAAAGGTTTAGCAGAAATAAGCGACATAAAATACCACAGTGTTTTAGAAGAAATTTTGACTAAAAAAATAGCAAAACAATCAGATATTAAAGATTATCAAAAAAGCTACAAAGCAGTTCAGTTTGCAATTAGTAAAGGGTTTGAGGCTGAGTTAGCATGGACTATTATTAAATCATCAAAAAATTGAAAGGCAACCTAACTATACCAAGCCCAGTTTCAGAAATTTATACAAATTGGATTAGTGAGCATAATTCAAACATATTACTAAAGAGGGATGATTTAATTCACCCTATCATATCGGGTAACAAATGGAGAAAACTGTCAGGAATTTTAGCAAAAAACATGAGCTCTGATTACGACAGTTTAATCACCTTTGGTGGAGCATATTCAAACCACCTGTTAGCAGTGGCTGCAGTTTGTTCAATTCTTAAAATTAAATGCAAAGCTTTTGTTCGCGGGGAGGCTCCTAAGGCACTCAATGCGGTCTTAAAAATGTGTAAAATGTATGGCATGGATCTATCTTTTCTCTCGCGTGAAAACTATCAAAAGTCAAATAGAAAGTCAGGTGTTTTTGACCGAACACTATTTATTCCTGAAGGAGGAGCTTGTAGCGACGGAACAAAAGGTTGTGAAAAAATATTAAGTGAGGTTGATTTATCCAATATTGATCAAATTTTTGTGCCTTGCGGAACAGGTACAACAATAGCTGGAATGGCCAATTATTTAAACGCTAAAAACCATAAAATTCAACTTAATGGCATACAAGTTCTCAAAGGTGAAAACTATATTACCAATGAGATTAAAAATTTATATGGAATATCTGGAATCAATGTTTATGACCAATTTCATTTTGGCGGATATGCAAAAACAAATGACAGTTTAGTTGCATTTATTCAAGATTTTATGAAACAAACAGGTGTTATTTTAGACCCTGTATATAATGGTAAAATGATGTTTGCAATTAAAAAATTATTAGAGAACGGAGAAATCAAACAAGGTCAAAATATCTTGGCTATTCATACAGGTGGCATTACAGGTTGGTTTGGAAAGCTTGATAAAATAACGGCATAAAAAAAGCCCTTGTGAAATACACAAGGGCTCAAATAAAATATATAGGTTATTAAGGGGCAACAACTGTAGGAGGAACAGGAGTTGGAGCTCTGTTTACATTACCTCTTATTGTTAAAAACTCTGTTCCGCCAACACCATTATGTTTTATAGTAATAGTTTTAGTAAAAATCCCCGGACGTCCTTTGGAGTTGTATATAGCTGTTACTCGTCCCTCTGTTCCTGGGGCTATTGGCTCTTTAGTCCATTTAGGTGTTGTACAACCACAAGACGCCTTGACACTATTTAAAATTAAAGGTGCATTACCAGTATTTTTGAATGTGAATGTAACGGTTGCCTGAACTCCCTCTTCTATAGTTCCAAAATCGTGTGATTTTTTTTCTAAGCTTATTTTAGGTTGAGCTTCAGTTGACAAAGTTACTTTTTCAGTTTGAGCGTATCCTGCATAGTTTAGCCCCAAAACAATAATCGATAGAATGATTAAATTTTTCATGTTTGTGAATTTATAATTTTTCAAATGTAATGTTAAGAATCATTTGTGCAAATAGAATGCCAAATTAGGTTTAATGCTAAAGGTTTTAAAAGCTTGGTTTTCTTTTTTCGATGAATGCCTGAGTGCCCTCTTTAAAATCGGTTAATTCAAAGCATTCAGAAAATCGGTTAATTTCAAAATCAAAACCTTCATTATCCAAATTCACAGTATTAACGCATTTGATTACAGTGTAGATAGCAATAGGCGATTTGTGAGCTAAATTATGAACATACCGAATACACGTATTCATCAATTCTTCTATCGCAACCACCTGACTTACTAGTCCATAGCTCAAAGCTGTTTTTGCATCAATTGTTTTAGCAGAAATCAACATGTCGAGAGCACGTCCTTTTCCAATTATTTGTGACAATCTTTGTGTGCCGCCATATCCTGGAGGTAGTCCAAGATTAACTTCTGGTTGACCAAATTTTGCATTTTCACTGGCAACTCTGACGTGACATGCCATACTTAACTCGCATCCACCACCTAAAGCAAATCCGTTAACGGCTGCAATCACCGGAATGGAACTTTGTTCAATCTTATTGAATACAATGCCTCCATTAGTGCTCATTTCTTTAGCTTCTTTGGCACTGAAATTTGAAAATTCTGCAATATCTGCACCAGCAGCAAAGGCTTTGTTTCCTTTGCCTGTTATAATGATTCCCCTTACACTTTGTTCTTTATTGAGGCGATCGATTTCTATTCCTATTTCTTGGATGAGCTTTATGTTAAGTGCATTTAATTTATTTTCTCTGTCAATAGTTATGAGCTGAACAATTCCTTGTTTTTCCGATATAATGTGGCTATACATATATACAAATTTATAATAGTCTATCTCATTAAGTTAAAGTCTAAGGTTAAATTTGCTGAAATGTACATGGACAAAAACTTGTCATTCGATGAATTTTCTGAAATAGGTTTGGACGAATGGGAAAAGAAAGCCATTCACGATCTTAAAGGCAAATCACTACAAGATTTGTACTATATATCTTCAGACGGAATTAAAGTAAGTTCATATTCCAGTTTTGAAAACTCAGAGAAAAAATTCAAAATCCAACTAGGTGATTGGAAAATAGCACATTTATCTGATGGTTCTAATCAAGAAGAAGGAGTTGATTTTACAATAACTAATTTAGATGAGCTAGGGGTTGATATGGGTAAACTATCACTAGACTCGATGTTAAAAATTGAGGAAAGTAAGGTTAGGTATATAATAGGAACTGATTTTTATGAAAATATAGCTAGGATTAGAGCATTAAAAGTGGCCTATCCTAAGCTTGAGCTCAATGTAATTATTCCCCCCGCTAATGACGACTTTAAATACAATAACCTTGTAAGACAAACGATTGCTGCCACATCTGCTATAATTGGTGGGGTAAATCACATATGTATATTACCTTTTGATGGTAGCAAATCCATAAAAAGTCAACGATTAGCAAAGAATATTCTACTCATTTTAAAACATGAAAGCTATTTTGATAAAATCAAGGATGCAGTTAGTGGAAGCTGGTTTTTTGAGTCGTTAACACACAAATATTTTTTAGAAATTTCAGAAAAAACCCACAATGCCCAAATAGCCAAAACTGATAAATGTTTTTCTTTTGCCTCCGGGATAGCTCCTTTTTTACGTGGTCCGTATTCTACCATGTACACAATACGTCCGTGGACAATCCGTCAATATGCGGGATTTAGTACAGCAGAAAAAAGTAACTCATTTTACAGGAATAATTTAGCAGCAGGTCAAAAAGGACTTTCAGTTGCTTTTGACCTACCAACTCATCGAGGGTATGATAGTGATCATCCTAGGGTTGAAGGCGATGTAGGAATGGCTGGAGTGGCAATTGACAGTATTGAGGATATGAAACTCCTTTTCGATCAAATCCCTTTAGGAGATATTTCTGTAAGTATGACAATGAACGGAGCGGTTCTTCCTATAATGGCATTTTACATAGCAGCTGCAAAAGAGCAAGGTGTAAGCCAAAAAAAACTAACTGGAACTATTCAAAATGATATTTTGAAAGAGTTTATGGTTAGAAACACATACATCTACCCACCCAAACCAAGCATGAGAATAATTTCGGATATATTCAAGTATGCGTCTAATAACATGCCAAAATTCAATTGCATTAGCATCAGTGGGTATCACCTGCAAGAGGCAGGTGCTAGTCCAGAATTGGAATTAGCATATACAATATCAGATGGATTAGAATATGTAAGAACGGGTATCAATGCGGGATTATCTATTGACGATTTTGCACCAAGACTATCTTTTTTTTGGGGTATAGGAATGAATTTTTATGAGGAAATCGCCAAGCTGAGAGCAGGAAGATTGTTATGGGCTAAGTTGATAAAAAAATTTAATCCCCAGAATGAAAAGTCAATGGCCCTCAGAACACATTGCCAAACAAGTGGCTGGAGTCTTACAGAGCAAGATGCATACAATAATATTGCAAGAACAACCATAGAAGCAATGGCAGCTATTTTTGGTGGCACACAAAGTTTACATACAAATAGCTTTGATGAGGCCATAGCATTACCTACAGAGTTTAGCGCAAAAATTGCAAGAAATACTCAAAAAATTATTCAAGAGGAAACTGGAATAATCCAAGCTATCGATCCTTGGGGTGGAAGTTTTGTAGTTGAGAAAAAGACAGTTGAAATAGCCAATAAGGCTTGGGATTACATTACAGAAATTGAAGAATTAGGAGGCATGACTTTAGCTATTGAAAAGGGCTTGCCCAAAATGAGAATAGAAGAGTGTGCTGCTATTAAGCAAGCTAGTATTGATTCTGGGAAAGATAACATTGTAGGGATAAATTGCTTTAAAGTTAGAGAAAGTCCGGATTTTGAAATATTAGAAGTAGATAACGAAGCAGTTAGAACAAATCAAATCAATAGACTTAATGCTTTGAAGGACAAACGAGACGAAGGAGCTGTTAAAAAGATATTGGAGCAGCTAAAAGATGCTGCTAAATCAGATAAAAATTTGCTAGATATTTGCGTAGAGGCCGCATTAGCAAGAGCAACATTAGGAGAAATATCCTATGAGCTTGAAAAAGTTTATGGTCGGTATCAAGCAAAACAAAGATTGATTTCTGGGGTATATTTGAAAGAAGTGCAGAACGAAAACAGTGTAATATCAGCTCGACAAAAAGCAAATGAATTTGCTACCATAGAGGGAAGAAGGCCACGAATTTTAGTTGCTAAGATGGGTCAGGATGGGCACGATAGAGGTGCTAAAATCATAGCAACGGCATTTGCTGATTTGGGTTTTGACGTGGATATAGGTCCATTGTTTCAAACACCGGCAGAAGTTGCAAGACAAGCTATGGAAAATGATGTACACATACTTGGTGTATCTTCACTAGCGGCAGGTCATAAAATATTGATGCCTCAAGTGGTGAACGAACTAAAAGAGCAAGGAATGGAAAATGTTGTAGTTGTTGCTGGAGGTGTAATACCAGAACAGGATCATGAATATTTATTAAGTCAAGGGGTCGATTTTATTTTTGGTCCAGGTACAGTTATTGCGGAGGCAGCCATTGAAGTTTTACAAAAATTATTTGACTCCAATTAGACAGCAACTGGTGCTTTGATTCTTGGATGTGGATCGTAATCAATTAATTCAATGTCGTCAAATTCAATATCAAAAATTGATTTTTTAGTGGAGGTTATTTTCACTGTTGGATAGTTTCGAGCCTCTCTACTTAATTGTTCTTTAACTTGGTTAAAATGATTACTGTATATGTGTGCATCTCCAAATGTATGTACAAATTCTCCAGGAGCTAAACCCACTTCTTGAGCTATCATAATAGTTAACAATGCATAACTTGCTATGTTGAACGGAACACCAAGGAACATGTCTGCGCTACGCTGGTAAAGTTGGCAACTTAATTTACCGTTAGCCGTATAAAATTGGAATAAACAATGGCAAGGAGTAAGAGCCATATCGTTAAGTTCACCTACATTCCATGCATTAACAATTATTCGCCTGCTATCAGGATTGTTTTTTAGAGTGTCTAACACATTTTGAATTTGGTCAATTTTTTCGCCACTTGGACTTTCCCAAGATCGCCACTGCTTTCCGTAAACAGGCCCTAAATCACCATTTTCGTCCGCCCAAGCGTCCCAAATTTTAACATTGTGATCTTTAAGATATTGGATATTAGTATCACCTTTTAAAAACCAGATTAGTTCATGAACTACAGACTTCCAATGAATTTTTTTAGTGGTGATTAGCGGAAATGATTTTGAAAGATCAAATCGAAGCTGTCCTCCAAGTACACTAATAGTTCCTGTGCCTGTTCGATCTGTTTTTGTAGCACCATTTTCAAGCACATATCTTAAAAAATCTTCGTATTGCCTCATCTGTAGTACAAATCAAATATATAATGTTAGAAATAAGTAAAGGAATATTTGTCGTTCTCAACAATATTTAAACTTGTATGTTTAGTTTTGCGGAGCTTTAAAACTAAAAAAATGGCAGTAGCAATAAAATTACCAAGAATGAGTGATACAATGGAGGAAGGAACTATTGTATCTTGGTTTGTAAAAGTTGGAGATACAGTTAAATCAAGTGAGATGATAGCTGATGTTGAGACCGACAAAGCAACCATGGAATTGGAAAATTTTGAAAAAGGGGAAGTTTTGCATCTAAATGTAGCAGAGGGTGTGACTGTACCTGTCGAGACTGTAATAGCTATAATTGGTAAGAAAGGCGAAGATTTTGAACATTTGTTGACTTATGATTCAACGGAAACTGTTGAAGCAACTCATGAGGAACCCAGCGTTCCAGTAGAAGAACCTAAATCAGCTCCTGTTGTAACAGAAAAGCAAGTTGTAACTGAAGTTTCTTCGGATAATGAAGATCGAATATTTGCTTCTCCTCTTGCTAAAAAAATTGCTGAGGATAAAGGAATTAGTCTATCTGAAGTTAATGGAAGTGGCGATAATGGAAGAATTGTCAAAAAAGATATTGAGAATTTTAAACTATCAACTCAAGCAGCCGTTACTGTGGGCATTGAAAGTTATGAAGATGTTCCGATTACACAGATGCGCAAAACAATTGCAAAGAGACTTGCTGAAAGTAAGTTCACGGCACCTCACTTTTACTTGACCAAAGAAATTAGAATGGAAGCAGTTATAGATGCACGTAAGCGAATGAACGAGTATTCAGAATCTAAAATATCTGTAAATGACTTAGTTGTAAAAGCTGCAGCATTAGCTCTAAAGAAACACCCCAACGTTAACTCATCGTGGTTAGTAGATAAAATTAGAATAAACCACCATGTTCACATTGGCGTTGCAGTTGCGGTTGAAGACGGCCTGTTAGTTCCAGTTGTGAGATTTGCTGATAGCAAGTCATTGTCGCAGATTGGAACAGAAGTTAAAGATTTAGCGAGTAAGGCAAAAAATAAAGAATTACAACCTAAAGATTGGGAGGGAAATACATTTACAATATCTAATTTAGGAATGTTTGGTATTGATGAATTTACAGCTATTGTCAACCCCCCAGATTCTTGTATACTAGCAATAGGTGGTTCAAAAGAAACTGTAATTGTTGAAAATGGCGAAATGAAGCCAGGTCACGTAATGAAAGTTACATTAAGTTGTGATCATAGAGTTGTTGACGGAGTTACAGGGGCCAAGTTCTTGAAGACTTTCCAAGAATTACTCGAAGAGCCTGTAAGACTATTGGTTTAGGTTAAATTTAAAATCCACTGAATAACAGACATATAATTTGTCTAGTTATAAAGTTTTGTCTATTCTTGCTTTGCCTTTTCAGGCAACTCTATTAAATTTCTTTTAATAGGCTTTAAAACAGTAAATTAAATTATTTATAAATTAGTATGTACGATATTCTTTCTCTAGGAGAGATGCTCCTTCCAGAACTTAGAAAAATTGCAGAAAAATTTGAAATCCCACATAAGGGGTTAAAAAAACAAGACTTAGCATATAAGATACTTGATTTTCAGGCGGTTAACCCGTCAAAGTTTAAATCAGTAGATACTAAAGCTACTGCTAAAACAAAAGAAAGGTCTAAAGATGAGTCTAAAGGAGACAATAGTTATGGCACGACCGAAATTGAATCTAAAAAATCTCCTAGAGGGCAGCGTGTAGCTAAAGATAAAAATGCTACTCCAAATAATCATAATTCCAATATTGATTCAAACCTTAAAGAAGTGCACAATAAAGAAAACAATAAATCTTCTCGACCTAGTGATCAACCTAAATCCGAAAGAAATGAAGCTCGCGATAAAGAAAGGGAGCAACGAGACGCAGAAAGAAAAAGAATAGAGGAAGAGAAAAGAAAGAAGAGAGAAGCTGAGGCAAAGCTTATTAATTATTTAGAACTAGACGGTGTTGTTACTACTCAAGGAGTTTTAGAAGTAATATCGGACGGATATGGATTTTTAAGATCTGCTGATTATAGCTATCAACCCTCTCCGGATGATGTGTATATAGCTCCTAATCAAATTCGTCAAAACGGACTTAAAACTGGAGATGTAGTTAAAGGAAACATAAGACCACCAAAAGAAGGTGAAAAATACTTTGCATTAATTAATATTCTAACAATTAATGGTAGATCAATTGAATTTGTTAAAGACAGGGTAGCTTTTCATCATTTGACACCATTGTTTCCAGACGAAAAATTCAATTTAGAGTATAAGGCTGATAATTATTCTACACGAATAATGGATTTTATATCTCCCATTGGAAAAGGTCAGCGTGGATTGATAGTTGCCCAACCAAAGACAGGTAAGACTAATTTATTAAAAGACGTAGCTAATGCTATTGCCCACAACCATCCAGAGGTTTATATGATTATTTTATTAATCGACGAACGACCTGAGGAGGTAACAGATATGGCAAGAAATGTAAATGCAGAAGTGGTCGCGTCTACTTTTGACGAACCAGCTGATAAGCACGTTAAGTTAGCAAATATTGTTTTAGAAAAAGCAAAAAGATTGACAGAATGTGGGCACGATGTGGTCATACTTTTAGATTCTATTACAAGACTTGCGAGAGCTTACAATACTGTGCAACCAGCAAGCGGTAAAATTTTGTCTGGGGGTGTTGATGCTAACGCTTTACAAAAACCAAAACGATTTTTTGGTGCGGCTAGAAACATAGAAAATGGAGGCTCACTAACTATTATTGCAACAGCGCTAACAGAGACTGGCTCCAAAATGGATGAAGTAATTTTTGAGGAATTTAAAGGAACAGGAAACATGGAATTACAATTGGATCGTAAACTGTCTAATAAGCGTATTTATCCAGCCATTGATATCGTTTCTTCAAGTACACGAAGAGAAGACTTGTTACTTGATAAAGCAGTACTCCAAAAAATGTGGGTGATGAGAAATCATCTTGCCGACATGAACAGTGAGGAAGCCATGAATACTATGCTCAATTATATGAAAGGTACAAAAAACAATGATGAGTTTTTAGTGTCAATGAATGGTTAAAGAATAGAAATATTATTTCATCTTATTTTAATTTAAACTTACAAATTTTCGCTGGATTTATACTCCTTAGTGTATGACACATGATAAACATTCTTATTTTCAGAAACTTTAACTAGATCTGAAATCTGATGACCGACCACCCATAAAACTTTGTCACCAGAACATAGCAAAGGTATTTTACTTTTTTCTAAAACATTGATTTTTTGGTCAATGAAAAAATCACTAAGTAATTTTGAACCTTTCATTCCAAGGGGTATAAAACGATCTCCTTTTTTCCAGTTTCTGATAAATAGTGGAAACAGATTTGGAGAAATTTGCAGAATTTCTTCTGTGTTATTAGGATTGTAAGTCCATTTTTGAGCCTTTTTGAGCACCACTGAATAATTTGCAAATGAATAACTTCCTTGTTTTTTTATTGTTATTACATCCTGGTTTAAAGTGTTTATTTCTAAAATAATTTGTTCTCTATCAACTATAAGTTGATGGGTTTCTGATT
>CAJXBI010000011.1 GCA_913050005.1 uncultured Bacteroidota bacterium
GACTGGTACAATGACGATATTAATAAAAGAAGAAATCTTAGTTTTGAGTCAGATTTATGGGATTTTACAGGCGCTTTTGAGTATAATTTTAGGACGCTAGACAGAAGAGTAAAATCTGGTGTAATTCCATATATTTACTCTGGATTTAGTGTTTTCAAATTTAATCCAAAAGCAGAATTTAACTATGATCCAAGTGGTCAGATGGCAGCCTATCTAACTCCTGCTGTGTATGAAGAACTCGCCAATAGAGATGGAGAAATGGTTGAATTACAACCACTAGGTACAGAGGGTCAAGTAACTACAGAGTTTAATGACAGAAAACGATATGCCTTAACTCAAGTTGCTATTCCAGTAGGTGCAGGCTTAAAATTTAAATTGAGTAATAACTGGATAGTTGGTATTGATTACGGTATGCGATTTACATTTACTGACTATATGGATGATGTTAGCGAAACCTATGTAGACCCGCAAAGACTTGTAGGGCAGTATGGTCCTATGTCTGCTGCGATGGCTGATCGAAGTGAAGTTCTTCATGATGAGCTGTTGGATAATCGAAGAGGTGATCCAGATGCTAAAGATACTTATGGATTTTTTGGTGTAACGATCATGTATAGAATATACGGTAACAGACCATCTTGTCCAACTTTCTAATAATAATTATGAATATTACTTATTTCTTTACTATATAAGTAACAACCCGTTTATTTTTGCGTATTGTATAAAGTGTTAAACAACAACTCGTCATTAATTGCGTCCATTTTTCTGGGAATATTTATTGTGTTTACAAAAAATACGAATGCTCAGTCATGGGAGGTTGGTGGTGCTCTGGGAGCTTCAAATTACCACGGCGATTTAGCGTACAACCTTACCCCAAAGGAAACTCATTTTTCAGGAGGTTTTTTTTTGAATTATAATTTCAATGAATACTGGTCTTACAGACCTACGATATCCTATATTAAAATCTCAGGATCAGACAGTAACTTTAATGATCACCAACTAAGAAACCTTAGCTTCAGAAATAATATTTATGAATTTTCAAATGCGTTAGAGTTTAATTTTCAGCCATTTAGTAATCGTGATATTCACACAAAATTTACTTTTTATGCCACCGCTGGGGCAGCATTATTCATGCATAAGCCAGAGGCTTATTTAGATGGAAAGTGGTATGACTTATCCAGTTTAGCTACTGAAAATCAAGATTACAGTTTAATTCAATTTGCAATTCCACTTGGTGGTGGAATAAAATACGCAGTATCCGATAATTTGATTTTAGGTTTTGAAACAGCTTGGAGAATGACATTTACCGATTATTTGGATGATTTAAGTGATGTATATTCAGATATTGAAAATACGGATGGATCAATTAATAAGTTAGTAGATCGATCTTGGGAATTAACATCAAATGGAAGACCCCTAGCTAACCCCGGAGACACAAGAGGTAATCCTAATCTGAAAGATTGGTTTATTCAATCTATTTTTAAAATATCGTATAGATTTACACCTATTAAATGCCCTTATTAGCTCAATGAAAACTAAAGAAGACATTAATTTAGGACATTTGCCACAGCACATAGCAATCATCATGGATGGTAATGGAAGATGGGCTAAAGAAAAAGGAAAATTTCGCATATTTGGACATAAAAATGGTGTAAAAGCTGTTCGTGAAGTATCTGAGGGTTGTGCCGAGCTTGGGGTTAAATACCTAACATTATATGCATTTAGTACAGAAAATTGGAATCGCCCTAAAGTGGAAATTAATGCATTAATGGCATTGCTTGTAAAAACTATTAAAAAAGAGACAAGTACATTAATGAAGAATGGTATTCGACTTGAGGCAATTGGTGATAAAAAAACTTTACCAGAGGATTGCAGAAATGAGTTAAAAGAGGCTATAGAACTTACAAAAGAAAATACTAAAATGACTCTTATATTAGCTTTGAGTTATAGTGCAAAGTGGGATATTGTTAATGCAACTCGAGATATCGTTAAGAGAGCAATTGACGGTAAAATAGCGTTGAAAGATGTTAATGAAAACTTAATAAATAATACATTAACTACACACAAGTATCCCCATCCAGAATTAATGATTAGAACAAGTGGTGAATATCGAATAAGCAATTTTTTATTATGGGAAATCGCCTATAGTGAATTATATTTTACAAATGTATTATGGCCTGATTATCGCAAAGAAGATTTGCATGAAGCAATATTAGATTATCAAAAGAGAGAACGAAGATTTGGAAAGACAAGTGAACAATTTATATAAAATGAGTTTGATTAGAAATATAGGACTACTTATTGTAATGATGGTTTCATTAAATCTGAGTGCTCAACTAATCGATAGTACAAAAATTATAGTTGATTTTGAAAAACCTATACAATATAAAATAGAGCAGATTACAGTTAGTGGAAATATTTATACACCTAAAGGGCTGATACTTGTAACTTCAGGTTTAAAAGTAGGTCAAACTATAACTATACCTGGAGATGATACTAAACAAGCTATCAGTAAATTATGGAAGAGAACGTTATTTAGTGATATTGAGATTGGCCTAAATAGTGTTAAAAATGGAAACATTTCACTTCATATTTCTGTAGTTGAACGTCCTGCCCTTTCTAAATATTCCATAAAGGGACTTAAAAAAGCAGAAACCAATAATATCAGAGATGAGATTTCGCTTCAAACTAATCAACTAATTACAGAAGACCTTATTAATAAAATCAAATTTGAAATTCTAGCATATTTTTATGAAAAGGGCTTCTATGGAGTAAAAACATCAATTTCAAGAGTACCAGATCCTAAAAAACCTAATTTTCAAATTCTTAAAATTGAAATTGATCAAGGGAAAAAGGTAAGAATGCAAGACTTAGTTTTTGTTGGCAATGAAAATATATCAAGTAAAAAACTTCGAAAAATTATTAAGCCAAAACGGAGGTACAAGAAGTTTAATTTCTTTGCTACTTCAAAATTTGTTCAGGATGAATTTGAAGAAACAAAACCCGGGATTATTCAGGCATACAGTGCCTTAGGTTATAGAGATGTTTTTTTAATGTACGATTCAATCCAACAAATTTCTGATGATCGCGTTATTGTTAAAATTGGAATTAACGAGGGTAAAAAGTATTTTTTCAGAAATATAACATGGGTTGGGAACACCAAGTATAGAACTTCACTTTTAGACACCTTATTAGGTATCAAAGCGGGGGATATATATGATCAATCCAAGTTAGAAAGTAAGCTTTTCATGAGTGAGAATGGATTTGACATTTCTAGTTTGTACATGGACGATGGATATTTATTTTTCAATGTAAACCCAGTTGAGGTCTTAGTTGAGAACGACAGTATCGATTTAGAAATGAGAATTTATGAGGGGAAACAAGCTACAGTTAATCGAGTAAGTTTAGTCGGAAATGACAAAACCAGTGATTTTGTAGCCTTACGTGTTATCCGAACTCGTCCAGGGGATAAGTTTAGCCGCTCAGATATACAAAGAAGTATGCGAGAACTTGCTCAGCTAGGTTTTTTTGACCCTGAAGGATTGGACGTCAACCCCATGCCAAACCCTCAAAATGGAACTGTGGATATTCAGTATAAGGTAGTTGAAAAGCCAAGTGATCAAATAGAAGCATCTGGAGGTTGGGGAGGCTTTGGAGGTTTTGTAGGAACATTAGGCCTAACGCTTAATAATTTTAGTTCTCGAAAAGTATTTAAAAAAGGAGGATGGGATCCTATACCATCTGGTGATGGTCAACGACTTTCTCTAAGAATTCAGAGTAATGGTCCTCAGTATCAAGGCTATAACTTCTCATTTAGTGAACCTTGGTTGGGGGGTAAAAAACCAAATTCATTGAGTGTTAGTCTATTTCATAATGTGCAATCCACATTTCAATTTACCAGCGACAGACCTAAGTTTACCACTACTGGTGGAAGTATAGCCTTTGGTAAACAACTTAAATTTCCAGATGATTATTTTTCATTCAGCACTTCACTTACCTATCAACGATATGGATTAAATGATTGGACGTCATTTGGTGCTTCAGAACTTGGTTTTACTAATGGTAATGCAAACAATATAAGTATAACAACTACACTTTCGAGAAACAGTACCAATCATCCGATATATCCTACGGAGGGGAGTTCATTCTTAGCTAGCTTTCAGTTTACACCACCTTATTCTTTGATTTCGGGTAAAGATTTTTCTGACCCTACCATGTCACCGCAAGAACGCTTTCGTTGGATAGAGCTCACTAAAACAAAGTTTAATGGTCAATGGTTTTTGGGTATAGGTAATGGTGAAAGAAAATTTGTAATAGCTCCGTCTTATCGTTTTGGAGCAGTATCCATTTGGAATAGCGATATTGGTTATTCCCCATTTGAATTATTTAGAGTGGGTGGTAGTGGTCTCTCCAACTTCGTTCTTTATGGTACAGACATTGTATCTCAGCGTGGTTACGATGAAGGTCGAGTCAGTGACCCAATAGGAGGCCAACAAGGATTACCTATATATACTAAATATACATTAGAACTCAGATATCCACTAACAGTTGGACAGTCATCAACTATTTTCGCTCAAACTTTCCTAGAAGCAGGTAATGCTTATCGAAGTTTTCAGGAATTTAATCCTTTTGACGTTAGAAGAGCTGCTGGAGTTGGGGTTCGATTATTTTTACCTATGTTCGGACTTCTAGGAGTAGATTATGCGTGGGCATTAGATCCAGGATTTAGAGATGAACCTACTCAATTCCACTTTTTTATTGGTCAACAGTTTTAAGTGGTTCTACATTTTGATTGAAGAATGAAACCAGAATGTGTGCAGATTTTTGGTTAGTGGCGAGAGGGACATTGTGAACATCACACAATCTCAGTAACATTGATATATCGACATCGTGAGGGTGTTTGTCTAGAGGATCCCTAAAAAAGATAATTGCATCCATTTCGCCACGTGCTATCATAGCTCCAATTTCAGCATCTCCACCGATTGGTCCAGATGCAACGCGTTGAATATGACTTACTCCTGCGTCCATAATCATTTTACCGGTTGTTCCTGTAGCGACTAGGTTTAATTTTTTTCTTTTAAAAAAATCCATTCGTTGAAGTACAAAGGATACTAAATCAGCTTTTTTACCGTCATGGGCAATTAATGCAATATTCATTTATAGTATAAATTCTTTAAGATATTCAGTTTTTAAGAGTGAAGCAATTTTGTAGCGTTCATCTTTAGTATCATGATATAGAGCATCTAACGTTTCGTAAACGTGGTCTAATCCAATTTCTTGACTCCATTCGAATGGACCTTTTGGATAGGCAGTACCCAGTTTCATTCCTAGATCAATATCACTCTTACACGCTGTTCCTTCTTGAACGGTGTAATATGCTTCGTTAATTATCATACACACTATTCGAGGAGTAACCAGTCCAACACGACTTTTCACAAAACGTGATTTCAAGTTGATATTGCTAAAAAAATCTGAAGCGATTAATTCATCTTTGGGATTAGTTGCACAACATTCTACGACATTTCTATTAATAAAGGTAGGAAGTGTATTCATACCAATAATTGTACACTTGGGGTTACTTCCAAATTCAGCATAAAGCTCTTCAAGTTGTAATTTAACAGACCCAACAATAATCAACTTATTTCTTAGCGGGTGATAAATTTGGATTTGCTCTGGAGTATCATCAAAATCAAGGTCAAAAATGACATCATACGTGTCAATTTCATTAATTTTGAACGGAATCAATGAATGTTCAGAAATGAGGTTTTCCAATTCTTCAACTTGATTTGTTTGACCTTTAACTGCAATTTTCATTAAAAGCAAATGTAGACTACAATTATAAAAACATGAAAAAAATAATAAACACATCAAATGCACCAGTGGCTATAGGGCCATATAGTCAAGCAGTTCTTGTAAATAACACTTTATATTGCAGTGGTCAAATTGCATTAGATCCGCTTACTGGAGATCTTGTTCTGGATACTATAGAAGAAGAAACTGATCAGGTAATGAAAAATATAGAAGCTGTTTTAGCAGCCTCAAAAATGAATTTCAAGCATGTGGTAAAGTGTAGTATTTTTATGTCATCTATAGAATATTATGACGAAATCAATGAGGTTTATTCCCGATATTTTAAGGATAATTCTCCAGCAAGAGAAGCAGTAGCTGTAAAGTCATTACCTAAAAATGTAAATTTAGAAATTAGTTTAGTTGCTTATAATGATAAATAAAAAGATATTTTTTTACATATTTAAAAAGTAAAGATTATAATATGTGTTATTAACAATAAAAAAAGGGGAACATTTTTATGTTCCCCTTTTTTTATTGTAAGTAGTTTCAGATTAACGAGTGATTACAAAACGAGCAATACCCTCTTTGTCTGAAGAAAATAATCTAATGAAATAGCTCCCTGATTCAAGGCTTGCAACAGAAAGGTTGTTATTTACAAATGTACCTTCTGAAACCTTTATCCCAGAAATAGAAAATATTTCAAAAGTTGTCCATTTATCAATGCTAGCTATAGTAAGATTTTCAGATGTTGGATTAGGATACACCTTGCAATTAATTATTAATTCTGAAACAGATGAACGATCAACCCATGCTTCAACATCGCTTAATTTTCTTGGAAAAACTTGGTAACCGCTATTATATGGAGCAGATCTGTCGAATTGTCCTCCAATACCTGTTATAATCATAGTATCAGCAATTATTGCTTCTCCTGGCATGTCAGTAATGTCTCTATCTATTCGGACTTGGAATGTATCCATGTCAGAATTAGTGAATTCAACATTTTGATTATCTGGCCAAATTGTTGTTGTATCGTTAGTTATCCAAACTTTACTAAGTTGAATAAATTCAGATTCTGTATCCTCAGAGGGAGCAGAAACAACAGTTGGTGAAGCTAATACATTTCCTTTACTATTTAATTTAATACTGTCAGCTTTAAGCTCTAACAATCCATTATAGAACTCAATTTGACCACGAACAGTTATTTCATCACCTTCAGTAACAACATAGTCACTTACGTCATCAAAATTAAAGATGTTAATTCCGCTAGTAGCGTCTATTGTAGTAAAAGATAATCCTTCGTTACCATCATAATCTATTCCATAAACAACACCGGTAATTTCATATTTAACACCTTTGTTATTTGGTGAAATATCATCGTCTAGATCAACTAAGTCAACAATGTTTGAAACTATATAATCGTCATTAACGATTACAACCTCTGATGTCGAGTCTGATCCAAAAATTGCAAATCCATTTAAGTTTTGAAGCGCTAGTGTAATATTTTTATTTACACCACCGTCTGCATTATTGGTAATATCCATTGTTACTGTTTGGTTTGTAGCGTCACCTGGATTAAATGTTAACGAAGTAGAAGAAGTTACAGTGTAATCTGTTCCTTCAACAGCTGTTCCTCCAGTAATAACAACATCTACAGTTGTGGCTTCTGTTTTGGAAGGTTCTTTAATAGAAACTTCAACAGTAGCTGTTCCTGCATTTTCATCTATAAAGTATTTCCCATTTGTAAATTCAACCTCTGCAGCTTCTGGTGGATAGCAATCACAATCGTGATCACCAAGATAAGTCCATGTATCCTTATCATATACTTCCCATTGATCCTTGGAAGAAGTAGCAAATTCTGAATTTCCATTTATGGTAAGTAAAGTGAATTCTATATCAGAACTTCCAAACTGAAATTTCACTACTCGATCAAATGCTACTCCAGCAACCTCAAGAGTATTTACACCTAGAGTTAAAGCTTTAGCATTTCCATTGTTAAAGTTTCCATTGGCAACTGTCTTTACAACACGATAATTTGCACCACCGGCAGGAAGTGAAGTAACATTGATGTTTAGGGTTTGTTTTGCGCCATTGTTGCCATCACCTTTGATACAAGCTGTGTAAACATTAGTCCATACGGCATTGGGCCCTGTAGTAAATAAACCAGGAGTTTGTTTACCTATAGTTGTAGGAACTGACCAAACTGAACCTGATTTCACAGAGGCTTTACGAACCAAAGTTTTATCTTTAGTTGCATTAGTAGTTCCGGATACATTCCAACCACTTCCTGGATCTGGACCAAGTGTACCGATTTCATCAACATTTGAATAATCGCTTTTCTTCCACATTGCGTACCAATCATCTCCGTTAGAAAGGTATCGGTGAGTAGTATCAGATTTTGCTAAGATACTTGCGTCAGCATCAGGATTTGCAATCACAAACACCTCTCCAGCTTTAACAGTCATACCAGAAAATAAACCTGAATTATCGTATTCAAATGAGTTATTAACTTTTTTGTAGCTATATCTCCACCAGCCACCACCAAAGTTACAATCAACTGTCATTGATGAATCTCCTGAAATAGTGTATTCGTATTTAATACTACTGGCTGCGTTTGAAACATTGTTTATTTCTCCACTGTTTGTCACCTTTGGTAATCCGACGTGACTACCTATTCCAGATACGGTAAATGTTCCGTCTCCGTTATCACTCCATGTTCCTAATGAAGAACCATCATATGGTGATACAGGCGAAGCACAACCTTCGGCTGCCGCACCTTGCCATGTTTCAATCCATGTTTCAGAGCCCATCACGTTTTGAAATGTTCCATCTTTATGGAATATGACCCGATCGTCTGCTAAACAACCTCGGTTATTTGCATTAATTGCGGTACTATACCACTGAACGTCACCTTTATTAGGGCCAACACCTATAAAAGTAAGCTCCCATGATCCATTTAGACCATCGTTACCACAACCATTCGAACAACTAACCAGAAGATAGTCTTCTAGGCTGATATCGGTAGGTGAGGAATTATAAATTTCTAAATACTTGTTGTTGCCTGAGCCTTCTGCATACTCACTAAAGAATATGTCTGAACATTGGGCTGAAGCAAAAATGCTTGAAAGTAGTAAAACTACTATTGAGTAAATTTTTTTCATTAAATTGTTGTTAATTATTATTGTTAACAAATCTAACAAATTTGATTTGCCAAAACAAGAAATTTAATTGAGTTTGATATTATAAAATTATTATTTCAATGTAAATCATTAATAAGTTATAATAATAGTAAATAATACTTATCCAAAGTATTCGTATAAAAGTTAATAATACAACACGAAATGGCAGGTAATTCAATTTTCCTTTAATAAAAAAGGCCTAGATGAGAAACATCTGGGCCTTTTTTTGAAGTGGTGTGGGGCGGGATCGAACCGCCGACACAAGGATTTTCAGTCCTTTGCTCTACCAACTGAGCTACCGCACCAAAAGATTATGAACTTTTTAAAATGTAGTTTCTATAAAAGGGGCTGCAAAAATAATAGTATTGTTTTAATATAGAAACTATTTATGATGTAGATATTTAAAATAAATCTAACTCGTCATTTATTCTATTTTTGAAGTTGATTAACATGCAATATATCGAACAAATAATATTTGTTTTAACACTTGGAGTTGCTCTGTATTTTTTTTATAAAAAGATAAGTAAAATAAGGAGTAATATCCTTCTTGGTAAGGACGAGATAATAAATGATCAAAAAGCTGAACGTTGGAAGGTTATGGCTAAGGTTGCTTTAGGACAAAGTAAAATGGTTGTTAGGCCAATAGCCGGATTTTTTCATATCCTCATCTATATTGGGTTTGTATTAATTAATATTGAAGTATTGGAAATAATTATAGATGGTGTTGCAGGAACGCACCGTTCGTTGTCATTTTTGGGATCGATTTATAATATTGCAATTGGTTTTTTTGAAATACTAGCCGTATTGGTTCTCATTGCTTGTGTTGTTTTTTTAGCTCGAAGATTCATAATTAAAATTCCACGTTTTCATTCACCTGAAATGAAAGGATGGGCCACACAAGATGCCACTTATATTCTTATAATAGAAATTATTTTAATGGTTGCTTTACTTAAGATGAATGCAGTAGATCAATTACTTCAATCAAGAGGTGCAGACCACTACTTAGCTGCTGGAAGTTTCCCAGTTTCTCAATTTTTGACCGGTTTTTTCTCAAGTTATGATACTTCGACATTAATTGTTTTTGAACGCGTATTTTGGTGGTTTCATATTCTTGGGATTTTATTTTTCATGAACTATGTTCCATATAGCAAACACCTACATATCTTTTTAGCATTTCCTAATACTTGGTACAGTAGATTGAAACCATCAGGTGAATTTGGCAATATGCCTGAAATTACTAATGAGGTAAATTTGATGTTAGACCCTAGTAAGGCCGATCCTAATATGCCTCCACCAGAAAAATTTGGGGTAAATGATGTAACCGATTTGAGTTGGAAAAATATTCTAGATGCATATTCTTGTACCGAATGCGGGCGATGTACAAGTGCTTGTCCTGCTAATATTACCGGTAAGAAATTAAGCCCGAGAAAAGTCATGATGGACACTCGTGACCGAGCAGAAGAATTAGGTAAGGTAAAAGACCAAAATGGTACAGATTATCACGATGGAAAATCTTTGCACGACTTAATTTCTCAAGAAGAATTATTGGCATGCACTACCTGTAATGCGTGTGTAGAAGCATGTCCTATCAATATAAATCCTGTTGAAATCATTTTCGGGATGCGTCAGTATCAAACCTTGGAAAAATCAGCAATGCCCTCGGAATGGGCAATGATGAATAATAATATAGAAAATAATCAGGCTCCTTGGCAGTTTTCACCTACAGATCGAGCCAATTGGTCGAAAGAAATTTAAAAAAATCACATGAGTGAACAAATAAGTGTGCCGACAGTCTCAGAACTACTCGCTAAAGGTGAAAAACCAGATATACTTTTTTGGGTAGGTTGTGCAGGAAGTTTTGATGAGCGAGCTCAAAAGGTAACCAAAGCTTTTGTAAAAATCTTACATCACGTAGGATTGAAATATGCCATTCTGGGAACAGAAGAGAGTTGTACTGGAGATCCAGCTAAAAGAGCGGGTAATGAGTTTTTATTTCAGATGCAGGCTATGGCAAATATTGCTACGCTTAATGCATATAAAATCTCTAAAATCGTAACCACATGCCCACATTGTTTCAATACAATAAAAAACGAATATCCCAGCCTTGGGGGAAATTACGAGGTTATTCATCATACTCAATTATTACAAGAACTCATTGATAAAGGAAAATTAACTTTTGGGGAAGAGCCATTTAAAGGTAGAAAAATTACATACCATGACAGTTGCTATCTAGGCAGAGCAAATGGTGTTTACGATGCCCCTCGAAAAATTCTAGAAGCTCTCGATGCAGAATTAGTAGAGATGAAACGGTGTCGGAAAAATGGCTTGTGTTGTGGTGCCGGTGGTGCTCAAATGTTCAAGGATGCAGAGCAAGGGAATAAAGAGATTAACATCGAACGAACTGAAGAAGCTATCGATACTGGAGCAGAAATCATATCTGCCAATTGCCCATTTTGTACTACTATGATTAAAGATGGAGTAAAACACGCTGAAAAAGAAGACAAAGTAGAAGTACTCGATTTGGCAGAGTTGGTTGCTCAAGCAAAAGATTTGTAATTTTCTTCGGTGATGAAGTTTAATTCATACATCATTCCATTCCTTTTTTTTTTACTAAATGTCTTATTACGTTGGTTGGATATTGAGGTAAATAGTCTTGCTGGTGATGAACCTTTTAGTGTGTATTATGCTCAAATGGATATTCCTGATATTTTTAGACATTTAAAGTCTGGCAATAACCCACCGCTATATGAAATATTTCTTCATTACTGGATTCGCTGGTTTGGTATAGGTGAAATAGCTGTGAGAATACCGTCACTCATTTTTACGGCACTAACAGCTAGCTTTATTTTTAAACTAGGAAATGATTTCTTTTCAAATCTAGCAGGAATTACATCCGCTTTGGCCTATACTTTTTCTAATTATGCTACCATATTTTCTCACGAAGCTCGCGTATATGCTCTTTTTGGCCTGTTAACAGTTGCGTCTTTCTATTACTTTTTACTTTGGCTTAACAATAAGTCATCAACTTATGATTTGGCTAAATTATCTATCATCTATGCTTTAATTTTATATTCACATTTCTTCGGAATAATGGTCATGGGCATACAAGTAATTCTTGGGATTGCTATGAAGGTAAAACAATTAAAACTCCTCAAGAGATATGTTCTCGTTATTTTGGCTGGAATTATACTTTTTTCACCCTATCTGTATGTATTTTTTCAAAGAATGTTCGTTAGTCTTAATCAAGGCACATGGTTAAATCCACCAAATGGCTGGGCATCAATATCGTATATTCTTACTTTATTTTTAAACTCCTATGGCTTAGTTATGGGTTTTATCACATTAACAATTTTAGCTTTCATACGCTGGGCTATTGTAGATCGAGCTATATCAAAAAATATAATAGTTATTTTATGTTGGTTTTTGATTCCTTTTTTCGGGATGTTTTTCATATCCTACTCATTTCCTATGTTTCATGATAGATACTTAATGCATGCATTTGTGGGTTCTACATTATTTGCAGGAATAGTAACTACATCGTTCTTTAAAAATAATTGGTTGAATGGCTCATTTATACTTGTTTTTTTAGGGGTTTTATGGCTAAATAGTTATCGTAATATAGACAACGGAAGACATACAAAAGCTGCCATTGAGTATGTTCAATCTCAAAGAGATAGCAATACACGTATTGTCATATATCCCAAATTTAAAATACTCGGTTACTCCTATTATTTCAATCAAGAAAGATTTAAAAATTTTGACAAAGAATATGGTTTTTACGAAGTTGTAGAGGGATTTAAGGATGAAAATTTTTATGCAATTAATCAGTATTCAGAGGCCAGAATTGATACAACTTGTTGTCAAAAACTAATTTTTATGATGACGGATGCGGGCCCTAAGGAAAAGTTGTTAGAAGACTTTAGTCAGAAACTTGAGTTAAGAAAAATCACCCATTTTCCAGCAATTATTGACGTATACGAATATTCTATAAAATAATGTCTGCAGGATTAAATAGAGCAGGAAATCACTTCGAATTTATCATTATGATTAATGATTTCTACATAACCAAAAAGCTTGAATAAGTGTTTAGAGTAGTTGAGATGTTTATTGGCTACAATGAGAAAAATCCCATTATTTTTTAAATATTTTTTGGCTTTTGCAAATAGGCTTAATGCGATTTCAATAGTATTTTCAAATTCAAAATGAAAAGGGGGATTGCATGTAATTAGATCAAATTGCTCATTTATTTTGATATTCAAATCATTTGTCCAATAAAAATATGTTTTCTCTTTGGAGAGATTCAATTTAGCAGAGCTTATCGCAAGAAAATTATCGTCAACTAAATGGATGTTGCATTTTGCATTTTGTTTTCTTAAGTATGCAGCTATAATTCCATTGCCGCACGCTAGGTCCATAATTATATTATCATCATTTATTTTTGGAATAGACTTGAGTAACAATTGAGTGCCAAAATCAATTTTTTTATTAGAAAAAACACCAGGATATTGCTTTATGATTAGCCCTAAATCATTCTTAATTTCACTAAAAAACAATCGATTATCAACATCTTTTTTAGGCTGTTTTAGTATGAGTAATCGTGCTTTTTTTTTGGCCAAGGATTGAGATACATCATCAAAATAACGATTAGCCGTAGTAATCATATTTTCTGTAAAGTTTCTGGTCATAAATCCACATAAAATAATAGAGTTTGCCTTTATAGATTGGTGAATATTCTTCAAATAAAAATCAAATAGTGCAATAGATTTTGGAATTTTAATTAATCCTATATCTATTGATGTATTGAATTTTAGAGGATTAGTCCATTTCAGATTCTCAATGGGTATTTTATGGGTTTCTAAATTTTTCTTAATAGCTTTTAGTTGAGAGTTAAGATAGATTACGGTTGTAGGATTCTGTTCATTCAACGCACACGTTAGTGCTCCATATGTATCATTAAAGATGGTTATTTTTTTAAATTCCTTGTCCAATTTCTCAGTTTCTACTAGGATCAATTCATCTACTGCACTCCATGCTCTAAGTGATCTATTCTTGGTTCTGGGATAGCGATCGATTTTCCACTTTTTTTGATTAAAATCCATGCAATTCGTATTCATACAAATCTAATGTTAAACTTCATTTTGGATGTGATTTTGAGGTCAAATCTATTATGATCTTATGTTTTTCATTAATGTTTAACTTTAGTTTAATCCATTTTTTATTATGGCCCCATTTACTGTAAATTATTTTTTTTGACTTTTAGTATTACAATATTTACATTTATTAAAATATAATTAGATTCGACTATGAAGAATCCACTTTGGTATTGATTTTCATCATAATTTCAAATGAAAAACTGATGGATCGAATGCACTAACTCGATTTATTTAAATTTGTGTCATGCAATTGAAATCTGTTTTAGATTTTCTCGAATCTTTAGCCCCTTTAGAATATCAAGAAAGTTATGACAATAGTGGGCTTTTAGTTGGTGAAAAATCATTGGATATTACGGGTGTTTTAGTCAGTCTAGATTGCACCGAAGCGATTGTCTCTGAAGCCATTAGTAAAAAATGCAACTTAATTATCGCTCATCACCCAATCATATTTGAAGGTATAAAAAGATTTAATAATGCAAATTATATTCAAAGAACAGTTCAGCTAGCTATTAAGAACGATATTGCTATTTATGCTATACATACCAATTTGGATAATGTGTATTCTAATGGGGTCAATAGTAAGATTGCTGATCGATTAGGGCTTAAAAATACACATGTATTAAGACCAAAATTAAATACACTTTTAAAACTAGCGACATACTGTCCCCCTCAGAATCAAGAGGCTATAATGGAGGCATTATTTACTGCAGGTGCAGGCCATATTGGAGACTACAGCAATTGTTCTTTTTCTTCAGTGGGTATGGGAACTTACAAACCTGGTGAGGTAAGCAACCCCACTATTGGCTCAGCTGGGAAACAATCCAATGAAAAAGAAGTAAAAATTGAAGTCATTGTTCCTTTTAACATGCAAAGTCATGTGACCGACAAACTACTATCCGTTCACCCTTATGAGGAAGTAGCTTACGATTGGTATCCAATTCTAAATAAAAATCAATCTGTAGGAGCTGGAATTGTTGGGGACTTACCAAGTCCAATTAATGATACAGCGTTTTTAAATCTCCTCAAAAAAGAGATGAATTTAGCCGTAATTAAGTACACTCCAGTTACCAAAATGATTCAGAGAGTCTCTATTTGCGGTGGTTCTGGACAATTTTTAATTGAAGACACTAAACGCTCAAAATCAGATGCTTATATAACTTCTGACATCAAATACCACGATTTTTTTGATGCAGATAATCAGCTAATGATTTGTGATATTGGTCATTATGAGAGTGAAAAGTATACCATTGATTTATTATATGACATTTTGAGTGAAAAATTTAGTACCTTTGCAATCCTTAAAACAAGGATAGATACTAATCCGGTCAAATATTTTTAATAAAAATGGCAGTAAAAACAATAGCACAAAAACTCGAACAACTTTATAAACTTCAAACTATCGATACTAAGCTTGATCAGTTAAAAGCTGTAAGAGGAGAGTTGCCTATTGAGGTTTCAGATTTGGAAGATGAGCTGATTGGTTTGAATACCCGTTTGGCCAATTTTGAGACAGAAAAAGAATCGTTTAATTCTCAAATTTTTGCAAACAGGGAACAGATTAAAACTTCTACGGAATTAATTAGGAAGTACAAAGGTCAGTTAGACAATGTGAAGAATAATCGCGAATTTGATGCTTTAAACAAAGAAATTGAGATTCAAGATTTAACGATTCAAGCTGCTGAAAAGAAAATTGGTGAGGCCGAAAAATCAATTTTATTAAAACAGGAACTAATCACTGATGCCGAAGCAAATTTAGATGAGCGGCAGAAAGATCTGGAGACTAAAAAGACAGAACTTGAAGAAATTATTGACGAAACTGAAAAAGAGGAAGTTTCCATAAACGAAGAACGTGAGAAAGCTACTAAAACAATTGATGCTAAAATCTTTGTGGCGTATGATCGTATTCGAAAAAATTTCAGAAATGGGATTGCAGTTGCACCAATTCTTAGAGGTGCATGTGGGGGATGTTTTGCGAAAGTTCCACCTCAATTACAGTCTGACATTAGACAGTCCAAAAAAATTGTAATTTGCGAGGCCTGCGGTCGAATTCATATTGATGCTCGAATGGCGGGTATTGAAGACCATGTTGAAGAAGAAGTACAAAAGCCAAAAAGAAGAGCTGTTCGCAAGAAAAAATAGGTTCCTGAGAGGTTATATTCTCCTCTTTTTTTTAAGCTTGTATTTTCTTGGGTATTCTACAAATCACTTCAGTTTTAATAGTTTGTTATTAGCTATTCAACGCGAAAACATAAAACTTCAACTAGATTTAGCGAAAGAAAAGCTACTTCATCAAAAGGTGTTAGACTCTCAAAATAGTGCTATTGAATATCTACTTCATTTTAATGCGTATCTCAAATTATTTGTAACTGAGGATAAGCGATATGATCAAGATTATATTAATGCAAAAAATAATGCGTTATCGCACTTTAATCAACTTTCGGATACTTCCCCCTTTAAAAAATTTGCTCAATCTGAAATTTATTTTTACGCTGCTACTTTATTAGCTAGGCAAGGTGAATTTTATAATTCAGCAAAAGAAATTCGAAAAGCCTGGAATTTGATTGAGGAAAACAATCGTTTATTTCCAAACTTCCTTCCAAATAATAAAACCCGCGGGGTTCTTAAAATTTATCTATCTACAGTGCCTGATCATTTTGATTGGATAATACGAATACTCGGTTTTGATGGTAACTTGAACCATGGCCTGCGATTATTACAAACATTAAGTAACCATCAATCAGACACGACCTACCTTAGTGCTATTGCAAAAGAAGCTTCTTATTTATATGCATATTCACTCCTTCAAGCTTCTAAAAACTCAGTTAAGTCGTGGAGTGTGATGTTGAAATGCACTAAAGATTACAGAGAAAATTTATTGAGCAATTACTTCAGAGGCACTATGGCATTGAAACTCAATAAGAATAAAATAGCTCTGAATACATTATCCAATAGACCAAGTCATGATTCATATGAACCGTTTCATTTGATGTCCTATTACCTGGGGCTGTCTAAATTATATAATCTGGATACATCAGCTTTGGTTGAACTGAAATTGTTCACTGCTAATTACAAAGGAGAAAACTATTTGAAAAGCACCTATGAAAAGCTAAGTTGGGTTTATGTAATAAAGGGTGATGAGAATGAAGCAATTAGATACAGAAAAAAGATTGATTACGTCGGTAAGGCCATAATTACTGAAGACAAACGAGCTTCACGATATGCAAAAAAAGTAAATCCACATCCCATCATTCTGAAATCAAGGCTGCTGTATGATGGTGGATATTATAATGAAGCCTATGAATTATTAAACCGTTATAAGGTTAGACAATTGAAGTCGTTAAATCAAAAGACTGAATTTTGTTATCGAAAGGGAAGAGTACTTGAAAAATTAGGCCTTATGGATAGAGCTCTAATTATGTATGAAGCTTGTTCATTATATGCAGTTAATAGTGAAGAATATTATGGAGCGTATGCTTGTTTGTACCTAGGAGATTACCATGCTAAAGAGGGGAACAATGATTTAGCAATAAAATTTTATTCAAGTGCAACAACATATTCAAAGAATCAGGAGTACGTAGATTCGATCAATAGTCGTGCTAAAGCAGGCTTGAAACAACTGGTAAATTAGTTCCAACTTTCTTGTTAAAATCAGGTCTTTTATGAATTAATTCAACGTATTTTGCATCTGTATAATTAAAATGAGTGATAGATCAGTTCGAGTGCGATTTGCACCAAGTCCTACAGGACCGCTTCACATAGGTGGTGTAAGAACAGCACTTTATAACTACCTTTTTGCAAAAAAAAATAATGGAACTTTTATTCTAAGAATCGAAGATACAGATCAAAAAAGATTTGTTGAAGGTGCAGAATCTTATATCAATCAAAGTTTAGAATGGCTTGGTATTCGTGTAGACGAGGGAGTAGTTCAAGGTGGATCATTGGGCCCTTATAAGCAAAGTGAGCGAATGGATAAATATGCTGCTTATGCGAAACAACTCATTAATAATGGCTACGCATATTATGCTTTTGATACTCAAGAAGAACTTACAGAGATGAGATCTAAACTGGAAGTAAGTAATATGAGTGCAAAATATGATTCAACTTCACGTATGAGTATGAAAAATTCGCTGACGCTTAGTGATGACGAAGTGAATGAACGACTGGAACGAGGAGATAATTATATTATTCGTATAAAGTTGCCTCGTAATGAAGAAATTCGTTTCAAAGATGTTATCCGCGGTTGGATTGTGTTTAATAGTAGCCAATTGGATGATAAAGTTCTTCTCAAAGAAGACGGATTGCCAACGTATCATTTGGCAAATATTGTGGATGATCATTTGATGGAGATAAGCCATGTGATTCGTGGGGAGGAGTGGTTGCCTTCAGCACCTTTACATGTGATGTTATATCGCTATTTAGGGTGGGAGAACACTATGCCAAAATTTGCTCATTTACCTTTGATACTGAAACCTGATGGTAAGGGAAAATTGAGTAAGCGTGATGGAGATCGCCTTGGATTTCCTGTATTCCCAATTGAATGGACATCCCCAGAGGGAGAAGTTAGTAGTGGATATAGAGAGAGTGGTTATTTATCTGAGGCAGTAGTAAATATGCTATCGATGTTGGGTTGGCATCCGTCAGATAATCAAGAGTTATTCACTTTGGAGGAATTAGTTGAGGCGTTTGAACTTGAACGAGTATCAAAGAGTGGAGCTAAGTTTGATATGGATAAATCAAAATGGTTTAATCATCAATTTATTATGAGGGCAAGTTCAGATGAGTTAAAAGGCATGATTGAAGATCAATTGACATCAATTCATACTCACAGAGGTGATGATTACCTGAATCGCGTAATAGATTTATTAAGAGAAAAAGTGACATTTCCAATGGAACTATTATCTATGGGGCAGTATTTTTTTGATCTACCATCTAGTTATGACGAGAAGGTTCTTCGTAAGAAATGGAATGAAGAGGTATCAAACCATATGAATCAGTTTATAGATGGCTTAGTCGACTCAAAGTATTCAAAAGCTGCACAGATAGAGGAGCATCTTAATAATTATGCTGAACAAAATGAGATAAGCAAAGGAAAGTTGATGCAGCCATTACGTTGGGTGGTGAGTGGTCAAGCAGGTGGACCTCCAATTTTTGACATGCTTGAACTTATTGGAATAGACGAAATTAAACGAAGAATGGATGTTGTGAACGAGAAGTTTTAATACTAGCTTTTATAATTTTTGCTTAATTTTAGTAGTTCGCAAGATTTTTCGCTTGCAATCTGTTCAGCGACTTTTTTTGATTTCCCTCTACCTCTGGCAATTTCCTTTCCATCAATCATTACACCTATGATATAAGTACGGATTCTTTTTTCTCCGTTATCATTTAATATTTTAAATTCAAGGTGCTTTTTGTTTTTTTGAGCGTATTGGTTTAGTAGGCTCTTGAAATTAACAGTAATATCCTTTAACTCGTCGAAATCAAGAAATGGTTTAACAATTTTACGTTTAACATACTTTTTAGTAAAGTGATACCCTTTGTCAATATAAATGGCACCTATGAGTGCCTCAAGTGCGTTGCCAGCAATACTTCTAACAGCACTTTGATTTTTTTCAATAGACTTATCAATTTCAATAAAATCAACAATTCCCATTGAAGTTGCAATTTTAGAAAGCATATTTCTACTTGCAGATTTACTTCGCATATCTGTTAAAAATCCTTCTCCCTGAAACGGAAATTTTTTGTATAATAACTCTGCTATAATTAAATCAAGCACAGCATCACCCAAATACTCCAGCCTTTCGTTATTTGTCTTTGTTTTAATACCGACTATTTTTTTTGATTTAGAATTATGGAGAAATGCTTGTTTATAAAGATATATATTCCTCGGATAAAACCCAAGTAATTTGTAGAATTTTCGATAGAAAGCGGAGTTTTTAGAAAGGTAGAAGTAGTATGGTTTTAGTATACCCAAAAGCACACTATTCTAAATATTTACCCATAATTACAGAAGCATTATGACCACCAAAACCAAAAGTGTTGCTTAGGGCGTAATTTACTTCTCTTTTTTGTGCTTTATTGAAGGTAAAGTTCAATTTACTGTCAAACTGCTCATCATCGGTAAAGTGATTAATTGTAGGTGGAATAATACCCGAGTTAATTGCCAATAAACAAGCTAGTGCCTCTACTGCACCTGCTGCACCAAGTAGATGACCTGTCATAGATTTAGTTGAACTAATATTTAAGTCGTATGCGTGTTCACCAAATACACTTAGAATTGCTCTCGTTTCACTGACATCTCCTAGTGGAGTAGATGTGCCGTGAACGTTAACATAATCAATATCACTTGGGCTAACCTTGGCATCTTTTAATGCATTTTTCATGACATTTGTCGCACCAAGTCCTTCAGGGTGAGGAGCAGTAATGTGGTGAGCATCTGCTGTTAAACCTCCACCTAGAATTTCGCCATAAATTTTTGCACCACGTGCTTTTGCATGATCATATTCCTCAAGAACCAATGATGCAGCTCCCTCGCCAAGTACGAAACCATCACGGTCAGCATCAAATGGACGTGAAGCAGTGGCAGGACTTTCATTTCTTTCTGATAGTGCTTTCATACTATTAAACCCACCGATGGCAGCAGGAGTCACACACGCTTCTGATCCACCAGTAATAATGGCTTTGGCCATACCCAATCTAATGTAATTAAAGGAATCAATAATGGAATTATTTGATGAAGCACAAGCAGATATTGTTCCAAAGTTTGGACCTCTGAAACCATATTTAATTGAGATGTATCCAGGAGCTATGTCACCAATCATTTTGGGGATAAAGAACGGATTAAATTTAGGTGTACCGTCTCCATTAGTGAAATTGCTAATTTCTTGTTCCAAAATCTGAAGTCCACCAATACCAGATCCCCAAATTACACCTATATCTTCAGGAATAAAGTTAGTTTCCAGTATTCCAGAATCATTTACAGCCTCATCTGCTACTATCATAGCATATTGTGTAAACGGATCCATTTTTCTGGCTTCTTTTCTATCAAGATGATCAAGGATATCGAAGTTCTTAACTTCACAAGCAAATTTGGTGCGAAATTTTTCAGTATCAAATCGGGTAATAGTGGCAGCACCACTAATCCCTTTTGACAGAGCATTCCAATAATCTTGTGCATTATTGCCAATTGGTGTAAGTGCTCCGATTCCTGTAACTACTACTCTTTTGAGTTGCATGACGAGGTGGGTTTAGAAACGATTAACCTGCGTTTTCAGTGATGTAGTTTACTGCGTCTCCTACAGTAGTAATTTTCTCTGCTTGTTCATCAGGAATAGCGATATTAAATTCTTTCTCGAATTCCATTATTAACTCAACAGTATCTAATGAGTCAGCACCAAGGTCGTTAGTGAAACTTGCATCATTTGTTACTTCAGACTCTTCAACACCTAACTTGTCTACGATGATTGATGTTACTTTTTCAGATATTTCAGACATAATATATTATTAATGTTAATGTGGTGCAAAGAACATTTTTTTAGATATAAAAGACAAAATTAATTTTACACTCCTAATTAGTTAATAAAATGCCATCGCTTTTTGCCTCAGGTGAATTCATATTAGAATATCCTTTAATTTACGGGATAGCAACAAATCAAAGGCTCTCTAGCTTTATTCATTCGGTATCTAAACATCCAGATTTGGATATTGAGTGTTTCGATGATTTGTTGGATTATGATAAAAAAAGTTATCATTTAAACTATATGATTACTTTATTAGACGATAAATCAGAATGCCTTTTGATTAAAAATAGAGGTTCGTCGTCCTTATTTTATCCAAAATATTTAAATATACCGTATATGCTATGCTCTCTAAATGAAAATGAGATAAATCCTGAAATCATTGAAATTTTTAATAAACTTCCGGATATATCGCTTTGTTTTGCATTAGAAAACCCAAACCAAAAACAAATACTAAACTTTATTCAATTACAATGAGTCATATTGTACGTTATAACAAAACAAAAATTATTGCTACAATGGGTCCTTCAACAGCTGATGTTGATGTACTCAAGCAAATCATCATAGCTGGCGTGGACGTGTGTAGAATTAATTTTTCTCACGGAGAGTGGGATGCTCACTTATCCATGATCAACAAAATCCGTCAAGTAAACGAAGAATTGGGTACGCATGTAGCCATTCTTGCAGATCTTCAAGGACCTAAACTCAGAATTGGTAAGGTAGATGAAAATAAAATGTTTCTTGAAAATGGTGCTACGATGTTGCTTACTACTGAAGCTAAAATAAGCACGGGAAATATAATACATGTCAAATATCCTACACTTGCTCAAGATGTGAAAGTTGGTGAACGAGTATTATTGGATGATGGAAAACTTGAACTAGAGTTTACTAAAATTGTTGATGAGAATTCGGTTGAAGCTAAGGTAGTTAATGGTGGATATTTAAGTTCTAATAAAGGATTTAATCTTCCATCCTCAAATCTATCCGTAGCTAGTTTGACAGAGAAAGATAGAAAAGATCTTGAATTTATCATGAAACAAGATTTTGACTGGATTGCACTTTCATTTGTTCGTAAAGCTGATGATATTCATAACTTAAGAAAGATTTTAAATGAAAATAAACGCGAGTCAAGAATAATTGCCAAGATAGAAAAACCTCAAGCTGTTAAAAATATTGATGAAATTATTTTAGCGGCAAATGCAATCATGATAGCAAGAGGAGATTTAGGAGTAGAAATGCCAATGGATCAAGTACCTATTATTCAAAAGCGAATCGTATCAAAATGTATTCAAGCCAGTAAGCCTGTAATTATAGCTACTCAGATGATGGAGAGTATGATTAACTCACCTACGCCAACTCGAGCTGAAGCTAACGACGTTGCTAATGCAGTAATGGATGGAGCAGATGCAGTAATGCTTAGTGCAGAAACTTCTGTGGGGGATTACGCATTAAAAGCAGTACAAGCGGTAGAAAAAATATTAGGAAGTACGGAAAGCGGTTGGGATATCTACAATAAAATTAAAAAGCCAAATCCAGTCTCCCCCTCATTCTTGAGCGAGCGAATCTGCTATGCTACAGTAAGTATGAGCCAGGGGATTGGGGCAAAAGCTATATTATCAATGACTCAAACCGGCTATACGGCATATAAGATAGCGAGTGGTCGCCCGAACTGTGATATTTTCATTTTCACAGCCAACAAAAGGTTATTATCAAGACTGAGTTTGGTTTGGAATGTCAGAACGTATTTTTATGATAGTAAGACCAATACTGATGATACAATCAAAGAGGTCATTAAAATATTAGTTGATGATAATTTACTCAAAAAGGGAGATGTAGTTATTAATACTGCTGCAATGCCAGTATTAGAAAATAGAAAAACAAACGCATTGAAAATCAGTACTGTTGAATGAGCGGAATAGTCAATCGAGTAGAAGCAAGCGGGATTATAACCCTGGATTTGGAAGAATTAATTCCAGATCGAACTCGGTCATATATTGATATCAAAGATCAATTGTTTAAAGGATTAGTTTTAAGGGAAAAAGATTTTCGATCATGGGTAAAACAACATGACTGGTCTCAGTATAATAATCATGATGTAGCAGTCTATTGTAGTGCAGATGCTGTAGTACCTACATGGGCATATATGTTGATTGCTACTGCTATAAGTCCAATAACTTCCTCGATATATTTTACCCAACCAGACAATTTAAGTGCGATGATTGCAGAACGTGCAGTATCAAAAATAGATACCCTACAGTATTCAGATTCTAGGGTGGTTATCAAAGGGTGTGGTAATCGTGATATCAGTAATCATGCCTATGTGATGTTGACATCCAAACTTACATCTGTAGCTAAGTCGGTTATGTTTGGAGAGCCGTGTAGTACAGTTCCTGTATACAAGAAAAGGTAAAAGGCATACTTTGAAGATTTTGTTATTCTCCCAGCCCTTTGTATGCGTCAAAATTCATGTTGCGTTTGCCGTCGATATATTCGGTAACAAATGCATCAGACACCCCAATTCTTTTAATGTCGTTGCTGAATTGGACAGCATCTAATAGATTATCAAAATGACCAATAACGTAGCGTTTCTTTCCGTCAATTTCTTCAGCTCGGACTGTTTTAAGCTTGTCGTTAAACGATACTAGATCGAGGTATTGGTAGAATCCCATTTGAACTTGATACACTGTACCCTCAGGTAATTCAGTACTTGGGATGGTCTTTTCTAATTCTACGTAGCGAAGATGTTCTAATTTTAATTGTTCAGCTAATTGCTCGGATGTTAGTTCGGCTGTTTTTAACTGGGCATTAAGGCTTGCTATCTCATCAGAGAGTTCTTTTACTTTATCTTGATGTTGATTCTGCATCTTCACCCATTTTTCAGGATTCTTTTTATATGTTCTGATTTCCTTTTTGAGGGCTCTTTTTTGAGTTTTGGTCAATTCTTGTGCCTGAACAGATTGGTTAATAAAGAATCCAAGTATTACTAGAATAATTAAAAAATTTCTCATGATGATTTAATATTATTTTAGCAAAGCTATAATTTAGGTTCCATGATATTCTGATAAGATTTGTGAATAACTAACTTTGCATATACTTTAATGTACAATGGATTATAGAATAGAAACAGATAGTATTGGTGACATCCAAGTGCCTACTGATAAATATTGGGCAGCTCAGACACAACGCTCACTCGAGAATTTTAAGATTGGGGATCAAAGAATGCCTATCGAAATTATAAGAGCATTTGCCGTATTAAAAAAATGTGCGGCTATGACAAATCATGAGTTGGGAGTTCTCTCGGAGGGAAAAATGAAGCTTATATCTCAGGTATGTGATGAGATCGTAGCTGGAGACTTGGATGATCAGTTCCCTCTAGTTATTTGGCAGACGGGAAGTGGTACTCAGAGCAATATGAATGTCAATGAGGTTATTGCTAATCGAGGACATGTATTATCTGGAGGAAAATTATCGGATAAGCAAAAAGTATTGCATCCCAATGATGATGTGAATAAATCGCAAAGTAGCAACGATACATTCCCAACAGCTATGAGTATAGCAGTATACAAACAAATGGTTGATTTTTCCATTCCTGGATTGCAAGTTTTAAAAGACTCATTTAAAAAGAAAGCAAGAGATTTTATGGATGTTGTTAAAATTGGTCGAACTCACTTTATGGATGCTACTCCACTTACGCTTGGTCAAGAATTTTCAGGCTATCGAAGACAATTAGAGCTAAGTATTAGTGCAATAGAAAATGCCATGATTGGTGCTCAAGAAATAGCTCTTGGAGGAACAGCAGTGGGTACGGGGTTGAATACTCCTAAAGGGTATGCTGAATTAGTAGCAAAAAAAATTAGTGCAGAAATGGAGATGCCTTTCAGATCAGCTGAGAATAAATTTGAAGCATTGGCCGCCCACGATGCTATGGTCGAGCTTCATGGTTCACTCAAAAGAGCTGCAGTAAGCTGTATGAAGATAGGTAACGACATTCGGATGCTGAGCTCTGGTCCACGGAGTGGGATAGGAGAGATTATCATTCCTAGCAATGAACCTGGTTCTTCCATTATGCCAGGTAAGGTGAATCCAACACAATGTGAAGCTCTAACCATGGTTTGTGCTCAAGTGATGGGTAATGATGTAGCTGTAAGTATTGGCGGTAGTAATGGTCATTTTGAACTAAATGTATTCAAACCATTAATTGCTGCAAATTTGCTTCAAAGTGCAAGAATACTTGGACAAGCATGCTTGTCATTTAATGATAATTGTGTGGTAGGAATAGAACCTAACCTACCCGAAATTAAAAATAAATTGGATAATTCATTGATGTTGGTTACTGCTTTGAATATACATATTGGTTATGACAAATCAGCAAAAATTGCCAAGAAAGCGTATCATGACAATAGTTCATTGAAAGATGCAGCGATTGAATTGGGCTATTTGACTTCCAAGGAATTTGATGAATGGGTTAGACCAGAAAATATGTGTGGGGATACCGAACTTGATTTCTAAATAATGAGTGTCAAACTAAAGCCTTTTCGGTTAAGGGCTATACAAAAATTTTCAAAACGCACAGATCTTAAAGTATTGGATATAGGATCGGGGAGTCATTCTAGTTCAATTACAAAAAAGTGGTGGCCTGACTCCCATTACACGGGTGTAGACCGTGATGTAAATTATGATAATACGCCTGAAGATATTAGTGCAATGGATGAGTTTATCCAACTAGATTTAACCGAGCTAGACTACAAAAAAATCCAAAATAACTCGTTTGATGTGATTATCATGAGTCATGTGATTGAACATTTGCATAATGGCGATCAAGTATTGCCGTTATTATTTAAAAAATTAAAAAAAGGGGGATTATTCTATATCGAATTTCCATGCGAGGCAAGTGCATCATTTCCCAGCAAAAGAGAAACACTAAACTTCTTTGATGATGACACTCATGTAAGAATTTATTCGATTAAAGAAGTAGCTGATATTTTTATGCAAGAAAATTTCACGGTAAAAGCTGCTGGTAAGAATAGAAGCTGGGTGAATATTGCATTAATGCCTATAAAAATACCACTTCAATTACTAACTAAAGGTTATGTGAGAGGAGGTGTATATTGGGATTGGTATGGGTTTGCTGATTATATTGTAGCAGAAAAAAAGAGTTAATATCACTTAACTCAACCCTGATACTAAACCATTTTCATCGATATTCATACCCTCGCTAGCAGGGATACTTGGAAGCCCAGGCATTAGCATCATATTCCCTAAAACTGGGATAATGAAACCTGCCCCAGCTGCAACTTCAAATTCTCGAACAGTTACATTAAAATTTGAGGGACGGCAATGTAATTTTTCTTGATCCGAAAAAGATTTCTGTGTTTTTGCAATGCAAATAGGGAGATCACTTAAATTTAGTTTTTCAATACTCCTCAATCCTAGTTCGGCTTTGGTAGAATAGTTTACTCCCTCTGCTCCATAAATCTCTTTAGCAATTGTTTCAATCTTATTTTTAATAGTATCCTTTTTTTGATAAAGTGGTTTAAAATCAGATGGGTTATTCTCAATTTCATGAATGACAGCTTTAGCCAAGTTAGTCGTACCTTTGCCACCATCTGCCCATCCTTTACTAACGATGGCCTTTATATCTAGTGTTTCACATATTTGAATTAACCAATCTATTTCTTCATTACTATCTGTCGGAAAATGGTTAATAGCAACAACTCTGGACAATCCAAATTTTTGCATGTTCTCAAGATGTTTCTCTAAGTTTTTAAACCCCTGTTTTACTCGTTTTAGATTCGGAGTGTCATATTCCTCTTTTGGTGCACCACCATGATGCCTTAGGGCTCTAATTGTGGCAACCATCACGACAACCTTAGGTTTTAGCTGTGCATAATCACATTTGATATTTAAAAATTTTTCTGCACCTAAATCAGCACCGAATCCAGCTTCGGTAATGGTGTAATCTGCAAGGGACATACCCATTTTGGTAGCAATAATGGTATTTGTCCCTTGTGCAATATTAGCAAAAGGTCCACCATGAATAATTGCTGGATTATGTTCAAGAGTCTGAACTAAATTTGGTTTTATAGCATCTTTTAGGAGAATTGCCATGGCATTCTCTGCATTTAAATCTCTTGCATAAATAGGTTCTCTGTTAAAAGTGTATCCGATGAAAATATTACCCAGTTTTTGTTTGAGATCCTCAATATTTTTTGACATACAAAGGATAGCCATCACCTCGCTAGCTGCAGTAATATTAAATCCGTCTTGTCGAGGAATCCCGTTAGCGGTTCCCCCTAGTCCAATAGTGATATTTCTTAGTGATCGATCATTTAAATCAATGACACGTTTCCAAACAATGGTTCGAGGATCTATATTTAGTCCTCTTTTTTTGCTTTGAAGACTATTATCGATTAGCGAGCTTAAAAGATTGTTTGCTTTTTCTACGGCATTGAAGTCCCCAGTGAAATGAAGGTTGATGTCTTCCATGGGAATAACTTGAGAATATCCGCCTCCAGCGGCACCTCCTTTTATACCAAATACGGGCCCTAGTGAGGGCTCTCTAAGAACAACCACTGATTTTTTGCCAAGGGTATTCATCCCATCGTTTAATCCAATAGAAATTGTAGTTTTCCCCTCTCCTGCTGGTGTTGGCGTTAAAGCAGTAACTAAAATTAAGTTTGATTTTTCAACGGTTGATTCGTTAATTAGCTTGAGTGGAAGCTTAGCTTTAAATTTTCCATAGTATTCGAGATCATCAATTGGAATATTGAGTTTTTTTGCAACATCATTGATGTGCTGCAATTGAACACTTTGTGATATTAAAATGTCAGACATTTTTTCGTTATTTTTTATTAAGATAATTATACCACACCCATTTCCTTGCCAACTTTTACAAAAGCATTAATTGCTTTGTCTAAGTGATTTTGTTCATGTGCTGCTGACATCTGAACTCGAATTCTTGCTTTGCCTTTTGGAACTACGGGGAAGTAAAAGCCAATTACATATATGCCTTCATCTAATAATTTTTGTGACATTTCCTGAGCAATTACTGCATCGTAGAGCATGATTGGTACAATAGGATGTACTCCAGGTGTGATATCAAATCCGGATTCTGTCATTTTTGTTCTAAAATAAAGGGTATTATGCTCTAGTTTATCCCTTAAGTCTGTAGTTTCACTGAGCATATCCAAAACGGCTATACTCCCTCCTACAATACTGGGAGCAAGTGTATTTGAAAATAAATATGGACGTGATTTTTGCCGAAGCATTTCAATGATTTCTTTTTTACCAGAAGTGAACCCACCACTTGCACCACCTAATGCTTTACCAAGAGTACCTGTAATAATTTCAATTTGGCCCATAACTTCACAATGTTCGTGGGTACCACGTCCTGTTTTTCCTAAGAAACCTGTGCTATGACATTCGTCAATCATTACTGTTGCATTATATTTATCAGCTAATTTTACAATTTTATCAAGTTGGGCAATGGTCCCATCCATAGAAAAAGATCCATCGGTAACAATAATTCGATTTTGGTGCTTTTGACTTTCTTTAAGGCATCTCTCAAGATCTTCCATATTATTGTGTTCATAACGATAACGGTTTGCTTTGCAAAGTCTTACTCCATCAATAATACTTGCATGGTTTAATCCATCAGATATGATGGCATCTTGATTATCAAAAAGGGGCTCAAAAACACCACCATTTGCATCAAATGCAGCTGCGTACAAAATGGTATCTTCTGTACCTAAATAATCTGATAATTTAAGTTCTAATTCTTTGTGAATGTCTTGTGTTCCACAGATAAAACGAACCGATGACATACCGTATCCATGGGAATCTATGGCATCTTTTGCAGCTTGAATAACTTTGGGGTGTGAGCTTAGTCCTAAATAATTATTTGCACAAAAATTAATTACATCAACGCCATTATTGGTTTGAATATTTGCCCCTTGAGGTGTCGTAATTACTCTTTCATTTTTAAAAAGACCAGCTTCTTTTATTTCTGATAGTTCTTGAGTAAGTTTAGCTTGCAATGAGTCGTACATGTTTATTATTAATTTGTAGGTCACAAACTTAAAAATAATTGACATAACATTATGTGATGTTCTATATGATATAAATAGAAATATAAAATAAGTATGATCATGACTCCAAAGGCACAAAAACGGAATGGCATAATGCTTGTTAGTCTATTATAAATTAGATTAATGTCTGAACAAAGTAATAAGGCAAATAAGCCTAAGAATCAAAGAGATAAACAAAATCCATTCGTTACGAAAAAGAATAAAGGGGGTAAGCCAAAATTCAACTATGTCTGGATATATGCCATATTAGCAGTTGTATTTTTAGTTATGACATTTTTAAACCCCTCTGGCGGCAAGCAGGTTACAGTTGATCGTGTATTGTCTATGGTTGAAAATGGCGATGTTAAAAAAATTAGCGTAATTAATAGAAGTCGAGCAGAAATTTACTTGACTAGTAAAGCGATGAAGACTGAAGAGTACAAAAAAGATATTTCAGAAAATACTTTTTCAGGCTCTAGCTCATATACTTATTTTTTGTCTGATATTGGTGATTACGAGTATTTCAATAATCAAGTTAAAGAGGCACAAAAAGATTTGTCTGCTTCACAGAAAGTAGTAATAAATCCTGAGGTTAAAGAAAATCTTTGGGATAATCCACTTGTATCTATAGTAATATATATTGTAATTTTTGGCCTAATATGGATATTTATCATGCGAAGAATGGGTGGAGGAGCTGGACAAGGTGGAGGACAGATATTTAGTATTGGGAAGTCTAAAGCTCAACTTTTTGATAGAGATACTAAAGTTAATGTTACGTTTAAAGATGTGGCTGGATTAGAGGGCGCTAAAGAGGAAGTCATGGAAATTGTAGATTTTCTCAAAAATCCAAAGAAGTATTCAGAACTTGGAGGTAAAATTCCAAAAGGAGCGCTTTTGGTTGGCCCTCCAGGAACTGGCAAAACATTGCTAGCTAAAGCTGTTGCTGGTGAAGCTGACGTACCATTCTTTTCATTATCCGGGTCAGATTTTGTTGAAATGTTTGTAGGGGTAGGAGCAAGTAGAGTTAGAGATTTATTCAAACAAGCCAAAGAAAAGGCACCGTGTATAATCTTTATTGATGAAATTGATGCCATTGGAAGAGCGAGAGGGAAAAATGCTATGCAAGGAGGTAATGATGAACGTGAAAATACGCTTAACCAGTTATTAACAGAAATGGACGGATTTGGAACTGATACAGGAGTTATTATGCTAGCAGCTACTAATCGAGTAGATATATTAGATTCTGCTCTACTCAGAGCGGGAAGATTTGATCGACAGATATATGCGGATATGCCAGATCTCAATGAACGTAAAGAAATTTTTGATGTTCATTTAAAGCCAATAAAAGTTAAAAAAAATCTAGACGTAGATTTTCTTGCTAGACAGACACCAGGATTCAGTGGAGCAGATATTGCCAATATATGTAATGAGGCGGCGTTAATAGCAGCCAGAAGTGATAAAAAGCAAGTTGAGAAACAAGACTTTTTAGATGCTGTTGATCGAATTGTAGGTGGTCTTGAAAAGAAAAACAAAATAATTACACCAGATGAAAAAAAAGCAGTAGCTGTTCACGAGGCTGGTCATGCTACGGTGAGTTGGTTGTGTGAATTTGCTAACCCTTTGGTGAAGGTGACTATTGTTCCAAGAGGCAGGAGTCTTGGGGCTGCATGGTATCTTCCAGAGGAGAGACAAATCACTCGTACAGAACAAATGCTCGATGAAATGTGTGCTACGTTGGGGGGTAGAGCCGCAGAAAAAGTTGTCTTTGATAAAATATCTACTGGTGCACTTAGTGATTTAGAAAAAGTTACTAAACAAGCAATGGCTATGGTTTCAATTTATGGATTGAATGAAAAAGTGGGTAATATTTCTTATTACAATATGGATAATAGCTTTAGTAAGCCTTTCAGTGAGAAACAAGCATCTTTAATGGATGAAGAAATTAAAAAGCTTACTGATCAACAGTATAAACGTGCTATCAAAATATTGGAAGATAATAAAGATAAGCTCTTGTTATTAGCAGATCAACTCCTTGAGAAAGAGGTAATATTTAAAGAGAACTTAGAAAAAATATTTGGTCAGAGTGCTGCAGATAAAGCTGCAAATAGTAAATCGAAAGCTAGCGTAAAACCGAAATACAAAAAAGAGAGAAAAAAAATGGAGTCAGAATCTAAAACTAAATAGAGAACTATTTTACTTTAGTGGTCAAGTATTTCATGACCTCATCAGGTACTAAGTATTTTATACTTCTACCCATACGAACAAGTCCACGTATGTAGCTAGCAGAGATATTCAGCATAGGACCTTTCATTACACGTACTTTTTGATTTTTGGCAAACTCACCACCAAGGAATCCGTCTCTGTAATAAGATAAAATGTCATAGTTCATGAGAATATTTTCGTGATCCTTCCATTTTTCAAGGTGTTGTAGATTATCTGTCCCAAGAATAAGTTGAAACTCTATGGTTGGATTTTGCTTCTTTAATTTTTTTAAAGTGAAATAGGAATATGAAGGTTTTGGCATGTCAAATTCAATATCACATATTTTAAATTTATTGTTTCCTTTAATAGCAAGTTTCACCATATTAAGTCGATGAGATGCCTCCATAATGTCTTTCCCTTTTTTTAGGGGATTTTGAGGTGATACCACATACCAAATTTCATCAAGTTTAGCTTGGTCTAACATGTATTGACCAATAATTAAATGCCCGAAATGAATGGGGTTAAATGACCCAAAAAACAATCCTACCTTCATTATAATCTTAAGATTTTATAAATTTTGTAACTAAAATTTCTGCAGTGTCAAAGGTATCACTTAATATATCGTTAACAATAACTTTATCAAACATATGTTCATAATTTAACTCACTTTTAGCTTTATCTATTCGCTCTATGAATTGGTGCTCAACTTCAGTCTCTCTGTTGCGAAGCCTTTTAATAAGGATATCTAATGAAGGAGGTCTCAAAAAAACAGCGAGTGCTTGATTGCCATAAAACTTTTTTATATTCAATCCTCCAATAACATCAACATCAAATATGACTGTTTTTCCTTCCGACCACAAACGCTCAACTTCTGATTTGAGCGTGCCATAAAAAAGTCCCTTGTAAACTTCTTCGTATTCTAAAAATTCTTCGTTTTTGAGAGCCTTCAAAAATTCATTTTCAGAATAGAAATAATAGTCCCTCCCTACTTTTTCGTTTGGCCTTTTTTGTCGCGTCGTTACACTTACAGAAAAAGCGAGGTTATCCAACTTGCTTAGCAGGTATTTCACAACGGTTGTTTTGCCACTTCCACTTGGAGCGGAAAATATAATTAATTTATTACTCAATATGATTTATAAGAGGTTAAGTACTTGTTCTTTTATTTTTTCTAAATCTTCTTTCATAGCGATTACCTCTTTTTGTATACCTGGATGATTTGCTTTACTCCCCAATGTATTAATCTCTCTCCCCATTTCTTGGGCAACAAAATTTAGAGATTTCCCTTTTGGGTTATTTGCTAATGCATCTAAAAAGTGAGAACAGTGTTCCTGTAAACGGGTTTTTTCCTCGCTGACATCTAATTTTTCAAGATAGTAAATCAATTCTTGTTCAAATCGATTTTTATCATAGCTCTCATCCTCTGCGAGTAAGCTCAATTTTTTTTGCAAACGTTCTTTGGTGGTTTGAATTCTCACAGGTTCTAATTTCTCAATTCGAGGAATACCTGCAGAAATAGATTTTGCATAAGACTCAAGTAATTTGGCTAGAACATATCCTTCTCGTTTTCTGAATTCATCAAATTCTTTGAAAGCTTCTTTTCCAACTTCAAGTACAAGTAAATATAATTCAGGATCAAGGAGTTCATGATCTTGATAAATTACGTCATTCATACCTGTTGTAATTCTAAAAATATCATGATCCGGTGCATTTAATTCTTCACTGAGGGATTTTAGTTTAGCATAATATTGTTTAGCAAGAGATTCATTAATTTGGATTTCGTTATCACTTATTTTATGCTTTATAATATGGATTAAAAACGAGGCACTTCCTCTTTCAATAAGCTTTCCAAAGGTGTTACGTATTTCGATTTCTTTTGCTATTAAGAATCGAGGTATCTTTAAGTTAATATCAAGGTATTTCCCATTTAAGGCTTTAATCTCAACCTTAACACTATATTTTTCTGTATGCACCTCAGCTGTTCCATAGCCGGTCATAGATCGTATCATATTGTAACGGCAAATGTAATTAGTAAATGGCTAGAATTTAAAAAAACGAATAAATTCAAAAACGTAATTTCTAATATTCACTTTAGTTTTTCTCCTTATTTATTAAAAAAAGTCCACTTATAATAAGCAGACCATATCCAATTTTTTTAATCGAAAGGCTATCTATTCCAAGAGAGATTGCAATAAGCGTTGCTAACAATGGTTGAAGATAAATGTAACTACCTACAGTAGTAGAATTGGTATTTTGTAGCGCCCAAGCGTTCATTAAGTAGGCTAATATGGTCACACCAATGATTACATAAATCATGGAAAAAATGGCCTTATTTGGAAGTAAGGTCCATTCTACTGTCAAGAAATCAGACGCTCCAACAGGTAAAACCATTATGAATCCAAACATAAATAAAAATGTTGTTATCGTAATTGCATTGTATTTTTTTAAAAGCTTTGCAACATAAAATAGATAAAATGCATAACTTATGGCATTGAGCATAACGAGTATATCCCCCATTAACACATTATTATCGATAGAAAAATGAAAAATATCTACTAATAGTGCAGCACCAATAAATGATATTAGTATTCCCATGTAGACAATTGGTCTAATGGGAGTTTTATTTCCAATAGCTGAGAAAATAACGACAAAAACAGGAGCCATAAGCATAAGTACCGATGCATTAATAGAGGAAGTCATTGATAACCCCTTGAAAAAAGCGGTCATATTAAAAGCCACTCCAAAAAATGCTGCAATGATAAGTCTCCAATAATCTTGTTTTTGTTTAATACGTTCCTTTGAAAAAAATAGATAATAGACCATAAAAAAAATCATACCCGATCCAACTCGAAGAAGTATAAATGCCGAGGGGCTGATATATTTTGGCATCGCCAATTTAGCAAAGCTGAAATTACCAGCGTAAAATAATGCTACCGCAAATAAAGCTATGTGAACAATGATTTTTTTGTTAGGAATCAACTTCACAAATTAAAGTTAATTAATGTAAAGAGTTTTGAAGTATTTATAAATTAAGATTAGTTAAATAAAGATTTTTTTTGCTATCTGAAGATTCTTATCCTTGTACTAATGTATGATTTTATTTTAGGAAAAATAGATCGAATTACACCTACCGAGGTTGTGATTGATTCAAATGGAGTGGGCTATCTGCTTCACATATCACTTAATACATTCGAAAAAATAAAAAATGTTAACGAGGTAAAAATATATGCTCATCTCATTGTTCGGGAGGATAGCCAAACCTTATACGGTTTTGCAACTACCAACGAACGAGAAATGTATGTCAAGCTTGTAGGTGTAAATGGTGTTGGACCTAGCACTGCTCGAATGATACTTAGTAGTTTAAGTGTAGATGAAGTAATTAGTGCAATTTCAAATGCAAATATTACTGTACTTAAAAGTATTAAAGGAATTGGCCCTAAAGCTGCCCAAAGACTGGTTGTAGAGTTGCAGGATAAACTGGGTGGAATTGGAACAGATTCTTCATATCAACTTAAAGTTGGAGGGCAAACAATGGAGGAGGCTTCGGACGCTCTATTAGCACTTGGATTTACCAAACAATCAATTAACAAAGTATTGATGAAAATAACCAAAGAATCGGGCAATAATATAACAACGGAGCAGTTAATTAAAAAATCGCTACAATTATTGTAAATTTGTCTTCCTAAAAAAATAGCCTATAAGAATACCCCTACTCCATTCCATAAGTTTGACAATAAACTTTTGATAAGTAACATATTTATAGCGAATATTCCTAGAGGATTTAAGGCTCTTTTATTTTGGTGTGTCTTTATTTTTGCAGGACTTTCAGTCAGTGCACAAATAGACAGTACTTATAAATTAATTGGCGAAAAAATTAAAAATAATCTTGATTTTAAAGATCCTCCTAACATCAAAACGTACTATAAGTATGATGCCAAAACAGGGAATTATTTAGAAATTTTAACGATTGGAGGCAAACAAGTAGGTACCAAGAAAGTATTGACATTATTAGAGTACCTTAAAGCAAAAGAAAGACAGGATAGAAATGCCTACTATCGTAAAAAAAGTAATGCAGATAAATATGTGAAGGGCGGTGGTATCATTCCTAAAATAGCTTTAACGCCTGAAATATTTGATAAGGTATTTGGTGGTGGAATTATTGATATAAAGCCCACAGGTAGTGCTGAAGTTACGTTTGGTGGTAGATTTAACAAAGTTGAAAATCCTACCTATGCTATCCGTCAACAACGAAATGGTCAATTTGATTTTGGCATGAAAATGCAGTTAAATGTTTCGGGTCAGATTGGAGATCGATTAAAATTGAATTGGAACTATGATACGGAAGCTACTTTTGAGTTTGAAAATCAAATGAAACTCAATTGGGGAGGCGGAGAGGACGATATCATCAAAAATATAGAATTAGGTAATGTGAGTTTACCACTTAATGGAAGCTTAATTCAAGGTGGAAGAAATCTGTTTGGTGTCAAAACACAATTGCAATTTGGTAAACTGAAAGTTGCTGTAATTGCAACACAAGATAAAGGTGAGACAAAAGAAACAGAGGTAACAGGTGGAGCTCAAGTAACGAACTATGATATCCAAGCACATAATTATGATGTGAATAGGCATTACTTTTTGTCACACTATTTCGCAGACAATTACGATAACGCACTTTCTCGAATCCCTATTATAACATCAAGTATTCAAATTAACTATATTGAGGTTTGGGTGACAAATCGAAATAATGCCGTTGGGAATTCAAGAAATATTATGGGTTTTATGGATTTGGGTGAAAATGAATCTAACGCTTATCGTTCATGGGTATTAGGTAATAGTAATCAGTTTCCTGACAACAGTCATACTAATTTGTATTCAGACTATATTCGAGGACAGGATTTTTGTAACCCTAACGACTCTCGATTAGAATTAGGTACAGATTATGAATGTTTGAGTAATGCTCGAAAACTAAATGCAAATGAATTTACTTTTCACCCTACCTTGGGTTATATCTCTCTAAATCAGTCATTAAATAATGATGAGGTATTGATGGTTGCGTACGAATACACCGCAAATGGGGCAAACTATCAAGTAGGTGATTTAACCATTGATAATCCACAAACAACGGGATCTAACAGTCACCTCAATCTAAAATTATTAAAACACTCAACCATCAAACCTAACCTACCAGCTTGGGGTTTAATGATGAAGAATATCTATTCATTAAACACCTATAATCTTCAGCGAGAAGATTTTACGATGAATGTAGTTTATGCAGATGACCCATCAGGAGCAGACCTCAATTACTTGCCAGTGGAGCCGACAGAAACTGCCATTAAGGACAAACAACTTATTACGGTATTAAACCTTGATAAGATCAACAAGCAACAAGAAGCAAAACCAGACGGAGTTTTTGACTTGATAGATGGAATAACCATTGATCCTTTGAAGGGTAAAATCATATTTCCTGTTAGGGAGCCATTTGGCTATTTTCTTCGTTCGAAATTTAATGATCAAGTAGAAGCTGATTATTATGCATTTGACTCCTTATATAAAACCACAAAATGGAATGCAGAACAAGATTTAAAACACAACAAGTTCTTCTTGAGAGGAACTTTCAAAGGATCTTCATCAGACCAAATTAGACTTCAATGTTATAATATATCAAGAGGTTCAGTTCGAGTTACCGCAAATGGAAATGCATTAACGGAAGGCTCAGACTATATCGTTGACTATCAATTAGGAACAGTTAAAATTACGAATCAAGGTATTTTGAATTCTGGAGCTGCAATTAAAGCGACCTGTGAGAGTAATTCACTAATAAATATCCAACAAAAATCCTTGGTAGGAACACGTTTAGATTACAAGTATTCAGACAAACTTTTACTAGGAGCAACCTTCATGCATATGTCTGAAAGACCATTGACAAATAAAGTTAATATTGGGGAGGAACCTTTAAGAAACTCTATTTGGGGTTTTGATGGTTCATACAATACGGATTCTCGATTCTTAACTCGGATGATTGATAAAATACCATTTATTGAAACTAAAGAGAAATCGACTATTAGTATTACAGGGGAATTTGCTCATTTAATACCTCACAAAGCAAAAACTCAAGGCGATAAGGGAACCTCATACATCGATGATTTTGAAGGGGCAGAAACTCCCTATGATTTAAAATATGTTCGAAGTTGGCATATTGCAAGTACCCCTCAAGGACAGCCAGACTTATTCCCAGAAACATCAAATCCATTGAATGCTGATAGTAGCTATAATTCTAAAAGAGCTAATATAGCATGGTATAATATTGATCCAATTTTTCAGAGTTCTTCTAAACAAACTCCTTCTAATATTACAACCAAGGAAATGTCTAGTCATTGGGTAAGAACAATTGTTCAAAAAGAAATTTTCCCTAATCTCCAATTACAACAAGGGCAGCCTCAGCAAATACCTACACTAGATTTAAGTTATTATCCTAGAGAAAGAGGGCAGTATAACTTTAATACAGAAGATCTCACGGAGAATGGTAGATTATCTAATCCTGAAGAAAATTGGGGTGGAATCATGCGAAGGATAGAGACCAACGACTTTGAAGCCACAAATATAGATTATATCGAAATTTGGTTAATGGATCCATTTGTATACTCAAAATACAATCAAACAAAACACAGCACAGGTCAGCTTTACATTAATCTTGGAAGTGTTTCTGAAGATATTATAGTTGATAGAAAACGATCTGCCGAGAACGGCTTGCCAATCCCAGACGGGAGTTATGGTGTAGATAGTGGGGAGTACGCATTAACACCGACAGGACAAATTATAAATAAAGCCTTTGATAATAACCCATTAGCAAGGACGTCTCAGGACATCGGACTGGATGGGATGAATGACGATGTAGAGCAAATATTGCTAAAAAATTATTTATCAGCTATTGAAACCAAATTTGGTAAAACTTCAAAAGCTTATCAATTAGCCGAAGCCGATCCTTCTGGTGATAATTATGTGTTTCCAAGAGACCCCACCTATGACGGAAAGAATGCATTGGTTCTTGAGAGATACAAGAGATTCAATGGATTTGAAGGGAACTCAACATTGGATAAATTGGATGACGGTTCTCCTAAATCAGCAAGTACAATTCCAAATGACGAGGACATCAATCAAGATTACACAGTCAATTTGAATGAGGAGTATTTTCAATATCGAATAGATATTGATCCTAGCCGAATGAAAATTGGAGAGAATTATGTTACAGACTCTATTCAAGTAGAAGCCAACCAAATTGATCCAGGAGAACTTCCTAATGATGTAACATGGTATCAGTTAAAAATTCCTATTCGTCAGTATGAGAAAAAAGTGGGTGGTATCCAAGATTTTAAATCTATCCGTTTTATGCGAATGTATTTAAAGGGATTCCAAGATAGTGTGGTATTAAGATTTGGTAATCTTCAATTGGTTCGGGCTGACTGGAGGAGGTACCTAAATACATTAAAATTTCCACCAAGGGTAGGACCACCTGTAGATCCAAATAACGAGTCTGAATTGGTTGTCTCTACAGTAAATATAAATGAAAATGGTCGCAGAAGTCCCATACCTTACAAAGTACCTCCAGATTTTAGTAGAGAAATAGACCCAACACAGCAAGGGAATGTTGAACAAAATGAGCAATCCTTATCAATAGCGGTTTGTGATTTAGGTAGAGAAGATGCAAGAGGTGCGTATCGAACACTCAATTTTGACATTCGTAACTACAAGACTCTTAAAATGTTTGTTCACGCAGAATCCAATAATGCTCAAGATGGTGATGCTATCGCCATAATGAGGGTCGGAACAGACTTGGAAAATAATTTTTATCAGTATGAAGTACCCCTAAAAATAACTCAAAATGGAGATTCTGATCCTGGGGCTATTTGGCCAAAAGAAAATGAATTCATAGTTGACTTAGAAGAATTTTATAAACTAAAATTAAATAGACAGCTCAATCAAAAAGATAATCCTAATGGGTATTATTCAGAAAAACTTACGAATGGACACAGTATTAGCATTGTCGGTTTACCAGATTTGAGTAATGTAAGGACAATTCTGATTGGGATAAAAAATTCAGCAACAAGTTCTACTTCAGATTTATGTGCGGAGGCTTGGTTTAATGAGTTGCGACTTGTGGATTTTGCAAATAAAGGTGGGTATGCTGCAAATGCACGAATGGTGGCTAAACTGGCAGATTTTGCCAACGTTACGGTTTCGGGTAACTACCAATCAATTGGATTTGGTGCTATTGATAAAAAACTCAATGAACGTAATTTGAATGAACAAATTCAGTACGATATTTCTTCAAATATTCAACTAGGTAAGTTTTTCCCTGAAAGTTCAGGAATAACGATTCCAATGTTTATAGGATTTAATGAAAATATTATTAATCCAAAATTCTATCCGCTAAACCCAGATATTCTTCTAAGAACTGCTATCAATAATGCAGAAAGTGCCGCAGAAAAAGAACAAATAAGGTCAGCTGCTCAAGATTACACCTCCAGATATAGCTTAAACTTTACTAATATAAAAAAGAACCGAACATCGTCTTCAGGAGGGAAACCTTATTTCTATGACATCGAAAATTGGAATTATTCTTTTTCATATCAACGATTATTTAGACGAAGCCAAGTCATTGAACGTAACGATGCTCGAACGTATAAATCATCTCTTGGTTATAACTTTAGTAGAAAAACAAAATCTTGGCAACCATTTAGAAAAAAATCAAAGCTTAGAAAGTATCCACTTATACGTGATTTTAATATTGGCTTAGGTCCAAGTAATATCAACTTTAGAACTGATGTAAATCGAAGATATGCCGAAATGAAAAATCGGGATAATGATAATTTTAGGTCTATTGTTCCAGTTTTGTTCGACAAAACATTCAGCATAGGCAGAGTCTATGGCTGGAAATGGAATTTAGCAAAAAGTCTTGTTGTAGATTATGCAAGTTCAGCTAACTCATGGGTCGAGGAGCCGTTCGGAGAATTAAACACCCAAGAAAAAAGAGATTCATTGTGGGATAGTTTTTGGTCTTTAGGACAGTTAAACGATTTTAATCAAAAGGTAAATGTGAATTACACCTTGCCACTTCGAAAAATTAAAATTTTGGACTGGACAAAACTTACTTCGAAATATAGTGCAAGTTATGAATGGAGAAATGCTCCACCAGCATCAAAATCTTTGGGTAACACAATACAAAATTCTAGATCAATTGCTGTTAACGGTAATTTGAATTTTGTCTCCTTATACAATAAGGTGCCATTTCTGAAGAAAATAAACAGACCACCTCCAAGAAGGAAATTAACTAAGGATTTGGATGAGAATGGAGAGGATAAAGTGAACAAAGAGGAGCAAAAAGAGACCGTGACTTCAGCAGCTCGTTCATTATTTAAATTTATTATGATGCTCAAACAAGCTCAATTTGGCGCAACATTTACTGATGGTACAACTCTCCCTGGTTTTACTCCATCTATCGATTTATTGGGTCAAAACTTTAGTAAAAACACTCCCGGATTCCCATTCATTTTAGGAGCTCAGGATGAAACATTTAGAAACACAATTGCAGCTAATGGTTTTCTAACAACTGACACTAATCAAATTGCACGGTACTTGAATCTTAGCTCAGTTGATATTAATGGTTCAGCCACAATTGAACCGATTAAAGGGTTTAGAATTAGTTTAAACTTCAATAAAAGACAAAGTTTCAATGTAACGAGTAACTTTAGATACTCTCAGACACAATTGGATTTTGACGACGTATTTTATACAGAAGTAGGGACCTTTACTACCTCATTTGGGACTTGGAATACCATGTTTGATAAATTAAATGATGACTATTCATCAATAGCATTTGATCAATTCAAAAACAACAGATACACCATTGCCCAACGCCTTCAGGTAAGAGAATTTACAGGTAATGGTGCATATGCAAATCGGTATAATAATCAGCTAAATGTCATTGATGATAGTACAGGTTTCCCTATTGGATTTAGTAATAAACATCAAGAAGTATTAACCCACGCTTTCATTGCAGCGTACAGCGGAAAAAATGCAAGTACTTCTTCATTAAACCCGTTCAAAAACTTACCTATTCCTAATTGGAGAATTAGTTATAATGGACTCACAAAATTGGATATATTTAAAGAGATTTTTAGTAATATCTCTATCTCTCACGGATATTCAAGCACATTGAATATTAGCTCATTTCAACAACCTCCTTTGTATGGGATAGATAGTCTGGAACGAGGGTCTAATTTGGAAACAGAGTATCGTTTCAATAGTGGGATATCCATTATCGAACGTTTAACTCCCCTAATTGGAATTGATGTGACAACCAAAGAAGGATTGACCGCAAAATTTGAATACAAAACTTCCCGAAATCTTCAGTTGAATGTTATATCTGCACGAATGGTAGAAGTCAGAAATAAAGAAATTGTGATTGGAGCAGGGTATCGAACATCTGGATTACGATTACCTTTAAAGATGAAAGGCAACCGAATTATTTTAAGAAATGATTTGAATGTGCGTTTTGATTTTTCAATTCGAGATGGGATTACAGTAGTCCGAACGTTAGAGGGGAATAATGGAGAAGATAGTTATATACCTACTGCAGGTATTAGAACAGTGAGCATCAGGCCATCCATTGATTATAAAATCAATGATGCACTTAATTTTAGAATGTTCTACAATAGGAATTCAAACGATCCAGTGACGAGTAATTCGTTTCCATCTGCATTAACCGATTTTGGTGTTTCAATTCGGTATACCCTTCAGTAATCGGATTTTTTAATAGTCATTGTCTTTGAGTCGGGATGAGAGGATTCGAACCTCCGATCTCTGGTCCCCCAGACCAGCACTTTAACCGGACTAAGCTACATCCCGATAACTCGCTTTT
>CAJXBI010000012.1 GCA_913050005.1 uncultured Bacteroidota bacterium
CGGCTTTAATTCCTCTATCATTTTCTCCAATTTCTAAAACTTCAGAGGCCAATTCATGCCCTAAAATTCTTGGATATGTAAAAAATGCTTGGTTACCTGTATAAGCATGTAAATCTGTACCACAAATACCAACCATATTAATTTTTAATAAGGCTTCATTTTCTTTTCTAACTGGCGCTTTTTTCTCTTTCAACAGAAACTTTCCAGGTTTTTCACAAACTATATATTTCATTGCTAAAAATTGGTATTTATTTTTTAAATCGTTTAAAAAGTTTGAAAAAAATTAATAAACCGTAATTGAACTACTATTATGTTGTCTGACATATTTAATAAACAAGTCTGCCGTTTATTTCAATTCTAAAAGCATTGGCAATATCGTTAATTCCTTGCAAAGGAAATTCAATGGTCAAACCTTTTTTAGTTTGTTTCCAATGAACAACTTCATTTGTGGAAACCAGTGAAATTTTTGAAATACCACCTGTAGCAATTTTTTCTTCTTTATTTAGACATTTAATGGTATAAGTTCCCGATTCTGGATTTCCTAAAACAATAGCAAACAACTTGGTATTGTTTTTACTTCTTGTAAACCTAACATCAGCTGCTCCTAATTCTCTAAAAGTCCAACGATAGGTTTTTTTACGTTCAACATATTTAAGCATTTCGGCGGTACCTTCTGATGAAACCTTCCATTTTCTAGTTCCATATATAGCTTCTCCATTTGTATTCAACCAAGTACCAATTCCCTTCATTATTTCAATTTCTTGAGGGTCGATAGAACCATCGCCTCTTGGAGTTAAAGACATCAACATAATTCCACCTCTACTCACCATATCAATTAGACTTCGGATATGATAAGGCGCTTTATCTTTATAATTCTTATTATTCACATAGGACCACGGATAACTAATTGCCCTGTCAGATAGCCAATATCCTTCTGGTTTCTCTTCCATATCACGACAATTCTCGTAGCAACGCAAGCCAAAACCTAGAGGGAAATTCCAAACTTTACTGCTTGGTAATTTGTTACAAACCACTACCTCATCACCATCTATTCCTTTTAAATTGTAATAGTCTTGAAATATATTTACTATGGTATCCTGTGGCACTTCATCCTTTTTTATAGAGCTAGACAAACCATCAAACCAAAGTATATCTGGGCGATATTTGTTAATTACCTCACGAACTTTATTAGCCCATTCAGCAGCAAAATTTTCTTTTGATTCAGTTTGAGGATTACGATAAATCCAATCATTTTCTTCATCATAAATATCCAAAATTTTACGCTCTTCTGCGGTATGGTCTTTACTAAACATATAACCATAACTTCTTGCCATATGGAATGTTGCCAATAACTTCATATCCGTTTTTCTAACCTCTGCAGCAATTTCTCCATAAATATCTCTTTTTGGGCCGGCATCCATTGAATCCCATTCGGTGTATTTAGAGTTCCATAAACAAAAACCATCATGATGCGCTAGACAAATTCCACCAAATTTAGCACCTCCATTGTTCATTATTGACACCCATTCTTGTGCATCAAACTTTGGGGCATTAAAAATTGGTAAAAAATCTTTGTATCCAAAATCATCAATTGGACCATACTTTTTTTCATGATACTTTTTTACTCCCTTTCTATCTACACCATTAGGGGAATACAACTCCTTTACATAGTCTGGTCCACCATGTGCTGGTACAGAATAAATTCCCCAATGCGTGTACATTCCAAATTTGGCATCAATCATCCATTCAGGAATTGACTCTTTAATCAATTCATCCCATAGTGGTGATTTTGGTATATTCCAGTCTTTGCCATTTGTTTTTTCAATTTCTTGAGCAACTACAGAAGGATCATTGAGCGTTAGGAATGCTAGTAATACAATTGAACTAAGGGGTCTAATGCTCATTTTATTTAATTTAAGTTCTATATTTAAATATTCAATATTTTTTAAAATTCAATTATCTCAATTGATACAATTACTAACATAAATTCTGCAATTTTTTAGAACTTGTAGTATTTGTGTTATTCATTGTAAATTATAACCTTGTGTTAAGAAATTTTGATATCTAATTTTGATGAAATTTAAAAGAACTTTAAAAATGTTTATAAATAAATATAATATTTTACTGACAATCGTTTTTACAACATCTATTTTCAGTCAGCAAACTTATCAACCAAATTGGGAATCTATAGATGAAAGAGAAAATCCGCAATGGTTTAGCAATGCCAAATTTGGAATATTTATTCACTGGGGATTATACTCCGTCCCTGGGTACACCAATAAAGGTACTTATGCCGAGTGGTATTGGAATGCTTTAAATGAAGACCCTAACACAGCTAAAAAAAGTCGTAGAGAAAGACATTTTGCGATAACAAAATTCCACAATGAAAATTATGGAAGTGATTATCCTTATTCTAATTTCAGAGATGGGTTTAAAGCAGAATTGTTCAATCCAGACGAATGGGCAAATATATTTAAACGCTCAGGTGCAAAATATGTAGTATTGACTTCAAAGCATCATGATGGGTATTGTTTATTTCCAAGTACTGAGGCCAGTGAAAGCTATGGAATGGCTTGGAATTCAGTAGAATCTGGACCAAAAAGAGATTTGGTGGGCGACTTAACATCTGCAGTAAAAAATGTGGGATTAAAAATGGGGCTGTATTACTCTATTTGGGATTGGTACAATCCGTATTGGCCCAAAGAGCAGCAGGCAATTTTGAGTAAAGGCAGCATGGCTGTTAACTTTAAAGATGGTAGTACAAAAAACAACAAATTTTCTGATGAAGAAATTTTTACTGCTCAAAAGGGTTTAGATAAATATATCGATAGGGTAATGCTACCCCAGTTAAAACAACTTGTTACCAATTATAAACCAGCATTGTTATTTTCAGATGGAGATTGGTGGATGGATTACAAAAAATGGAGAACTCTACAATTTTTATCTTGGGCATTGAATAATGCAGCCAACAAAGATGAGTTGGTTTTTAATGACAGATGGGGAAAAGTAAGAGGTAAACATGGAGGGTATTACACCACAGAATACGGCTCTGGTTTTGCTGATGGCACTATACCCTGGGAAGAAAACAGAGGAATCGGTATGTCTTTTGGCATTAATCGTATTGAAAATATCGATGATTATCGAACAGACAAGGAACTTATATTTATGCTGGTCGACATCGTAAGCAGAGGTGGTAATTTGTTGTTAAATATTGGTCCAAATGCCGATGGAACTATTCCGGTAATTATGCAACAACGATTAATTGAAATTGGCAACTGGCTTTCTGTCTGTGGCGAAGGAATTTATGACACTAAACAATGGATAAAGGACGCTCAATGGAGTTCAGGAATGATCCCATCGTTTACGAAAAATGATTTTCATGCTGGGTTTCCTATTTATGAAATGACAATTAATCCAAAAATGGGAAATGCTGTTAAAGAATTTTGGTTTACAAAAAAGGAAAACCATTTGTATGTATTTACTCCCCAGTGGCCTAAGAAAACAAAGCTTTTAATTAAAGATGTTAAAACGACAATTAAGACAGAAGTAAAACTAATGGGTTGTGAAAAATCATTACCATACACTGAAACATCTAAAGGTATTATAATAGATATTTCGTCTATTAACATTCATGATTTAAAATCGCATTATGTGTTTGGGTTTAAAATATCAAATATCAAGGAATAATACTTCATCTAATTATAGGATGAAAATTAAACCTTTTTTTAAACTATTTATTTTAGTTGGAGTATTATTGATTTCTTCAAAACTCAGTGGTCAAAAAAAATATTATGTTTCTAATGGGTCCAATGGTAAGCACCAATATGCCACTATTCATCATGCCCTAAACGCAGTTGATAAACAGATAAAAAGAAGCGGATACCCTAAACAAGGAATTGAGATTATAATTAAAGATGGATATTATAAAATTGACAAACCCATCAGGATAACAAAAAATTTAAGTGGCACTAAAAAAAATCCTTTGGTTATCAAAGCTGAAAATCCAAACAATGTTCGATTTTTTGGGGGACATATTTTACATCTAAGTGAATTTAAAAACTTCAATCCCAACAAAGCGACTTTTCAGTTGGTTGATGAAAAAGCTGCTAGTAAAATCAAAGTATTAGACTTTAAAAAGACTTCAATCAAAAAATCGGATTTAGGAGACTTTGTAAAACACGGTTATGGTTTTGAAAAAAATCCATATTACACAACTCCCGCAATGCTTTGGGTAGATCATCAAAGAATGCATTTGTCACGATGGCCAAATATTGATGAATATAATGAGTATTATGATAACACCAATCAATTTAATGGCAGGTTTAAAGATGTATTTATTAAAGGAGCGGTTTCTTTAACAAATGTGATTGACAAAGGGCAAAAAAAACAAAATAAGTGGTATTTAAATCAAGAGTTTTTAGAAAATGGTGGCGGAACCTTTGAAGTAGCTTTTGACCGTGGTAGTCAATGGAACTTTCACAAAAAAAACGACGAAAAGATTTGGTTAGATGGTGTCTTATCAGCCTCATGGGAATGGGAATACACAAAAATTAAATCTATTGAAAATAGAAGAATCAAATTGGCTTCAGGTTCAAACAGGGGATTAGGTTTTTTTAGAAAAGTAACTCATTTTCATTTTGAAAACATCCCAGAAGAATTGGATACGGAGGGAGAGTATTTCATGGACAGAGAAAACATGCTGCTTTACTTCTACCCTCCTTATGATGTGAAAGAAAAAACAATTACTTTATCTACTCTAGAACAAAACATGTTTCATGTTATAGGAGCTTCTAACATTAAGATTGAAGGTCTTGTGTTAGAGTCTGGCAGAGGAAACGCAATTTTTATTAACAGTCTTAAATTCGGAGGTGAAATAAAATCCAAAAGCAATAACATTCTTGTAGAAAACTGTATAATTAGAAACTTTAATCAATGGGGAGTTATTATTCAAAATTCGCAAAACTCGACAGTAAACAACTGCGACATTTATAATATGGGGGCTGGGGGTGTGAGACTTGGAATTGAAAAAAAGAGTTTTAACCTAGTGAAAGAAAACAATTTGGTTACCAACTGTAAAATATACGAGATTGCATTTGATCAAAAATCACAAGTACCAGCAATTACCCTAGCAGGAAACGGAAACTCAGCAAGAAATAACGAAATCTATAACACACCACATTTTGCTGTTAAAATGAAATATGCCAATAATTGTGTAACAGAAAAAAATTATATCCACGATTTACCAAAATACCATCATTTTGATGGTGGTGCTGTTTACTTGGCTACTGGAAATCAGTTTTTTAATAGAGGAAATAAAATAACGCATAATTACTTCGAAAATATATCCACAAACGGAGCTTATCTAGATAATTATACTATGGGAAATTATGTGCATGGAAATGTGTTTTATAATGTTGGGAATAACACAAAAGGATCTAAAAATGCAGCTGTTTACATTCACGGCGGGGGACAAAATGTGGTGAGCAACAACATTGCAATCAATTGCCCATTTGCGTACAAAACAGGATCGCATATTATCAAAAATTTTAACACTGCAAATTACTTAAACTCTTGGTATAACGATGCTAAAAATCACTTTAAAAAAAGTGATAAGTTGTATGCAGATTTTACACAACAATATCCAGAAATAAAAGAGTTAATCTATAAATTACATAAATCTCCGAAAGTTATTTTGGATCATGTTTCCAATCAATCTCTTAAGAAAATTTCCTCGAATGAAAATAGAAAATCGCAATTGGACATGTATGATTTAAAAGGGGCTAATTCTTTTTTCGTCAAAGACACAAATAACCTTGAATGGATGAATTGGTTTGAGATCAGATATCAGTCATCAACTTTTAAAAATAATATTTACTCATTTAGTTCTGATGAATTTCTTCCAGATTTTGAAGGAAATGACAAAGGGGCGAAGGGCGCCTTTAAACTTGGAAAAGAAAGTGGCGTATTTTTAATGGCTCCATATAAGTTAAAAGTAAATTCCAAAATCAAAAAGATTTCAAATCATCGTGTTGTTAACAACCATTATCTAAAAGATTTTCCATTGAATATTAGAAGAAGCTCTCATTCATATGGATTGGAGTTAAATTCTATTATTAGCTTCCCTGATATTTCTAATTTCAAAGATATCAACCTAAAAGAAATCGGTATCAATAAATCTATTGGCAAAGATTAATATGGGCTTAATTACTAAAACCAAGCGGATTAATATTCTCATTCTTTTAATGGGTTTTGTTTTTACTGGTTTTTCTCAAAATTTAGATGTAAGAAAAATTACTTCTGAAGAAAATAGTTTTAATAAAATAAAGTGGTTTCAGCAAGCAAGATTTGGTATGTTTATTCATTATGGATTGTATTCAGGATTGGAGGGATATTGGAAAAATAAACCTGTAAAGGGGATTGGAGAGTGGATTTTAAAACATGCTGAAATCCCTGTTAAAGAGTACCAACGATTGGCACAAAACTTCAATCCAGTGAAATTAAACCCAGAGGCTTGGGTGAAATTGGCGAAGGAGACAGGAATGAAATATATCGTCTTAACCACCAAACATCATGATGGATTTGCGCTGTTTGACTCAGAGCACTATTTTAATGTGGTAGATTTCACTCCTTATGAAAAGGATATAGTTGAGCAATTTGTAAAAGCTTGTAATAAACACGGATTAAAACTAGGATTCTATTACTCTCAAAATCAAGATTGGACATATCCCGGAGCACAAGGAAACAACTGGGATTCAGAGTATTCCTACTCCAAAGAAGGGTTTGAGTATTACATGAAATCAAAAGCAATTCCACAGATTAAAGAGTTGCTAACCAAATATGGTGAAATTGATATGATTTGGTTTGATACGCCTTATAAAATGACCAAACAAGAGAGCCAAGCTTTTTTGAACGTTTCAAAACAATTACAACCACAAATTATTGTGAGTGGAAGAATTGGAAATGAGTTGGGAGATTATTTTCAAATGGAAGATAATAGCTTGCCAAAAACCAGACAAGAGTCTGCTTGGGAAGTGCCTGTAACGATGAATCATACTTGGTCGTACAAACGAGATGACAATCATTGGAAAAGTACAAAATACTTATTATGGCAACTCACTCATTCAGTTGCCATGAATGGAAATTATCTTCTAAATATTGGCCCAAAAGAGGATGGCTCTATACCGCAAGCCAGTTTGAATAGATTACAACAAATCGGTAAATGGATGCAAGTGAATAAAAAGGCGATTGAAAAAGCGAGTCCTAGCCCTTTTAAACAAGCCTTTAGATGGGGAAGCATTACGCAGCAGCCTGGTAAATTGTATTTAAACATTTCCGATTGGCCAAAAGACAGTACTCTGGCAATTCACGGATTGAATACAAAAATAAAATACGCTCAATTTTTGAGCGAAGGAAAACAGATAAAAACTTCAAAACAAGGTGACTACACCATTTTTCATTTACCTAAAAACTCAACAGATCCTTTTGTAAGTGTTCTAGAAGTGGAACTAGACGGAATTTTATCTGTTGAGGATGTTTTGGCTCAAAACTATGATGGAACAATTCAGTTAGAAGCGGAGGCAGCAATAAATACCACAGGAGCAAAAATTAGATTCGGAGCCTTAACCATGTATCGCAAACCAAAAGGAATATTAACTTGGGATTTTAAAGTTAACAAAACGGGTAGATACAAACTAGAAATCATTACTACAGGTAGAAAAAAAATGGCGACTCCAACTGCTCTAGCACTTTTTGATGAAGGACACGAGGTTGAGGTAACTGTAAATCAAAACTCTTATAATCATGTAGTAGAAAAACACTATGAAGAAAAGGCACCCAAAGATTTATATAATACTTTTAAAGTAACCTCATTGGGTGAATTCAACCTAACAAAAGGTATGAATTCCATTACATTGAAAGCTTTAAAAATTAATTTTAAAAACAAAGCCGGTTTTTCTTTAAGACAAATACGCTTAATTCCCATTCCGTAAATTATGAAGCAATTAATTATTTTCTCAATTTTGATTTGTTCTTTTTGTTTAAGTTGTAATAAAAATGTGGAAAAAATCTCAACACAGAACACACTTTATAACAACTTAGATGGATATTATGATGGTAAAAAACTAAGTGCGTCTATGGAACGTTATTTAGAGCAATGGGGACAAACAGAACCATCCCAAAATGAGTTCTATACAAGCTTTAGCTATTATCCCTTGAAAGGATTGGAATACGAGGAAGGTGTTTCTAGAAGAGACCCAAGTACTATAATAAAGATAAATGATACTTATTATGTATATTATACTAGGAGTTCAAAAACAGTTGCTCCCGTAGGATATAAAAAAGCAACAAAAACAGTACCGGCAAATACTTGGGATCTTTGTGATATCTATTACGCAACCTCAAAAGATGGCATCAACTGGGAAGAACAAGGTGTATCTGTGTCTAGGGGTCCTGAAGGTTCGTTTGATGACAGAAGTGTTTTTACACCAGATATATTGTGTTATAAAGGCAAATACTACTTGTATTATCAGGCAGTTTCATATCCTTATACAGAACGTTCCAAAAATGTAATAGGGATGAGTTGGTCTGAAAGTCCAGAAGGCCCTTGGCATCGATTTGATACTCCTGTCTTGAAACCTGGAAAACCAGGAAAATTTATTGAAAGTTCTAACAAAAGAGCTCATATTGAATCTTATGGAGATTTTGATAGTCATAAAGTTCACGATCCAAATCTAATTGTTAGAAATAGTGAAATTTGGATGTATTATAAAGCGCATCCTATGGGAGTTGGCAGTGAACATCCCATGCCAAAAGGTGTTGGTTTAAAAAAACCGTATCCTAACTTTTCAATGGGTTTTGCTATTGCTAAAGATCCAAAAGGCCCTTTTGTCAAGCATCCTTTAAACCCTGTTTCTGCAAGCGGACATGAAGCCTTGGTGTGGCCCTACAATGAAGGGGTTGCTACTATGGTTACTGCTAACGGCCCTGAGAAAAATACCATTCAATGGGCGGAGGATGGAATAAATTTTGAAGTAAAATCTCATATAGTTCTTCCACCTGATGCTGCAGGTTTATTTTGTGAGGACAAATACACAAATACATCAAACGGACAAGGTTTTACTTGGGGAATTTCACACATTACACAATCTAAATCAAAACCTTGGGCGTATATGATTCGCTTTAAATGCGACTTAAGTCAAAAAATTGACGACCCAAAACACAAACGTGAAAACATTCGTTTTGACGAATACAGTAGAATAAATTCAACTCAAAGGAGGTAACTAAAACTTACTTTTTCATAGTCTTCATAAGTTGTTTTTTGTTTTTCAATGCAATATGCCTGTTAAGCAAAAACGCGTATTTTGGATAGCCGTTGTACATCATCGCCTCATCTTTCCATGTTGCTATAAAATCATCATACAATTAACGCAAATAATTTATTTCTTTAAGATTTTGATATAATAAGCACCCATATTGATTTGTTCTCCTTCAAACCACGATTGAAAACGTTGCCCTTCTCCGGACTTTAATTTGATTTTAAAACTAACTTTAAAATCATCTTTCCCTATTTTTTTATCCAAAGACTGTTTTCCAAATTTAATCTTTGCTTTTGTAATTGCTAAAACCTTTCCCCTTTTACTTTCTTCAACGCTAGTACCTGCAATTGCTAGTCTTTCTATTTTTCCTGACGAAATGGGATGCTGTAAATGCAAAGGCCATCTGCTCAAAGTGATTTCATATTCACCAGGTTCTTCTACGTCTAATACCCAAAATCCGTTTTCTTGAATTCCGGCTCTAACATGTCTTTGATGCCATGGAACTTGTGATTCTGAATGCCAATCGTGACTTGTAATATGCACTGGGTTTTCAAATCTTGAGCCAATTATAATACCTGCATACTCATCGAACCTTTCAGAAACATCTCCCCACCAATCTTCATAAACCTCTTTATATTGTTTTACTATTTCTTGATGTTGTTCTGCAATATCGTTTTGCTGTGAAGGATCTTCAATAATATTGTATAACTCAATTCCATTTACCAATCGAAATTTATCTGACATGACAGCACTTTTACGCCATTTTATAGGATGCTGTAAGCGCTGAGAATCTGTAATCAAAATCCTATCGCTCCATTGATGGGATTCATTATTTAATAATGGCACTAAACTTTTACCATCATATAAAGTTTGATCTTTATCTTCAAGATTACATAAATCAATTAGTGTTGGTAAAACATCAATATGAGAAGAAATTTGTGAAATATCTCTTCCTGCTTCTATATTCCCATTTTTCCACCGAATAAAGAAAGGAACACGGTGTCCGCCATCATACTCGCTGTTTTTCTTACCCCGCATTCCAGCATTATAAGGGTTTATTTTTTTAGATTTATGTTCACCCATGGCAGAACCGTTATCAGTAATAAAAATGAGTATGGTATTGTCTGTAATCTTTAAGTCTTCCAGTTTATTCATTAGCAATCCAATATTATCATCGAAATTGGTAATCATTCCATAAAATTCTTTGCTGGGTACATTGGGAAAACCTCTGTAAAGATCACTATAAGTATCATCTACATAAAAAGGACTATGAGGTGCGTTTGTGGAGATATAACAAAAAAATGGTTGATTTTTTTGATTTTCAATGTAATTCATGGCTTCTTCAAACCAAACATCGGTACAATAGCCTTTGTATTTCTTGGGCTTTCCACTGTATAGATATGTATCGTCATAGTAATCGTTATCAAAAAAATCTGGAACTTGTCCAATTCCGCCAGCACCATGAACTAAAGTTTCTTGAAAGCCTCTATCTTCAGGTCTGTATGGATAATTATCTCCTAAATGCCATTTCCCAAAAATAGCAGTGCTATAGTTGTTTTCAGCAAAAATATTTGCAATGGTTTTTTCATCCTTTCTTAATAAAGAACGACCACCAATGGTATGCCAAACCCCGGTTCTGTTTGCATAACGGCCTGTCATTAAAGCTGCCCTAGTAGGAGCACAGGTTGGACTTACATGAAAATTTGTAAAACGGGTACTCTCAGTATATAACTTATCTAAATTAGGAGTTTTTATAATTGGATTTCCGTGGCAAGCCATATCTCCGTAGCCTTGGTCATCTGTTAAAATTATGATGACATTTGGACGTGAATTTTGAGCAAATGTACTTACAGAAAAAATACATAAAATTGGCCATAAAAGAACGCCAACACGAAAACTTCTCTTACAATGGATTTGCATACTTAATTCATTTTTAAAAAGGTACTACAAAAATTGCACGCGTTGTGAAGTTTCATACTAAGAAATAAAAAAAGGACTTTGAAGCCACCAATTAGCGAAATATATAATTTATAAGTCTTTGCCGGTATAATCTAATGACAGTCCTTTTTCTTTTCTTTTTGTTGCCCATGATTTAATTACTTTCACTCCCCAATCTGGCTGGTCTAATTGTACTTTGTCCCCACTTTCATAAATACATTCTTGCAACAAAGCTGTCATTTGTTCAAGTTCATCTGTGTATTTGGGATCATGTACCAAATTATTCATTTCTAGTGGATCTTTATTGATATCAAATAATTGTGTGGTTTGCCACCCATCTACTAAATATTTAATAAGTTTCCAATCTTTAGTACGAACACCTCTCTGAAAGTTCTTGTATAAAAAGAAAACGGTTTCTCTAATCGTTTCGTTAGGATTATCAAGAATAGGTTTTAAACTTTTAGCATCAATAATTTTGGATTTTTTAATTCCTACTAAATCAGCAATGGTTGGAAACAAATCATGTAGATAAACTAAACTTTCTGTTCGTACTCCTTTTTTTATTCCAGGTCCTGAAAATATTAAGGGCACTCTAATGCTATGGTCATACAAACTTTGCTTTCCGATAAGACCATGTTGTCCAACTGCTAATCCGTTATCGCTCGCAAAAATGATAATAGTGTTTTCGTATTTTCCGCTTTTTTCCAATGCATCTAATATTTTACCAATATTATCATCAACTTCAGATATCATTGCGTAGTATGATGCCAACTCGCCTAATACGGCTTCTTCTGTTCTAGGGAACGGCAGAAGGTTTTCGTCCCTAATAATCAACTCTCCATTATCAAATGGGTGGATTGGCTCAAAGTTTTCAGGTAACGAAATTTTTTCTGTTTTGAACATCTCCTCATACTCTTTTGGAGCCATTCTTGGATCGTGAGGCGATGTAAAAGACACAAAAGCAAAGAATGGTTTTTCTTCATTGTAATTTTCAAGAAAATCTACCGTCGCCTCTCTAAACAATACACTTGAAAATTTATCTTCAAATCTTCTATTTTTTTTTGGGTATTCGCCAGATGGGTCAAAATCATGTAAAGGAACTTTTAGGTGATTGCTCATACCCCCTAAAAATATATTAGATCCATGCGTGAATGACTTAGCATATGAATCTCTATTATTATGCCATTTCCCAGTTCCGAAAGTTACATATCCAGCCTCTTTTAATAACTGAGGCATAGTTTCGTCTTCAGAAGTTATCGCTCCTTGAATATTAAACTTAAGAACATTCTTTCCTGTCATGATCATTGCTCTACTGGGCATACATATAGCACCAGTTTTACCACCCATGATGTGCGCATGGGTAAAAGTAGTGCCTTCGCTAACTAATCTATCAATATTAGGTGTTGATACTTCTTTATTTCCTAAACCATTGATAGTATTAAAGCTCTGATCATCTGATAATAATAATAAGATGTTTGGCTGCTTTATTTTTGCTTCTCCTCCTGTTTTAGTGCTTCTACAACTTATCATCATCAATGATAATAATGTAAAAAGGACGAAATTATTCTTATATTTTTTCAATTTTTTAATTTAAAATTTAATTCCAAAATTTGTTTCTTAACTCAATTAATTCAGGGTACGATTCGTCTGTATCTTTAAGCTCTTGCTTTTTGACTAGCAATTCTGCCTTAAGTTCTTTTATAATCTGCTGGTATTTCTCAACAGTATATAAGTTGTTCATTTCTTTAGGATCGTTCTTTAAATCATAAAACTCCCAATATGGCTCTGTAATCTCGCTTAAAGCTCCATTTTGATTTAATGGAAGTCCGTAAAAAAAGATTAATTTGTAGTCCTTGGTTCTAATTCCATAATGTCCAGGAATATAGTGATGAGCCATATGCATCCAGTACCTATAATACATAGACGTTCTCCAGTCTGTTGGTGTACTGCCAAATAAATTTGACTTAAAACTTCTTCCTTGCATTTTTGAAGGGACTTCTGCTTCAGCAAACTCTAAAAGGGTAGGAGCAAAATCAATATTTAAAACCATGTCATTATTTACCTGTTTGGGATTGATCTTTGCCGGATATCTAATTACCATAGGCATACTCAAAGATTCCTCATACATCCAACGTTTGTCAAAATAATCATGCTCTCCTAAGAGCTGACCCTGGTCTGATGTATAAATTACAATGGTATTTTCAGCTAGATGATTATCATCTAGATAGTCTAAAATGCGACCTACATTTTCGTCTATAGCAGCTACTGTGCGCAAATAGTCTTTTGAATACTTTTGGTAGGCTAAATGAGTCTTTTCTCTTTTGGTCATCCCTAAGGTATCAATGATTCCAGTTGGCCATCCTTCACGAGTTACCTGATGAAGCATGTTCCTTTTAGGGTATCTGTCAGAAATTGAAGACCCATACCTTTCACCTTTCAAAGGACCATGATTGCCATTTTCATATAAACTATTTGGCTCTGGAATTTCTTTATCAGCAAATAAATGCTCGTGACGCTTTGCAAATTCCCATAAACCGTGTGGTGCCTTGTGATGCGACATTAAAAAGAAAGGTTTACTCTTATCTCTATTTTCAAGCCATTTGATGGATTCATCAGTAATTACATCAGTTACGTATCCTTTATAAACCTTTCCACCTTTATTATGATATTTCCATTGCTTACCTATTTCTTTAAGTTTTGGATTGTTATATAAACCTTGTCCAGGTAATACGTTATAATAGTCAAAACCAGTGGGCTCAGTGTGTAGATGCCACTTACCAACCACCGCGGTAGAATAACCAGCTTTCTGCATTAACTTACCAAGGTGATTGCTTGAATTATCAAAGTCATCTTTAAGGGTGTATACTCCGTTTAGTTGACTGTACTGTCCTGTTAAAATCGCCGCTCTGCTTGGTGTACAAATAGAATTTGTAACAAATACATTATGCATTAAGATACCTTCATTGGCAATACGATCTATATTTGGTGTTGGAGCAATTTCAGCAAGCCTTGATCCATAAATACTAATGGCATTTTTAGCATGATCATCAGACATAATAAAAATGATGTTAGGTTGTTTTTGGTTTAGCTCCTCTTTGACACCAGAATTTTTGTTTGATGGACTATTGCAACCAAAAATGAATACAGATAGAAACACTAATGCAGCAATTCCTTGTTGATATCTTGTCATCTTCAATTAAAAAAATTTAATGAGTTCATGACAAAACAAATGCTAGCCATGAACTCATAATAAGATAATTAATTATAACCTTCGTTTTGGGTCATATTAGGGTTTGATTCTATTTCTGCAGCCGGGATTGGAAATAATATGTGGTAGGGTTGCACATTTTCTGACCAACCAACCACTTTAGTTTTGGACGGATCGCCTTCACCTGTGGTTTCTTCTTGTCCTTTTACCTCGGCCATGAACTTGTCCAAACCTGCTCTTACAACATCAAATTTACCATGTCCTTCAAAACATAATTCTCTTGCTCTTTCCCAAAAAATGAATTCCTTCAAATTATCTCCCGTTAAGCTTCTATCGACCAGAGCAGGATAAGAACCACCATTTTGAGCGCGCGTAAGAATCAAGTCTAATGCATCATGAGCGTCACTATCAAGCCCTAACTCTGCCGCAGCCTCTGCATATACTAAAATTACATCAGCAAAACGTAAAATGGGTGCATTCATATCTGTATTAAATCTTGACAAAGGTTGAGAGGGAAATCTATATTTATGACTAAACCATACTTTTGATCGATTATAGTATTTAATAGAATTATCTGCATTAATTCTTCCCTTGGCAATAGCTTGGAGTCTTGGATCTCCATCTTCAAATGAATTAGCAAATTTAAATGTAGGCGACATACGTCCATAACCCCAATCACTGGCTTTTCTACCTCCTGCTTTTTCATTTAGTGGGTTTTGAATACCTCCCCAATTACTTGTTTGCTCTCCAAGAACATCATACTGTATTTGGAAAATCCACTCTTGAGAATCTTTACCCTCCAATGAGTTTAAATTAAAATAATCATTATCCAGAGAATAATGAGCATCATTGATCATTTCTTTAGCTTTATCATAAGCAAGTTGATAAGAATCTAAATCTCTTTGTGGGTATGAGGCTCTTGTTAAATATACTTTAGCCAACAATCCTTTTGCAGCACCTACGGTAGCTCTACCAAGATTGCTTCCATCATAACTCGGATAATTTTCATCAACAACCCAAGAAGCTAAATTCAAATGTTCCTCAGCAAACAATAGATCATCGATAATTGCATCGTATACTAAATTTGAGCTTACTCTTGACTGGTTTGTAACTTCTGTATTATCAAGGTCTAATAATTCATCTAAAACCAATGGTACATCGCCATAAAAACGTACCAAGTTAAAATAGACTAACGCTCTTAAAAATCTAGCCTCGGCAATTACTCTGTTTTTACCAGGATCATCAGAATCTAATATAGAGGTTCTGTTAATTACTGCATTTGCTCTGTAAATTGCTTCATAAGCTGTTTGCCAAGTTCCTGTAACAAATCTGTTGGAATTTGTATAGGTGTACCATCCATACATATTTAAGTTAGAATTGTTTAGTACTATGGTACCCACGTGACTTCCATGGTCGCTCATGTAAATAAAGTTTTGTTGAAAATGTTCAGCCATTTTATCATAAACTCCATTCACTGCTATCTCAGCTTCATCCACATCATTAAAGAAATTTTCTGGAGCCAGCGTAGATAATGGTACAGTATCCAATTCGTCGTGACAAGAAGTTATTATTATCGAAGATAATACTGTCACAAATAGTATTAATAATTTATTTATTTTCATATTTTCCATTTTTAAAATCCGATTTTAACACCAAACGTTACATTTAGAGTTCTAGGATAAGCCCCATAATCCAAATTTTGGCTAGTGATTGCTCTTTGCCCCCTAGCTACACTCACTTCAGGGTCAAAGCCAGTATATTTAGTCCATAAAAACACGTTGTCAATGTTTGAGTATATTTGAAAGCTGTTTAAGCCAATAACCTGCATCGCATCGGATGGAAGGTTGTAGCTTAAATTAATACTTTGAAGTCTGATGAACGATCCATCTTCAACAAAACGTGAAGTTAAATTTCTATCTTCATAATCAGCCCTGGGAATATCAGTGTCCGTGTTATATGGAGTCCAATGATCTCTCATTTCTCCCATTTGATTAAAATTAGCATAACCATTAGCATACATTCTGTGTTTGTTACCATTAATAACATCGAAGCCATATTTATAGGTAAACAAAACTCCTAAACTGAATCCTTTGTAGCTAAAGTTATTGTAGATACTTCCATAATGTTTTGGCTGTGTTCTCGCAATAATTGTTATGTCATCATCGTTAATCAATCCGTCACCATTTTGATCTACGTATTTAACATCTCCTAACTTAGGTCTTGAATCTGGATTCACAGATGAAGGTGTGCCGTATGCTGAGTTTATATTATTTCCACTTTCATCAAAATCCTCATAAGAAAATACTCCATCAGTTTTGAACCCAATCCAGTTACCTAAACTTTCACCAACATTGAGAGATCCAGTATACAATCCATTGGTAAATTGATCTTGAAAAGTTCTTTGTTCAACCCCTCCTAAATTCAAAACTTCATTTCTGTTAATTGAAAACATAAAGTCTGAAGTCCACCTAAACTCGCCATCCACATTTAATGTGTTTAAAGCAACTTCTAGTCCTTTATTTTCAACATTTCCAACATTTGTTAATCTACTTCCAAAACCTGTCGACATTGGAATAGGCACTTGGAGTAATAAATCCTCTGTTCGTTTGTAGTAAATATCAGCGGATAAGTTCACTTTACGGTCGAATAAAGATAAGTCTAAACCTATATCATATTGATCAGTAAACTCCCATTTTAAGTCAGGATTTGGCAATGACGTTACAGCAAGTCCAGCATTTACATTGCCACTAAATATAGTATTTGAAACACCAAGTACAGAAAATGATCCGTAAGCTGGAATCCCTTGATTACCTGTTTGCCCATAACTTAATCTAAGTTTTAGATTATTTATGACTTCTGTATTATCTAGAAACTTTTCATTATGTAAATTCCAAGAGAAACCCACCGCTGGGAAGTAACCCCATTTATTTTTAGATCCAAATCTAGAAGAACCATCTGCTCTCATTGACAAGGTTAGATTATAAATACCATTTAACCCGTAATTAATTCTTGTCAAATACGATTTGAGCATTGTTTCAGTAGTGAAAGTATCAGGAGTTGCAGGAACTAATCCATTTTGTAGTGCGTTAAAACCTAAAGTCTCTATTGGGAAATCAGTAACACTAAGATACTCCGTTTCTCTTGAAACATATGTTTGCTCAAAAAGAGCTAATGCATTTATCCTATGCTTATTTTTTGATCCAAATGATAGACGGTAACGCAATATGTTTTGATTATTCCAAGATAAATTTTGGTAGTGAAATCTCGTACCGAGTCCCCTATTTATATATCCTCTACCAAATTCTTTGGTGTAATAATTCTTTGTTTTACCCTCATCAACTCTTGCTCCAATTCTTATTGAGCCAGTTAAACCCTTTGAAATCTCGTAACTTATATTTGTATTCCCATTAAATCCAAAAGTATTTGTAAAATTTGAAGCTCTTTTGGCCTCTGTCACTGGATCTACCCAAACACCAATACCTTCATCAATATCATCTTCAACAATACCAATACCTCTATCTGTTCGTCTAGTTAAGGCTCTAATGACAATACCCATATTTCTTTGATTGAAGTCTCCTCCAGAAGCAGGACCTTGCTTGATAGAATAACTGGGAAATAAAACTGTCTTGACCTTTAGTTTATCAGTAATTTTATTTTCTAGGTTCAGATTAAAATTATAACGCTTAAAAAACGAGTTTATAACAGCACCTTCATTTTTAAAATAGGTGGCACCAACAGCATACTTTGTTATGTCGTTCCCCCCTATTGCCTGTAATGCATGCTTTGTCAAGTAACCTGTTCTAAACAATTCTTCCTGCCAGTTTGTTTGAGGCAATGAATCATACCTAGCTTGTTCTTGAACAGGTGTTAAATTTTCCCCAAATGTAACGCTTTGATCTTCAATTCCATCAGCGTAAAGGTCTCTATGAATTTTTAATTCTCCATATTCTGAAGTACTTAAAACATCTACATATCTATCACCTGGAACACTACTTGTGGTAATCGAAGTGTCATAAGTAATTTCAGCATTTTGCTCTCTACCAGATTTAGTTGTAATAATCACCACACCATTTGCTCCTCTTGCTCCATAAATAGCAGCTGCAGAAGCATCTTTTAATATATCTATTGATTGTATATTACTTGGGTCTAAATTAGCTAATGGCGAACTTGATGGAGCTGAAAATTCAGTTGGTCCGTCAGAAACAGAATAATCTACCTCTATGGGAAAACCATCAATAACATACAAAGGCTCGTTGTTAGCATTAATGGATGTCCCGCCTCGAATCCTAATTCGAATACCAGCCCCTGGCGTTCCATCAGTAATAATAGTATTTACACCCGATATTTTACCATTTAAGGCTTGCTCTACGGTAGGGTTGAATGTTCTTTCAATGGTTTCAGAACCAATTTTAGCGATGGCGCCAGTAACGTCTCTTCTGTCCTGTGTGCCATAACCAAATACAACTACCTCGTCCAACTCACTAACGTCAGTAAGTAGTGTAACATTAATTACACTTTGTGAATTAACAGGTATACTTTGTTTTACATAACCTAAGTAAGAGAATACTAAGTTGATATCACTCCCACCTACTAAAATGGAATAGTTCCCATCAAAGTCAGTTGTTGTTCCTTGTGTGCTAATGACTGCTTGTAGTTCTGATGAACTTTCCACCAAAATTGTTACTCCAGGAATTGGCATGCCTTTAGTGTCAGTTACATTACCAGTAACCACAAATTCTTGTGCACACAAACTAGTATTAAAGAAAAGTAATAGACTTAGTAAAAGACTATCTAGTTTTAGAACGCTATTCATTTTTTTTATATTTTTCATATAATTTGAGTTATGATTGGTTAATTGTAAACTATTCAACAATATTTATTGAATTTTTCAAAATTCTATTGATTTTACAATACTTAATAACATAAAAGACACATTTACTAACATAATTTTTTCAATCTCTTAATTTATGAGCTGTTTTGTAACTAAATTCCAATATATTCTATAATAATCTTATTTTTTGATTTTTTTCGGACATGATATAATTTAGAGTATAAATATCTAATTATAATTTCTGCAATTTACACACCAATCTTACAAATACTAATAAAAATCTTTCATTGAAAATTAAAATGATTATGATTTCTACTACAGATATATTAAAATAAATTACAATGTGGAATGAATTTGTCTTTGAATTAATAGATCAAAAAAAAAATAACAGTATTTAATTTCAGCTTTGGAATTTAAGATTTACTTTATATTTTTTTGCATATTCTTTGGGAGACATATCAAAGCTCTGTTTAAAACATTTTGAAAAATATGAGCGATTAGTAAATCCAACATCATAGAGAATTTCTGAAACATTTAAATCAGTTTCTATTAGAAGATGTGCTGCTTTTTTTATTCTATAGTTTCTAATAAACTCGTTAGCAGATGAACCAAGTATTGATTTAAACTTTCTATACAATTGCATTCTACTAAATGATAGTGCTAAAGCCAAATCTTCAACTCCAAACTCGTTGTTCATTAGGTTTTCCTCAATTACTTTTTCGGCTTTTTCCAAGAACGTTTTGTGTGTGTTATTGATACCTATTTTCTTTGAATCCTGAGTAATCCCCTTTAATCTAAATTTCTCTCTTAAAATGTCGCGATCCTCTAAAAGCTTCTTAACCTTCATTTCCAATATTCGCATATCAAAAGGTTTTGGAATATACGAGTCTGCACCAACTTCAAGCCCTTTTAGTTTACTCTCAACAGAACCTTTTGCCGTTAACATAATAATGGGGACATGATTTGTAATATCATTGTTTTTTATCTTATTACAAAATTCTATTCCATCCATCTCAGGCATCATAACATCACTTATTATAATATTTGGAATATTATCTAATGCTTTTTCTAACCCTTGCTTTCCATTAAAAGCCTGTATTATTCTATATTGGTTTTCAAATGAAGCTTTAAGAAATCGTTGCATGTCAGAATTATCTTCAACAATAAGCATTAGTGGTAAATTATCTTCGATCTCAAATTCTGAATCTTTGCTTACAGAGTTAGCGTCTGAACCATTATGTTTAAATTCACTTATACCCTCTTCTAACAGAATATTTTCTATTTTTCCATCAATCGATGGTGAATCAACAATTAGAGGAAAACTCATTACAAACCTGCTCCCTTTATTTTCTCCACTTGTAACATCTATGCTGCCATCAAGCAAAACGACTAGTTTTTTTGTTAATGCAAGCCCAACTCCAGAACCTGTATAACCAACATTATTTGCATCATCAACTTGATAAAATCTTCCAAATATTTTAGAGGTTTTACTTTTTGGAATTCCTATTCCTGAATCCTCAACTAGAATTTGAAATTCTGGGTTCTGTTGTCCTGGTCTATCACTCATCTGTCTTCTAGGTTTTACCACTGATAAAGAAACCCTTATTCTGCCATTATCAGGTGTAAATTTTACAGCATTAGATAAAATATTGTTCATTATTTTTTCCATGAGGTCGTGGTCAAAATAAGCTATGAGTTCTGACACTTGCGACTTAAAGCTAATATCTAAGTGCTTTTTATTTGCTAAAACATGAAATGAAGACACTATATTTTCACAAAAATCAACAATATCACCAAATACAGCATTTACTTTTAATTTTTTTGACTCTGCTTTTCTAAAGTCCATTAATTGATTGACGAGTCTGTATAAGTGCTTTGCATTTCTATCCATAATCAACAACGATTCTTTAGTTTTTAAATCTGTTGTTTTAATTTCAAGCAAATTTTGAAGTGGTCCTAAAATTAAGGTTAATGGCGTTTTAAATTCATGGGAAATATTGGTGAAGAATTCCAATTTCATTTTGTTTATTTCTCTTAACTTTCTTTTTTCAAATTTTTCGATTTTAAGTTTGTTATTATAGTCAACGCTTATTAAAATGTAGCGTCTAAATAGCCACATCAAAAAGACAAAGAATATAACATACATCAAATATGCCCACCAAGCTTTCCAAAAAGGTGGTAAAATTTTTATACGCAATTCTTTTGGAGTTTCGTTCCAGAAACCATAATTATTTGAAGCCATCACCTTAAATACATAATCTCCAGGGTCAAGATTTGAAAAGTTCGCAAATCGCCTGTCATAGTCCTTCTCAATCCAATCTTCATTAAAACCTTCCAACATATACTTGTATTGGTTTTGTTGTGGAGATGAAAAATGCATAGCAGAAAACTCGAACGAAAAGGAATTATGTGAATTTTTTAAAACTATAAAATCGGTTTCAGAGATTTCCTTTTCTAAAATTGCCTTTCCAAGTATTTCTTCATTAATTTCAACATCTTTGTTAAATACTTTAAAGCCAACTATTTCTATTTTTGGAGGTGTGGTATTTTTTTGAAAACCATCTGGATTAAATTTGTTAAAACCATTTATACCTCCAAAATACATTGTGCCATCTTGTGCTTTAAAAAAAGCATTCTTTCTAAAATTAAGAGCCTGTAAACCATCACTTGTCCCTAAATTTGAAAACTTGTTTTCTGTAATGTCATAATTTGAAATTCCATTATTGGTACTAATCCATAGGTCATTATTATTACCTTCCAAAATTCCGTATATTTCATTACTAGGTAAACCTTGTTCTTTTTTGAACTTAATTATATCAGGAAACCTCTTATTTTTTTGTTCTTTAGGAATTTTGTTTAATCCACCACCAAAGGTTGCTATCCAAAGGTTACTATCGGAATCCTCATGAATGGCAAAGATCTGATTATTGTTTAAGCCTGATGGATTGTTTTCTCTTCCTCTAATTCTTACATAATCAATTGGATTGTTATTCACGTCCCGTAATATTTTAACCAAACCGTTGTTTCTAGTGCCAACCCACAGAATGCCCTGAGAGTCTTCATATATGGCTGAAACGTGATTTTCTGTTAAGCTATTGGTATTTCCTTGGATTCTTTTGTATTGACTAATTAGGGGTAGCTCTCCGAACTCTTTGTTAGGTTTGAGCCTTAGTAAACCAAGATTTGAGTCTCCACCAATCCATATGTCCCCTCTTACATCTTTATACATAAGATGCAGCTTGTTTGATTCTAAAATACTATTTGTATTTTCTTTTGTAAATCGAGCGGCTTTTACAATTTTTCCATTAAAAAACTTAATTTGGGTAATCCCGTTTGACATAGTTCCCAACCAAATATTGCCATAATTATCTTCACAAATTGCATGAACATTATCGCTGCCAACAAGCCTGCTGTCAATACGAGTAACCCTGTTGTCTTTTTGTTGATCAGCAAAAACATTTAAACCATTACCAAAAGTACCAATCCATATATTTTTTTGAGAGTCTTCATAAATGCTATTAACTACGTTACCGCTAAGGCTCAAAGGGTCAATAACGTGGTTTTTAATATGTTCAATTCTATTCCTTTGCATATCCAGTTTACTAACTCCACCCCTCGCTGTTCCAATCCATATTAGGCCTGAATTATCTTTCGAAATGACATTTATTTCGTTACTCTTTAGGCTTTGTGCATCTAATACATCATGTTGAAAAAATCTAGCTTTATTATTTACAAGATTTAAATTTATTAGGCCTAATTTTTTTGTTCCTACCCAAATGTTAGATTTATCATATCTTAAAAGAGAATTGATACTCACACTAGACAATCTATTATCAATTGTTTCGAGAACATTTTTAGAAACTTCAAAATTATTTCCACTTGAGTATACTATTTTATGAAGCCCCGTATTAGTCCCTATCCATACAGTTGAATTAAAATCGATAATCATACTTGATACAAATAAGTCTACAAGATCATTATGAAGTATTTTTTTTATTTCCAACTCAGAGCCGTCCTTAAAAGGTATTCTGTTTAATCCTTTTCTTGTGCCAATCAATAATCCTAAATCATCTTGAAGAATCTGAGTTACATAATTGTTGCTAAGACCAACTCCATTGCTATCTGCACGGTATACGCTTAATGTAAATCCGTTTGAGCTCCTATCTAATCGATGCAAACCATCCGAAGTTCCAACCCAAAGTGTTTTTGAGTCGTCTTCAAATATAGCGTTCACATTGTGTTTGAAGATAAAGCTTGAATTGCTTTGGGCATTAGTTAGCTCCCTACTGAAAGTATCAGTATCTCTATTATACCTACAAAGGCCACTTGAAGTACCAATCCACAACACTCCCTCACTATCTTCTATTATTGCAGTTATTCTGTTCCCAATTATCGAGTATTGATTTCCAAGTTCATTATTGTAAATTTTATATTTAGAGCCACCGTACTTATAAAGTCCATTGACAGTTCCCAACCACATATATCCACGGGAGTCTTGATAAATTGGATTAATGGAGTTGTGCATTAATCCTTCGCTATTTGTTACATGGTCAAAATTTATGGGGTTGATCTGTATTTGTTGTTGTGCAAACAACCCATTACCCATGGTAAATAAACTTAAACCAATTATAACATTTAAGAATATTATTTTTTTATAAATCTGTAAACCCATAGTTCATTTTTTAAACTATACTAGAAATAATATAATTCCTAGACAATTTAAAGATACTATATTCATTGCAGGAATTCTATTTTCTATTAGTAAGCCTGATGCTTTTAACCTCAATATTTAATCCTCTGTACCTTATGTCTTTGCTACGAAACTCTTTCAAAGTAATTACAAAAATATACTATCTAGCATACTTTAAAGTCACAACTTGGGGACCTTTTACTAAATGAATAGCTCCTAAAGCTGAGGTATTCCACTTCCTTTTTGTCTGACTTTTGGTTTGAAATGAGACTAAAAAAGCTGCGACAATAAGAGCTAGCTGGTTGGTCAATTATTATAGAATTTTGAATCAAAATTCTATTTTAATTAACGATTATTTTTTTTGAAATATTCACCCCTTCTTTGTTTGAAAAGAAAAAAAAATATAAGCCTTCATTCAATGAGGAAACATTTAACAAGTTTGGTATATGTATAAATTCCAATACTTTCTGTCCTCTAATATTAAAAGCTGTGAGCGAAGAGTCACGTAGTTCATTAGGAATCGAAATATTAAGCACCTGATTATCTACAGGATTTGGAAATACTTTTATTTCTATTTCCTGATTATTTTCCATAGTCCCTAAAGATAAAAATGACCACGGGTAAAAATCCGGTGTCCAAGTAGCTCCTGCAGTCCATGTATCTCCGATTTCATAGGCTCCAATATCTGGTGCACTCCCAGAAAATCCATCGTTAATTCCGGGAATAATTGTTCCACCATCAATTAATTGTGTTGATGTAGATTTCGGTGTGAAATCGTAATTGTCTGGATCGTTTAATAAAGACTTGATTCCATAATCAGTAGTAGTTGTTGAATAAATATTATAGCTTACAGTACCGGGTACTGTTTGCGGATTTTTACGATGACCTGAAATTTTATCTGCTGCATTATTTTTTGTAATTGTCAATCCGTTAGAACTCCCACCTGGAGGATCTGCATAAACCTCATACATTACGCTAATGTCATTAGTACTATTATCAAAACAAGTGTTGTTATAGATTTGCTGTTCGTCCCCTTTTATCATTAACGCTTTACTTAAGTTCCACATCACGTTATGGTGAATCAATCCATTTTTTCCTGCCAGTTCTGGATCGCTAACTGGTGCATCATAACGAGTTCCAGATTTAGGAGAATCGTGAAACCAATTATGGTGTACTTTAGAGCCATCAACTGACTCTCTTGTCATCTGTACAATAGAGCCATCACTTTGTAAAGACCCAGTATTGTAAATATTATTGTAAGATATTTCCGGTGAACCAACAAAATGTACTGTAGATGAAGCTCCTGTTGTATGTACCGTATTTCGTGTGAAAGATCCATTATCACCATTGTTCACCACAGTTGTCATCAAGTTTCTTAAAGAGGAAACTGTATAGTCTATATGATGAAAATAACAGTCTTCAACTACATTATTTTTTCCATTCATATAAAATGCGTCTCCGTCAGTATGCTCAAACAAGCATTGGTATATTTTGAACCCCGTGATATTGTTTTTATTATTCCCTGTTAATTCAGTAGTAAATGGCGTACTTTTTTCGCCTAACATTCTTTTAGAACAACTAGGATAAGAAAACAAACAATTGTTTAATTCAATTTCTGAAGATCGGGATGCTTTAACTGTGGTTGCGAAAAAATTTAAGTTTTCTATTTTGATATTTGAACAATTATTCATTTCAAAAGCATAGGATTGTACCTTACCTTGAATCTTTTTCCCAGAAGGATTTCCCCAAACCGACAACTTTTTTGTTAAAGAGTCATATAACCATTCATTTTGCGTATTTAAAAAATCTATCTTCCCTTCCAAAAAATAATAATGATGTTTGCTCTTGTAGCTTTCTGCAGTTTCATAAGTGAATGTACTATTACCTGGCGTATGTGATAACACTTTAACTGTCCAGGTTTTCCATGACCCTACATTGGCTATTGCCAAAGCACCTTGAACATTTAAACCACTAGCTGCTAAGTTTCCAGAGTCTACCATTATACCGTTTGAACCTGCACTAGCATCACCTGGTGACCAGTATGCTTGGTCAAAAATAGTATCATCATGAAACTGTGCATTTGGCCAACGTGCCATAACTTGCTGCTCATCATCAATAAATAATTGCCATATATCCTCTGTCAATGTAGTTTCATAAATATTTGGATTGCCAGCATTTTGAGTCCAAGATGTTTCAATTGACTTGGTGCCGTTGATGATCACTTTTTCGTTTGGAAAAGCTTTAATAATGATATTGTCTCTGTTTTCTAAAAGAACTCTTTCATGATAATAACCCTCTCTGATAATACAAGTGCCGCCAGAGGCTCCCATAGCGTTTATTGCATTGTTTATAGTTAGAAAAGGTAGTGATTCTGTCCCGGGATTTAAATCGTTTCCCTGAAGTGAAACATAGAATGTTTGAGAATGTATTTTAATTGTTACAAATAACAAGAAAAACAAAAACATAATATTTTTCACACCCTTTTGATTTTAATTTAAAAAAAAACTTAGGGAAAAGACCAGTTTCCCCCAAGTCTTAAAATTTAATGTTGATAAACTTTATTCTTTTATGATTTTATAAGTTCCTATATTTTGATCAATAGTAACATTCATAATGTAAACACCTTTTGAAAGATTTGAAATATCAAGAGTTCCCTTGGTATCACGCATATCTGTACTTAAAAACTTTTGCCCTACTAAATTAAAAACTTCGACATTGCCAATATTTTTAGCCGCTGATAAATAAATAGAATGTTCTGTTGGATTAGGACCAAAACTAAAATCGTATTTTTTCAACTTATCAATAGAAGCTGTAGATTCATTCGGAGAAACAGTCACATTTATTGTTTCACTTACACCACTTACAGGGTCTTGTGTCGTGATATTTAATTCTACATCTGTACCATTAACGTAAGTTCCTTTGTATTCAAGATTAAAACGAATTTTGTTAACTTGTCCACCAGCAAAATTACAACCAGTTAATGTATTGCCGGTTGCATTGTGAGCGTAAGCCGTGAGCGTAAAGTCATTTGAAGAAATGGATAACATATCGTCAATACTAGTAGGATCAGGAATATTATTTTCAAATATTATCTCAGCTTGTATCCAATTCTTTGAAAGTACCTCTAAATTTAAATTTAATTCCCAATTAGAAGTGTTAGATGAACCAGCATACCCACCAGTAGCTCCTGTAAAATTTGTTGGATAGCTTACGGTTGTTTTACCTCCTGCAGTACAACCAGGCACAGCAAAACCGTTAGCTTTTAACGACTTAATCTGTCCATATGAATTACTGATAACAAATAAAGATATTAAGAGTAAAATTTTTTTCATTGACTTTATATTTATTAGTATTAAAATTAAAAAAACTTGAATTAAACTTGTTTACGTAAATTTCAATTATTAACACAAAAATTGCAGTTCGTGTATTTGATTTACGAAATCTAACAACTTTTATGGGCTCTATTATATTAATAGTTTTTTTAAATAATTCATAAATATCTTCTCATGATTATAATAGTAAAAGTTTTAGCATAAACATGTCAACATAGATTTTTTATAACTGCATAAAAGCAAGATTATACCATCAAGAATAAAAAATTATTAAAAGCTATTAGGTTTGGAATAACTAAAGAATATCCAGCAAAGTTTAAAGCTCTAGACAAAACATTGAATTGATTTTTCAATAAAACAGTAATTTATTGTAGTGTTAATGAATGATATCAATGGTAATCAATTTATTTTAAATCAATTTTCATCACATTTGCCTTAGTCAACTGTTGTTTTTGTTGTACTTTTTGAAATATTTAGATTAAAACTATAACCGTTCAAACATTATTTTTATTAAAATCTAAATGATATACTTCTAAAATGACGAAACTAACAGTCCTTATTCTTTCATTCATTGCTTTTGGTTGTTCGCAATCAAACAATCCAATAGAATTTTATGTAGACGTTACTGGTAACGACAGCAATCAAGGCACACTTGAAGCCCCTTTTAAAACCATTGAGCAAGCAAAAAACGCAATTAGAGCACTTTCAGAACAACAAAGGCAAAAGAATATAAATGTTTATTTAAGAGCTGGCACACATACGTTGTCAGAAACTATTGTTTTTGAACTCGAAGACTCAGGAGCAGACAAAACCAAAATCACCTATCAAGCATATCAAAATGAAATTCCAATTATTTCTTCCGGGGTTCCATTAAAAAATTGGAAGAAACTAGAGTCTTACCCCGCTGATTTACCTGAGGTAGCTAAAGGAAATGTATATGTTACAGACATTCCTGATGGTCTAGGGCGCTTCTATACCATGTTTGACGGTGATAAGCGAATTCCAGTTGCCCGCAAAGAAGGGTTTGATTTTAAAAATATTAATTATGTACGTGCGAAAAGTATGAACGTACTACATGAAAAAGATCGGTATTTACTCAGAAGATTAGAGCTTACTGGGGGAAAAATTTTAAAATCATGGCCAAATCTTGAAGACATTGAAGTAGGTTTCGCTCCTGTACCATGGACTATGAATATGATGCAATTAGAGTCTGTTGATGAAAAAAATGGTATTGCTTGGACGACCTTAGAAGCCAATGCGCCACCTGCAGCTAAAAAATCACATACCAAGCCTTGGGTAGAAAATGTGATAGATTATTTAGAAACGCAAGGACATTGGGTGGTAAATACCCAGGAACGTAAAATTTATTATTGGCCAGAAAACGGAGAACCTTCAAAAAACCTAGTTATTCCTAAGCTAAAGGAGTATTTTAGAGTTGAGGGGAAAATAGATTATAAGGGGCCTATCGATACTCCAACAAAAAACATTGTGTTTAAGGGTTTAACCTTCATGCATGGAGAACGTGATACATGGTGGAAAGGTCACAAAGGTTGGGGAATTCAACATGACTGGGATAAGTTTGATAGAGGAAATGCGATGCTTCGTTTTAGAGGAGCTCAGGACTGTGAAGTTACTGAATGTAGGTTTACAAACAGTGGTGGTTCAGCAATTCGATTAGATCTACATGCTCAAAACATCAACATCAATAACAACATGATAGATTTTGTTGGTCATATGGGAATTTTACTATGTGGTTATGGACCTGGAACCAAAGATGTAAACAAAAACAACTCTATAACAAATAACTTAATTCATCATGTCGGTCGCATTATGAAAATGGGTGCAGGAATATTTATGTGGCAAAGTGGAAGTAATCACGTTGCCAATAATTTAATTCACCATGTGCCTAGAAAAGCAGTTGGTGTTTGTGGAATTAGAGTCCCTATCCTACAAAAAAGAGATATCGATTTTGATGAAGCATCTAAAACAATTCGTTGGGATGAAATTGATACATCAATAGCAAGTGAAGGTTCCTTTTGGGAGCGTTACACTCCTTTTTTACATGCAAGTAACAATATTATTGAATACAACGAGGTGTATAGGGCATTGGAGGAACTTGCAGATGGTTCTGCATTAAATGTATCTGGGGCTGGGGAAGGAAATATAATGAGAAACAACTACGCGCACCACATTACAAGTCATGCTTCTGGAGTGATGCGAACAGACGATTGGCAAAGAGGTACGACATTTGAAAACAACGTTATCTATATGGCAAATATTTCAGGAATTGTTCATAAAGGTTTTAATCATATTGTCAATAATATTATCGTAGATTGTAGTTCCAGAGAATCTATTCGTTTTGCCTCGTACCCAGATGAAGAAGCTGACTACGGCTCAAAGATTCAGAACAATATTTATTACGAATCTAAAGACGCTATAAAGTACTATAATATTTCTTACAGAGCCTCCGAAGGGATTTCAAAACCAGAAGATTGCGATACAGACAAGAATATCTTCTTCTGTGCAGGCAATATAAACCAAGCAAAAAAATTTGTGGAAGCTAAAAGAAAAGATGGCATAGAAATCAACAGTATTGTTGCTGACCCTTTATTTGAGGATATAGCAAATCAAAACTTTAAATTAAAACCTGAATCTCCTGCTTTCAAGCTTGGTTTTAAAAAGATTGACATGAGTCAAATTGGATTGAAAAAAAATCTTTTCCCTAAACGATACATCAAATTTGATGTTGAAGATATTGATGGTAGAAGACCTAATTTCCACAGAAACAGAAAAGGAGAAGAAACCTATGATTTTTGGTAGGTGTCAGAAAAAACTAACACTTGGAAATGAGAAATATTATAATATTTACACTATTATTTGGATTGAATATTTTTAATATTTATGCTCAAAAATCCGAGCAACCAAACATTCTCTTAATTGTGTTGGATGATGTTAGTCCAGATCTATATGGAGCCTATGGTTTGCCACAAGCTGTAAAAACACCCAATGTAGATAAATTGGCTTCTGATGGAGTCATGTTTAAAACTTGTTATGCATCAGCAATGTGTGGTCCATCACGAGTTCAAATCATGACTGGGAAATATGGAAGCTCCACAGGGGTTATGCATAACAGCATTTGGATGGGAGATAGTAACCAAAATGTATACAAAGATCATCAGGCTTTTGGCAAACTTTTAAAGGACGCTGGTTATGCTACGGCTATTGCTGGAAAATGGCATGCCGGAAGATCAATGCCTTATGAAAAAGAAGTTGGTTTTGAGGAATACTGTCTTTGGGAGAGTTTAAAAAAAATTGAAAAACTCCCAGGTTCTCCAGAATTTAAAGGACAAATGGAAGATTTTAAAACAACTTCTCGTTATTGGCATCCTGGAATCGTTCAAAATCATCAAATGTTGGACACAAAACCAACTGATTTTGGTCCAGACATTTTTTCCAACTTTATTATGGACTTTATGGAGCGAAAAACCAAAGAAGGTATACCATTCCTTGCTTATTGGCCAAGTGTTGCGCCTCATGGTACCAGAACAGGAATGCCAACAAATCCGTTAAGAGGAGAAGTAGGAGATCTAGGAAAGAAAAAAGATGGTAAAGAAAATTACGAACGTTTTAAATCTTTAAATGAGTACATAGACGTTTTGATCGGTAAAGTGGTGAAAAAAATTAAAGATTTAGGAATTGAGGATAATACGATTATCATATTCACCTCAGACAATGGGACAGCCATTACTGCAAAAACTAGAGGAGTAGAAAGAGGCCCTCACGTAATTAATATTATTGCGGGTGCTGGTGTAAAAAAACGTGGTGCCACATATGAGTTAACCGACTTCTCTGATATTGCTCCAACCCTTGCAGATTACGCAGGAGCCAAACTCCCCAAAGGAAAAAAATTTGATGGTATCAGTCTGAAACCTTTTTTAACTGGAGAAACAGAAAAAACCAAAGAATTTATCTATGGATTTATTTCCACTAGCCAAATTGTGCGTACCAAAAACTATCTACTAGAAGTGTTAAATCCTATGCTAGGAATGCCTGAAGGACGATTTTACTATACTGGAGAACACAGATTTGGTAAAGGCTATCAACTTTTAATTGATGATCTAAATCACACCAAAGAACGTAAAAGGTTTACAAAGTTTCTAAAGGATTTCCCTCCAATTAAAGAAGACCATCCTTTTTGGCAAACCAAACGAGGTAAGCGATTCCTAAAAGAATACACAAGTGAAAAGTCAGTTGAAAAACACTTGTATAATCATAGGGATTATAAGTTTTATGATGAAAGTAGTGTGTTATAAAAGAATTAGGATTTAATTTAATAGTAGAATAAGTGAAGAAATCAAAACCAACAATTTATACGTTTTTTCTTTGTGTACTTATACTTTTTATGCATTTCATTTCATTAGCTCAAAAAAAACACAATCCTAAATCAGCCTTAAAAAAACAACCAAATATCATCTTCATTGTTACTGATGATCAACATCGCGATCAATTTAACTTCTTAAAAGAAGGGCAAGATGAAGATGGAAACCCATCCAACCTCACTCCTAACATGGATAGATTAGTTAGTGAAGGTGTAATATTTGATAAGAGCTACGTGAGTACTTCTGTTTGTACGCCAAGTAGATACAATATACTCACAGGAAATTATGCCAGTAGAGCCAGTAAAAGATCGAATATAAAAAGATATCAGGGACAGACTAATGTAACTTGGAATGTGCGTATCGACTCAAGTACCAACAATATTGCTAAAGAACTCCAAAAGAACGGCTATTTTACGGGTGGCGTTGGAAAAAATCATGTCATATATTCAATAAATCCTCATAAAGTCCCCTTAAGTGCTAATCCAAGAGATTCTATTGTTAAATCACAGTTAATTGAGAATCAATTAGCACAAATTACTTCATATAAAAAAGTTGGTTTTGATTTCGCTGGATCTATCTACAAAGGGAATTTACCAAGTCAATACCCTAAAGGTGTAGAAGATCATAATATGGAATGGATAGTTGAATCAGCTCTAACCTTTCTAACAGAAGCTGATGAGAAAGAGAATCCTTTTTTCTTATATTTCGCTACAACCATTACTCATGGTCCTGATAAATTAGGCTCAAAACACAAAGGGGATCCTTTGGCAACGCCAATTGGATTTTTAGAGAAGCCTCTTGAAGTGATGCCTCCTCGTGAAACCATTGGTAAACGTATTGAAGAAGCTGGTTTAGAGCAGGAAAAAACAGATGTATTATGGCTGGATGATGCTATTGGTACATTACTCGACAGGTTAGATGCAATCAACGAATTAGAAAATACCGTTATCTTTTTTATAAATGATCATGGAGTAGAATTTGGAAAAGGTTCACTCTACCAAGGTGGTATTGAAACCGTAAGTTTTGCTTGGGGACCATCTTACTTTAAAAATGGTATCAAAACACAACAAATGGTCTCTAATATCGATTTGGTTCCAACTGCATTAGAGTTGGCAAAAATAAACCCCTCAGAAAACTACAAGATCGATGGTAAAAGTATGGTGCCATTGCTAAAAGGAAAAGATGGGCCCATTCATAGTTCGTTATATTTTGAAATTGGTGCTACCAGAGCTATTTTAAAAGATGGAAAAAAATACCTAGCGTTTAAAGCTCCCGAAAATGTAAAAAAACGGTTAGAGAAAAATGGTAAAAAAACAACTCATTTATGTGATAAACCTGGTGGAAGAGGTTCTGAATCACCTGCCTTGAAATTTTATGCTAAGAACTATTTTGTTCAAGATCAGTTTTATGATATTAACAAAGATCCTTTTGAGCAAAACAATGGATATAAAAATACTTTTAACGAATATCTTGTTAGAGAGTTAAAACTTGAGCTCAAAAAGTACATTGACGATTTGCCGGGAACTTTTCCCTTAAATATTTCAAAACCTATTGTAAAAGATTAGCCACTTGACATTCAATTCGACAACATTTTTGAAACTTTTTTACTTTTCTTTATCTCTTTTATTCTTTTCGCTAATGATAAGCTGCGGAAATTCTAAGAGCGGTTTAAATGAAAGTAAAACCAAAAAACAAAAACCTAATATTATATTCATTTTATTAGACGATTTGGGCAAGGAATGGATAAGTAAATACGATGCCGATGATATTGAAACACCGAATATTGATCACTTAGCAAAAGAAGGAATGCAGTTCAATAATGCATGGTCAATGCCCCAATGCACACCTTCAAGAGTTACTTTTTTAACCGGCCAATATCCATTTCGCCACGGTTGGGTTAATCATTACGACGTACCACGATGGGGGCATGGTGTAAATTTCGATTCGAATAAAAATCCAAGTACACCCAAAATAATGCAGCAAGCAGGTTATAAAACCTGTGCTGCAGGAAAATGGCAGATTAATGATTTTAGGTTACAGCCAACAGTGATGAACGACCATGGTTTTGATGAATATGCAATGTGGACGGGGGTCGAAGGTGGTAATGAAACTTTAAGCCAAGAGCGTTATTGGAATCCTTACATTCATATGAAAGAGGGGAGTAAAACCTATGAAGGGCAATTTGGCGAAGATATTTTTACTGATTTCATCATTGATTTTATGAATAAAAACAAAGATGATCCAATGTTGATCTACTATCCAATGTGTTTGCCTCATGGACCATTAACAACTACCCCAAGTGAGCCAAAAGTTTCAGGGAAAATAGAAAAGCACAAAGCCATGGTTCGTTATACAGATGAAATACTTGGAAAGCTGGTCAAAGTAATTGATAATCTGGGTATTAGAGATAACACCATTATTTTTTGGACAACAGATAACGGAACTTCTGGAAATATTATAGGGCACCTAAATGGAAAACCAGTAAGAGGTGGTAAAACCTATTTGACCGAAAATGGCGTCAACCAACCTTTTATTGTCAACTGGCCTGGTAAAGTCCCAGCTGGTGTTGAAACAGATGCGCTAGTTGATTTCAGTGATTTGTTGCCAACCTTTGCTGACCTTGGATATGCTTTACTACCAAAAGATTTTCTTTTTGACGGAAAATCTTTCAAAGATGTCATTCTAGGACATAAGACAAAAAGTGATCGAGAATGGATTTTGACTATGGGGTCACTAACAGGTAGATTAAATAATAAGCGAGCTACTAACCTTCATAAGTTTAGGGATAGAGCTTTAAGAGACGAAAATTATAAAGTGTTTGTTGATACTTTAGGGCAAATATCTCATGCTTATAATTTAACAATTGATATAGAAGAAAAAGAGAACTTGGTTCATTCAAATTCTAAAAAAGTTAAAAATATTCTAAAAAAATTCAAAAAGATAATATCTGGATTTCCTAGTGAGGATGCACAACCCAATTACACCAAATTAAGTAATTCTATTTACGATATAAGTCCTGAAACCCTAAATGAAAAAGCAGAAAAATGGAGAAAGAGGTCTAATCATGCTCCATTGTTTGAATATTAGCATTTGTAACTTTTGTGGTAATTTTTGAAATAAATGATAATAAGCTCATTACGTTTCAAAAATAACTTTGTCGTTTGTAATTATAAACTAAAGATTATGAAACATTTTATCACTTCAATCGTTTTATTATTCATTACAGTTTCGATCTCTGCCCAGTCCAAAGAAGAGACAAAAGCTCAAAATAGAACTGACGAAATTGTTGAATTATTATCGCTTAATAAAGATGAAACATTAAAAGTATACGAAGCCCTTTTAGCAAAAGAGAAAAAGATTACAATTTTAAAAGAAGAATACAAAGATAATCAAGAAACTTTCAAAGCTGAAATCAAGATGTTAAATAGAGCTACAAACCGTGTTATGAAAGATTTCCTAGGAGGTGAAAGTATGCAGAAAATACATGCACACTTTAGAGCAAAAAGGGAAAATTCTAAAAAATAGAGTTATATTTAATAAATAACCTTGTTTTAAAATTCTTTGACTATGCGAGTCATAAAAAACACTTTTTCTAAGATTGTAGCTATATTTGTAATTGCAAGCCTGAATTCTTGTAATTCCAATTCCCAAGATAAAAACGTTGCAGAAGAAACCTCAAGTGGAAAACAACCCAACATACTACTTATATATACTGACGACCAAGGAACTTTAGATGCTGGGTGCTATGGCACATCTGATATTCAAACACCAGTTTTAGACAAGTTAGCTTCTCAAGGAATAAAATTTACACAAGCCTATGCTCATTCGGTTTGTTGTCCCTCGAGAGCTGCACTTTTAACCGGTCGCGCGCCACAACGTAGTGGTGTTAATCAATGGACCTCTTGTCATCCCGACGATCATCAAGGTCGCGTAATGGATCTTAAAGAAATTACAATTGCTGAGCATTTAAAATCCTATGGTTATAAGACTGGACTTATTGGAAAATGGCATTTGGGAGCGACAATTGATCATGGGCCTTTAGATCAAGGGTTTGATGAATTCTTTGGTTTTAGAGGAGGTTTTATTGATTATTATTCTCATAAATTTTTACATGCGAATTGGCAAAGACCACAATTCCATGATCTTTATAGAAATAAAGAAGAAATATTTGAAGACGGAAAGTATTTTCCAGATATGCAGGTTTCAGAGGCTAATAGGTTTTTGGAAGAAAGTAAAAATGAACCTTTCTTCCTTTATATTCCGTTTAGTCTACCGCATTATCCTGAGCAACCGGATTCAACCTTCGTAAAACAATATAAACATCTTGAATGGCCCAGAAGCTCTTACGCACCAATGATTACCACTCTTGATCATAGAATGGGACAAATTTTAGAAAAACTAGACGAACTTAGATTAAGAGATAACACCATAATAATTTATATGAGTGATAATGGACACTCCACTGAAGATTATTATAACTGGAATGAAAGTTATGGAGGAAATGGTGGAGGCGGCTTTACTGGAAAATGGCGAGGTGCAAAAGGGAGCTTCTTTGAAGGTGGCATTAGAGTACCAGCGGTAATAAGTTATCCTAAATTATTTCCGAAAGGAGAAATAAGAGATCAAACAATTGTAAATCTTGATATTCTACCTACCATTTGTGAAATACTTGATATTCCACCCCCTAAAAATAAGCTTGACGGCAAAAGCATTTTAGATGTTATAAAATCTAGTGAAGCTAAATCGCCACACGAAGTTTTGCATTGGATGTGGCAAGGTATGTGGGCAGTTAGAAAAGGAAACTGGAAACTTATTTATGATGGTCATGACACCACAGGAAAGTTCTCTATTCATCCTGAAAAAGAATTTGAAATGCCTGAATACTACTTAGCAAACTTAGATGACGAAAAACCAGAAGAAATAAACCATGCATTGAAAGAACCCAAAATATTAAAAGATCTACTTACACTTCACCAGAGTTGGGCAAAAGATGTCTTTGAGGGTTCAGGTTACCCTAACCCAAATTCAGCGGAAGGGAAAAAAGAAAAAATTATTAAAACGAAGGGGACTACCAAATTGTAAATAGCAAGGAAACAAGAGGTTTTTCAACTATAGATAAAGACCTTCCCAATACTTCAATTTATTAATTGCATAAACACAATAGAGTTTCTACTTTTCTCAATTTTTATGAAATGAATAATTAAAGAGACGGATATTCGTTTCTGCAATGAACCCTATCATCCTCTAATATGTTTTTTGAAAGAATCTTTAATAGTGTTTAGATAACAGCCTAAATATTTTTAGTGTTTTTTTATTTATTAATCGATATCAATTTTTAATGTGTAACCCAATCCAGAAGTTGTTCTCTGTACACCACTAATTCTTAAACCGGTTTTGGTTTGCTTCCATTGTAACGAATTTATAGATCCTAGTTGGTTTACGCTTTTTACTTTATACCCCGATAATTTTGACAAGCTTTCTATAATTATAGATTCGTTTTCTTGAGGATAAACCAAAGCTGTTGCAAACAAGTAATTTGTATTGATGGTAAACCAAAAATCTTTGCTAGTAAATTCAAGAGATTTGCCTTTATTCTTTTCTCTATGATTTGTGCCCTTCATAAAAATTTGGGTAGGACCCTCATGGGTAATTTTCCAACGTTTAGTATTGTAAATGCCTTCACCATTAATTTTCAACCAGTTTCCAAGGGTAATTAAATTTTTAACAGATGTTTCTGGTACATCTCCCATACTGTCTGGCCCAATATTTAGCATATAATTTCCTCCTTTACTTACAATTTCAATGAGCCAAAACAAAAGTTCGTTAGGGCTTTTCCAATCCTTATCATAAGATTTAAATCCCCAAGAATTATTTGTAGTTCCAACTGTTTGCCAAGGTTTTGAGATATAAAGTGGGTTTTCAGGAATTTTATTGTCACCTGGAATATCAAAATCACCAAGGGAATTGCCAACTCTAGAATTTATTAATAATTGAGGTTGATAGTTATATGCTAGTTTATAAAATTCATAACTCTGTTTTGGGGTTAAATAATGTGGCATATCATACCATAAGGTAGTCATGTCAGTATACCTAGTGAGCAATTCTTTGACTTGAGGAAAAGCTTTTTTATTTAGATAATCTGAGAATGTATTTGGGCTAGGATCCCAGGTATTAACTCCAAATTTTCTTTGGGCTTTTTCATTTAAGGGTAAACCAGATGCCTTGAGTTCACTATAACCACAATCATTAGCATCAGACCAATCAATATTATGTGAGTAGTATAAACCAAAATCAATGCCTTCAGATTTACATGCTTTGTATAACGCATCAATAATATCGGTTTTGTAAGGGGTAGCATCTACAATATTATACTTGCTTACCTCAGAATTATAGAGCGCAAAACCGTCGTGATGTTTTGCAGTAACTACTAAATACTTCATCCCAGCAGATTTGATTAATTTGGCAATAGCAGTTGCATCAAAATTAGTTGGATTAAATTGTTTAGCTAATTCCGCATATTCATTTCTTGGAATTTGTGCCGCAAGTTGGATCCACTCTGCCACTTTTGGACCTTTCAAATCCTCCATCCTTTGATTTTTCCATACTCCCCCGGGTATAGCATATAATCCCCAATGAATAAACATACCATATTTAGAATCATTAAAATGACTAATGGCTTTACGTTTTGAATTTTGCATCTTTTTATATGAAGTACTGTCTATAGATGACATGTTCAAAGCATCGGTCTGACTATTAACAACATTGAATATTAGCATAAGGAGCACCAAATGCATAGTTTTCGCTTTTAAAAAGAGATAGCATAATTTTTTCATACAATAATTTACAAAATTTTCTCTGAATTGCATTTAAAAAGTTCGAATTAGTTTACTTTGTAAATCATTGATTTGTGCACAGCTTAGCTGCTCCATGACTTGAGTCAATTGTGTTTTTAACATCGCAATTGTATGATGCCCCCCTTTTTTTCCAAGAGCAGAAACACCATACATAAAAGTACGGCCTAAAAAACTAAAATCTGCTCCACTAGCCATCACTCGCGCCACATCAGCGCCTCCACGAATACCACTATCCATCATCACAGTTAACTTGTCTTTGTAAAGTGGTGCAATGTCTTTTAATGAATCTATAGTCGCTTGACCAACGTCAACTTGACGTCCACCATGATTGGAAATAATGACTCCGTCTAAGCCCAGTCGATACGCTTTTTCTACATCATATGCAGACTCAGCTCCTTTAAGCACTAGTTTGCCTTTCCACAAATCACGAATCTTTTTGATTTTTTCTTCGTTTAATCGACCCGAGAATGTAGCATCCATAAATTTCGCAAGTTGATTTAGGTTTAGGTTTTTTGACATATATGGTTTGAGTACCTCGAAACTTGGTTGACCATGAACTAGGGTTTGCAATGCCCAATGGGGTCTTTTAGCCGCATTGATAATATTGGTCAAAGTCATTTTAGGTGGCATGGACAAACCATTACGAATATCCCTGGGGCGATAACCAAAAGAAGGGACATCAGCAAGTATGATTAATACCGGGCATCCTGCTACTTCGGCGCGTTTCAAAATATCTTTGGTGACTCGTTCCTCTGCAGGGTGGTAAAGCTGAAACCAAGAATTACCTTCTGTAATTTCAGCAATTTTTTCAATACTAGCTGTGGTAACAGTACTTAATACAAAAGGGATATTATGATCAAATGCTGCTCTGGCAAGTATCTCTGGTGACTTGGGCCACATCAGTCCTTGCAAGCCAACTGGCGAAATACCGAAGGGTGCGTCGTATGTATGTCCAAAAAGTTCTGTTTTTAGATCAGGTTTTTGGTATTCAACCAAATATTTTGGCTTTAGTTCAATATCACGAATCCGATCTGTATTCTTTTTAAGGTTTACATCGTCATTACAACCACCATCTAAATATTCAAAAGCAAATTTTGGAATTTTTCTTTTTGCACGTGCTCTTAAATCTGGTACAGAAGGGTATTTATAATTTATCTCTGACTCCATTCATTTTTATTTAAGCAATATATTTTTTCATCAACCCCATTTTCTTGAAGGATAGGCTCCAAATCTTTTGGAAGGAAATCCTTTTTTTTGGATTACAGACATCTACTCGTCAATCAATACATCCCTAACGAGGTTATATTTCCAAAAATGCTGATGACTATCAATTATCATTTATATGCTTTACATGATTGCCTTGCAATACCTAAACCATCTATCCCTAGTTCGACTACATCACCTTCTTTAAGATATCTTGGCGGATTTAAACCTAACCCAACTCCAAAGGGTGTTCCGGTTGAAATAATATCTCCAGGGAGTAAGGTCATAAATTGACTAATGTAGCTAACGACTTCTTGAACATTGAATATGAAATCTGATGTACTACTAGCTTGCATTATTTCTCCATTGAGCTTTAACCAAAGATTTAAGTCATTGGGGTTTTTAATTTCATCCGTTGTTGCGATAAATGGACCAATTGGAGCAAAAGTATCACAACTTTTTCCCTTAACCCATTGACCTGATTTTTCCAATTGAAATGCACGTTCACTAACATCGTTGTGCAACACATAGCCGGCAACGTGATTTAATGCATCTGCTTCTGAAACATATGATGCCTTCTTACCAATCACAACAGCTAATTCCACCTCCCAATCTGTTTTTTCACTTCCCTTAGGAATTACAATCGGGTCAAAGGGACCAACTATAGATGAAGTAGATTTAAAAAAAAGTACGGGTTCTTTGGGAATATCCATACCACTTTCAGCAGCATGCTTGGCATAATTTAAGCCAACGCATACTATTTTTGATGGACGACTCAATGGAGATCCCAATCTGATATCATCATGAATTTCTGGGCAAGAATCTTGATTTTTTGACAACCAATCTATCAAATTCTGAATTCCATCATTTCCAAAAAAGTTTTCATCATAATCTATTACAAAATTTGAAACATCTATTTTTTTTCCATTTGATAAAATTACACCTGGTTTTTCTCCATTAGTTTCCCCAAATCGAATAAGTCTCATAATTAATTTATTTAGAGTTAAGTGTTATAAACCCGCCATCAATTCCGTAGTCTGAACCTGTAATAAAACTCGCTTCATCACTACATAAAAACAATGCCAAATCTGCAATTTCTTGTGGCGTTCCCATACGACCAATAGGTTGTGTTTTTGAAAGTTTATCAAAAATTTCATCTTCCTTACCCGGATAATTTTTCTTTATAAATCCATCTACAAAAGGAGTGTGAACTCGAGCTGGAGAAATACAATTACAACGGATATTATGGTCGATGTAATCTTTAGCGATTGCATAAGTCATTGTTAGAACAGCACCTTTAGACATTGAATATGCAAAACGATCTGATATTCCAACAGAAGATGCGATAGAAGCTAAATTTAGAACCACACCTCCACCATTGATTTTCATAAGGGGAATACAAGCTTTTAAACAATTAAAAACGCCTTTAATATTTATATTGTAAAGTCTATCCAAATCTTCTTCTTCACACACTTCAATATTCCCTACATGAGCAACGCCAGCATTGTTTACTAAAATATCAATCGATACTTTTTTTGAAATTTTTTCTATTACAGTTGATACTTCATCTGAATTTGAGACATCACATTTGTATGATTTGGATTTATATCCTTCATTGTTAATTTCAAGAACCACATCCGCAGCGGCTTTTTCATTGTAATCAAGTATGTGGACATACGAGCCTTGCATTGCAAAGTTTTTTGCGATTGCTCTGCCAATACCACTTCCACCTCCGGTAATCAAGCTTATCTTGTTATTTAAGGAAAATTTTGGTTCCATCATTTTAAGTATTTATAGTCATATTACGAGATATATCCATTAGATCCAATCAGGACCGGAGCACTTAAATTATGTTTAAATTGAGTAAAATCGTATACTTGAAAAAATAAAATGAATTTACTAAAATAATAGCTGCTAGCCTTTATTAATGATGAGATATTTGTATTATGATATGATATAATTCGTAACACTTTTTTCTTGTAGCTGAGCTAAATTTAACTTATTTAAATTAAACTAAATTATCGAACTATGAAAAGAGTGTTCTTATTGTTTCTTGGGCTTATAATTACTAGTCCCATAAATGCCCAATCAAAGGCAGAAATCTTCGCTAAAGAAAATACAGAAAATTTATCAGAAATCTTAGAATTTACAGAAGCTGAATATACTCAG
>CAJXBI010000013.1 GCA_913050005.1 uncultured Bacteroidota bacterium
ATATGCTTGAGCTAATTTCAAGCCAATACCACAACCAGAAAGTTCTTTGAAAGGATAATCACAATCATTTCGTTTTGGGTCTAAAACAGCTACTGCATTGGGTATAGAATCTCCAGGTAAATGATGATCACATATTATAAAATCGATTCCTAAAAAATTTGCATATTCTATCTTATCAATTGAACGAATCCCACAGTCTAAAGCAATAATAAGGGATATCCCCGCACTTTTTGCGTAATCTATCCCTTGGTTACTTATTCCATAACCTTCATCATAGCGATCAGGAATATAAAAGTCAATTTTAGTGAATTTATCTTTGAAAAAGGAATAGACCAAAGCTACAGACGTAGTTCCATCAACATCATAATCTCCAAAAATGAGTACGCCTTCTTTATTATCCTGAGCAAGTTGAATACGTTCTATAGCCTTATCCATATCCTTCATCAAGAAAGGATCATATAAATCCTCTACTCTAGGATTAAAAAATGAATTGACTTTTTCAACTGAGTCAATACCTCTTTGCACGAGCATTCTCGCGATTATATTTGGTGCGTTTAATTTAGTTTTTAAATTTTCGACAAGCGAAATATCTGGTTCATTTTTAGATTTCCAAATGGCCTTTGACATATTTGACTAAATCGAAATCTGAACTTGACTTAAATCGATAAACTGCTGGACACGAGAATTAATTTCAGATTTACTTAAATTCACTAACCGTTCTGTTCCAAATTTTTCGACACAAAAACTTGCCATTGCACTCCCATAAATGACTGCTCTCTTCATATTACCAAAAGATATATCATCGGTAGAGGCCAGGTAACCAATAAAACCACCTGCAAAAGTATCTCCCGCTCCTGTTGGATCAAATACCTCTTCTAATGGTAAAGCTGGGCAGAAATAAATTGACTCAGAATCGAACAATAAAGCTCCATGCTCTCCTTTTTTAATGATTAAAAAACGTGGACCCATTTCCATAATCTTTTTTGCCGCTTTAACTAGAGCATACTCACCACTAAGTTGTCTTGCCTCTTCATCATTAATTATTAAAACATCAACCATTTCAATGGTTTTAACCAATGATTCTCTGGCTATATCCATCCAAAAGTTCATTGTGTCCATTGCAATTAATTTCGGTTTATTCTCCATTCTCTCAATAACCTTACGTTGAACATCAGGCGATAAATTACCTAACATTAAATAATCTGAATTTTGATAAAAACTTGGAATTATTGGATCAAAATGTTCAAGGACATTGAGTTCTGTAATGAGTGTATCACGGCTATTCATATCGTTGTGATACTTCCCACTCCAAAAAAATGATTTTTCTTCTTCCTTTATTTGAAGTCCTTCAGTATCAATACCATGAGATTCCAATAATTGAATATCTTCTTTTAGAAAATCTCCTCCAACAACCGCAACTAGATTAATAGTATCTTCAAGATAACTACTACTCAATGTAATGTATGTAGCAGCACCTCCAATTATCTTATCCGTCTTGCCAAATGGTGTCTCAATTGCATCAAATGCAACACTTCCGATTACAAGTAAACTCATAATGCAAATTTAGCGCTAATATTATCATAATACGATTACTAAATATCTATTTATAGTCTAGAACTAACAATAAGATTAATTCATATTAAGGCAATGATTATTTTCGTAGGACATGAATAAATCAAAAATTGCAAAATCGCTTGATCATGCAGCGTTTAATGCTAAAGCTATTGACCAAATCAGTAATCAATTTGATTTTGCGGAAGATGAGGCATACGAAATTCAGAAACTAACGATCGAAGAGAGACTAGCTCGAGGCGAAAAATTCGTTGGTTTAAAATTAGGTTTCACATCTTATGCAAAAATGGAGCAAATGGGAGTTCATGACATGATATGGGGTCGACTCACTGATTCCATGTGGCTTAAAAATGGGGAAACACTTTTTTTGAATCAATTTATACATCCCAGAGCCGAGCCAGAAATTGCTTTTTTACTTAAAAAAGATTTGAATCATGAAATTTCGCTTGAAGAAATCCCTGAATATATCTCAGCATGTGCCCCAGCAATTGAAATTATCGATTCTCGCTTTGCAAATTTCAAATTTTCATTAGAGGACGTTATTGCAGATAATTGCTCATCTTCAAGCTTCGTAATTGGAGCATGGCAACCTCTTCCTGAATTGTTAACCAATCGAACAGTAGTTTTATTATTTGATAAAGAAATTAAAGAAGAAGACTCCAGTAATGCTATTTTAAATAATCCTCTGTTATCGATTTGTAATGCCTCCCGTTTGGCAGAAAAGTATAATCAACCTTTTTTGGCTGGTAACATTCTTTTAGCTGGTGCGGCTACATCAGCGGTATTTATTGAGTCAGGTAAAAAAATTACTGCTAAAGTAAATGGTATTGGAAGTTGCTCAATTCATGCAAAATAATTTATGAAAATTATTTTTCGTTTCGAGTAAAAATCTATTTTTGCAAACGCTTTTATAAACTAAAATTAGTTCTAAAGCTTATTGCCTTCATAGCTCAGCTGGTTAGAGCGGTTGACTGTTAATCAATAGGTCCCTGGTTCGAGTCCAGGTGAGGGCGCAACCCAAACCCTTTACTAGTAATAGTTTAGGGTTTTTTTATTTCAACAAGTTGTGAGTTCAAATATATCATAAAATAACTCCACTGGCATATAACTGGCAGTCCTGAGGCAGTTAATTTGCCAAAAAAATCCAAACTAATTTTCTTATTCAACACCCCCGTGCCGTTTTAAAATATCGGTTTCCTTTCCATAGCCTTTGCTCAGAACGGTGGTATAGCCCTATTGTTACCAAGGAAAGTCACCTTTTATAATTTCAATAGTACCGCCTTTGTCACTATCATCAGATTTTTTTAATTTAACGACTAATCCATTATACTTATACTCACTGTAATATGACCCATATTTTTCCTTAGTACCTATATAGGTAGCAGACCGATTAACTTGCCTTGCTATTTCTAGATAATCATTCTTGGAAGGGTAATACACATATATTTTTCTTGAAGGTTTCTCAGGCCCCCTTTCATCAACAACATAATTTTTTATATCTTGTCTAGTCCTAAATTCATACCAAGTGTAGGCAGTTTCATTTTCTTCATCATATCCTTCAGCGAAATCTGATTGTACCGAAGTAGATTTTACTAAATGTTTAAATTTACCTTCATATTTATTTGGGTAACTATTACTACTCCCAATAGCTCCATCCTTTGCTATATATGAGTAGGTGGCATATGTTCTCATATTTACTATACCATTACCTTTTGCAATGTTATTAGTTTCATATAGTTGTTGGCTAGCTAGCATATTTGTAAGCTCAATGAAAGAAAATTGTTGCGAATAACAGGTTGCAAAAATGAATGATAATAAGATGGTTAGGTATTTTCTTTTCATAATTATATACCTCAAATATATGAAACCTATCGAGCGTTTGCTCAGAACGGTTATATAGCCCTATGGTTTGGGGTTGGTGGGGTTAATTAAAGGTATACTCATACCCTAAACCCTACCCAATAGAATCAGATTTACTTCTATTACAAGGTTGACAAAGGAGTTGAATGTTTCTATACGTATTTGCTCCTCCTTCACTAAATGGTATTATGTGGTCAAACTCTAAGTTTTCATTACTTCCACACATTACACATTTGTGAGCATTATTTATTATTCTGGGGCTTAACTACATAACTTTGCTTATCCTCAATTAAAATATTTCCTTTGTAAACTCGTTCAAACACCACATGCAATCTTTGCTTAAATATTCGCTTTTTATTTTTGGATTGTATACAACAATCTCCTCCTGCAAAAAAGACGAATTAAATACCAATACAAATAGTCAGATTACAATTAACAGGGACACACTATGGTTTGATACTGTTTTCACCAAAGTAAATTCAAATGTCCCAAAATCTGTTAATAAGCAAATTCTTGTTCACAACCCGTATGACCAAAGCATTAAAACTTCAATTCGATTAGGTGGTGGGGGTAATTCTCATTTTAGACTAAATGTAGACGGTGAAGCCGGGATTTCATTTTCAGATATTGAGCTATACCCAAATGACAGCATCTTCCTTTTTGTAGAAGTTAATCCTGATCCAAATAATAATAGTCCAGACTTTAATCCATTAGTCATCCGTGATTCTATTCTATTTAATACAAACGGTAATGAATCTAAAACAATGCTAATTGGTTGGGGACAGGACGCTCATTATATTTTTAGAGATAGTATTGAAAGAGATACCACCTGGTCAAATAATAAGCTCCCAATTGTCGTTTATGGATATTGTTATATAAAGCCTGGCGTTAATCTAACCATAGAGGAAGGAATGAATATCCATTTCGCACCCAGAAGTTGGCTATTTGTAGAGGGTAAAATAAATATCAAGGGTAAAGTAGATAATCCAGTGATAATGCAAGGAGATCGTTTACAGCCATCATGGGAAGAAGAAAGTGGACAGTGGGGTGGAATTTGGATAAGTCACCCTAGCTATGATAATACGATTGAACACGCTCTAATTAAAAACGGTACAGTAGGAGTATACTGTGATTCTTTACCTGGTGTTGAGAGTGAAAGAAATGTAACCATAAATAAAACTATGATTAGAAACATGAGTTTTGACGGTATTAGTGGAAAAGGAAGTACAATTCACATTCAAAATAGTATAAGTATAAACTGCGGAAGATTCACATTTTTGGCTGCCAACGGAGGGAACTACACTCTATTACATAATACATTTTATACTGGTCGAAGAGACTTCTCAAGATTGGAACCAACATTTGCCTATTTGAATAGAAGAAGAGATGAATTTGGTTCAATTTTAGAGACTTACGACATTCAATTTTATTTTGTAAATAACATTATTGATGGTGTTTTGTCAGATACTGAAATTGGTGAAGATATTGACTATTCTAGAGTAATAATGCCATCTATTGTAGATTACAATTTGATTAAAACTAATAAAGCAATCTACGCTGGAAGTGGTTCTAGCAATATTATTAACGCATCCGCTAAATTTAAAGATCCCAATAATTTTAATTTTGATTTGGACACGCTTTCTGCAGCCAAAAATATGGCGTTTCCTTTAAATCCCTCTGTAGATGAAGATTTTTTAAATAGAGTTAGAATAGGAACTGCAGATTTAGGTGCCTATGAGAGTCAGTTCTAGCCAAACCCTGAAACGTTAAACAGGTTATCAATAAAACTTTCCCAAGTATACTTATTTCGTTCTGATTTTATGTTTTCTGAAAATTCAGAATTTCTATTATTCTCATAAAAATCAAAAATACAATCCGATATCTCCTTTTTGTCTTGGGAAGTTACATAACCCACTTTTTGATGAGGGACAAGCTCGGATAGTCCACCAACATCCGTAACAAGCATTGGTCTATTATAAAAGTATGCGATTTGAGTTACCCCACTTTGTGTTGCTGTTTTGTAAGTTTGAGCTACCATGTCTGCAGCACTAAAATAAAGACTAACCTCAGAATCTTCTATGTAATGATTTGCTAAAATGACGTAATCTTTTAGACCAAGATCATCAATTATTTTTAGATAGATTTGAGGAGTATCATAATATTCTCCGGCAATAACCAATTTCAAATTTTTATCTCTGAGTCTATGGTCAGAAAAAGCTTCCAGAAGTGTATCTAATCCCTTATATTTACGAATAAAACCGAAAAACAAAACATAATTAGTTTTTGTATCTAATCCTAACTTTTCTTTGGCCTTAACTTTATCTATTTGCTTCCCAAAATTTTCATACATGGGGTGCGGATTAAAAATGGTAGGTATAGATATGTTAAATAACTTAAGATCGTTGAGAACAGACTTGCTCATGGTCAAAAAAGCATCGCACGATTTTAGAAAATAAGCAGTAAGTATACGATCGCCAAATCTTTTTTCGTGTGGGACAATATTATCTGTAATAGCAACTATCTTAGAATGTTTATTCCTTCTTATCATTCTTGCAAGGGTTCCTAAAGACGGTCCCATGAATGGCATCCAAAATCTAAAAATCACTAAGTCAGGTTGTTCATTTTTTATCTTTCTTCCAAGAAGAATCCAATTCAGTGGGTTTATCGAATTCAAACTTACCTCTATATTTAAATTTTCTGGCGGTAAAGCATTGGATATCTGAGATTTACCTGGAAATAAAAATTTGGGGTATTGAAGACTAAAAGTGACTATTTTTACTTGATGACCCTGCTTTTGTAGTTTTGAAGCAAGTAGTTCATTAAAAGATGATAACCCACCCCTTAATGGATAAGCTGGACCAATTATGGTGATTTGCTTACTCAAAACCTAATCGTTCTGATATTTCGTAGTTATTACGATTGGGTGCATTTCTGCTCAACATTTCTGCTAAAAATCCACCCATAAATAGTTGAGTTCCAACTATAAGCATAACTAAAGATATGTAGAATAATGGGTTATCTGTAACCAATGATTTACGTAATCCAGAGTTTATAGCAACTAGCTTATCGATAAGCACATATGCAGTAAGAAAAAAGCCAACTAAAAAGGCAAAAGCACCCCAAAGACCAAAAAAATGCATTGGTCTTTTTCCAAACTTTGATACGAACATAATACTCAATAAATCTAAAGGTCCTCGAATGAACCTACTTAGTCCAAACTTTGTTTCACCATATTTTCTAGACTGATGGATTACTACTTTTTCACCTATGCGTGTGTATCCTGCTCGGTGTGCCATTACAGGAATATAACGATGCATTTCCCCGTATACCTCTATACTTTTAACAACTTCATTTCTGTATGCTTTCAAGCCACAATTAAAATCGTGGAGATAAATTCCACTCATTTTACGAGTAGCCCAATTATAAAGTTTTGTTGGTATTGTTTTGGTAATTGGATCAAATCTCTTTTTTTTCCAACCACTGATAAGATCATAGTTTTCATCCCAAAGCATAGCATGCATAACAGGTAGTTCGTCTGGACTGTCTTGAAGATCTGAATCCATTGTAAAAACGCTATCTCCTTGAGCAAGATCAAATCCCTCATTCAATGCAGCAGATTTTCCATAATTTCTTCTAAATTTTAGTCCTTTTACCTCTGGATGACTGGACTTTAAATTTTGTATAATACTCCAAGATTCGTCTGTTGAACCGTCATCGATAAAGATTATCTCGTAAGATAACTTTTCTGCATCTAAGACACGCTTTATCCAAGCATGTAGTTCTGGTAAAGAGTCTGCTTCGTTTAGTAAAGGTATGACTATTGATATATTCAAACTATATAAGTTCTTCTTCAGTCTTTTTATCTTTTTGAACAGCTCCAATTATTAATGCAATTATCAAATACCAAACTAATCCTTTACCCGTATTAATAATTGCTCCCATAATACCTTTTGGTTGATTTGCATATGCCTCATTTGCTTTTGCTATTGATTCATCAATATCTTCTTGTGATAAACCTGAATCTGATAAAAAAGTCTGTGTTGAATTCATGGATTCCTCAAATAAAGACCGTTCCCAAGAAGGATCTATAAATGTAATTAAAATGATATTAAACACTAAGACAATTAATGCTGAAACAATACCTGTAAAAAAAGCTGCATTAAATGCATTACCAAATGTATAAGGTATGAAATTAGCTTTAGTATTTCTTGCTCCTAAAATCATAAATACAATTGGTAGAGCCAGTAAATTCACAACAAGCATAGTTAACATCCCAGATGGTTTACCATAGAACACAGGATCAAAAGCGTAGGTTCCAAGAAAAACTATGATTGAGATAATTCCCATTCTAATACCTTGGTCGATTGCTGGTTTATACAAATTTGTCATAATAATTATTAATACAATTTTACACAGTTATTGCTAAATACTCCTACAACTTTCCCTTTTTGTTCTTTTTCCCACTCATGCGTATTTGTGGATTTAGAAGTATTATTTGATTGGTTGAGTTGCCAAATTTTATTGAAATCAAAAATGGTTAAATTCGCTTCTAAACCTTCTTCAACTGTATCTAATGACTGATTTAAAACTGAACTAGGTCTTTCTGTAAGACAAGATATGAATATGTCAATCGGTATGTCCTCGGATAAATATTTAGTGTACCAGCTAAATACAAATTGTTGACATAAAACACCTGCTTCAGCATAATCAAATTCAACCGCTTTAGACTCTATATTTTGAGGACTGTGATTACTTGATATTGCATCAATTGTTCCATCAATAATTCCTTGAACCAATGCTATTCTATCAGATTCTGAACGAAGTGGTGGGTATACTTTAAAGTTTTCATCAAACTCCAGTAATTCTTCATCAGTAAAACATAAGTTTAAGATGGATACGTCACAAGTTACTTGCTGTCCAGAATCTTTAGCCTGTCGGATAATTTCGACAGATTCTGCAGTAGAAATACAACTAAAATGAATTTTAGCATTACAATATTTTGCAACTTCAACCTGTTCATTCAAACTAATATACTCAGAAATTGAAGGCGACATTTTTAACCCAGTATTAACCATCACACTACTCTCATGCACTACTCCTCCATGTTCCAGTGATTTATCTGAAGGGTGAGATATTATAGTTCCATTGAAAGGTTTAGTGTATAGCAGTGCTTTCTTTAGTAGTCCGTTAGAAACTTCCTCGTCACCATTTGTAAATGCAATAGCACCAGACTCATGCATATCATACATCTCAGCAAGATTATTTTTACTTGAGGGGTCCTCAATAACACCGGTAGGCATTATGTTTACTAGATGATTTTTGGATGAGTTAATTAAATAGGAAATAGAAGATTTATCTGAAATACTTGGTTTGGTATTTGGAAGTGTTAATATGGAGGTAAATCCCCCAAAGGCAGCTGTATCGAGAAGATTATTGATTGTATCTTTATGTTCATATCCAGGGTCTGTTAACCCAGCCCTCATATCTATCCAACCAGAACTTACATGTAAATTGTCTCCTTTGATCTCAGTTGCATCACTTTCCACTATCTTTTTGGCTATTTTTTTTATTATACCCTTCTCGATTAGAATATCAACTTTTGAATTATGTAGTGAGTTTTCTTTTTGAATGAGGGTTGCTTGACTAATAATGTAGGGCATGGACACTTTATGCTATGATTTAAAAAATCTTAACAAAAGTATCTCTATCAATAGAAATATCAAACATAGTAAAATAAAGACTTTCCACAACTGACTTCCATTTTGTATGTCTCCTGTAGATTTTAAAACAGATGCCAGACTATTTTCATTCATTGTAAACTGTGCGTCTAAAAAAATATTTTCTAAACTTTCATCATCAAGGTAGTTTTGATGAGACTCCTTTCTTGAGTAATTCAACGCTAATTTTGCTGTTAATATACTTTCGGAATTGAGGACAGAATAAATCCCCGATTCAGATACCTCATCATTCAACCAAATCCTACTTCCAGAGCTGTGTTTATAAGACTCTGTAACAATGTCCAAATCTCCTTTTTTCAAAATAATTATTCCCGAAATATCGGGTAAATATATTGGGTTTAATGAATTAACCTCTGATGCAATTGTTTGTGTATTTCTCCCGCTAAAAGCTATCTTTAATTGTGTGATAACAAATAACTCACTTGCAACATAATTGAGGTTTGAATCAAAGGGCACAGTAAATTGAAATATAGACCCAGAACCAATATCAGTCTTAGATAAAATTTCACTACCATCTTTTAAGTACAATACTTTATCCGATTTTGGGCCAGAATTTAAGCTATAACAGGATTGGATTTGAGGCAAAAATAGATTTGAAGGTATCCTTTTATAAGCTCCCTTGTAAAAAGATCCTTGAATACTTGAAGGAGATATACTGATTTGTTTATTAACTAATGATTGATAGTTGGCAACTTCTAACTCATTGAAAAAAGGAGTAAGCATACTCTTTTTTTTATTTGGTATAACTGACAATATTCCACCATTAAAAACAAATTTTTTCAGTTGATTAGACAATCCAGAACTGATTTTAGGTAATTGATTTAGAATGATGTAATCAAATGAACTTAAACTTGAATAATCCAATTCTTCCTCAGTAGAATGTGTAAAATCAAATATTGAATCTTTACTAAATATCTTTAAAAATTCAACTGAATGCATTCCTAATTCAAGGACCTTAATTGATGGATTAATTAATACTGAGAAATAATACGTATTATCAAAAATAATTGGTATATCTGTAACACTCAATTCACCACCAATCCAGCCAGATTCTTTATTAACAAAACTCATTGGGATATCCCTGTAAGATTCAGCTAGTATATTGATACTTTTTACTAAACGTTGGGAGCCATCTATTCGAAGTGACAACTTAGACGATACAGCATTATTTTGCCCATAATTACGAATTCGAGCCATTATTTCGATGGGTTCTTGCGACTGAATAGTTGGCTTTACCAACCAAACCGAATCAATGACCAAGTTATTCTCTAAATTTGGAAATTCTGGACATGCATAAATGTGATAAGTACTATCCAAATTTAAATCATAAGTGCTTTCTTGTATCTGAAAATCACTAATAAGGAAAGAAAAGTTCTGACCATATGAATCAGATTTGTACTTTGATTGTATCATTTTTAATGATCCAAAGAGGTCGTTGGGTTTTTGATGGATATCCAATTCATCAATGAACCTTAATGCATTTACAGTAGAATAAATTTTGTTACTAGAAGAGCCCAAACTGTTATCAATAATCTGAATTTCAGCATTTTTTGGTAGATTTTTTATAATTTGACGGGCCTTATTCTTTGCATTCTCAAACAATTGACCATTCTCCCCTTCGGCGAGCATACTTTGAGAGTTATCAATGTAAATACTAACTAATTTTCGACTAAATACATTACTCTGAATCGGGAAATAAGGCAACGTAAAAGCCAATATTAATGATGATAATGCTATCAATCTGGAAAATAGGATTAGCCATTTTTTTAATTGTTTATTTTTTCGACTTTGAGTCTCAATTTCTTTTAACATACTTACGTTGCTAAAAAAAACTTTTTTATATCGCCTTAAATTAAAAAGGTGAATAATTAAAGGGATTGCCAAAAGCAATAAAGCCCATAAAAATTGAGGAAATAAAAATTTCATTTAACCTATGCGAATTTAGCAACCCTATTGAACAATTTCAGCACAAAAATGTATTGATTCAAAATTACCTAATATTCATCTACTCATTACCCACATTGATATTGTATGTTTGTAATGCAAATTTGAAACTTTCTATAATCATAGTTAATTACAATGTAAAGCACTTTCTCGAACAGTGTTTGAAATCTGTTTATCAAGCAATTCAAAATATTGAAGCAGAAGTATTTGTGGTAGATAATAATTCCATTGATGGTTCTCAAGATATGGTTAGTTCATCGTTTCCTGATGTAAAGCTGATTTGCAACACTATTAATACAGGTTTTAGTTCTGCAAATAATCAAGCTATAAAACAATCCAAAGGAGAATACATCTTATTACTTAACCCCGACACGATTGTGCCCGAAAATTGTTTTCATCCTCTACTTGAATTTGCTGACCAAACTCCATATTTAGGTGGATGCGGAATACCAATGTATGATGGACAAGGTAATTACCTCCCCGAAAGTAAACGAGGCTTACCTACTCCTGAGGTTGCTTTTTATAAGATGATTGGATTGAATAAACTTTTTCCAAAATCAAAAAAATTTGGGAAATATCATCTTGGCTATTTAAATCCTAATCAAAATCACGAAGTGGATGTGTTGGCTGGTGCTTTTATGCTAATCCGAAAAAAAGTTCTTGACCAAATTGGTTTACTCGATGAAACATTCTTCATGTACGGTGAAGACATTGATTTAAGCTATCGTATTACTAAAGCTGGCTGGAAAAACTATTACTTTTCTGCATCGAAAATTATCCACTATAAAGGTGAGAGCACAAAGAAACTTAGCACTAACTATGTAAAAGTATTCTATAAAGCTATGGTGATTTTTGCTGAAAAACACTATGCAGACGGTAATCAAAAATTATTTAAACTATTCATCAATATGGCCATTTATGGGCGTGCGAGCATTAGTTTAATTAGCACTTTTGTTCAACGATTTTGGCTAGCCACAGTTGAATCAATACTTATATTTTTTAGCTTATTTTTACTTAAAGAATATTGGGAAGAACATATCAAAGGAATCACATCTTACCCTGAAGAAATGCTCACAATTCACCTTCCCTACTACACTTTAGTATGGATTTTAACCATTGCTTTTAATGGATCCTATCAAGCTCCATTTAACTTTAGTAAATTAGCTCGGAGTACTCTAATTGGCACTCTAGTTATTCTAATGATATACGGCCTTCTCCCCAACCACTTACATTTTAGTCGAGGAATTATTTTGTTTGGGGCACTTGTTGTTTCTGCTGTTTTATTATCTTGGAGAACACTATATCACTTACTAAAATACAAAACACTTGACTTCTCACAAAAATCAAATATTAAAAGTGTACTCATTGGAAGTGAGAAGAAATGGATCGAATTATCTAAGATTCTTAGCAGCTATCAAAAGGATTACCAGCAGGTTGGATTTATTTCAGATAAAAAAAGTGAATCATCTCATTGGTTAGGAACAAAAAACCAACTGAAAGAAATCATCCATATTTATGGGATTAATGAATTAATTTTCAGCAACGAGACCGTGAGTACAAAATACACCATTCAAATCATGAATGAATTAGGCCCCAGTATAAATTACTATACGATACCTTCTGCAAGTAATTTTGTAATAGGGAGTCAATCAAAAAACTCCAATGGATTATATTTTGGTCAACAAATTGAATTAAACTTGACTAAAAGTGAATATCGATCTCAAAAACGATTTTTTGATATTTTGACATCGCTTATGTTAATTATCACTTTCCCACTAATGATTTTATTTGAGAATACTCGGGAAAAACTGGCTCATTCCTTAGAAGTTTTATCCGGTAAAAAAACTTGGGTGGGATATTCAGCCAATAGTGGTGATCTTCCTGCCATTAAGCCTGGTATTTATTCAACTGACTATCAATTGGAAGATAAAAGCGATACATTCCAGAAAAATCTGGATCTACTTTATGCTAAAAATTACTCAATTTATACAGACCTAAGAATTTTTTTATCCTGCTAATATCTTTTTGACTAAGTCAGCAATTAGCTTTCCATCAGCTTTTCCTTTGAGTTTGCCATTAGCCATTCCCATAACTTTGCCCATATCTTTCATACTTGTTGCCTCTAATTGTGAAATAATCAATTTTACTTCATGCTTTACTTGATTAGAATCTAGTTGTGCAGGAAGATATTTTTCGATGACTAACAATTCCTCTTCTTCTATCTTTGAAAGATCTGACCTTCCTTGTTCATTAAAAATTTGAATGGAGTCTTTACGTTGTTTTGCCATTTTAACAAGTACCTCCATCTCGTCCATCTCAGTAACTTCTCCCCCACCTTCTTGGGTTTGCAATATCATTAAAGATGCTTTAATTGCTCTCAAACCACGAAGCGTGCTTTGGTCTTTTGCCTTCATCGCTTGCTTCATGTGGTCATTAATCTGTTGTGACAAACTCATGGCACAAATTTAACGACAAAAAAGGAGGTATTAATTTTTTAAATTAAGATGAATCGAGAAATTAATCTACAAATGGTAGTTTAACCACTTTAGCCTTAATTCGATTTTTTCGAATTTGGATATAGAATTCATCTCCAACTGAGGAATTTGAAGACTTAACATATCCCATGCCAATTGCCTTGCCCAAAGTAGGACTTTGAGTTCCGCTTGTCACTTCACCAATACTATTTTCATTAAAATCATAAATCAGATAATGTTGTCTTGGGATTCCCTTTTCTACCATCTCAAAACCAACCAATTTTTTATATGGACCATTTTCTTTTATGTTTTTGTGGTAATCTTGGTTGTTAAATGGCTCACTAAATTTTGTAATCCAACCAAGACCTGCCTCAATTGGGGAAGTCTTATCGTCTATATCATTACCATATAAACAATACCCTTTTTCTAATCTTAACGTATCTCTCGCACCCAAACCACAAGGTGTAATGTTGAATTCTTCTCCTGCACTCATAATAGCATCCCATACCATTTCAGCCTCGTGATTCCATACGTATAGTTCAAATCCTCCCGATCCTGTGTAACCTGTGTTACTAATTACAACATCATCACTCCCACCAAAACTTCCTGCATCAAAGTGATAAAATTTAATTTTATCTAGATCAATTGAAGTTAGTTTTTGAAGTAGCTTAATGGCATTAGGTCCTTGAACTGCGATTAGTGAAACATCGTCTGATATATCCTCTAATTCACAATCAAAACCTTTAGCATTCTTTTGTTCCATGATCCAGTCCCAATCTTTAGAAATATTACTTGCATTCACAACCAAAGTGTAATCCTCCTGACTCCAACGATATACGATTAAATCATCCACAATACCCCCTTGATTATTGGGCATACAATTATATTGAGCCTGCATGTCAACCATTTTTGTTATGCTATTGGAGCAAATCCAAGATATCAGAGCTTCAGCATCTTTACCTTTAACCCCAAATTCCCCCATATGACTAACATCAAATACCCCTACACTATTTCTCACAGCGTGATGTTCTTGAGCTAATCCTGCATATTGGACAGGCATTTCATATCCAGCAAAAGGGACCATTTTGGCTCCTATATTTATATGTTTATTGTATAACTTGGTTCTTTTTAATGCGGAGATTTCCGATGACATGGTGCAAATTAAATTTAAGTTAACAACTTAACCTTCAAGACGACCATAAAAAACAAGAATTAAGTCTTGCTGACTACAAGTTCAAGAAATTATTAAAAGCATTTTGGTTCTCTTGTTCATCCGTTACAAGCTCGAGAACAGCAGCACCTTGATAGGAGTTAAATTGATTGTAAGAACTCCTTAAACTACTCATATCACTTGCAACAAAATATGGTATACCAAAATGATCGCATAGTGAAGAAGCATTTAAATAGTGAGGAGTTGTTTGAAACTTTATTGACTCACCCAAACTTTCTGGACCTTTAATCAGATTAAAAATCCCGCCACCATGATTATTGAGTACTATAATCTTTAGATTTTGGGGTACATGTTCATTAAAGAATGCATTAACGTCATAAAAAAAAGCAACATCCCCCGTGATAAGTTTTACATTTTGATCACTCACAAGAGCATTACCTAGGGCTGTACTAGAACATCCATCTATACCGCTTGTGCCTCTATTGGCATATATCTTATTTTCAATACTCTTATTGTTCATAAGAAAAGATGCGTATCGAATAGGCATCGAATTACTAAGATGAAGAATATCATTCGAATTCAATTTCTCTAATATAAAATTCACAACCGAGAATTCATGATATCCTAGCCAATCCAATTGACTGAATTTTAATTGAAATGTTACCGTCATATTTATCCATGCATTCAAAAAACCTTTTTCAGGTTGTAAATCACCCGAGTGTGAGATTTGAATATCTGATGGATGAAGAATCTGGGGTTGAGTGCCAAACATATTGCCCACCTCATTATAATTTGAAATATGAAAATGAACTTCAGGTTTATGAATGCTCAAAAAATGCTTAAGCCCTTTAGAAAGGGTTGTTGTACCCGATGTAATTAAAATATCTGGAGATAATACTTTGAGTATGTCCATCCCCCCTTTTTTTGATAATGAAGAAAACAACATAGCATCCCAATAAGAAACATTGCTGTGTTTTGAAGATGTAATATCTGATAGAATAACAGCCTCATCAGAAGTTATTGTAATTCCCTCACCGTCATCCATTCCATTAAAAATAAGTACTTTTTTGTGATCAAATGAAACATTTGTTAATTTGGCTATTGAACTCAGGTTAAGTTCAATTTTTGGCAAAGAAGGAAAGTCCACTTGTGCAGGTGTAGAAATATCAGAAGGACTCATATCATAAAACGGTTCTATGATTGGAATATTGATATGAACTGGTCCAGGTATTTCAGAACTCATGCAATTCATAACTTGTTGTGCAATGGCAGAGAACGCTGATTCATCTTCAAAATTATCAGGAGTCTGAAACTCCCCACGAATATGATTTTTATACACATTTTTTTGCCTGATAGCTTGTCCATCCCAGGCATCAATTTGTTCGGGAGGCCGATCTGCAGTAATTACAATTAAAGGTACTCTCGCATAAAATGCTTCTGCGATTGCAGGATAGTAATTGAGAGACGACGTACCACTGGTACAATTCAAAATTACAGGTTGGCGAGTATGTTTAGCTATCCCAAGGGCTATAAATCCGGCACTACGTTCATCGATAATTGAGTAGCAATTTTTTTTTGAATGATTTAATGCAAAAAGTATAGGAGCATTCCTGCTTCCTGGCGAAATCACCGCGGTATCGCCAGGAAGATTTTGAATTATTGCCTTAATACACGACTGAACACTCATATTTCTCTATACAAAACACACGAATATACATATGGATTTAGTTATCCGTAACCATGTACCTATTAGTTCTTAATTTATACTTTAGGATAAATGTCAATCGTATTGATACCAAAAAATAAAATTTTAATCTTGATATAAAATCTCGTCCATTGGACCACTTAAGTTGAAAATCTGTTTTACCTTTGATGCTCAATTATAATAACTAAATGACAGTAGAGTTAAAAATACCATCTGTTGGTGAATCAATTACCCAAGTAACCATTGCTAACTGGTTAAAAGAAGATGGAGATTATGTTGAAATGGATGAGGCTGTTGCAGAACTAGAGAGTGATAAAGCTACAGTCGAGTTGAATGCTGAACAATCAGGCATACTTAAAATTATATTTGAAGAAGGTGAGGATGTAGAAATTGGTGCTGTTGTTGCATCTATTGACACAAGTGCTGAACCGCCAGCTGAAAAAGCTGCACCTGCTCAAAAAGAATCAAATCAAGCTAAAGAAGAACCCGCACCCAAAACAGAAGTAGTTGAAAAAGATTATTCATCCAGTTACGCAACTGGAACTCCGAGTCCTGCAGCTAACAAAATACTTGTTGAAAAGGGCATCTCTACTCAATCAGTAACTGGTACAGGAAAAGATGGAAGAATTACAAAATATGACGCTATTCTGGCTAATGTTGAGGATGCAGGCTACGGACTGTCCGTTGAGCCTAGTCGCGAACAACATCGCGAAAAAATGAGTAACCTACGAAAAACAGTTGCTCGAAGATTGGTGTCAGTAAAAAATGAGACTGCTATGCTCACCACTTTTAACGAGGTGAATATGCAGCCTATTTTTGATACTAGAGCAAAATACAAAGAAAAATTCAAGGAAATGCATGGAGTTAATCTTGGCTTCATGAGTTTCTTTACTAGAGCTTGTGCATTGAGCTTGCAAAAGTTCCCAAAAGTCAATGCATTTATTGATGGAGAAGAAATGGTAATGAACGACTTTGTGGATGTTTCCATTGCAGTTAGTAGTCCCAAAGGACTTATGGTTCCTGTTATGAGAAATGTTGAGAATATGACTTTATGGGATATTGAGAGTGAAGTCAAAAGACTAGCCATTAAAGCTCGTGATGGCAAATTATCCATCTCTGAAATGACAGGTGGTACATTCACCATTACAAACGGAGGTGTGTTTGGTAGTATGCTCAGTACACCTATAATTAACCCACCACAAAGTGCTATTCTTGGAATGCATAATATCGTTGAAAGACCAGTTGTAGAAAAAGGGAATATTGTAGCACGACCAGTGATGTATGTAGCACTTAGCTATGATCACCGAATCATTGATGGTAAAGAATCAGTTGGTTTCTTAGTGAGTGTGAAGAATTACCTTGAAAATCCAGAAACGATGCTCATGGGTAAAGATCCAATGGATTTATTAATGGGACTTTAAATTCTAAGACTCAATAATTTTTAGGTTTTTATTCTCGGAAACATATCGTGGAAGACAATTCATAATCATTTCTTCAAGACGATTTATAAGCAGATCCTTTGCATAAAATTTAGTATAGATTAATCCTACGGCTCTACCTGCGTCATCTGCTCTAAATGCCCTCAAATTGTCTAATGAATCATCATCTAATTCACTTGCCTCCCACTCTGGAATGATTGTAGCTCCTCCTTCAAAATCAGCGATTTTTTTTAGGGTTTGTAAACTTCCACTTTCATAGGTTAAAGCGAGGTGATTTAATTTTTCATCAGGAAGCGAACATAAATTAATGGTTTGAACTCTGAAACAATTGCCCTCAGAAAGTAACCACAGCTTATCTTCCAATAAATCTGTTGCTTCCCATGCTTTTTTTGAATAGCAAGGATGATCTGGATGAGCATAAATCCTAAATTTTTCTGTGTATAAATTTCTTTCTATCAAGCCATTTTGTTTAACAGGTGTTGAGACAATCCCAACATCTAGTCTGTCATTTTCCAAGTCGTCAATAATTTCTTTAGTTAAACCCTCATTGATAGTCAACTTCAAGTTAGGGTGATTTTCTGAGATCTCTCTAATTAATTTTGGTATCAATGCATTTGCTATAGTGGGTAAAATCCCAATTTTTAAACTTCCAGAAATATCTCCCCTAAAATCACTTAATATATTTTCAATTTGCCCAGTTTCTCTAAAAATTATTCTGGCTTGATGAATGATTTTTGATCCAATAGAGGTAGGCATAATAGGTTGCTTGCTTCTATCAAAAATTAAAACACCTAATTCGTCTTCTAATTTTTTCATTTGCATGCTTAATGTAGGTTGAGTTACAAAACATGCTTCAGCCGCCTTGATAAAATTTCGGTGTTCATCAAGAGCAATTAAATATTGGATTTGAATTAAAGAGATATTTAACATTAGTTCAAAATTAGGGTTAATAATAACAAAAGTTATGAAAGTCTATCTGTATAAATATAATCAAAATTAATGATCAACTATCAATAAATTGCTTTGTCCATTATCGAATAGGATTAGATACATTCCCGAAATAAAGGTCGACACATCGATCCCTTTGTTTCTTCCAATTTCAAATTTCCCTATCAATTGACCATCAATTGAGTATAGTCTTGCCCATTCAGTTGAGTTAGTTGAAATATAGACCATATCATTGGCGGGATTTGGAAAAATTTTGGCAGAGCAACATGTTTCTTCAAACATGGATTCAGCTATTTTTACTGCCTGAAAAGCGTCAACTTTACCAGACCCCCACTGAGTATTACCTTGCCCTATTATAACACCAGTGTGTTGATCTTGTCTTGCGGTTGTTTTCAAAATTTCTTTGATTTCAGAATGGCTTAATGTTGGGTTAGCTTGTAACATTAACGCAACCACACCAGCAACTACAGGGCTACTCATGCTAGTACCTGAAAATCGTGAAAATGGATAATTTTTTCCTTCAAAATTTGCATTTAATAATAAATCGTATGAGCGATTAGTATAGGACGAAACACTACTAGCAACGCTCACACCAGGTGCCGAAATGTCTGGTTTTACACGACCATCTAACGTTGGGCCATAACTACTAAAATCAGCTCTAAATCCTCCTGTATTAACACCATTAGATAAGGTAAATTCAGAGCGATATGCTGAAACTGTTATCACAGACTGGGTGCTTGCTGGCTCACCCAACCCATATAAATTATCTCCTTCAATCCAACCTTCCTTATCCGCAGAAAAAGGCATTCCCCAATTTCCAACATCCGTGGTCAACTCCGTCACATTGTAAAAGTGTACAGCCCCTTTCTCGGCAAAAGCTTTAAGGCCAACACGAATTTGGGTATTCGTATTTTTAATTCGTAATCGAATCGTTGGTTTTTTGTTAAGTGGATGAATTTCGTCAGTGGCTACATTATAAAAAATTGTATCTGACTGGATAACAACAAATGAATCGATATAATAAGATCCTTTGGTTTCAAAATATGGTGAATTATATAATGTATTCTTTACATTATCATATACCGTGAATCCACAGCTGAATTGCTTATTTTCTTGTCCCCACATACCAATACTTTGCCCCCACATATTTGAATTACTAACATAACTATAAAATTCTACTCTAGATTCAATTGTATCATTGTTAAATGACTTTTTAATATGAAAATTTACATCTCCATTATTACCCCCAGAAGTAACAAACACAACCCCCTCGTTTGAGAGGTAATTAATGGCTTGACTAACCAAGGATGTGCCATCTAAAGGGCCTAAATTATATAGCCCCCAACTCATATTGATCACCAATCGCTTATTTAATTGATCTGCTTTTTTCTTCATCCAATTAAAAGCGTCAATTACGGCTGCTTCATCCACTAAAAAAGTAGTCAATAAAAAATCTGATTCATATGCCACTCCTCGATGTAATGTTCCAGCTCCACCACCACCAGCTATTCCTGTTACGTGAGTTCCATGAGTAGCATAACCATAAATATTAATCGTATCTTTTTGCGCCACAAGAAGTTCTTCTTCCCCCTCGTACTCAGTACCATAAGCAAAACCCTCAGGTGCAGGCCCACTCTCTTTGAATTGATCCCATGCTGCTAAAATTCGAGTATGTTGTATTGATGTATCATAAAACATCGGATGCGTATAATCAAAACCCCAGTCAGTAATTCCAATAATAACACCTTTACCCGTGTAACCCATATCCAGTATGCTACTTTCATATACACTATCCGCTTTTATGTCGGGAATCACTCTCTGCAAGCTCGGTGCCATCTTTTGAGCCAAATGGATATATTCAACCCCAGGTATTTTTAATAACTCGGTATAGTTTTCTTTATCAACTCGTAACGTTATCAAATCCTTAATCTGCGAACCCATACAATCTCGAAAACGATGTAAATCATTGATATCAAAATCCTCATTTACCTTTACAATTAAGGGCAATTTACGGGTTTTAAAATCAGCTAGATCTAATTTAGTTATTGCAGAAATTTTATTCTGTGCCGAACCAAATTGAAAAATCAGTAACCCTATTAAAGCAATTAAAAAACGCATTCTAATTCTTCGAAGATAATTGTTTAAAATAATAGCTATTCATTTAAAAATAAATTCATAAATAGTTTAGATAAGTCCTTTTAAAAGAGCTTTCATGCTCACTTCTTTTTCTATGGTTTCGTGAAGCTCTTTAAAAGACACACGCATTTGATTCATCGTATCACGATAGCGAATTGTTACCGCTCGATCGTTCACACTATCATGATCTACGGTAATGCAAATTGGTGTTCCAATAGCATCTTGTCTTCGGTATCTTTTTCCAATGCTATCTTTCTCTTCGTAGTGGCAATTAAAATCAAGACTAAGATCACGCATAATTTTTTTGGCTAATTCTGGCAAACCATCTTTTTTCACTAATGGTAAAATTGCACATTGGAATGGAGATAGTGCAGGTGGTAATTTTAGAACTGTTCTTCTTTGTCCGTCGCCTAAATCTTCATTTTGTAATGCATTACTCATAAGAACTAAAAACATCCGGTCCAACCCAATGCTTGTTTCAACTACATAAGGGATATAGCTCTCATTTTTTTCATGATCAAAATATTGTAATTTTTTTCCAGTAGCGAGCTCGTGCTGTTTCAAGTCAAAATCTGTACGAGAGTGTATTCCCTCAACTTCTTTGAATCCAAATGGAAAATCAAACTCAATATCTACTGCAGCGTTGGCATAGTGTGCAAGTTTTGAATGGTCATGGAAACGATATTTTCTTTCATCAATCCCAAGGTTTAAATGCCATTTCATTCGATGAGATTTCCAATGATTATACCACTCCATTTCCTGGCCTGGAGTAATAAAAAATTGCATCTCCATTTGCTCAAATTCCTTCATTCTCATGATAAATTGTCTAGCAACAATCTCATTTCTAAAGGCCTTTCCTGTTTGGGCTATTCCAAAAGGAAGTTTCATTCGACCAGTTTTCTGCACATTTAAATAATTAACGAATATTCCTTGAGCAGTCTCAGGTCTAAGGTAAATCTTGTTATCTCCGTCAGTTGCACTCATTTGTGTGCTATACATCAAGTTAAACTGACGTACATCAGTCCAATTTTTACTTCCACTTAAGGGACAAGCTATCCCTAATTCTTCAATTAATTCTTTTAATAAATGAAGATTACCAGACTCCAAACCTTCTTTTAATCGTTCACCAATTACCTCAATTTTGGCATTGTTACGTGCTATGTTGGGATTTGTTGCAACAAATTGGTCCAAGTCAAAGTCTTCTCCAAATCGTTTTTTGGCTTTGGTTATTTCTTTTTGGTTTTTTACTCGGTACTTCTCCTGGAAGTCCTCAATAAGAACGTCTGCACGGTAACGTTTTTTAGAATCTTTGTTGTCAATCATAGGGTCACTAAACCCATCGACGTGACCACTTGCCTTCCAAATGTCAGGTGACATAAATATTGATGCATCAACACCCACAATGTTTTCATGAAGTTGGACCATGCTTTTCCACCAATACTCACGAATATTTTTTTTCAGTTCCACCCCATTTTGACCATAATCATAAACGGCAGCAAGACCATCATAGATTTCACTACTTAAAAAAACAAAGCCATATTCTTTGGCATGTGAGATGACACTTTTGAAATGCTCTTCGGACATGTTGCAAATTTATTTAACCTATCCTTAAAGCCTAATGAAATAACTAATCCATTGTAATTTTTATACAAAATCGGTATAGTAGAATTTAGACTTTACAGTTAGTCAACTAATTTAAGATTGTATAAATAAAAAATATTTTTTAGAATTTATTTCAAAATTCCATCAAGACGGGGAGAGCTTTATTGTTAAAATCAAATATTGCTTGATTTTCCCATGGTGATGCATTTATTGCTTGATTTCCTTTCCAAGAAATTAATTCTGCACCCCAATAACAAATACCAATTCCGTTATCCAATTCTCTTACACTAGTAGTTAAATCTCTTATAAAATTACGCTGTCCTTCTTTAGTGGCAGGATATTCTGGTAAAATCAGATGATCATTAGAACCTACAATATTATTAGTCCAATCATTCCATTCTAATGTAAAGGGATAAGCCGTTTCTGCAATTAGAACTTGCTTTTTATAAGTAACACTCAACTGTTTCATAGTTGTTCTAAGATAATCGATAGATTTTCCATGCCAAATTGGATAATAGGATAATCCAATGATATCATAATCCAGTGTATTGACCTTTCTATAAAATAAATCTGATTCTTTAATACCTGCAAAATGTAAAATTATCTTAGCATCAATTGAATTTTCTCTTACTGCTTTAATTGCGGTGTCCATTAGTTCTATAAATTGATGAAAATTATTTGAAATATTCCCATGCGGGTAAATAAAACCTGAATTTATTTCATTTCCTATTTGTATATAATCTGGCTGTAATTCTTTCATTATTTTTTTTGTATAATTATATACACTGTCTTTTAATTGACTAAAACTAATTCCATCCCACTGGTTAGGAGTTTCTTGATGACTAGGGTCTGCCCAAGTGTCTGAATAATGAACAGTGAGCCATGTTTTAAAACCAATCTGTTTTAAGGTCTTAGAAAACTGATTCACTTGATTAAATCCTGAATTTTCATTTCTTGGGTTTACCCACAACCTTACTCTAATTGTATTTACCCCATTCTCTTTTAGTATTGATAAGAAGTTATTTTCATTCCCTTCCAAATTATAAAATGAAGGATTTGAATTTGATATTTCAGGATAACTTGAAATATCAACAGCAGAGATAAATTCTTGATTTTTAACGTCTAAGTTAAGTTCTTCATTTTTTTTACACGATGAAAGCACGGTAAGCAAAAAGAATAGTTGAGCAATTCTATTCATTCTTCGCATCCATCATTATCATTTTTAACGTATCCGTCAAGACTCCATTGCATAGTTTTTTGAGCATTTACTAACCATCCCATTAACAATATTATACCACCTAAGAATTTAACCTTACTAATGATCATTTACACGAAACTATATTTTTTTCATAATTTACAAAATGAATAAAATCAAATTAGATGGGTTTTCTTTGTTGTGTTGAAATTAATTAATACCGATTTTTTTAAAAATGCCAGCCTCCTATTTAGTGGGTCACTTCTTGCTCAAATCATTGGATTTGGTGCATTATATTTCCTAGGTAGAATATACGCTCCTGAAGATTTTGGAGAAGTAGAAACCATAATGAAATTAGCAGGTGTATTCATTGCAATTGGGGGGCTTCGCTATGAAATGGCCATTGTTGTGGAGGAAAAAACTTCACAAGCAGAAGAACTTTTACGTTTAAGTTTATTTCTAAATTTTGGGATTAGTACTCTCATCTTCTGTATTATCCTATTTTTTAAAAATACAATTGGGATTTTCTTCAAACTAAACGACCCTAATCTTTTATTTGGCTTACCCGTAATAGTTTGGATTACAAGCAGTACAGAATCGATTATTCTGTGGTATAATCGTGTAAAAAAATTCAAGAAAATTTCTGTTAATCGTGTTTTGTTTTCCTCCTCTGGCACATTGTACAAATTATTACACCCTTTCACACTGGTTTCAGGCAACGGATTATTTATAGGTCAAATTCTAGCCCAATTTTTAGCCCTGCTGCACATGGTCTATAAATTGCCAGTTCAACTATTAAAAACTACTCATCAAAATTTAAAAGCAGTTTTAAAGACATACCGATCATTTGCTGTATTTAGTTCACCTGCAGCAATTTTAAATATTTTAGCAACTAGTATGCCTGTTTTTGTGATCTCAGCTTTTGACGGGCAAGAGGCTACAGGATACTTTGGGAATGCCTACAAACTAACTTATCTTCCAATGAGTATGTTGTCATTAGCCATAGGACAGGTATTTTTTGAACGAATAGCTCGAATTCGAAATCAAAAAGAAAATGCTAGTAAGATGGCTCATCAATTGGTAAATACCCTATTTTTAATTGGCATAATCCCCGTAATCGTCATGTTGGTCTGTGGAGATCAAATTGCTCCACTAATTTTGGGTGATCAATGGGAAGAAACAGGAGTGTTTATCCAAATTATGATTCTCTTCTATTTCACGATGTTTCTGACAAGTTCTTTTAGTAGTGCTTTTGAAACATACCAAAAGTTAAAATTTCAGTTGGGTTATAATCTTATTTTTCTGATATGCACCTTTGGAGCATTATATCTTGGATACAGAGAGGGCGGAAATACTCGAGCAGCTCTCACTTGGTTTTCTTTAGTTGGGATTGTTCTTCGATTGTCTATCCTCAATTATTTCTTTGTATTATTTGGTAAAAACTTAATTGCAAAAACCATATTTGCAATACTAATAACTGGAGTTTTATCGTATTTAGGTTTCACTCTAAAAAACGTTATGATACCCTAACATGAAAAAAAATTTCAAATATTTTATTGACAAATTGGATGATATCATCCTTCGGATTTTTGTCAAATGGTTGTGGCCAGAATACAAACGACCACGGCATGGATATATGAAAAACTATCAAGTATTACACCAATATTTCATTCCTCAAAAAATTTTTAGAATCAATGGAGGTATACCGTGGCCCGTTGATTTCAGGAGCAAAATTGTAGGATGGGAATCTATCCAAAAAGGAATTTGTGCCGATCCGGGTGACAATCCTGGTATATACATAAACGCAGGGGGTGGATTAACCCTCGGCAATAACGTAAATATTGGACAAAATTCAATTATAACGACCACCAATCATTACAAGTACGACCACCGAAAAAAAAGTCATACTAAAGGTATTACCATTGGTGACAATGTATGGATAGGAGCAAATGTGAGCATAGTAGCAGGAGCCTCCATAGGAAATAATGTAACTATTGGTGCAGGATGTTTTATTAAAGGTAATATACCTAGTAATTGTACGGTCATATTAAGTGAGAAAACCCTTGATATTACCCCCAAAACCAAAGATTACGAGTGGGATTGTACAAGCGATGAATTAGGCTAATTGCCAATAGAATTAAAAAATGCAACGCAGAAGTGCAATAAATCAATATTAATACTACTTTTGCAAACCTTTTAAAAGAATTAAATGGCAAATCATAAAAGCACATTAAAAAGAATTAGAAGTAACGAGGCTAAAACTTCAAGGAACAAGTACCAGCATAAAACAGCAAGAACTTGGATTAAAAAAGTTCGTCTATCTGATGATAAAAAAGAAGCTGACAAAACTATGCGAGAAACTTTTTCAAAGTTAGACAAGCTAGTCAAAAAGAATATCATTCACAAAAACAAGGCAGCCAATCTTAAAAGTAAGCTTGCTAAGCACGTAAAATCCCTAGGATAATAACATTCTGAATTAAAAATTTATAGACTTCTGATTTATCAGAAGTCTTTTTTTTGATCATAAATTTAACAGACTATATCTAAATAACCCATTGGGTAATTTGAGGAAAACTATTATAAATGACCTTGGAACAGCTTTTGTATATATTTTAATGTGAAAGTTGTATTAAAACAAATAGCAGATCAAAAAAAAGTATTTAAAAATGGTTTACTTATGATAATATTAATTGGTTGCACTGTTTTAAATATATCTGCCTTCGCAAATTATTCAGGCAGTGTACCGTATAAGCTACACATACGGACTATAAAAATAGTCAACGCTAATTTTATTATACTAACTGAAAATCTATATTTTCAAGAAATAGTCCATTAGAAACCTAGAAAAATAAAAAGACGCAGAAGACGAATAATTTTTTCAAAGAAAACAAAGAAACCAATAGACATAAAACGTATAATTTTTGTTAAACATTGAACGGCTCGCTTATCTAGTGAGCCGTTTTTGTGTGATTATTATGTTGGCAATACCATTCATAATAGCGAGCTTTGTATTTTATGATTTTTAATCAAGTATAACTACCTTTGGTAGAATCTAAAAATTAGACATGAATCATAGCGATTATTTTGAAGAAGGCATGGAAGAGAAAGCCAAATACTTTGAACAAATGCTTAAAAGTGGCGAGAGCTTTTTCTATGACAATGACGAATTAAGTCGCCTTATTGACTATTACCTTGACTTTGACCAACTAAAAAATGCGAGTCATGCGATTGCTTTTGGTGAAGAGCTATTCCCTTTTGAAAGCTACTATCAAATTAAAAAAGCAGAACTTTACATTGCTCAACGTAATATTAATTCTGCTATAAAATTACTGGAAAAATATCGTCAAATTCAGCCTCAAAATGGAGAAATAGCCAAATTGCTTGGCGATTGTTACTCGATAAGTATGCAATACAAACGGGCTCTTGAAATGTATTTATTTGCCCATGGTATTGATGCAAATGATGAAGAAATTCTCATACGTCTTATACGAATAAATTTTGTTCTAGGGAAAGATAAAAAGGCAATGTCATATCTCAATGCAATTTCAATCGATTTTCTAAAAGATGAATTAAGCATACAAGAACTCACCAAACTATTTATTGATACTAACCAGTATTCTCATGCCAAAACATATCTTCAAAAAGTAATTGATGAAGATCCTTATAACTACAGTGCATGGTATTTTATGGGTTTGGTCCACCAAAGACAAGATGAAAATAAAGAGGCAATTGATGCATATGAATATTGCATTGCAATAGACGACCACAACACCATGGGACACTTAGGCAAAGGGAATTGCCTAATGGAATTGGGTAACTATAATGAAGCTATTAAATCATTAAAGTTCTCTTTGGATAATGACGAAACAGATGCAGAGGTATTGTGCAATATTGCCGAATGCTACGAAAATCTAAAAGATTATAATGCTGCTAAATACCATTTCCAAAAGTCGTTAAAAATAAATCCTAATTTATCCGATGCATATTTCGGAATAGCATGTATACACAAACGGAATAATCAATGGAAAGATGCTGAGAGAAATCTCTTAAAAGCAATAAATATTGACCGATATGAGGTAATTTATCTTATCGAATTAGCAGAAATATTCTTAATCCAAGAAAATAAAGAAAAATGCTATCAGTATTATGCTCAAGCACAACAAATAGATCATGATACAATAGAAATTCTTTTAGACTATGCTCAAGCTAAATTTGAGCTTGGTGATTTGGAGGATGCTGTTCAACTATTGATGGACAACATCGAAAACCACGATAAAGATTCAAGGATATTTTACCGAATAGCATCTTATATTTTTACAATAGGCGAATTTAAAAAAGGCTATAACTTCTTACATGCTGGGTTAAAACTAAACCCAAAAGAATATATTCTATTATACGAGTTTGCTCCATTTTTAGAAAACAACCAAAACATAACAAATATCATCGATATATACATTAAATAGAACTTATGATTAATTCCGAATTCAATCTTAAAAATTTACCAAATCGTCCATCCAAACCAAGAAATAACGGTATTACAATGATCATGGATAAAGGGCTTAGTTGCAGACAAGCCGAAGATTTCTTGGAAGTTGCAGCAGACAAGACTGACATCATCAAGCTGGGATTTGGAACAAGCTCTGTTACCACATCGCTTACCCGAAAGCTAAAAATTTATCAAGAAGCTGATATTCCTGTTTATTTCGGTGGCACCTTGTTTGAGGCCTATGTTATCCGTAATCAATTCGATGATTATAAACGACTACTCGATAAATATAAAATTACTCACGCTGAGGTATCTGACGGAAGCATGGAAATTAGTGCGGATCAAAAATGTGAATATATCAGTTCGCTTGCCAAAGATTTTACCGTATTAAGTGAAGTTGGAAGTAAAGATGCAGAAAAAATAATTCCTCCTTATAAGTGGATTGCCATGATGAAATCTGAAATTGCAGCAGGTGCGTGGAAAGTTATAGCAGAGGCACGTGAAAGTGGCACCGTGGGAATATTCAGAAATTCTGGAGAAATACGCTCAGGCCTTATTGAAGAGATATTACAGCATATTCCTCTTGACACCATTCTTTGGGAGGCCCCACAAAAAGTTCAGCAAGTTTGGTTTTTAACGCTTTATGGACAGAACGTCAATCTCGGAAATATTGCACCTCATGAGTTAATTCCACTTGAAACTCTAAGGTTGGGGTTGAGAGGTGATACTTTCAATCACTGGCTTTAGTAGTTCAAAAATTTACTCTACAATTGGACGCCTAATTAGTGTGAAATCGATAGGTGTAGTCTTATTTTCGATAGGTCCTTTATAAGCTAATGTAACAATATATGTTCCACTTGAGGGCACTCTAAATTGAAGTTGATTGGTCTTGCTTTCATATCCCTCTCCTGCAATTAGTTTCATTTGAATATCAAAAACTTTAATATAAGTTTCGATTCCCGATTCATTAATTACTGCACTAAATATATAATCGTACCCTCCTTCAGCTGGAAATTCATACTGATAAGTGCTTTGATTTTTTAATTCCAATTGCTGTGATCTCAAATATTTCCATTGAACATTTGGATTAATATCTAATACTTGTGCATTAAGTGACTCCATGCAACAAATCAGCCCAAAGAATAAAATTAAGACTTTTTTTAATTTAGAATTAATGTTTTGACTCATTCCTTTTTTCTATGGTCTTAAGATGATTAAGTTGTTCTAATCGTTGCCTAAAATCTGCACAAATTGCAAATATATCGTAGGGATAGTAACTAAACATACGCTTAACTAAATATAGGTTATTCATGATTTTTAAAAGTAATTGAAATTTTCAATTAGATCGGATGTAGTCGCTTAATTGTTTATAAATTTCTTTTAGCCTAGGATCTTCCAACATATATAAGTGCTTTTGCATGACAGCCGTATCACCACGCTTTGCCGGACCAGTTTGCCAACTTTCGGGTTTATCATCAGCTAGTCGATTAGCCGTCTCTTTTATTATTGGAATTAAATTCTGAAAATCCAAAGATTCATCCTCTAAATATTTATATGATAACGTGTACATTAGATTGGTGAAGTTATTTGCAAAAACGGCAGCCAAATGATACTTCTCTCTTTCAACAGAACTAACCTCACTTATTTTATTAGAAATCGTATCCGCTAAATTCATTAGGTTTTCTCTTACATTCGTAGAATTACCCTCAATGAAAATGGGTACATCCAAAAAGTCAATATATTTTTCCTTTCGAAGACTTTGCAATGGGTAAAAAACTCCATAGTTTGATGCATAATCTGAAATTATGTCCATAGAAACAGATCCTGAGGTATGGCAAATTATTGATTTCAGTCCCTTTGGCAAATCTTCTAAGACACTAAAATACGACTCATCGTTTACACATATAATTATAAAATCTGCATTCAAATCTACTGAAGAAATCGAATTACCATAATACGCCCCAAAGCAGTTTGCAAGTTGTTTTGCCCGCTCAGAATTAGCACTAATTACTTGAAGTACGTTATGGCCTCCACGATCAAATGCATGTGCGAGATTAGTAGCAACATTCCCACTGCCTATAATTGAAATTTTACTACCCATGTTTTAGTTCTAATCTATTCCATGTTGCTATACCAAAACCAACAACCATCAAGATAGTTCCTAGCCACAATAGATTAATGTATGGAAAGACAATCCCTTTCATAACTATAAATTTTGGTTGAGGTGAAGTTTCAGCTATTTCAAGAATAGCTTCAGGTTGATTATTAACGGATGGTCTTATCTCGAAACCAAATCGTAAACCTGCTTCTGCTACTTCTTCTCTTATGCTAAAATATGTATTTGAATTAATTCCAAAAATTGGTGATGCAGTAAGATCGTAATTCCCTTGTTTTATGGTCAATAACGCTTTGGCTAAAGTTGTATTTTTAAGGCCAATAGATTCACCATTGCTTTGTTCAACACCAGTAAAAATAACGGTTCCGTTGACGGTCTGAATGCTATCTCCTTTTTTGATTGGATACTCTTTAATATTTTTCCAATCTATACTATCTGAAATTGGCTTAGGTAATGAAGTGATATGAGTATAAACGTCATAAGTCAAGTAGTGCCTTGTATCTGGATTAGGCAATATTCCCCCCATGTCCTCATTGATTTGAGTATTGGGAAGCAATGTAAATGATTCTTCACCATCAATAGATTGATAATTTACTTTAAAATAAATATCATCGCCACTTACACTATCACCTTGGTAAGTAACCATATAATCCCCCAAACGAGTAGGTTCATTTTTGATTAGTAGCATATTCTCACGACGTGCTTTCTCGTCAAAATTTCCCATTTGACCATTAAAATCTGCCGTAATCACTTGTTTTTTAGCACTTGACACCAAAACACCCAACAACATCATTCCAAAGCCAATGTGAGCAATAGACGATCCCGATAACCGAATTGATCGTATGTAGAAAATGATATAAGTCATATTACCAACCAGGGCATAAAAGCCCGCTAGCATGAGTATGACAAACATGGGATTCGCTATTTCAAAGAGAAATATTCCAATTAAAGTAAGAACGACTGAGACCAATAGCGTAATTAAAATTTCTTTAATGAGCTTTCCTTTATTGGGTGTGTTCTTATACCTAAAAAACTGAGTAATCGCCATGAGCACTGCTATTACAATTGCAATTGGCATTTGATACATATTGTAGTAGCCTATTACATCTTCTGGTGGAACCATATTTGTTCCGAAAATCTTATTGAATACAGGTTTGGAAGTGCCAACCAAAACTTGTAAAGCTGACAGAACAAGCATTAAAGCTCCAATAAACATCCAAAATTCTCTACCTAAAATATTATCCTCACTAGCATGATTTTTAATGTTTTTATTGAGGTTCAATACAAACCAACCTAACCCTAGAATGGTCAATATTAATAAAGGATAAAAACTAATTTTTGTATAAAATGGCAGTGCTAAAACTAATATACTAACAGGTATTATGATATACCATCTTTTTGAGACACTCTCTGTAACAGCAATAATTGGTAACCAAATAAATAGCACCACAAATTGCATTAATTGACCAGCTAAACCCAAATCTGTAAATGAATGAACAGATGTTTCGCCAAGTACACCGCTACGAGTAAGGAAAGTGGCATATAAAACCATGATGTAGGAAGAAATAACTAACGTATATGACGCTATAGTTGAACTGTTGGTTATTTTTTTGATTAACATTAAATGAATACCCGAAATTAATAATAACCAGGGAACAAGGGAAGCATTTTCAACAGGATCCCAAGCCCAATAACCGCCAAAACTCAACGATTCGTAAGCCCAAAATCCACCCATGATTATACCCGCTCCTAATATCATTCCACCAGCTAACGCCCATGGCAAAGCAGGTTTTATCCAAGACCTGTAGTCTTTATTGAATAAGGATGTTACAGCAAAAGCAAAAGGAACAATAGTCAGTGCAAAACCTAAAAATAGTGTTGGTGGATGAATCACCATCCAATAATTTTGTAATAGAGGATTAAGTCCTGTTCCATCTACCAAATTATCTAAGTAATTTGGTATTGAAAAAATAGGTGCTTGCATCTTATCTCTTAAAAGCTCAAATGGGCTACTCCCAAGTTTATATAAACCCAATACATCAACTCCTAATATCATTGCTGTCAGCACAACCTGTGATAGAGCCATGATTGATAATACCCCTCGTTCCCAATTTTTAGCTGTTAATATGAGTACTACTCCCAAAAGGGCATTCCAGACCATCCATAGTAAAAAACTCCCTTCTTGACCTTCCCAGAAGCAAGAAACCATATAACGCAATGGCAACGAATTACTACTATGCTCATATGCATAGGCATATTCATAATAGTGTCCTTGTATAATTACAAATAGTGTGATAAATATTCCTAAAACAGCGAGTGTGTGCGTTGCAAAAAAAGTTCTACCTAAGTTTATGTGTGATGAGGATTTGGTATAAAAAATTGCACTTAATAATGCACTTATGAAGGCCACAACCACAAAAAAATGACCAAGGTTACCGAGAATTAAATTTTCTCCAACAAATGTTATTAACTGCATAAAGTATTAAGACGATTGAACAGAATTATTGTTTTGTTCATCCTTATATTTTGATGGACATTTAGGCATGACTTTAGATGCACGAAACAATTTGCCATCTGATCTACCATACATATTAACTGTCTCTGCTCTTTCAAAATCTTGCTGCTTCGGATTTGTTGACACAACTTTTCGGATATCCCCATTTTTATCTTTCAGGTAAAAGCTAAAATAATTTGGATCAATATGAGGATCATACTCCATAGGTTTATCTTTGATAAGAAAACCCGTAATGTGATAAGTCTCATTTGGGTTAGCGTCTGCCTCCACAAATGTCGAACTCTTTTCAGCACCAGAATAGGTACTCATGATGGCAGCAATTGCAACTGCTAGCATAATTAAAAGTATGATGACTCTAGGTTTCATTTTGATTCTTCTCAAGCTTCGATATCTTTTGATCTAATCGTATCAAATATCCTGCCAACAATAAAAATATAATTACGAGGATAGCAACTACTACATAAATTTTTTGATTTTGATAAAAAAAATCATCCAATGATGTTGGTTTGTCTGCCAATGCTGTCAAACTAAACAACATGATAATCCAGCTATATTTCCTCATAACTTCTTTTAATTTCTGTAAGTCTATATTTCAAAGTAGCTATCCACACCCCAAGTAAAATCCAACCTAAACTTGCAAGATAAAAAACCCTACGTAGATTATTATCCAAATCCAAAGAACTAAATCCAATAGTGTCACCACTAGCTGGATGAAGACTAGTCTCGGCCATTCTAGGATAAATAATAATAAGAACAATGAAAATCGGAAATGCGAAGAGATTGTATACGGCAGATATTTTAGCTCGTTGTATCTCATCTTCAAGACTATTCCTCAATATATAATATGCTAGATAAATTAGCATACCTATTGCAGCTCCATTTAATTTAGCGTCTTCTACCCACCATGTCCCCCAAGTGAATCTTGCCCAAAAAGAACCTGTAACGAGTCCCATCAAACCAAAAAGCATACTAACCTTAGCGAAACTTCCAGATAGGTTATCAAATCTTAAATCACCTTTTGACAAATACTTAATACTATAAACATATGATGTCATCAATAAAATAACCATTGTAAACCACATTGGAACGTGGTAATGAAGATTTCGAATGGTTTTTGCAAGTATACCTATATCATCTGGTGCAGGCATAAGAAACCCACCAACTATAGCATATACTATACAAATGATTGACAATATTTTCCACCAAGTTTTTCTCACACTATTAAGGTATTACAAAGATAATTTTTTTAATAAAAATATGCCCAGATTCTGAAAAGTATAAATGTTCACTAAAAAGTGACTTCTAATCGAATTTTCCATCCTTTTTTCTTTTCATAAAATCCTTTCGTCTTAACATAAAGTAACGAAAAAATGCAAACAAAGTAAGTCCAGAAAAAAGATATACCGTATTAATGTCCTTATTATTAGAAATGTAACTACTATAGGCCTCAAAAAAGCAAACCGATCCAACTATCATCCATATAATCTGTAAAATTCGAGGCAGTCTTTTCATATTTCAAATATATACTTACTCCACCGTTGATTGATCTTCATTTAGGTAAACAATACCCGTAACACGTGAGAATTTATAATTCAAAAAACTCTCATCACTCTCAAACCCCTCTGCTGAAATAATCTTTTCATCCCTAATCTTTACTCGTACAGGTTTTTTTGATGTCACCCTTCTTGCCTTTTTATCCCAAATTAATTCGTCAGTTTTAATTTCCTCACCATTCCTATTCACAACTCTGACACTATCTCTAATTTCTATTTTATCCTCTTCTTCATAATGCATGGCATATTTGGAATTTAAGGTGCTTGTTGTGTCTCCCATGGCGTCAAAAAATGTAGCTGAAACGCCATTAGACATTTCCATACGTGGATTTTTTTTCTCGGGGAATCTTTTTAAAACTGGTGCTTTAATAGTTGCTCTTAATTTAGCAGAATCTGTATAAGTTATAAAAACATTCTCAGCCACTTCAACGCTCAAACTATCAATTTCCTGATTGATTTGATTTAATTCATCTACGGTATGATTGGGTTTGCAAGCAAATAAAAAAGCGATGACTAATAAGGCCATCGCTGTTTGTATATGATTTTTAAATCTCATCAATGTGACTATCCTCCAATAGTTCTTACTATCGTTGATTCACCAATCCAACA
>CAJXBI010000014.1 GCA_913050005.1 uncultured Bacteroidota bacterium
TTTCCTTTTCTTCCTTGTCTACGAAGTCTTAATTTTACCATTTGTATATTTTTAATCTGCTGGTTCTCCTTTTTCCAGCAGGGCTGCAAATGTCGTTGTTCTTATTTAATTTTCAAAACAAATTTTAGAGACCCATTTATCGCGTTCTATCCTCTCGGAATTTACGAATATTGTAACTGAAGTTTACCATAAAATAACGAGTTAAGACATTCCTATTGGTTGCTTCATAATAACTATCATAAAAGTTTTGGCTGATGTTGTTATTTTGATTGAGTATATCAAACACACTGAGTTGAATTTCACCTCGCTTATTTTTAAATAGTTGTTTACCAACTCCTGCTGTCCATAGCAAAACACTATTATCTAAATCTGTGCCTAAACCATAAAAATTTTGATACCTAAAATTTGTTCGAAAAGTAAATCCCATAGGCATAATCCAATCCAATTTGATTTTATTAGTCTGCACCCAAAAGATATTATTCAATGTAGAGTTGAGCGAATTTTCTGAACTATTATAGGCTGCTTTTGTGGATAATGTAAAATCCAATTTTTCACTAATGTTGCTGCTAATAACAAGTCCCAACTCATAACTTTGATTGAGGGTGTTTGATTTCATCAAATTAATCATAGATGGAATGTTAGTCAGTCGGCTTGAGATATTCATGTTCAAATTACTTTTGATGGCTTCTAGAGGCATACCATAAGTCAAAAATGCATTAAATGAATATTGTCCATCCAAATTTACTGGTTTCGTTAGTTGAGTTCCTTTACTTAAAACAACTGAATTTAATGATGAATCTAGATCTCTGGTGGCCCTGTATGTACTCTGACCAATAAAATTGTTACTCCAACCTCCATTCACCGTGGCATAAAAAACAACATTTTTATTTGTATTGACAAAGTTATACTTCGACATTAACCAGTGACCAAACTGTTGGGTTAGTTGTGCGTTTCCTTGACTTAACTGAAGTGGGTTACTATTGTCTACTACTGGAGATAGTTGTTTTGCCGTTGGTTTTGTCGTGTAAGATCGGTACATACTAAACCAAGATGCCTTATTTTTCAGGCGAGCTCGATATAAGGCAAAAGGAAGAAAATTGTTGAACCCCTGGATCCTATTCTCTGAAACTGGTATGGTTTGTTTGTTATCTAATTCCGCCAATTCATATTTTAATCGGACTACAAATCCCCCTTTTCTTCCAAATTTACGTGTTCCAATTCCTGCAGTATGAGTGGACCAATCATTATTGTATCGAATAGATAACAAAGAATCTAGCTGTCCTGGTGAGTTATCTATTACGCCACTTAACATCTCCTGATTCATTACGTTTATACTATTCGAGTAATCATAGGAAAAAAACATACCTAAGCCTTTTTTACCAATAGGTTCACTATACATGATACTGGCTTTTAATCCATCTAAATCTTCATCCAAATCTCCATTCTGATCAATATTTTCTATCTGATTGATATTCTCATTAATAGAATTTAATTGATTGATTCCCTTGGTTCTATCCATGGAATTATTCCACTGAAGAAATAAACTTCTTCCTCGTTTCTCTCCATTATATCTAAACATGAGATTGTTAGTCGCTTTAAGTGCAAGAAAGTCACTATTAAATCGTTGATTAAGTGAGTTTATTGTTATTGCTTCAGCCAATGATTTACTTGTATCAGTCGTATTACCTAAATTATCTTGCATACTAAAACTAGGTAAATAGAAAAATGAAGCCTTAGGACTTAATTTGTAAACCGCTTTTGCATTAAATTTATGATTGATGTTTGTGCTCAAGCTGTTGCTAAATTCCTCATATTCCTGACCTTGGGTGTTTCCTAAATAGTATTCTTGATAAGTATTAGTCATGGATACGTTTTCCCCTTTGTTGTAAAAATAGCTACTGCTAATGTCTACTTTCTTGCCCCATTTATCCTGATAATTTGCACCCCAAGCTTGGGTTTCGCTAACCCCACCTGAGGGATTGACCATAAAATCATTAGTACTTCCGTTGGCAGAAAAACCACTTAAAAAAGAAGGTCTTTTTCCTCCTGGTCCTCGCCCTCTTCTTTTTCCTCCACTATTATCAGCCACAACTCCTAGTAGGTCTTCTGTACTAAAATTCTGTTGATTAATATTATTAATCTGTCCCAATATCGATAGTCTTCGCTCACCTCTAAACATATTTAGATTTGAACCTGCACTAAATCGGTCATCACTTCCATAACCCGCATAAACTTTTCCAAACTCTCCATTTCTCATGTTGATTTTTGTAACGATGTTTAGGGTTTTAATGCGTGTTCCGTCATCTATACCACTTGCCTTGCTTTGCTCACTTTTATCATCAAAAACTTGAATTTTATCGACCACCTCTGCAGGCAAAGTTGATAGGGCTGTTTTGGGATTCTGACCAAAAAATTGTTTTCCATCTACCAGTACCTGCTGTACCTTTTCTCCTTGGGCTTGAATCTCTCCATCGTTGTCTTGGATTCCAGGCATTTTCTCGACCAAATCTTTTGCACTCGCATTTTGAGTTGTTTTGTATGCTTTTGCATTGAATGAAACGGTATCACCCTCTACTATTGCAGCTACTGCTTTTTCAGAGATCTTAACTTCACTCAAATTTTCAGCATCTACCTTCATTATGATGGTTCCTAGATAATCATCTCTCCACACACGGATTGTTTCAGCGTAAGGCTGTAATCCCAAGTAGTTGATTTTCAATGTATATTCTCCTCTTTCCAATAAAATTGAAAAAGTTCCATCCTCTTTAGATACAGAACCAGCAGCAACACTGCTATCCATAGCAATGGCAAATATTGTTGCACCTACAATGGGTTCTTTGGTCTTTTCATATTTGAGTTTTCCGCCAACAGGAACTTTATTTTGGGCTTCCATACTCATAGATGAAAACATAAAAAGGCAATACAATACTGAAAAAAAAAGGGTTCTGTAAATCGACATTAAATTTAGATTATCTTTTATCATACTTCACATTAAATGAACTAAAGGGTATTAAGTTTTAATTTATCTTAAAATATATTCTTGAATTTTTTGAACCTCATCAGCCCAAACTTTGTCTGAATCAGAGATGTCTGCAATTTCATCAACTTTCTTTAATAATTTTTCAAGTTTGTCGGACGACCTCAACGGCTTCCTATATTTTAAAGCCTTACAAGCTGTAAGTAACTCAATTGCTTGAATTCTCTCAACGTTCTTGATTACTTTGAGGCATTTGGTTGCCGCATTAGCACCCATGCTAACATGATCTTCCTGACCATTGCTACTTTCAATGGTATCCACAGAACTTGGAGTACATAATTGTTTATTTTGACTTACTATACTGGCAGCAGTATATTGAGCAATCATCAACCCACTTTCTAGTCCTGGATTACTTGTTAAAAAAGCAGGCAGACCTCGTTTACCTTCAAGCAAACGATAAATCCTTCGTTCAGCTATACTACCGATTTCTGCAATGGCTATGGCTAAAAAATCCAATTGTAATGCTAGAGGTTGTCCGTGAAAATTCCCCGCACTTAGGACCAAATCCTCATCTGGAAACACATTGGGATTATCTGTAACCGCATTAATTTCTGTTTCAAATACTGCAGCCACTTGATCATATACATCTTTGGTAGCTCCATGAACTTGAGGTACACAACGAAAACTATAAGGATCTTGCACATGATTTTTGGACTGATTTATTATCTCACTGCCTGAAAGATGCTCCAAAATAGCTTTTGCTGTATCCAACTGCCCTTTATGAGGTCGAATGACGTGGCTATAATTCAAAAATGGTTCTTTCCTCCCATCGTATGCATCAATACAGAGAGCTGCATGAAGATCTGCTCTTTCTAATATTTGTTGTGATTTAAATAAGCAACTCAAACCATAAGCCTGCATAAACTGAGTACCATTAATGAGAGCTAACCCCTCTTTAGGACCCAAAATAAGATTGCTCGGCTTTGCTTTTTCCATGCTTTTCAAATCTTGACTCCATACCATTCCCTCTCCAATCAAAGGCAAACTCATATGGCTTAGCGGAGCTAAATCTCCACTTGCTCCCAAGCTACCCATCTCATAAATGACTGGAATTGTAGATGTATTATACAAATCCAAGAGTTTTTCAACTGTTTCAAGTTGCACACCACTATGACCATATCCCAGACTTTTCACTTTTAGAAGGAGCATCATACTAACAATATCATAAGGAACATAATCCCCCATACCACAAGCATGTGAACGAATTAGATTCACTTGTAATTGGGTTAAATCCTTTTGAGCAATCTTTGTATTACATAAAGAACCAAAACCTGTATTTACTCCATAAATTATTGAGTTTTTATCTTCAACTTTAGATAACAAAAAGGCATTGCATTTCATTATCTTTTCTTTTGATTCATCAGACAATTTAATCTTTTTATTAGTAGTTAAAAGATCTCTTATCTGTTGAATACTATGATAATTAGACAACTCCATTAATTAAACGAATTTAGGCGTTTCTGCTTGCTAGAGCTAATTTGGTAATTACTGCTTTTGTATTTTCAGGAAAATCCCCTTTGATCATCCAGTCATAATAACCCCTATTTTCTTTAAAAACATCAATTACACGTCTGTTAAGGTATTTTCCAAAATTAAAATAAGCCTCACCATCAGAACCTCTTTTGATTCGTCTTGCAAAATCAAAAAACTCACTTTCTCCACTGAAAGCATGCAAAAAGTCGATATTATTCTCTAATTCATCATAAAAATCAACTTGAGCTTTGATTACTTCCCAAGTCGCTATGGTATCTGCCTTTGCAGAATGAGCATCAACCAAATTTTTATTACAATATTTTTGATATGCTGCACCCAGATTTCGAGGTTCCATCTTATGGAATATTCGTTGGGCATCGATAAATTTACGATTGGCATCAAATGATATACCTGCACGATAAAATTCCTCAACCAACATCGGAAAATCAAATCGATTGCTATTAAAACCACCAAAATCTGAATCGCCCAAGAATGAATTCAAAGTTGGTGCAAAATCATTGAACGTGAGCTTTCCTACTACATCTTTATCCCAGATTCCGTGAATCTCTGACACCTCAGGTGGTATAGGAATTGTTGGATTTAAGACTTGATGCAAATGCTCCTCTTGACCATCCATTTGAATTTTTATACAATAAATCTCTACTATTCGATCTTTAGCAATCTGAACACCCGTTGTTTCTAAATCAAAAACGATTAAAGGTTTTCTTAATTTTATATTCACATAACAAATGTATTCGCATTTCTTAATGAACAGTGACAAATAAAATGGTATTATCCACTTCTTATGGGCTAATACATTCAAGTAATTTTAAATTTAATGGAATCAATTGACATAAATGTGTTTAAAAGTTTGGGATGAATACACCTGATCAATATCTAATATTGTAGCTAATTAAATGGATTTTAAGGCCATATATATTTTATGTGATGATGAGATATCTGAAACATTATCCTTTTTGTTGCAAGAAAATGGATATGAAGGTACATCGTTTGAAAAAAACCAATTAATCGCCTATTGTAAGGCTTCAACCTTTGATTCGTTAGCCTTAAAATCAATACTTCAACCATTTAATATTGAACCAGATAGGATAATAGATGTTGGTTATCAAAATTGGAATCAAATTTGGGAAAGCAACTTTAAAGAAGCATACATCGGCGACCATATTCACGTGAGAGCTCCATTTCATCATGCAAAAAATATTAAGCATAATATTATAATCCTTCCTAAAATGGCATTTGGGACAGGGCATCATGAAACTACTCAACTATCAGCAATTGCATTAGAAAAATTAGATTGTAAAAACAAGATAGTTCTGGACATGGGGTGTGGAAGTGGATTGCTAGCTATTTTAGCTTCTCAAAAAGAGGCTAAAAAAATATTTGCAATTGATTATGATCAAAATTGTATTGATAATACCAATGAAAACATACAATTAAATAAGGTAAAAAACGTTTTTACGATAAAAGATGACTCGCTTTCAAAAATAAAGGAAGGCATAGATATTATCGTCAGTAATATTGTGAAGAATATAAACCTAAAACTACTTCCTCAATTTGCAGACAAGCTAACTGAAAATGGCATTCTGATTCTCTGCGGTTTTCTTACTGAAGATTTTGATGATTTAATTAAAGAATCCACAAGATATAGCTTCTCGCTTACTTACAAAAACACACAAAAAGGTTGGCTTCAAACTCAATTTATTAAAAAAAATGTTGACTAAAAAATTCATATTAATACTCTTTCTACTTTCCTCGTTAGCTTCTTGGGCTCAACCTCGCTCCTTTTCTAGAAACCCATCCGTATTTATAAAAGAATATTCAAAATTTCTTAGCTCACAATCAGATAAACAAGGACAAGTTTTATTAGAAAAATTCACGACTAAATGGAATTCAGGCAAGTTTGTAGAACCAGAGCAACGAAACATTATATCTGTTGCTAATTTAATGTTAATCAATGATTTAGATGTTCCTAACTTTTTCCTACTTACAGAAACTATGCTGTATGCTAAGGACTCTATTGATGAGCCCAAGTATATAAGTTGGTCCAAATCATTGATTCCAGCATTAAACTCTGGAAATCAAACTTTTATAACACTTATTAAAGCATCAAGAAACCTATTTAGGGATAACACTATTTATGAATCTCAAACTAAGAGATGGTATAGTAACTCTCCAGATTATCGATTTATTTTTAAGGATAATCGAGTCAAAATTTCCTTTAAAAACATCAACTTAACTTGTCAGGCGCAAGTCGACAAAATTAACATTTACAACACTTCAGGAAGTTACTATTTAGACACCGATGAATGGGAAGGAAAAAAAGGCGTCATTTCATGGGAACGGGTAGGATTTGGAAAAGATAATATCTATGCAGAAATACAAAGTAATTATACGTTAAAATTTCAACGTGCCGAGGTGAACATCGATTCGGTTACTTTTACCAATAAAGACTTTCTAGCAAAACCCCTATTAGGAAATCTCATAGATCGTGCGTCTAGCGCAGATAACATCGATAAAGAAGTACTTCAAAAATCACAATTTCCGCAATTTTACTCATTTGATAAAAACATAGAATTAGGATCTTATTTAGATAACACCGTTCAATTTAAAGGAGGATTTGCAATGAAAGGTTCCGAAACGATTTCAACAGGAAGCTCCGAAACACCGTCTTTAATTGAAATTTATTACAAAAACAAAAAAAGAATACTTGCCAAATCACCCTACTTTACATTAAAAGAGGGTAAGATTAATGCAATGGAGTGTGAAGTAACTATAGTTACAGATAGCGGAACGATATATCACCCTAATCTCAAGTTTAATCTAAACTTAAATAATAAAATTTTAGTCCTTATTCGAGGGAAAGAAGGCTTAAAACAAGCTCCTTTTTATGATAGTGATCATCAGATTGACATTTTCGTTGATAAGATTATATGGAAACTTGAGCTACCAAAAATTGAATTTGACGTTGATGGTGAGGAAAAAAAGGCCTTTATCGAATCTCAAAGCTTTTATAAAGAAGTACGCTATGAAAAAATTCCTCGTGGAATTCTCAAATACCATCCCTTGTCTAAGATGAGGAATTTTGTAATTCAATACAGAAAGAGAGAATTCACCCTCAATGAATATGCAAACTGGATGGGTAGTAAACCAATTTATCTGAAATCCCAGATTATTGAATTAGCAGATTTAGGATATTTATTTTTTAATCCTGCCACGGATAGTATCAAAATCAGAAAAAAACTAGATCATGCCGTATTATCTCACAAGAAACTTATGGACTATGATGTAATCCGTTTTTCATCGGTTATATCTGCTCGTTCGAATGCCTTTTTAAACCTAATTAATAACTCATTCAACATTGAGGGTGTAAGAGCCTTTAAATTTAGTGATAGTCAAAGTGTTTATGCTTTCCCACATGAACAAACGGTCATTCTCAAAAACAAAAGAAGAATGGAGTTTGGTGGAAAGTTAACTGCAGGTAAATTTGATTTCTACTCCGTTAAATTTGAGTTTGATTACTTCAATTTTGATATCACATCTGATAACATTACCAAAATGGTAATTTTCACGAAAGATCTGTCTGGAAAACCTGGTCTTGTTGCTGTAAAATCTGTTTTAAGAGATATTAATGGAACCCTAGAGATTGATAAATCAAACAACAAATCTGGATTAAAAGATTTTCCAGAGTATCCGCGATTTACAAGTAACAAGGGTTCGATTATTGCTTACGATAAGCCCACTATACATGGTGGTGCATATGACAAGGATCGTTTTCGTTTTGAGGTTGACCCATTTACAATCGAAAATCTTGATAATTTCACAACAGAAGGGTTAAGTTTCCCAGGAACATTTGTGGCTGGTGGAATTATTCCAGATTTTGATTTTGAAGCAAAAATCATGGATGACTACTCTCTTGGTTTTGAACGAAAAAACCCTGCTAGAGGTTACCCTATGTACCGTGGTAAAGGACACGGTAACATCGATATTAGGCTTAGTGAAGAAGGTTTTGAGGCTAAGGGGAATATTGAATACGAGGGAGCTATTCTTGAATCACAAGAAATTATAATGACTCCAGATTACACATCTTCACAAGCAAAATCTTATGTCATCACTGAAAATGAAAAATACCCCAATCTTACTGCTAAAGACATCACTACGAAGTGGTTGCCAAATCAAGATTCCATGTTCATCTACACCAATGATCATGAAGTTACCGTATTGAGAGACAATCAGCAATTTACTGGAAATCTAGTTCACACAAGTCAACAATTATCAGGTGCGGGTTCTTTAGTATGGGACAAAGCAAGTTTGAAATCCCCAGATATAAAGTTCAAGCCAAACGAGGTCAAAGCATTAGTATCTGACGTAGAAATTAATGCCCTTGATAAAAATAAGATCGCTTTTTCATCCAAAAATCTTAATTCGGATGTTGATTTTACAACACAAATGGGTGATTTCAAGTCAAATATAGTCGGAAATCTAACGGCACTTCCATTTAATCAATTCTCTACTTCAATGGATCAATTTAAATGGGATATGGCAAATAATACGATTGAATTCAATAAAGGACCTCAATTACTAAAAAGCAAATCTTATTTCGTAAGTAATAAATACGATCAAGAGGGGCTTAGATTCGAGAGCACCAATGCTCTTTTCGATATCAACAAAGGAATCATATATGCTAAAGAGGTCCCTTTTATTGATGTTGCTGATAGCCGAGTTTATCCTTTTGAAAACAAAGTGGACATTCACGAGGGTGCAGATATTCAACGCCTAAAAAATTCACGTGTATTGGCATCTCGAACCCAAAAATTCCATCAATTGTTTGATGGAAACATCAAAATATTAGGTAAATATGCTCTAAGTGGAAATGCCTTATACGAGTTTAAAGATAAACACAATACACATCAAATAATCAAATTCACTAAAATTCGTGTGAGAGGAAAAGGAGATACATCCATTTTTGCAGAAGGGTTTATTAGTGATTCATCAGCCTTTTTCTTAAGCCCAAAAATTGCATATAAAGGCAAGACAGAATTGTATAGTAATCAACGAGATATTTATTTTAATGGTTATGTAAAGCCAAAACATTCGTTTACATACCATCCTAGCAGATGGTTTAGATACTCCGGCCAACCCGAACCTGAAAATTTAATTATACCAGCTACAGATATACTCAATAAAGATCGAAGAAAAATGTATGCTGCCGTTAGTATTGCTAATGACAGTACGCATATCTATCCAAGTTTGTTCAATTTTAAGCGAAGTTATGCTGATTTAGAGCTCACATCTGATACCGGAATATTTTACTATGATGAATCTAATAAAACATTTTTTGTAGGGGACTCACTAAAACTAATGGAGGGTTCTCCTCGAGGTAGTTACCTTGCATTTAATGATGCTAACGGAGAAATATTTAGTGAAGGAACAATTGATTTTGGTCTTGATAAAGACCCTAAATTTAATGTTCGTATGGCTGGAAATGTGAAAAAACCACAATCAGATTCGGTTTTTACAATCCAAGCATTGATGGCACTTAATCTCATGCTACCCGATGATTGCTACCAACGAATGGTAGAGGTAATTAATGAAAATGATAACGATCCCGCAGAGAATAATAACACATTTGTTGAAAAAGCACTTGCCGAATTTCTGGATGACAATAAACTCAAAAAGGCATTGGATTACGTTGCTGCATCAGGTAAAATTAAACTTCCGAATGATATTCCTGCAAATTTCTTGTTCACAAAAACAAGTCTTCACTATGATGTAGCTAAAAGACAGTTTATAGGTCTTGAGCCCATTCATATTGCAACAATTAATGGCAAACATGTAAACAAGGCTTTAAAAGCAAGAATGTCTATAACAAAGAGAAGAAGTAGTGTCAAGTTTACATTATACCTAGAAGCAAGTAAATATGACTGGTTTTATATGGATTATTATATGGGAGCACTCAACGTAGCCAGTACAGATAAAATCTTTAACGAACTCATAAAAACTCAAGGATCAAAAATGAGTAAAGGTAAGTTCAGAATACGTCCTGCTAGCCCACGAAGTGTTGGGTTGTTTCTTACAAAAATTGAGAACTAATTATTGATATTTATTTAATTCCACAAAACCCATGGAAAATAACAAAAGACTATAACTAACTAAAATATGACTAATATTTATTGCCAAAAAATGATAACTATCCTTAAATAATGCAAACACTAATGCAGACAAAGAGAGCATTCCAATTCCTCTCATGACAATGTATCTGCCCTTTTTGGCTTCCTCTAAATTCGATAGATATGCACTCAAACTAATACCCATAAAACCCACGATACCGTATATCATTACAGGTAAAAACACATTATTCCAAAATAAGACCACAACCATCGTAATTAGCAATATAAGATTGGTTATCCGAATGATTTTGTTGGTTTTAAAACTTGCAAAAGCTAAGCTTCCGTCCGTAAAAAAATAAATTGAAATTAGGCTTAGAATCCTAGAAATAAAAATAAGCGAATTAGTCCAGGATTCGTTCAAAATAGGTAAATGCCCAAAAGCAGCCACCCCAGATGAGAGTCCTGTCAGAGCAATGAAAAAAATAAAAGAACTGAATTCTATTTGATCACGCTTGAGTTTTAACAGTATATAAGCTGTTATTATAATTAAGATGTTTGAGGAAAAACTTATCCAAATCATGGTCTTCTGAAATATCTTTTTAAGTGATCTTTGATTTTTTGTTTTGAGACTTAAAAACACCCGATTCCAAAGCATCAGCTGTTAATGCAATTGGTCTTTTTTTTTCATAGTCATAACTTACCAAAGCAGTTCTAATATTTGCCATATGTTTTGATTTAGTCAAGTTGGTAAACTTATAATAAATGTTGAATGAGGAACTACCAGTAACTTCAGTAGCTAACTCAATTTGAACCTTATCACCTAAATTTCCCTCACAAGAAAATGTAATCGCGGCATCAGCTTGAATAAGTGATACTCCCCCAAAATCCAACTCTGAGAAACCGTAATGTGCTAAAAACCGAACCCTAGACTCTTGAGCATAAGCTAAAAATTCTTGATTTCCCATATGATTTCCATAATTTAAATCTGATACCCTTACCTCTATTTCAGTAGCATATTGCCATCTACTTGGCATGTCTATTTTCATTCGTTTCATCGTACTCCGTTTTTAGGATATTTGCCTTCAAATTGCTTGAAGTAATTTTTGTATTCTGCAATAGTTTCCTCCACTCCTTTTGAAATATACTCTGGACTATTTATTTCAATAATTTTCTTGGGATAGTCAAAACCTATTTTCACGATAGGCACATTAGCCTTCGAAGCAATATAATAAAACCCCGTTCTCCATTTGTCATTATATTTTCGGGTACCTTCAGGTGTAATTGTCGTGATAAATTCATCGTTTGAGTTAAAAACAGAAACCATCGAATCCACAAAATTCATATTTTTAGATCGTTCAACAGGGAAACCACCTAAAGCACGAAAAAGATAGCCAATGGGCCAAACAAATAATTCTTTTTTTCCAATGTATTTTGGATTAAATCCGTCTGTAATTGTCCGATATAAAAGTCCAACCAAGAAATCCCAGTTACTTGTATGAGGTGCAACTACAATCAAATATTTTGAAATGTTGGGTAAGTCACCCGAGACTTTCCAGCCCCACATATCTTCAAATAACCATCTAGATACTCTTTTAATCATTTATGGATTAATTAACTTATTAAATTTTGAAATTATCTCGTCTGATATCGCAACAGGTTTATGATTTTCTGCATTCAATAACACAAATTGAATTTCTGCTCTCGAGCATAGTTCTTCAGATTTATCATCTTTAATTTCTTGCACCATAGTTATACTGCGATTTTTAAACTCCAAATCACTGATATGAATATGAATCAATTGATTTGGAAGTAAAGATCTTTTGAAAGCAATATTAATATTTACAACTACAAATAATAAGTGTTCTGATTCAAAAAAACGGTCTTGGATAGCAGGCTCTAAGAACTTCCATCGAGCTTCTTCAAGCAGTTCTAAATATCGGGCATTATTAACATGACCGTAAGCATCACAATGATATCCGCGTATCCGTATTGAAATAACTTTCACATTTGCAAATGACAACAAAAATGGCTAATTGACAAACGAATTTTTTAAAACAAATCAATTGAAATATTGGTTATTAAAGTATGCAAATAATCCTAATAGCTGGCGGCTCGGGACTGATCGGTTCTGACTTGAGAACATATTTTACTAAATTGGGATATGCAGTAAGGATTTTGACTAGGAATTCAACCAAAAAAAAAGACAATGCATTCTATTGGAATGTAAAGGATCAAATCATTGATCCTGACGCATTGTCTAATGTAGAAATTGTAATTAATCTAGCGGGAAGTCCGATTATAGGTGGACGATGGACTAAATCGCAAAAAAAGAAACTAACCCAATCAAGAGTAAACGCTACCAAGTTATTGATCGATACAATCAATGATAAAAAGTTTCCAATTAAACATTTTATTCAAGCAAGTGCAATGGGGTATTATGGTAATTCTCACGATAAAACTATTACCGAAGAATCAGCAAATGGAAACGACTTTATGGGTAAATTGTGCCATGATTGGGAATCAGCTACCAAAGTCCTTAATCCTGGTGTGAAAAAATCAATTTTAAGAATTGGACTATACTTAAGTGTTAATGGAGGTATTTATCCCATTCTATCTAGATTAGCGAATTATCATTTATTGTCTGCGTTTGGGAATGGAAAAATGTGGGCTGGATATACTCACCACCAAGAATTTGCCAATCTCGTTCACCAGATTACTATTGACAAAATAGCTCCAGACACCTATAATGCTGTTGGTAATGAACCTTTTCAAATGAATGCGTTGATGAAACATATCTCCCATAAAACTGGAAAAGCCAACTTCTTTCCCAATGTACCAGCATTTCTTTTAAAATTAGTACTTGGAGAAGCATCTGCTACATTACTCAATAGCTATAAAGTTACCTCTCCAAAACTAGCTTTATATGAAATTTATAAGTATAACGGTTTAGAAAAAGCAATTCAATCACTTTAACATGGTAATACATTGGTTTAGAAGAGACTTAAGATTAGACGATAATGCTGCACTTTATCATGCATTAAGCCAACATGAAAATGTTCAATGCATATTCATCTTTGACAAAAATATATTGGATAAGTTAGCTGATAAAGATGATGCAAGAGTAACATTCATCTATAATCAATTGATGAATATACAAAATAGTCTAGCAGATATAGGAAGTGACTTAAAAATTTATTATGGTCATCCTGACGAAATATGGCAAAATATTATTCAAGAACTAAAACCCTCAGCTGTTTTTACCAATAAAGATTATGAACCTTATGCCAAAGAACGGGACCAAAAAATAGCTGAATTATTAGCTTCCAATGATATTATTTTCAATGCTTATAAAGACCATGTCATATTTGAAGAAGATGAAATCACAAAAGACGACGGTGATCCCTATGTCGTATTTACTCCCTATAGCCGTAAGTGGAAGTCCAAATTAGCAGAAATACACATTGCTTCGTATGAAAACAATAAGTACTTCAATCATTTCATAACAACGAATTCATCGCCCAAAATTAGTCTAGAAGAAATGGGATTTGAAGAGAATAGAATGGATTTTCCGTCTATCACTTCACAAGTGGGAATTATTAAAAATTACGGTGAAAAAAGAAACTTTCCTGGAATTGAAGGTACTTCTAGGTTATCCGTTCACTTTAGATTTGGAACCATTAGTATTCGAGAAAAAGTACGTAGAGGTAAATCACTAAGCGAAAAATGGTTGAATGAGTTAATATGGCGAGACTTTTATAGCCAAATACTCTATCACTTCCCACATGTCAAAAATGGTAGTTTTCGATCTAAATATGACGCTATATCTTGGAATAACTCTCAAAATCATTTTGACGCATGGTGCCAAGGTAAAACCGGATATGGTCTTGTAGACGCAGGTATGAGGGAATTGAACGCAACGGGTTTCATGCACAATCGTGTTCGGATGGTTGTAGCTAGCTTTTTAACCAAACATCTACTCATTGATTGGCGATGGGGAGAGGCGTATTTTGCAAGAAAGCTACTTGATTTTGACTTAGCTAGTAATAATGGCGGTTGGCAATGGGCCTCGGGATCCGGTGTAGATGCAGCACCTTATTTCAGAATTTTTAATCCTTACACACAGATTCAAAAATTTGACAAAGACCATACTTACATTAAAAAATGGGTTCCTGAGTGGGGCACTAACCAATACGTGACTGAAATAGTAAATCACAAAAAAGCTCGCGAGCTCTGTTTAAAAACCTACAAAGAGGCATTAGACAACGTCTAAAAATAACTCTGGCCTTTTGTTCGATAATTATTTAGCATATTTGCTTAAGTAATTCTCAATCATGGATTCAACATCACTCAATCCCAAAGGTAAATTTGGAACTGCTCCTGTATTTCTTACGGCAATATCTACTATTTTGGGTGCAATTATGTTCCTTCGTTTCGGGTACTCTGTTGGTCAAGTTGGTGTTTATGGAACTATTGCAATCATAGTTATAGGTCATTTAGTAACTATACCAACAGCCATGGCTCTTGCAGAAATCGCAACAAATCAGAAAGTAGAAGGTGGTGGCGAATATTTTATCATATCACGCTCATTTGGACTAACCATTGGCGCAGCTATCGGAATTGCCTTATACCTTTCACAAGCTATTAGTGTCGCCTTCTATCTAATTGCATTTACTGAAGCTTTTGAACCCTTACTTCCTTTAATTAATTCATACCTTCCATTTGAAATCAATAAAATGATTATTGGGATTATCTCCGTTGCTTTATTGTCTTGGTTAATGTTGACTAAAGGAGCGTCAAGTGGAATGATACTGCTATATATAGTTGTAGCTATACTTTCCTTATCACTTATTATGTTTTTTGCTGGAGGTCCTATTGATGGATTCATAAAACCAGATGCATTTCATCTTAACAAAGAAAAAAATGATTTCTTTTTCATCTTCGCTATTGTATTTCCTGCATTCACAGGAATGACTGCTGGTGTAGGATTATCTGGCGATTTAAAAAATCCAAAAGTATCTATTCCTTTCGGAACACTAGCAGCTACATTAATTGGAATGGTCATTTACATTTTTATTGCTTTCAAACTTGGATCGAGTGCATCGGCTGTTCAACTTGGTGATTTAAATAATCAACTGATTATGGCAGATATTGCTATTTGGTGGCCAATAATTCCGATAGGTCTTGCTGCTGCAACAATTTCATCAGCATTGGGAAGTGTTATGGTTGCTCCAAGAACACTTAACGCTATCTCTGTAGATCGAATTATACCCATACCAAGACTAAATAATTGGCTCAGTAAACTTAAAATTAAAAATGGAGAACCTGTTAATGCTACAATAGTTACATGCATTATCGCCTTCTTTTTTGTGCTCATGGGTGATGTTAATGCCGTAGCTGAGATCATTTCTATGTTCTTTATGGTTACTTATGGGTCAATTTGCTTAATTAGTTTATTCGAAAACTTTGCTTCAAATCCTGCTTATAGACCCTCATTTAAAAGTAAATGGTATATCTCTATGTTGGGGGCAGTTATGTGTATAGGTCTTATGTTTAAAATCAACACGGGATATGCAATAATCTCTATTTTGCTAATGACTGTTATCTATGGACTTTTGAGTTATTATCACAAAAAAGGAGATATGGCAATTATCTTTAGTGGTGTAATTTTTCAAATCAGTAGAAATCTGCAAGTTTTTCTTCAAAAACGTAAAGCAAGTGAAAATGAAGCATGGAGACCTTCAGTTGTTGCTATATCAAAAGATTCGTTTGATCGTTTTGCAGCCTTTGATTTGTTGAAATGGATTTCACATCGAATAGGTTTTGGCACTTATATTCACCATATAAATGGTTATTTGAGTTCAAAAACTATACACCAAGCAGAATTAGATCATGCTCGATTAATCAAAATGACACAGATATCGGATAGCTCCGTATTTGTTGACACAATGGTCAATCCTAATTATGTAAATAGTATTACGCAGGCACTACAATTACCTGGTATCAGCGGACAAGAGAATAACATGATTCTTTTTGAATTCAATAAACATCAAGAAGAAGGATGTCAAGAAATAGCAGAAAATATTGGTCTAGCAAAGGCTGTGGACTATGATATTTGTATATTGTCTAGTAGTGATAAAGATTTTGGATTTAACAATGAAATAGATATTTGGATAACTGGAAGCGACTATCAAAATGCTAATCTTATGATTTACATTGCTTACATCATTTTAGGTCACCCCGATTGGAGTAATGGAGGTCAGATAAAACTATTTAATGTTTGTGCTGAGGAAGATTCAGAGGAGCAGCGAGGTAAAATGCTTGAGATGATTAAAACAGGTAGACTTCCAATATCTGCAAATAATATTGAAATTATTTCGAAGGCAGAGGGTGTCTCTGAGAAAGACATTATTAACCAAAAATCTAGGGATGCAGATTTAACAATTGTAGGTTTTCAATATGAGCAAGTTAAACATGCCGGTCATGAAACTTTTACAGGTTATGAAAAAATCGGAAATGTCCTTTTTGTAAATGCCCGAAGCGAAAAAACAATAGTTTAAATTTTATCTAACCTCTAGCCCAAAGATTATATTTTAATATACAATATAGCGCCCTAACCCCATCTCTCCAACCAATTTTTTTACCATCGGCGTATGTTCTACCATAATATGATATTCCGATTTCATAAATACGAATAGCTGGTATACGTGATATCTTAGCAGTTATCTCTGGCTCAAATCCAAATCGATTTTCTTTAATATGCATCGATTTGATAATAGGTGCTTTGAACAACTTATAGCAAGTCTCCATATCCGTTAGATTAAGATTGGTAAATGCATTACTCATCAATGTCAGTAAACCATTACCTATACTATGCCAGAAAAATAAAATTCGGTGAGGCTTCCCTCCCATAAAACGACTACCGTATACTACATCAGCATGCCCTTCGGTAATTGGCTTAAGTAATTCATTGTACTCAAAAGGGTCGTATTCCAAATCCGCATCTTGAATAATTATTAATTCACCTTTTGATTCTTGAATACCCGTTCTTAAAGCTGCACCCTTGCCTTGATTATATCCATGACGGTAAAGCGAAATTTCGAGTTCAGAATTCTCTGATTTATATTTTTCTAACTTCTCCCAAGAATTATCAATTGATGAATCATCAACCAATACAATTTCCTTATTTAATCCATTAATTAACTGGACTTCTTTGATTTTATTAAGAATAAGGTGAATAGTTTTTTCCTCATTATAAACAGGAATAATAATAGAAAGTGTTTTATAATCCATCTATGTGCAAATAAACATCAATTAATTTTACTTTTGAATTATTGGAAATACACATTACAAAAAGCGGGGACAAAACAATATATATTCCTTCCTTAGATGAAACCTATCATAGTAGAAACGGAGCTATATCAGAGTCTAACCATGTTTTTATTCAGCATGGTATAAATCGTACAAAAGGAGATATTAATATTTTAGAAATTGGCTTTGGAACAGGACTAAACGCTTTACTCGCTGCACAAGAGTCAAAAAAGCAGAATAGAAAAATTTTCTACCACACACTTGAACCCATTCCTGTTCCAAATCATTTATTGGAACAACTAAACTATTACCAAACTATAGAAGGCAAGGGACTTTTTAAAAAGATTCATGAAGTGAAATGGGAATCAATTGAGCAAGTTACTGATAATTTTACGATTCACAAGACAGAAAAAAAACTTGAGTATGTTAGTTTAGGGGATGCTCAATACGATGTAGTATTTTTTGATGCTTTTGCCCCCAAAAAACAACCTGAACTTTGGGATAGGACTATTTTCAATAAGCTATTTAAATCCGTTAGGCAAAACGGAATTCTAACTACTTATTCTGCTGCAGGAAAATTAAAAAGACATTTAAAATCTGCAGGATTTCTGTTAGAAAATCCTCCTGGTGCTAATGGTAAGCGTGAAATGTCAGTTGCCATCAAAAAGTAAATTACTCTTTAAAACGTTTTGAATCCAACATTCAATTAACTTATTTACCAATTTGGGCATTGGACAGACACTTGTTTCGTGCTTAATAGCCATTAAAAACTTTGTATTCTCTTCTGATGCTTTTGTTGTTTAATAATCATTCAATGTGAAGCCTCCTTTTCCAGAACCATGACAGTATACAGCAGAGCAACATGCATTTTCGAGTATAGCTGCGATATAGTTTGTGTATTTAATGTAAATAATATATCACAGACTTTATGGTTGATTAGTTGTTACTATTGCATCCTCATCTTTACAAGCAGATAGTATAGAAACAAAATTGAGACTAAAGCTAGTAATTTTTAATATGGCGTTTATATTGTGGGGAAAAATACTTAAAAAATACAAAAACACGCAATACTATTGCATAGATGAGCAATCAAAACTTGAATTTATCACTAAAAAAATTCAATACATTTGGTATAGATGTATCAGCAAAAAAAGTTATTTATCTTACTGAATTAAAACAACTTGACCAAATCTCAAATTTAGAGGATTGTTTCATAATTGGTGGTGGTAGCAATATCCTACTCACAAAAAACATAGATAGACCTGTAATTATTAATCAAACCAAAGGAATTTGCAAAGTTAATGAAGATGAAAATTACATTGAATTAGCTGTCGCATCTGGTGAAAATTGGCATGAATTCGTAATGTATTGTATCAAAAAAGGTTACGGTGGTATCGAGAACATGAGTCTTATTCCTGGTTCAGTAGGTGCAGCTCCAATGCAAAATATTGGAGCATATGGTAGAGAAATTAAAGATGTACTGACTTATGTTAGTGCTGTCAACATTGAAACTAAACAAATCGAAAAATTCGTAAACCAAGAATGTGAATTTGGATATCGAGAGAGTATTTTCAAAAAGTCACTTAAAGGAAAATATTTTGTTTCAGATGTTGGAATACGGTTAACTAAGAAAAATCATCAATTGAATACGAGCTATGGAGACATCGAAAAATGGTTAAATGATCATATCATTAAAATACCAACTATACAAGATGTGAGTAATGCTGTTATTTCTATTCGAAAGAGTAAGCTACCTGACCCATCAGATCTTGGAAATTCCGGCAGTTTTTTTAAAAACCCAGTCATTTCGCAAAGTCAGTATAATGGTTTATTAGAAAAATTCCCAACAATTAAAAGCTACCCAGTTAATGATAAGGAAGTAAAAGTTCCTGCAGGTTGGTTAATTGAGAGTCTGGGATGGAAAGGAAAAAGAGTTGGAAACACGGGTGCTCATAAAAAACAAGCACTTGTATTGGTAAATTATGGAAATGCAACTGGAAGTGAAGTGAAAGAATTAGCTGAGGATATCAGAAGAAGCGTTTGGGACACCTATAAAATTCGTCTAGAAACTGAAGTAAATGTTATCTAATTAATTAAAATCTGAAGTTCATCATAGGCAAGTTCGATTCCACTTGACAAATCCTTAGAAACCTCTGAATGGAAACCCATTTGATGGCTGATGTGAGTAAAATAAGTCTTTTCTACCTCTAGTTCTTTAGCTATACCAACAGCCTCTTCCAAAGAAAAATGCGAAATATGCTCAGATTTTTTTAAGGCATTAAGCACCAAAACTTGACTACCTTTGATTTTTTCTTTTTCAGTATCACTGATATAATTTGCATCCGTTATGTATGTAAAATCATCAATTCTAAAACCTAAAACTGGTAATCTATAATGCATGACTTCAATCGGAATGATTTCCATTGGACCAATTTTAAAAGGTTTATTATCAATTAAATGGAAATTTAGATTGGGTACTCCTGGGTATTTATTTTCACCAAAAGCGTAATGGAAATCACGCTTGAGGGAAATTTCAACATTATGATTACCATAGACTTCCATTGGCTTTTTTTCTCGCCAATTAAAACCTCTGATGTCATCAAAACCAGCGATATGGTCTTTGTGTTCGTGTGTAAAGACAACAGCATCTAATTTTTCTACTTTCCCACGAAGCATCTGTTGTCTAAAATCTGGACCCGTATCAATAACAATTTGGAAACCACTCTTTTCGATTAAGACACTACTTCTTAAACGTTTATCCCTCTGGTCAGTCGACCTACAAACTTCGCAACTACAGGCTATAATAGGTACACCCTGAGAGGTGCCAGTTCCAAGAAAACTAACTTTCATGTTGAGCAAATATACAATTCAAGTATTCGATAACTCATCATCACACCTATGGATATTTAATAAAAAGAAACACTAAAATTATTTTACCTAGTATTACATTCGCATAGTGAATCAAAATGGATTAACACACCCCATATTTCAATTGGTTTCGGAAGCATCCAAATCACTTGGCTTTAAAACCTATGTTGTAGGTGGGTATGTCAGAGATTTGTACTTAAATAGGAAATCAAAAGATGTTGATTTTGTGACTATCGGGAGTGGAATACAACTCGCAAAAACCGTTCAAAAAGAACTTAAAAATTCATCGTTAAGTATATTTAAAAACTTTGGTACAGCTCAAATTAAAACAGCTGATTGGGAGTTCGAATTTGTTGGAGCCAGAAAAGAATCGTATGATCGTAAAAGTAGAAAACCAAAGGTAGAGGATGGAACATTTGAGGATGATATCCACCGCCGTGACTTCACTATTAACACATTAGCAATAAGTATACAAAAAGATGATTTTGGGTCTTTAATTGATACATTCAATGGTCTATATGATTTAAAAAATAAAATCATTCGCACACCACTTGATCCTGTTATAACTTTCAAAGATGACCCACTCAGAATGATGCGAGCCATTAGATTTGCTAGCCAACTTGATTTCAAAATTGAAAAGTCTACTCAAGAAGCAATTAAATCAGAAGCCAAATGTTTATCAATAATCTCACAAGAACGAGTTACTGATGAACTTAATAAAATTATTTTGAGTCCAAAACCTAGCATAGGTTTCAATCACCTTTTTGATTCAAAATTGCTAAACGAATTTTTTCCAGAAATGGTAAAATTACAAGGAGTTGAAATTAGAAATGGGAAAGGACATAAAGATAATTTTTATCATACCCTTCAAGTTCTGGATCAAATTTGTGAACGTTCTGAAGATCTTTGGATCCGATGGGCAGCAATTCTTCACGATATTGCAAAACCCCAAACTAAGAGATTCTCAAAAGTAGACGGGTGGACATTTCATGGACATGAAGACAAAGGTTCTCGAATGGTTAAACCCATCTTTTCAAGACTTAAACTTCCTTTGGGCGCACCTATGACTAAAGTTCAAAAACTCGTTCAACTACATCTTAGACCAATTGCATTAACTAAAGAAAATATAACTGACTCTGCAATTAGAAGACTAATATTCGATGCTGGCGATTACCTAGAAGATCTTCTAATTTTGTGCAAAAGTGATATAACTACAAAAAACAAATTAAAAGAAAAACGCTTTCAAAAAAACCTATGTAATGTTGAACATAACATTGAATTAGTCGAAGAACGAGACAGAATCCGAAATTGGCAACCTCCAATAAAAGGTGATGAGATTATGAATTTGTTCGCTATAAAACCTGGAAAAGAAATTGGCGTAATTAAGAATGCATTAAAAGATGCTATCTTGGATGGTATTATACCCAATAATTATAATGAAGCTTTTAAATTTGTGATAGAGCAAGGAAAAAAATTAGGTTTGCAAATTCATGAGTAAATTGATATTTAGATTTAAGGTAACATTTGAAGATGTTGATGACGTAGAACGTATAATCGATGTAAGCTCTAAGAATACTTTTAAAGAATTCCACCATTTCATTCAGGAATCAATCAAGTTCGATAATTTAAAACCTGCTTCATTTTACAAAGCCAATGATTCTTGGAGAGGAAGTGAAGAATTCTCAACGACAAACAAACAAAATGCGAGATCAGCTGGAGCATGTGAACTTGGAAAATTTATTGAGGACCCTCATCAAAAATTTTTATACAATTATGATCCTGAGGTTGGAAATTGGCATATCAGAGCTGAAATAATTAAACTATTAAAAACAGATGATAATGTAAAATACCCAAGTCTACATAAATCAATTGGTATAGCTCCCAAACAATTTGTAGATCCTAATAAAATTATCACCGATCCTAGTGCTAAACTTCTTCAAGAAGCGGATGAATTAATAAAAACACTAACTGATGACATAGTGGACGAAGACTCAGAAAATAAAAAGGTAAATGATTTTAACTTTTTTGGTGATGAGGTAGATGAATCTGAAATAGATGAATCTCAAATAAATGATGGACCTCCAGAAGACTAAAAAACTGATTGTGTTGGCAGGGCCAACAGCAGTAGGAAAAACTAACTTTGCAATAGAAGTAGCAAAATATTTTAAAACAGAGATTATCTCGTGCGATTCCAGACAAATCTTCAAGGAATTGAATATTGGAGTTGCTAGACCAAGCAAACAACAACTATCAGAAGTAAAACATCATTTTATTGCTACCCAAAGCATACATGACCCTTATGATGCTGGACTTTACAACCAAGACGTAAATTCATTACTTGAGAAGCTATTTAAAATATACGACGTTGTTATCATGACTGGTGGAACAGGTCTGTATATTAAAGCTGCAACTGAGGGGCTTGATAATCTTCCACCCAAAAACGATCAACTTCGTCAACAACTCAAATTTATTTTAGAATCTGAAGGAATTGATGCTCTTATTGATATCGCCAAATCTATGGATATTGACGGGGATAAATTAAAACTCAGAAATCCTCAACGGATCATTCGAGCAATTGAAATTAAGAAAGGTGAACCTGATGACAAAAAAAACACAACCGTAAATAAATTATATTCTACTTCATACTTTTTTCTGAATCGTGACAGACAAGAACTATACCATAGAATAAATAAAAGGGTAGACCAAATGCTTAGCGATGGTTTCGAGACTGAAGCTAAATCACTTTTACCTAATAGAAATTTAAATGCATTAAATTCTGTTGGTTACAAAGAATTTTTTTCTTTTTTTGATGGAGAAATATCAAAAGAAATTGCGATTAATAAAATGAAACAACATACACGAAATTACGCAAAAAGACAACTTTCATGGTTCCGAAATTATGGTGGATATAAAGAAATAACTACTAATATTGACCTTTTTTTGAGTATAATTAAATCGATATAAAATTTAATTCACCTCAAAAAGTTCAATGTCAAATATTAGAACTGCATTTTTAGGTATTGAACCACTTGGAGGATTCGATCCATAAGCTAAATGTGAGGGTATAATTAACTTACAAGACCCTCCCTCCTTTATCTTAGGGATTCCAATTTGCCAGCCTTGGATGACTCCTCTCAATGGAAAACTTGCTCGCTCTCCCCTATCATAAGAGGAATCAAATATGCTGCTGTTAATTAGGTACCCACTGTAATGTACAGTTACATTGTCACTTATAGTTGGACGATCTCCAGTTCCCTCTTTATTAATTACGTAATATAGCCCTTCAGTTGTTCGATTTGCATCAAGATTGTTCTGAGAAATGTATTCCTTAATTTCATCATCATTAAGTTTTACATAATCTTTTTGACAACCCACACATTCGAAAAATACAATGGCTAGAAAAGAATAAATTAAATTTCGCATGCTATTTTTTTATCTTTCTTTTTTCCAAAGATATGATTCCATCCAAAATGAACTCCCAAATTTCGGGTATTATCAGTTGCTGACCCGATTGCATTGTCGGTTGTTATATAAAATTGCTCTGGCCCTAAATTTAATGCGACTCCAAAACCTAAATTCACATAACTCTCTCGATATATAGTATAACTGGCACTAAGAGCTAAAATATTTCCGATTTGTGAATTCCAGGATAAGGTCAATGCAGGATAAAACTCTTTTCTATAAAAACTTCCATACATTAATGCCCCGATATTATGATTTTTTGTTATGCGTAAATTCCCACCAACATAAAACTCACCCATTAATCCAGTACTAAAAGACTCCGATGAAGTATCCAAAGCAATGATTTCCATCAGAGTATCCTTAAATGTTTCAAATCCTTTTTTCTGATTACTTGAGTCCACCAAAAAATCTTGAATATCCATACCTCTATACTCATGATACACTCCAGGATTCTTAGTGAATGTCGATTTTACATTACCCTTCCATTGAACTACACCCAAGTCTATTATACTTGCAGATATGGAAAGTTTTTTATTCAATTTAATATTTGCACCTACATCAATACCAAAACCACTATTTTGTTGATTACCCAATAAAACCGAATTTAATGTGGTATTTGAGTCGATAGGCATTAAAGAGCTATTAAATTTTAAATCTGACTTAACATTGTAGGTAAATGCCTTTTCACTAGTCTCGAAAATTAAATCATTTCGTTCAGTCTGAATTGCATTAATTCCTGCAATGTATTTTATACGACCCCCAATTCTCAACTTATCATCAATAAACGAACGGCTATATCCTAATGCAAACTCACGAGTATGTATAAAGTCCATAGCAAAACCAAGATCAAAAACATCCCCAACATTATCCCCTCCATTGCCCTCAAAAACCAATCGGAAAAAATCTGATGGAAGCAATACTCTTGACTTCAACTTTTCATTGATACTAAAAGACCACATGCTTTTTCGTAAACGGAAACCAAAACCAATCCATTCGTGATTGTAAGAAGAATTTATAGAAACTCCATTCGAGAAAACATTAGATAATTTAGTCATATCCAATGTATAATTTGACCCATTGGGTTCTAAAGCACTCGATAACTCATTTAATCCTATAATATGACTGTTATATGAAAAATTTAACGATGATAAGGCAGGTGTTCCAAAATACCATTTGCATGTTGGAGTAAATGCAGGGTTGATTGCCATACGCTGAGGTACTGGCTTTATATTGTATAAAGTGAGGTTATTCTGAGCCATTACCTGACTTAGAGATATGAAAACCAAGCTGAATATTAATAACTTTCTCATTATAATTCCTGATTAATTAAAACTTCAGCCTGCACTCCAAATTGTATCATAATACCATCATCGCTATATATCTTTATATCGGGTTGATAACCATTATTATCGGTAGTTGTAGACAAATAGGCTTGTGCCCTGACTCGATTAGCGTTCATCACCCGATCTACCCGATCTGACTCCATAATAACATCGGTAATCTGACTTGATACCCCGACTGGATTTCCATCTGAATCAATCAATGCAGCCTTAGACACTACTGGATTGACTGTAAATAACGAATCGATTAATGTATTTGTAATGCTATCCTCAAAATAAAGTTGAGTTTTAACATTCACTGGAAATCCATTCTCAGAATATAAACGTACCAATACCTCCTTAATCTCTTCTGCATTTTCGAGAGCTAAATCAAATGGCTTAGTTTCTTCCAGTTGAAAGTCCTTTAACGTTCCATGCAAGGGCAAAGTTAGCTTTATCGTGCTTGAAATTTTTGATGTATCAAGCAACCAATGTCTTGACATATCCGATAAATCTGGCTTAACTATTAGCGTGTAATAATTCAAAAATGGTTTGTTGGAAATGTAATCAATCAGATTACTGTTTGAATTATTTAAAACTTGAGAGTCTTGCACAAACTCACCTTCAAACAATGCTTGTGGTATAAGTAGATCAAAATTTCCCGTATTTTTTGTCAGCGGTAAACTATTTCCTAAATTATTTTCACCGTCAAATCGATCAAAAGATACATCTATTGGTATGCCTATGCTACTTTCTGCAATAAATTTCACCTCTGGTTCAACAATGCTGATAAACCCATTTTTACTACTCTCAAAAACTGGAATTTGAAATGATCCTGAAAGATTTTCAAATTCCAAGTCGTCAAAATACCCTGAAATCTTACTGAACTCCTGTTTATCCATTTCCATTGAATAGGTTATGGACTCAACCGATTTAATTGGGTTTGATGCTGTTTTTGTGATCGTGAATTCAAACTCAATATCAAACTCTGAATGGCCTTGAGCTGTTTTAGTAAAATCCATCTCTGAATCACTCAAGTCAAAGCTACTATTTACATCAATCGGAACTCCGGTATAAGGTGCAGATATATCCAATGATATTGGTGAGGTATTTTTTTGAGATTCAGGGATTGTCAGTACACATGAAATATTATGCTCAAATGAACTGGTCAAGTTTAAAGTAATTGCACCGTCCTTAAACCAAATTTTATCTAATTCATTTCCATCTCCGTCATACGATATTGTTCTGCTAAAATTTACTGTGACCTCACCAAACGTATTAAGTGCATCCAATTGATTACTATTAAACATAAAAACATCACCATAATTTTGAGGTTCAAGACTCAAAATGTCTTCCGCATTGCCGGATGAATAGGTATCTTCATAAACTAAGTTTACCAAACTATCATCTTGAATTTTAATGTAATTATTTGCATTTGTACCTTCAATAAGGTCATTAAAACTTAAGTTAGAATATACTAATGGTAAAGCAATAGTTGGATTCCATCTTACTTGATTCACCTTTGAGGCTTTATCAAAAGTTTCTGTTATATCCTTTACGCACGAAGTTGCAAATAGAATAAGGAAAAGTATGATTATAGAGTATATTTTTTTCATAATAAGCTAATTTTGACAAAGGTAATATGATAAAGATTAAAGTAGTTAGACATATGATTGTTGGTGCTCTTATTTGTAGTTTGTATATTTTACTAGGTGCGTTTGGTGCTCATGGATTGGAAGGTAAAATCACTACAAATCAATTAAACACATTCAACATTGGGCTGAAATACATGATAATACATGGATTAGGAATTATCCTGATAAGCCTCGTTTATATAACGCTCAACAAGTACAATAAATGGGTTTATTTTCTAATTTATGGTGGAATTTTATTCTTTTCATTAAGTTTAGTTGTCCATGCATTAGAAGATATCATAAATATTAACGTAAACTTGTTTGCTATTATTGCTCCAATTGGTGGATTAAGTTATGCCTTTTCATGGATCCTTCTTGTTCTAGAGTTAAGAAAAAAATGAAGAGAATCATTTTCATGCGCCATGCAAAGGCCAGTCAGGTAAAATTTCATCAAAATGACCATGAAAGAAACTTATCTAAAACAGGAATTAATGAAGCTAAAACTATGGCTAAATTCATCAAATCAAAAGGAGTTATCCCTGATATTTTACTCATATCAGATGCAAAACGTACACAGGAAACCTGGACGCATTTGAATGTAGTTATTAAAAACAAACGTTCAAAATTTGACAGAGAATTATACCTAGCATCATCAAAAACCATTTTAAAGAAAATAAAAGAGTTAGACAATATATTGGACTCAGCTCTAATACTTGCTCATAATCCAGGCATTACTGATGTCTTTTATGAGTATTTCAAAGTTAATTTAGTTTATATGCCCACTTGTGGAGTAGGTTGTATTCAATTTCATACCGATAAATTTGAGAATATCCTTGATTGTAAAACAGAGTTAGCATATTTCTCCTATCCAAGTAGAATTAATAATGTGTAAATACGCGTTTACCATTAGTTGTAATGGTTATCAACCTATCACAACCTAAGTCTTGATGAGGATCAAAGTCTACTATAATATCTGATATCGTCGATGATTTATCAACTTGAATTTGACCATTTGAGATAAACCTTAAACAATCATAGTCTGTCTGTTTCAGCAGAGGCGAGGTTATGGTGAAAGTCGCACTTTCTGAACCACTTTGTAATTCAATATCACCTCCAACGCAGATGTGGTCATCTAACTCGTCTAATGTGTTTGATTTAACCTCTATGATATCAAGGTCGGCACTCATTAATATATCTGCTTCTGAATTAACAAGTTTAAACTCATTACATTTAACTTTTATACGATCAGTTTCAATACGTTGAAACTTTAAACCACCTGTGAGTTTAGTCATTTGTTTACCATCACCTGAATAAAATGGCTCGTCTATTGAAAGTGAAATTTTTAAAGTTGAATTGTCCAAAAGATAATCTTGATCCAAAGACAATAAAATTCCACCTGACCGGTACTTGTTGTCTTTACACAATAAACCGTGTGGTGAAATTCCTAAATCTCCAAACCTTATCAATACATCCATCCCATCACCATCGAAAAATGTAGTATCTAAATATACCAACTCAGCACCGATTGGGAGTACAGTTAATTTATCTGGATTAAAAATATTTTCTGAGGTGACAACATCCTTGATGATATCAAATGTGGATAGAAATTCACTTAACAATGATATACAAGTCTCCGTTGATTTATGGTTATCTCTTATTTCAATAACATCAACACTGTTACACCCTAAAATAAGGATCATAGAAAGACATGTAAATATGTTTTTAAAGTTTAACAAATTTCCTCAAATTTAGCAACTCAATTACAAATGTAGTATCTAGTATTAAGATTTAATTTAGCTTTGAACATAATTATAGTATTTTTTACAATAATTGGACAATTCAGACACCATACACACCCTATTTGTTGAGGTTTTACTTCCTCTGAATCTCAAAAACTTGTTCACTTACCGTGTACCTATTGAATTAAATGAGGAAATTATTATTGGTAAAAGAGTCAGTGTCCCTTTTGGTAAAAAGAAAATCCTAGCCGGGTTATTATTTTCAATACATGAAAAACCACCTAAAGACTATGAAGCAAAATATATAATTGATGTAATTGATAACGAAGCTATTGTAGACCAAAATCAGCTTAAACTTTGGAATTGGATATCCAACTATTATATGTCATCCCTTGGCTTAGTATATAATGCTGCAATGCCTTCAGGACTGAAATTAGAGGGAGAATCAAAAATGGAGCTAAATCCTGATTTTAATCCTAATAATACAACTCTTGATACTAAAGAAACAATTTTAATTGAAGCAATTCGATCAGCAAAGGAAATTTCCATTACACAAGCTACAAGCTATTTAAAATCTAAATCCATCCATAAATATGTGAAGTCGTTATATCTCAAGGGTGCAATATTGCTAAAAGATGATCTCCAGAAAAATTATACTGTTAAAACAATTACTTACATAAAAATTAATGAGGAAATAGCTAGTGAAGATCAACTCAATGATATCTTTAACAAACTCGAAAAAAGAGCCAAAGCACAACTTAAAACATTAATGACTTTCATCGCTCATTTTGGTATAAAAAATGAGTGCGAGAAAACTAAATTTGCCAAATATGATGTAACTAACGCTTCGATTAATGCATTAATTGACAAAGGAATTTTTATACAAGAAAAACGAGAAAAATCTCGTTTACAATTTTATTTAAAGGAGAATCCAATTGAAGAACTAAATGATGATCAAAATCAAGCTTTGATTGAAATAAAGTCTGGGTTTAATGAAAAAAAACCAGTACTCCTTCACGGAATAACAGGGAGTGGAAAGACCCATATATACTCGCATCTAATCAAAGAAGTTTTAGATAAAAAACAGCAAATTCTCTATCTACTTCCAGAAATAGCACTAACAAGTCAGCTCATTACAAGACTTCAAGAATACTTTGGGAAAAAACTATTAGTATCACATTCAAAATTTACGAACAATGAACGGGTAGAAATATATCAAGCCATTGCCTCGGGTGAATCATACCTCATTGTGGGTACCAGAAGTGCCATTTTTCAGCCATTAAAAAATCTTGGACTCATGATAATAGACGAAGAACATGAAAGTAGTTTTAAGCAACACGAACCTGGTCCTCGATTTAATGCTAGAGACACTGCATTGTATATGGCTCATAATAGACAAGTTCCTGTCATACTTGGCAGTGCCACTCCAGCAATCGAAAGTACTTTCAATGCTCAACATTCTAAATATAAACTCGTTAGCCTCACAAAACGACACAATCATTCTAGACTACCTAAGATAGAAGTGGTTGATATGAAACTCCAAAAGAAACAAAAAAGGATTAGAGGTATTTTCAGCGATACGCTTGTTGAGGCTATTGCAGATACAAAAAAAGAAGGTAAACAAACCATCCTTTTTCAAAATAAAAAAGGGTACGTACCTGTATTAGAATGTAATGTTTGTGCCTGGACACCAAAATGTCAAAATTGCGATATTTCACTCACCTATTACAAATATCAAGAAAATCTCCGATGCCACTACTGTGGTTTCAAGCAAGAGGTTGTTAATCAATGCGTGACTTGTGGTAATAAAGGAATTGAACTAATTGGCTATGGAACTGAGAGAATTGAGGACGAACTCTCACTCTATCTTCCAGATATATCCATTCGTCGCATGGATTACAATACCACACGTTTGAAAAATGCACACACTAAAATTATAAATGAATTTGCTTCCGGAAAAATTGATGTACTTATTGGAACTCAAATGGTTGCCAAAGGATTAGACTTTGAAAATGTAAAAACTGTGGGCATACTTAATGCTGATCATATTATCAATTTCCCCGATTTCAGATCCAACGAAAGAGCCTATTCGCTTATTACTCAAGTAGCAGGAAGAGCAGGTCGGAAAAAAGATCTTGGAAAAGTTTATCTTCAAACCTCAATGCCAGACCATCCAATTATCCAAAAGATTTTAGATCACGATTATATAGGTATGTATGAAAATGATTTGAATGAACGTGAAAAATTTAACTACCCTCCGTTCTATCGACTTATTCGAATAACAATTAAGCACAAGGATGCATTAGAACTATATAAACTTGGGGGCATTACAAAAAATAAACTTAGCACTTATTTTGGATCCAGTTTATTAGGACCAGAAAAACCTTATGTCGGGAAAATAAGAAATTGGTACATTCTTAATTTTGTATTAAAAATAACTAATCAAGGAGGGCCTATAAAAGCACAAAAATCAAAATTACTCCAAGCTATTCATCAACTAGAAAAGACCAAAGAGTTCAACAAAGCTCGAATAATTATTGATGTAGATCCATTGTGATTCCCAAAAAATAACAATTATAGCTATTGATACTATATTTGATACATGAAAAATGCATTACTCTTAGCTGTAATTTTAATTAGTCAGATTAGCTGGTCTCAGAATAGACCTGAGGCAACTTTTGTTGAAAAAGGGAAACAACTCGATGAAGTTAAAGAAGGAACCCTTGTTAGGACAGTATATTACTTTACCAACACAGGCAATGCTGAATTGATATTAAATAAAGTTGCTCCGAGTTGTGGATGCACAGTGGCTAAATATCCAAAATACGCCATTAAACCTGGAGCTAAAGATTCTATCGTTGCCACATTTGATACTCATGACCGTCCAGGTTATCAAGCAAAAGGAATCAATATTGAAAGTAATGCGGGTGCTATTAGTCTTGTTTTTGAAATCATGGTAAAGTCTAATGAAGACATAAAATCTCACTTTTCTGAGCCCTTCAAATCAGAAGAAAATCATTAGGGATTTAATCATAATTAATGGTTCAGTAGATAAATCATTACTGATGATTTCAACTTTTTATTAATAATGGTACTCTAACTACTTTAGTCGTATACTTTTGTAGCATAATTATGAATATACACGAGTATCAAGCAAAAAAAATACTAAAATCATATGGTGTAGCCATACAAGAAGGTATCGTTATCAACAAAAAAGAAGATGCCATAAAAGCTGGTGCACAACTGCGTGAACAAACAGGTACTGACTGGATGGTTGTTAAAGCTCAGATCCATGCAGGTGGACGCGGAAAAGGAGGCGGCGTTAAACTTGCTAAAAACGATGAGGAACTTCAGGAGGTTGTTAATGATATTTTAGGCATGACCCTAATAACTCCTCAGACCAGCAAAGAAGGTAAATTAGTAAAAAAAGTTTTGCTTGCACAAGATGTATACTACCCGGGTGCAAACGAACCGGATGAATACTATATGAGTGTTCTTTTGGATAGAAACACCGGGAAAAATGTAATCATCTACACTACTGAGGGTGGAATGGATATCGAACAGGTAGCTCACGATACCCCTGAAAAAATATACAAAGAATTTATCGATCCAGCTTTAGGACTACAAGGATTTCAAGCACGTAAAATTGCTTTTAATTTAGGACTAAGCGGAAATACATTTAAAGAGATGGTTCGTTTCGTGAACTCTCTTTATAGTGCATACCTAGGTATCGATGCATCACTGTTTGAAATCAACCCTGTACTAAAAACCTCTGATGATAAAATAATTGCTGTAGATAGTAAAGTATCTTTAGATGACAATGCTCTCTACAGACATAAAGATTATGCAGTACTTCGAGACGAGACTGAAGAAGATCCGACAGAAGTTGAGGCAAAAAAGCATAATTTAAATTTCATCAAACTTGAGGGCAATGTTGGATGTATGGTAAACGGAGCTGGACTGGCGATGGCTACTATGGATATCATCAAATTAAGTGGTGGCAAACCTGCAAACTTTCTTGACGTAGGAGGTGGAGCAAACGCTCAAACTGTTGAAGCTGGATTCAGAATTATCTTGAAAGATGCAAATGTAAAAGCAATTCTCATTAATATATTTGGTGGTATTGTTCGTTGTGACCGAGTAGCAAATGGAGTGGTAGAAGCATACAAATCTATTGGAGAAATCAACGTAC
>CAJXBI010000015.1 GCA_913050005.1 uncultured Bacteroidota bacterium
TCGGGCTACGCGGTTTACAATAAATCCAGGTGAATCGGCTGCAATTATGCACCTTTTTTGAATTGAAGATACAAAGTTAGTAGCACTATCTAATACTTCAGCGTCTGTTTGTTCGGCACGAATAACTTCTACCAATTTCATAATATGAGCTGGATTAAAAAAATGAATACCGATCATTTTTTTGGGGTACTTAAACCCTGCAGCTATTTTAGTAAGTGGTATCGAAGAAGTATTGGAAGCATAAATCGTATTTTCTTTATTGATTTTAGCTAATTCATTGAATAACTTGAGTTTAATGTCAATTTTTTCAATAATTGCCTCAATGACTAAGTCCACATTAACATCTGCAATACTATTTGTAAATTGAATTCGTTCTTGAGTAGCTTCTTTTTCCCCTTTTAGTATTTTTTTGAGTTCAATTGCTTTTTTTAAATTTGAATCGATTGCTTTTTGTGCAACTTCCAGCATTTCGTGCTTAATATCAAATAAAACAACTGAATGACCTGCCATTGCTGAGACTTGAGCAATACCTCTTCCCATAACTCCTGCCCCTATTACTCCAACTTTCATGGTGCTAATATCTCGATTTATATACATTAAAACAAAAAGGTATAATTAGGTGATCGATTTAGAGTCTATTTTCTAATGTACGAACCTGGGATTCTAAACGGAAACGAAGTTATTTTATTCGTTTTAATCGTTAGATAATTAAGTTCCATCTTGAGTTTAGCTTGAGTTTGTTTTTGAATATCAAGATTAATCACCCTTGGCAATGACCCAATGCCCTCAACCGGTTCGTACTGATAGTAGTTTATGGTTGCGTGTTGGTTGGTATCTTGAGCTACGATATCTGATTGAAATGTTCGGTATTGCGAATTAAGTTGAATGACGTTTTTAGCTAATCCTTCTCGAGCCAATAAGGTATTTTTATCATTAAGAATATAGCGTTTTATTTTAAATATTGCATTTCCAAGCAACATACTCTGGACTTGTTCTAAACATGGTTTGAACCCGAGAAACCGTTCAAGTATTTGATGATCATAAGCCGTATATTCCTGTAAAATAGAATTGACCATATAAAAACTATCTTTTGTAATTAATGCATTTATTCCGAAACCGAATAAACTAAACTTGGCCCATATTATACTGTCCTTTTTCATCTTCAAATGAAGCGAAACTTTGGTCGTCTTTTTTTCATCAATTATGGAAGACCTACCTCTTATTTCGATATAATCAGACACAAATTGGTTATCCCAATATGATTTGACTGCAGCTCCAGAAATATCAATTGGTTTAATTTTTTGAACAGATCGACAAGCACTAAAAAAAATAAAACTGTTTATAAATATTAAATAAACTATCCTACTACTCTTCATGTAAATTCTCAATTTTTAATTTCATTTTATTTACCTTCACTTCGTCTCCTAAAAATTCATAGATCAATTTCTTTTGGATTAAATATTTAACATTTTTCAAATCCAATTGAATTGCTTTATCTAATAAATAAAGTGCCTCATCGGTATTATTTTTTGCAAACCAGAATTTAGCCTTTGTAGCTAATAAAGTTGGATTTTGTGGTTGAATTACGAGTGCTTTATCAATATATTTTTCTGCTTCATTTAAATGACTATCTTGACTTATCAGAATAAGACTATACATATTTAATGCGTATATATTATTAGGGTCGTTTGATAAAATAGCTTCTAACAGCTGCTTTGCATTTTCAATTTCACCTAAATTTCTATAGGCATCACCCTTGGCAATCATTAAGTTTGTTTTATCGGTCTTATCAATTGCAATTTGTAATCCTTCTTCTGCTGTTTCTTTAGCTAGCTTATATGCTGTAAGCTCATTTAATGCCTTACATTTTGCGTGATATAGCCTCGCAACATTAGGGAATAATGCTATGGCTGAATTGGCGTCTAATAATTGTTGATCGTAGTCATACAATCGCTCATTTAAGTATAAAATCTTTTTCCAAATGGCAAAACTTACCGCGTCTTTCTTCAATGCTTGGCCCATCAATTTACGGGCTGATTTATAATCGTTAAACATCGCATATATATCTGCAACAAAAAAGTAAACCACTGCTTTTGACGAATAATTTTCTACTAAAATTGCTGACAACTCCATCAAATCATTTTTCTTTTGTTTGCTGGGCATTTCATCTTTAAGAAGCGGTCTAAGGGCTTGTAACTTCGTCTCCAAACTAACATCGTCACATATTAATGTTCGCTTGAGGTATTTTAAAGATAGCTGGTAATCCTTATCCGAAAACATCATGTACAATGCAAAGTTTGCTTTACCCGAAGTCGAGTCGATTTCAGTTATTTTTTTTAGTATTCTTATAGCTTGATCGTCCTGCTTTTCTTGAATATAAATATCTGCAAGTCGTCCTAAATATGAAATTTTACTAGGGTATAGATTTGAGATTTTTTCCAGTACCGCAATGGCTTTTTCTGATTCTCCAATTGTTGAAAAAATTTTGACCAATTGCATTGAAGATGCGTGCTCCATACCAAACTTATTTTGCATTTTTCTGAGCATTGCAATGGCTTTTTTATATGACTTTACTTTAAAATAAGCGGATGCTGACTTTAGATAGTTAGATCGTTCATTGGGACTCAATGCCACCATGTCAAAATATACCATTGCGGATTGTTCTAGCATGCCAAGGTTTTTATAGGCATTTGCTACCATGCTAAAATACCACGGGTTGTATTCCGTATTTTTTTGAACTGCTTTTTGAGCAAATTCCAGTGCTTTAATATAGTTTTTTTGATCGTAATTTAAAACCGATAATTCGTACATACACGTGTGACAAGAAGGGTTCAATGTCAAAGCCTCGACATATAATGTTGATGCCTTTTTTTTATTATTAAGTAGCTTCTGTTTTGACGCTTCATAAAACATCTTATCAAAAGCTTTTCGCTGAACGAAGTTTAGCGTATCAAAAGTGTTTTGTTGACTTTTTAAAATATTTTGTGTGTTTTCTACTGTTTTACAACCAATCCCAAATAGAAAAATAACTACTAATATTTGGGCTAATTCTTTCAATCTTTTAGGGTAGAATAATCGCTTAAACTTAATTCTTTTGCTGATCCGTCATATTCGACATAATTGCCAATCAAAGAATTCTTCATGGAAGCATTTTGAATATGAGCGTGGCTATAAATAATAGTGTTTTCTATAGTACTATTTTCTATTACAGAACCGTCTCCAATACTTACATATGGGCCAACTTTTGCGTTTATTAACTTTACATTTTCACCTATAAAGCAAGGTTTAATTATCTCTGAACCTTCATTGGTGATTTCATCAGATAATAGTTGTTCATCAGATATATTTGCTAAAACTCTCTGATTCGTATTTATAGTAGCATTCTTGTTGCCACAATCCCACCATTCCACTACTTTACCTGGAACAAACTTACATCCTTGATTTTTTAGACTATCTAATACATTGGTTAGCTGATATTCTCCTTTTTCGCGTATATCATTATCGAGTAAATACTCTATTTCTCGAAGCACTGACGCACCATCTTTAAAATAATAAATACCAATAATCGCTAAGTTAGACTCTGGATTTTCTGGCTTTTCTACAAAGTCAACAATTATTCCATCTTCATCCAACTGCACAACTCCAAATGCCCTTGGATCTTCCACTTCTTTTACCCAAATTGTTCCATCCACACTAGCATCCAATTTAAAATCTGCTCTAAACAAAGTGTCCGCAAAAGCAACTATCACATTACCGTCCAAAGCTTGTTTAGCTTGATATATGGCATGGGCAGTTCCTAAAGCTTCATGTTGAATATTGATCGAGCCTTTAGCACCTAATTTGTCGGCAACATCCAACAAATGAGCTTGAATTTCCTTTCCAAAAAACTGCTCACTAGGACCAACTATAAAAGCAATTTCGTTCAGAGGTTCATTTACTACTTTAGCAATATCTTCGACTAACCTTTGCACAATTGGTTTCCCCGCTACATGTAATAATGGCTTGGGAACAGTCAGGGTATGTGGCCTCATTCGTTTCCCAATTCCAGCCATTGGTATAATTATATTCATTTCTAATTTTTTATATTCCTGTATGTCCGTATCCTCCCTCACCACGTTCTGTCTCGTCTAAACTCTCCGTAAGTGAAAATGATATTTGTTCGTATTTTGAAATAACCATCTGGGCTATTCTGTCTCCATTTTTAATCACAAAATCCTCGTTTGAGTGATTGATTAATGCAATTTTTATCTCGCCTCTATAATCTGCATCTATTGTTCCCGGGCTATTAATTATTGTGATACCATGTTTAAAGGCCAAACCACTACGAGGACGAATTTGTGCTTCATAACCATCTGGCAATGCAATATGCAATCCTGTGCCTATAAGTCTCCGATCATTCGGTTTTAACACTAAATCAGATAATAAAAAAGCACATAAATCAACACCGGAAGACTGCTTAGTCTGGTACTTAGGTAACGGATTGTTACTTTTATTGATTACTGATAAATTTATCATTCAGCTGGCAAATTTATTCTTTTCTTCTTCTTAAGTTCATCCTAAAACCAATAGATATATATACCCCTGTTAACAGTAGGTTGACTAGCACGGACTGTAGTCCACTCAAAATCATAAAATCTGAAAGTAAATACATACCAACTGCTGTTATTAATAACACTAAAATCTTCTTAATATTATAGTTAATTGGGTAATAATATTTCCCTACTAAATAACTAATAATTGTCATTAAAAAATAGGCAACTAATGTTGTATATGCAGCAGCCTTAAACCCATAAATTGGGACATAAATTAAAAGAAGAATAACCGTTGTGATTGCACCAACCAATGAAATTAGTGCCCCTAGTTTTGTTTTATTGTTTAGCTTATACCAAATGCTCAAATTGAAAAATATTCCTAAAAATAGATTTGCTAATAAAAGTACGGGGACAATGGTTAAGGCGTCAGGATGATTAAAATATTCTGGTTTTTTAATTAATAAATGAGCAATTTCACTCTTGAACAATGAGGTTGTTAAAAATATAAATCCACACGCAAACACGAACCAATCCATAATAGTTGCATAGGATTGCTTCGCATCTTTTTTGTCTGCTTGGTCAAAAAACAATGGTTCTGCAGCATATCGAAAAGCTTGAATGAAAATAGTCATCACCATGCTTAATCGATAAAATGTACCGTACACCCCTATTTCGTATTTTGCTGAAGCTTTTGGTAGCAACTTATTCATGGATATTCGATCAAATGTTTCATTTATCATACCCGCAAATCCCAAAATGATAAGTGGCCAAGCATAATTGATCATTCGCTTCCAAAGCGATAAATTTGGTGTACCAAAATGGCACCATATATCGCTAGACAATATTAGAAACTCCATCGAACTTGCTATTAAATTTGAAATGAAAACATATTCAATACTTCTCGTATTTCCGCTGATACCTGGATAGTACACAATGAAAAATATATTTAAACCTACATTAACTAGAATCCCTAGACTTTTGACCAACGCAAACTTCTTTGACTTATTTAGATATCGAAGCAGTGCATAGGGTATCGATTTTAATGTGTCAATTGCAAGAATCAAAACAAACCAAATGACATAAGAAACGTGACTAGAGTAGCCCACAAAATCAGCAATTTGATTTCGTTTAATTATCATTAATATGGTAAACATAAGAGCAATCACTCCAACAGAAAAAATAGCTGTGGCAAAGACATCTTTATATTGTCCTCTCTCTCTTGAGAAATTAAAAAATGCTGTTTCCATTCCATGTGGAAGAACTACAAAAAAGAATGCTGCATAAGCATAAAACTCTACTTGAGGTGCCAAAAGCTCCGGAGTAAAATACGCAGCAAAAAAGAAAATTAATATAAAATTGATAAACCTGCCTACTATGCTGGGTATCCCATAAATTGCTGTATCACTTGCAAGTTTTCGAATTATACTCATTAACTACAAATCTATTCGAGATCATCAGAAGGCTATACACACTATTATTTTGACTTGTCTAATGTGTAGGTTATCTGAAACCTTACACTTCTTGGAGATGCTAAATCTGCTGGACGTATTGTGTATTCTCGATTACTAATATTATTTATAATGATATTCGTATCCCAATGCGATGAAAACTTGTAACCAAAACGACCATTCAGCAATAAGTGTTCTGACAAATTTTTATCCTGTGATTCTTGTACACCAGGTACTAATACTAAAAATGCCCCATCAATATTTTGAACGCTAGACTGATAAGTCGCACCAAAACCCAAATGCCATTTTTTATATATAGCCATGAGATCGGCCTTGATTAAATGCTGAGGTCTATATTTTAGAACATCGTTTGTTGTATCAGAGCTTGTGTTTCGATAAGTAGCGTTTTGCTCAATCTCTTTCAAGGGTTCCAAAGCTTGAGATTTAGAATATGTATAACCCACAAAACCCTGAAACTTCAATTCATTAAATTTTCCATCAAATAATAAGTTTGATTCTACACCTTGAACCGATGTTTTCCCTGTATTAAGTGTTTTAAATCCTATACCAAAAGTTGGAGGCTCAATGGGTCCCCATTGACCAAAAGTAAACTCCATCATGTTTTCAAACTTCATTTGGAAAAAAGCTACGTCTAACATCAAATTCAATTTTTTAACTCTAAATCCTTGCTGGATGCCTAGCTCTAAATTCGTTCCAGTTTCTGAAACTAAATTATTGCTTGGGAAAACACTTACTGGACCAACACTCGTTAAAATAAATGATTCTGCAATGCTTGGAAATCGATATCCCTGTCCAAAGCTCGACCTGATAAACGTATATTTGGCTGCCTCATAATTCAACCCTGCTCTAAATACTGGCCTGCCCTCGTCTTTCTCATCTAAAATAAAATGCTCATACCTCGCACCTCCCGATAATTTTAACTTATTCCATTGATGATCTAACTGAATGTAAGATGCGTAGTTTTCTGAAGTGTGATATCCTGAGTATAGCGGAGATTTAGAATTTGTTTTTGAAGCAAGTATACCGCCTATAAAATTCAATTTACTCGTTGAGGGTGAAAAATTTACTTGGTATTCCGCAAAGTACAAGTCCGACTTATTGTTCTGATCGACTTCGCTGTCTCCATTATCAACATCGTTATTTATACCTAAAAATCGCGTATTCAGTGTATGAGAAAACTGACCCTTTTGCCACTTTACATAGGGGTCAATAGATATTCTATTTGTTAAACTTGATGTTGTTATACTATCTGAGACTGTGTATCCCAGAACTATTGACTCCCACAACAAAAAGCTCCCAGATTTTCCCTCTTGATACGAAGTATTTATACCATATACCAAATTATGTTTCGCAACGGTTTTTCTCAAACCAAGATTTATCCTTCCCCGTTTATCGTAGTCACTCATCTTATAACTTTCGTCATCTAATAAATTTACACCTAGCGTTACTCCAAGCCCTTTATAAACTCCTGTATGATAGGCTGTTAGATTAGATATGGCATTGCGCTTATTTCCTTGATAATGAAGGGATTTTCTTTTGGGCAAATCATAGAAACCCCTTGATAGGGATAGTTGAGTATAGGGGTCTGTTGTAGGTTTTCTTGTTTTGATATGAATAATTCCATTAAGAGCAGAACTTCCATAAATTACAGAACTTGCTCCTTTAATGATTTCTACTCCCGAAACACCCTCTGTGGGCATAAAAGACCACAATGGAGAGCCGGCATCTCCAGATAACAGAGGAACACCGTCCACCAACACTCCAACCCTCGAACCTGCACCATAGCTCCATCCACTACCACCTCGTATAGTCGGCTGGTTATCAACTACTTGAACAGCATTAATTCGCTCAATACTCTCACTAACATTAGTAGGTGCCGTATTCTGAATAAGATCTGGGCTAATAATGCTCATCGAAATAGTTGCTTTTTTTAATTGCGAGGCACGTTTATTCTCACTTACAACAATGGTATTTAGAAGATCTGATTCATCACTTAATGTAATCCATTGATCTTTTGGGCTAATAAATCGGTTTTCATATCCCATCTGTTGAATAATTAAAATATTGGTATCAGCACTAAAATCAAAAGATCCAGATTCGTTCGTAATAGACAATACACGTAACGACTGTGGGTGTACAAACTGTGCTCCAACAATGGATTCATTCGAAGAATTTTTAACTACGCCAATGAATTTAAACACCATTTGTGAATGTCCCCAAAAGGGAAAAACCATCAACATCCCTTGTAAAAATAGTCGCTTAAGCATAAATTCGTTACTTCACAAATGTATTTAAAGCTAGCTATAATGAAAAAAATATACTTAACACTTACTCTTTTAGGGATTGCAATAAGCCCCATTTTTGGACAGGTTTGTTCACCAGATAACAGTATAACTAAATCTGGAGTTTACCCAGATCAACCTGATACAGCCTTTGCTAATCAAAGTTATGATTTTAGTTTTCAGATACTTTCCATAAAAGATACAGCAGTGGTTTATCTTGGTCAGTCCATTACGGCTGACATTGATTCTGTTACGGTAGATGCAGTTATCGGTTTACCTGAAAATTTTGAATACGCATGTAACCCTAGTCGATGTGCCTTTACATACAAAGCTGTTGGTTGTATTAACCTGAAAGGTAATCCAACTGCTGATCAAGTTGGGATTTATGATATTAAAATTGCCACCACTGCTTATGCAAAAGCAACGTTAGCACTTGGCATTCCTATAAGACTTCCAGTAGCTGACACTACAGAGGGATACCAGCTAGTAGTCAAAGGCGAAGGTTCGGCATCTGTTTTTGAGAATCATCTGAGTGCCGTAAACGTATATCCCAACCCGTCTTCTAACGGTGTGTTTATGTTACATGCTAATTCTCCGATGACATCAATAGATGTCTTTGATACAAGAGCACAAAAAGTGAATTTTGCAAGACATCACAAGAATAACACTCATATATTAAATCTTTCTAATACACCCCGAGGAATCTATATTTTAAAAATAAATATAGACAACAAGCAGGTTGTTAAACGAATAATCCATTAATGGAGTCATATAGATGTAAAAGATAAAAGTTATCTTTGCACCAACCAAATTATGATAACCCAACTGGCAAAACAACCTGCCATTTCTAAATCTGAGTTTATTGATCAAGTTATCAATGACTACCGAATTGCTTATGGTAGCCGTATTGCATCATTGATAGGTAGAAAGGAAGTTTTAACGGGAAAAGCTAAGTTTGGAATCTTTGGTGATGGAAAAGAAGTAGCTCAAGTAGCCATGGCACGATTCATGGAAAATGGGGATTTTAGAGCGGGTTATTACCGGGATCAAACGCTCATGTTTGCTCTTGGACTTAGTGATATTCAAAAGTTTTTTGCTCAATTATATGCTCATCCGGACAAGGACCAAGAGCCAAGTAGTGCGGGTAGAAGTATGAATGGTCACTTCAGTACTAGAATGCTTGACGACGATGGAAATTGGCTAAAACAGACCGACCGAATCAATGTATCTTCTGATATATCTCCAACAGCAAGTCAAATGCCAAGAGTACTTGGTTTAGCATTTGCTTCTAAAATATATAAAAGTAACAAAGATCTACATACCCATACTGATTTTTCTAATCGTGGTAATGAAATCGCTTGGGGGACCATAGGAAATGCTAGTACATCCGAAGGACATTTTTGGGAAAGTATCAATGCTGCTGGTGTTATGCAAGTACCAATGTTAGTGAGTATATGGGATGATGATTACGGTATCTCCGTTCATGCAAAACATCAAACCACAAAACAAAACCTTACTGCAATATTATCTGGTTTTAAAACTGATAAATTCGGAAAAGGAATAGAACTCATAACCGTTAATGGCTGGGACTACCCTGAACTTTTAAATGCATACAAAAAAGCCTCTAATGTATGCCGAGAAAAACACACGCCTGTTGTTGTTCATGTAAAAGAAATGACGCAACCTCAAGGGCATAGCACCTCAGGTTCTCACGAAAGATACAAATCAAAAGACCGACTTGCTTGGGAGTCTGATCACGATTGTATTGCCAAAATGAGATCTTGGATGATCGACAGCAAATTGTCAACTGATGTAAAACTATCTGATCTCGAAAAAGAAATTGAATTGGAAGTAAAAGAAGCTAAGAAACTAGCTTGGGCATCATTCAGAAACGAAATTAAAGAAGAGGCCAATGAGGCTAATCAATTATTGAAAGCTATTGATACTTCAATTGCTCAAAAGCTCCAAGAATCAATGGATCCTGGACGGAAAGATATTTTGAAAGCATTACATGAAGCTATTCGTCAAAATTTAGGGGAACCCGCAATTACAGAACTTGAAGTTTTTTATAAATCTTACTTAGAAAAATATCAAAACATATATAGTAGTCACCTGCATAGTGAGTCGGATAAAAGAGCTACCAATATTCCAGAAATAAAACCAGAATATAGCCATGATTCCATTGAATTAAATGGCTTTGAAATACTGAACAAAACATTTGACACATTACTTACAAAACACCCTGAAATTATTGCCTTTGGTGAGGATGTAGGTAAAATAGGAGATGTAAACCAAGGTTTTGCTGGACTCCAAGAGAAACACGGTGAAAATCGAGTTATGGATATGGGCATTCGAGAAAACACTATTGTGGGTCAGGCGATTGGTGCTTCATTAAGAGGACTAAGACCAATTGCTGAAATACAATACCTTGACTATCTTTTGTATGGAATACAAACTATGAGTGACGATATTGCCACCGTTCAATATCGAACTAAAGGGGGCCAGAAATATCCGTTAATTATCCGGACTAGAGGGCACAGATTGGAGGGAATATGGCACAGTGGATCTCCCATGGGAATGATTCTAAATGCCGTTAGGGGCATGCATGTATTGGTACCAAGAGACATGACACAGGCTGCAGGTTTTTACAATACCATGATTCAATCGGACGAACCAGCATTAATCATTGAGTGTTTAAATGGCTATCGATTAAAAGAAAAGTTACCATTAAATATTGATCGTTTCACAGTGCCTGTTGGTTTACCTGAAGTGTTAAACGAGGGTACTGACGTGACTGTAGTAACTTATGGGAGTTGCATAAGAATTGCTCAAAATAGTATTTTCATGCTTGATAAAAAAGGCATTTCAGTCGAACTTATTGATGTGCAATCTCTTTTACCGTTTGATATCAACCACTCCATTGTTGAATCTATTAAAAAGACAAATCGAGTCGTATTTATGGATGAGGACGTCAAAGGAGGTGCAACTGCATTTATGATGCAAAAAGTTCTTGAAGAGCAAGGAGGGTATCGCTATTTAGATGGCGAACCCAAAACATTGACCTCTCAAAATCACCGAACTGCTTATGGAACAGATGGCGACTATTTCTCTAAATCAAATGCCGAAGAATTATTTGACATAGTATATTCTCTTATGAACGAGAGCAATCCGTCACATTATCCTAAATAAATCGCTATCTATTCTTTGTATTTTAACCGCTCTATTAATCGTGTATGTTCTATTATTAGTGATATTCAGGCAAAGGACCCTGGTTCTTCGTGTTTGCAATTTTTTAAACTGTTTGTTCCGAAATAAAAAGAAATCACCTGTAGATATTTGATCTAAAAGAACGCCTTGTTCACGATCATAAACAGCGAATGCTTGTTCTAAATTCACATTAACTCCGCTACACGCTTTTGGATTTTTTAACTCACTTTTAACGACTTGTAGGATATAATTATCAACTGAAAACTCCTCACCTATTTCAAAGTAATCAAAAAGTTTTTTAAAATTAGACTTCCATTCTATCCCATGTGGCTTTACTTGATTTTTATATTGTATAAATGTCTCTAAATGAGAGAGTTCGTGAATCAATGTGAATAGAAATCGAAAAGAATTTGAATCTTGATTAATAGTAATTAATTGCTTTGTGCCGAGTTGACGAAAATCTCCACGTTTTGTTTTTCGAGGTCGAGTAATTCTTAAAGTACAATTATGACGAGTAATGTAATCAATGATTATTGCAGCCTTTTTGGCCGGCAAGTGTTTTTCTAAATACTCAAGAGCAATCACTTATTTTAGTATTCCCAATAAAGATTCAGCAGCTTTCACTTTTTGTCCAATTTCAACATTAATTTCTGAACCTATCGGAATAAATACATCAACACGTGAACCAAATTTTATAAAACCCATCTCATTACCTTGAGTTACGCAGTCTTTTGTTTTTAAATACCATCGTATTCGTCTGGCCACTGCACCTGCAATTTGTCTAAAAAGAATTTCTGTTCCAGAATCTGTTTTTATGACTATGGTTGTTCTTTCATTTTCAGTACTCGATTTTGGATGCCACGCTACAAGGTATTTACCAGGGTGATATTTAAAATAATTCACGATTCCTGAAACTGGATTTCTGTTAACATGCACATTAAGCGGCGACATGAAAATAGAAACTTGTACGCGTTTATCTTTAAAGTATTCTAATTCTTCAACCTCTTCAATAACAACAACTTTTCCGTCGCACGGACTCACTACACCATTTGGTGTTTTATCAGAAAATCGTGGCGGATTCCTAAAAAACCGAATAACTAATATAAACAATATGAGTACAGGAACTAAAATGACTCCTTTCAACCAATAAAAAACGGTTAATGAAGATAGGCCATATACAATACCAACTAGAATAAGCGTAGATATAAAGATAATTTTATATCCCTCTTTGTGTAAATTCATTATTTCTTAAAATATTCCTCTTAATGAAGAAGTATCTGCTACTTTTTTAATTGACACGATGTAAGCTGCTGTCCTCATACTGCACTTATGTTTTCTAGCAGCCTTGTATACATTGTCAAATGCTAGCTTCATCACACGATCTGCTCGTCTATTAACACGCTCTTCTGTCCAAAAGTAACCTAATCTGTTTTGAACCCATTCAAAATAAGAAACAGACACACCGCCAGCATTTGCAAGTATATCAGGAACAACCATTACACCGTTTTCTTCTAAAATATCGTCAGCAGTAGAGGCTGTTGGCCCGTTGGCTCCTTCTACGATTAACTTGGCTTTTATTCGGGCTGCATTTTCTTCTGTTATTTGATCTTCTAAAGCAGCCGGAATAAGAATATCTACATCAAGCTCTAACAGCTCATCATTTGAAATCATTTTACCAGCTTTATATCCTTTAAGACTTTTATTTTTCTGAACATATTTAATTGCTTCTTCTATATCTAATCCGTCAGGATTATGATAAGCACCTGAAATATCAGAAATTGCTACAACTGTAACGCCTTGATTTTCAATGAGTTTTGCGGAAACAGATCCAACATTTCCAAAACCTTGAACAGCACACGTAGATTCAGAAGGGTTCATTTTTAATTTGGCCATTGCACTTCGTGTTGAAACCATCACCCCTCGACCTGTTGCCTCAACCCTACCTAACGATCCACCAAGAACTAACGGTTTACCCGTTACTACAGCAGGCGATGCTTGTCCTGAAAGTTTTGAATACTCGTCCATCATCCAAGCCATTGTTTGCGGATTTGTGCCCATATCTGGAGCTGGAATATCACGTTCTGGTCCAATAACGTCCCTCATTGCACCAACAAATGCTCTTGTTAAACGCTCCAACTCTCCTTGAGACATTTCCAGAGGATCACACTGTATTCCTCCTTTTCCTCCACCGTAAGGAATACCCACTACGGCACATTTCCATGTCATCCAGGCGGCAAGAGCTTTAACTTCATCCAAATTAACTCCCATTGAATAACGAATTCCACCTTTACTGGGTCCTAATTTTGATGAGTGGATAACTCTATATCCTTGAAAAACCCTAACTTTCCCGTTATCCATAGTAACAGGCAAGCTAACAATAACTGCTTTTTCAGGAGATTTCAACGCATTGTAAGTAGATTCGTCAAGACCTAAAATTTTAGCAGCCTCGTCGAATCTTTCCATCATAGACTCCAATGGATTAAGATGATCTGTTATTGGAGCTGGTTCTTTGAACTTTAATGTCATAATGTTAAAGTTTAATATGTATTATTAAGCAAAAGTATTTATTCTAACTAAGAGAGTTAGAAATTGATAATTTATTTTTTATCTAAACAATGAAATTAAAATTAAATAAGGCAAAACTGATAAATAAATCGAATCCATTCTATCTAGGATACCGCCATGTCCTGGAATTAAGTTTCCACTATCTTTTATGCTAAGCTTTCTTTTCATATATGATTCTACAAAATCGCCAAATATTCCAAAAAAAATGACCACTAGCGAGATTAAAACAACATTTTCAGGTATATCCAATAGGTGTCTTTTAATTAAAAAAATAATTATGATAGTTAAAATTATCCCCCCAATAGTACCCTCTATTGTTTTTTTAGGAGACACTTTTGGGAAAACAGGTCGCTTACCGAACTTTTTTCCTACTAAATAAGCCATCGAATCATAAATCCATATCGTAATAAAGTAAAGCAATAGGTATTCAAAGCTATTTGTCTGAGATTGGTTAAACCATATCGCTAAAGCCATCAATGGAAGGAACAAATAAATGCTTGTTGAGACGTTATTAATCTTACTGCGTTTTCTCAAACTAGTATAGCTTACAAATAAACTTATCATCTGAATAATCCATATGAAGATAAGCTTACTTAAATCTAATTTCTGAGCACCAAAAACAGTGAATAAAATTATTGAAAAACATAACAATAAAGGTATATACCAAATATATTGAATCGTTTTATTTTGGGATAGTTGAGCCATCTCTTTCACAGAAAAAAAAACACTCAAAGCCATTAATAATTCAAAGTAAGGTGTTCCCAAAAACGTGCTAGCTACAATTATTACAACATACAATAATCCAAATATGATACGCAATGATAAGTTAGCCATAAAATCGGGATGTTTTGATGGAAGAATTTCTTTCGATATAAATAAATAAAGCAAGAGCTGCAACAATGAAAGCAAGATTAACCGGTAAGCTCAATGATTGGCTTTGTTCTAAAGATCTGCTATAGTCTCCATCTGAAAAATAAAACAATTGGATTACCGCTAAAGAATTATTAATAAAATGAGCTACGATAGACGTCAATATGCTTCCTGTCCAATAGGCTGCATATCCAAATACTGCCGCTAAAAAAAACATGGGTATAAATTTCATAAACTGAAGATGCATTGCACTAAAAACAAAAGCAGTAGTTAAAATAGAAACGTGCATATTGTTAAAGATCCCATTAAAAATATTCATTAAAAAACCTCTGAAAAATACTTCTTCTGCTAAAGCTGGAAGAAAAGCCATAAATAACAGGCACACTGCAAATGAGTTTTTGGACCGATTACCAATTAATGATTCATAAATCTGATTGCTCTCTAATTCCTTTTGTTGAAGCCATGCATATAAATCTTGCCATCTGCTAAAATCTATCAGGTCATTTAAATTTAACATAAAACCCATCAAAGGCATACAGATCATGACAAAAAATATGGAAAACAAGAACCATTTGATATTTAGCGGTAAGTTTAATAACAAATAATCTTGGGTGCGAGCTTTAATAAATCGGGTAGTTAAAATTGCAGATAGTAGCAGCGGTAAAGTTGAGCTTATAAATACAAATAAATTGAGTAAAAACGGCTGCTCTTTCAAGTCATTTAAAAGAATTGCAGCTTGACTCAAGCCTCTGTAATCCCCATAAAAAATATAAGAACAAATTAAAATTGATAAGGAGCTACAAAGTATTAAAGCACCTAGAAAAAAAATTGCCCCTAAGAACAAATGTAAAAATGACTGAATACGATCAGGTCTTAACGGTGTTCTTTCTGTATCTTCGTGGTTTTTAATGTTGTCCATGAATATCTCGGGCAAATATGGTAAAAATAGGTAACATAGAACTGGGTAATTTTCCGCTTTTACTTGCACCCATGGAAGATGTGAGTGATCCTCCCTTTCGTGCAGTATGCAAAGAACACGGTGCAGATGTTATGTATACTGAGTTTATTTCAAGCGAGGGACTCATTCGAGATGCAGCAAAAAGCACAAAAAAACTTGACATTTTTGAATATGAAAGACCTATAGGTATCCAAATTTTTGGAAGCAATATAGACTCAATGAAACAGGCAACTGAAATTGCTTCTTCTGCAAATCCGGACATTATTGATATTAATTATGGCTGTCCTGTCAAAAAAGTTGCATGCAAAGGTGCTGGTGCAGGAATTTTACAAGATATCCCAAAAATGGTTGAAATGACTGCGGAAATTGTCAAGAGTACACACCTGCCTGTTACTGTTAAAACAAGACTGGGTTGGGATGATAATACTAAATACATTGAAGAAGTTGCAGAGAGACTTCAAGATATTGGAATAAAAGCTTTAAGTATTCATGGAAGAACACGGAAGCAAATGTATAAGGGCGATGCTGATTGGAGGCTAATTGGTAATATCAAAAACAATCCCCGAGTAACTATTCCAATCTTTGGTAATGGCGACATCGACAGTCCAGAAAAAGCAAAACGCTACAAAGAAACCTATGGCGTGGACGGTATTATGATAGGTAGAGCGACTATTGGGAATCCCTGGATTTTTAATGAAATAAAGCAATACATTGAAATTGGGCTAAAACTTGAACCACCCACCATTTCTGAGCGTGTAGATGTATGCAAACGACACTTTGAATTTGGAATTAAATGGAAAGGTGATGTATTAGGTGTTGTTGAAATGAGAAGGCACTACAGTAATTACTTTAAAGGAGTTTCTCACTTTAAAGACTTTAGAACTCGTCTTGTTTCTACAATGGACCAAAATGAAATTATTGCAATACTTGACGAAGTTGCTGAAAAATTTTCAGCATATGAATTTTCCAATTAATTGGCATTAGCCAAATGAGATCTCCAACTTTCAAGCATATCTTTTTTCAGAACTCGCGGGAATTTAACTTGTGCACCTAATTTTCCGTTCAACTTCAACCACTCGTAAAATTTTCTGGAAGGTACCAAGTTAACAAGCACACTCTTAAGTGCTGCAGACCGCTCAACCCTATAATCGTCGTTCAATATCTTGAGGGTTAAATCTAATTTGTCCCTAATTTCTTTAATTTGACTGTATAACTTTTCATCATCACAAGATATAAACCATTCATGCGCAAAAAACCCCTGATATGGAACCCCGCATATAGTAAACTCCTCAAAAGCTACATCATATTCTTCAGACAAAATTTCAATAGCTTTATTCATGTTATCAAGTGATAGATGCTCGCCACATAAAGATATAAAATGCTTTGTTCTACCCGTTATTTTAATCTCACATCGCTCTAAGTTTGTAAACTTGATTGTATCTCCAATCATATATCTCCATGCCCCACTACAAGTAGATATAATAAGTGCGTACTCTTCTTTATCATTAACTTGAGATAATGTTAGGGATTGAACACCCGCCAGTAAATCCCCACTTTCTGAAAAATTACTCGAATTAAATGGAATAAATTCGTAATAAATTCCATTTCTCAATAGCAACCTCATACCTTCATTATTTTCTAGTCGATTTTGATAAGCAATAAAACCCTCTGATGCCAAATAAGTCTCAAAGTATTTAATCGGCCTACCCAAGAGACCATCCAGTGATTTTCGATATGGATTTAGTGCAACTCCACCGTGAATATAAGCCTCAAAATTTGGCCAAATCTCATGTATGTTTTCAACTTGGTATTTTTCTATTATACTCTCCATTAGCATTTTAACCCAAGCCGGTACACCTGCAATAAGACCAACATCCCAACTTGAAGCCTCATTGGTCATTTTGGCAATTTTCTCCACCCAGTCTTTCTCTTTACGAATCTGGAAACCCGGTTTTGACAATCGTTGAAATATAATGGGTACAGAACCTGTGGTAATACCACTTAAATCACCTGAGTAATATACTCCATTATATTCTAATTCTGTACTCCCGCCAATCATCAACCATTTTTTTGCAATATGGTCCTTAGGTACGTCTGTTTGAACAATGCTTAATACTTGCCGAATACTAGCCCTACGAATATTTTTTAACATCTGTGAACTGACAGGAATATACTTACTGCTCCCATCGGAAGTTCCTGAGCTTACGGCATAGTTTTTAATAATACCCGGCCAGGTTACATTCTCCTCACCCATTCTTCCTCTAGACCACCAAGGCAACATCATCAAGTAATCCCCCATTTGAGCGGTCTCTTGATAATCCTTCAATAAATTATCAGAACTAATGATTTCATTGAAGTTGTGAACCTTACCGAAAACCGTTGATTCTGCTTTCTTAAGTAGTTTGGAGAGGGTCTTTTTTTGAAGGGTTTCACCTTGTTCAATATCAACTTTTAAGAAAACACGCCGTTTTTTAGTTTCTCTAAGTAATCTTTGCAACAAAGTTGACATATAACAAAATTAGTGCAACTCACATAATGAAAGAAATTAAAGAAGAAACCATCAAAGAAAAATGGTTTAAAATACGGTCGCTTTTTGAAAAACGTTTTAACAAGTCTCCGGATTTAAGTGCCATATTATATGTAATTGGAATTAGGGAACTTGGGAAACATCAAATTAAATTTAAAAAAGATGAAAAAGTAAGATTAATGCATATTGCTACGTGCAGAGTTTTAAGTACTTCTGGGCATTATGTGCTCGAGGGACTAGACAGTAAAGACTGGCCCGTATGGAAACTAGTTGAAAAATTACCAAATCAAGACATGCTCCAACAAGAACTTTACCTAAGACACCACATTGTTCACTACTTTGAAGAAGAAAAATTAATTTAATTATTAGAATAACTATTTTAAAAACCCATTTTCCCACCTTTTCCACAACACTTGTAGACTTGTATATAAGCTATAACTTTGCCCAATTTTAAACATCAATGCCAAAAGATAGTAGTATAAAACACGTCCTAATCATTGGAAGCGGACCAATCATTATCGGACAAGCCTGTGAGTTCGATTATTCTGGAAGTCAAGCAGCTCAAAGCCTCAAAGAAGAGGGGATTGAAGTATCCCTGATTAATTCAAATCCAGCCACAATTATGACAGACCCTTCTATGGCCGAACACATTTATCTTCTGCCACTCAATGTTGAAAGTCTGGAGAAAATATTAAAAGAACAAAACATTACTCACATCCTACCAACTATGGGTGGACAAACTGCTCTCAACCTTGCTATTGAGGCAGAAGAAGTCGGTCTTTGGGAAAAATATAGTTGTAAAATTATTGGTGTTGACACTGCAGCAATTGAAAAAACTGAAAATCGCGATCTTTTTCGATCGTTTATGATTGAACTAGGTATTCCAATTGCTAAATCTAAAATTGCTAACTCCTACCTAGAAGCAAAAGAAGTAGCTCAAGAAATTGGCTTTCCTTTGGTTATCAGACCAAGTTATACGCTTGGTGGGTTTGGTGGTGGGTTCGTTCACAAAAAAGAAGATTTTGATGAGTATATCAAACGTGGATTAGAAGCTTCACCAACGCATGAGGTACTTGTTGAACAAGCTGTTTTGGGATGGAAAGAGTATGAGCTTGAACTGCTTCGAGATTCTAATGACAATATTGCTGTGATCTGTACTATAGAAAACTTCGATCCAATGGGCATTCATACAGGGGACTCGATTACAGTTGCTCCTGCTATGACCTTAAGCGACACATGCTTTCAGCAAATGAGAGATATGGCTTTCGATATGATGCGAAATTTAGGAACTTTTGCTGGTGGGTGTAATGTGCAATTTTCTGTAAATCCAGAAAACGAAAAAATTATTGCTATAGAAATTAATCCGCGTGTGTCTAGAAGTTCAGCACTTGCGTCCAAAGCAACAGGTTACCCAATCGCTAAAATTGCTGCAAAATTAGCCTTAGGATACTACCTCGATGAGCTGAAAAACCCAGTGACAAAGACAACTTCAGCATTTTTTGAGCCCAGCATTGATTATACCATTATCAAAATACCTCGTTGGGACTTCAATAAATTTAGAGGTGCTAAAAAAACACTTGGATTACAAATGAAATCTGTGGGTGAAGTTATGGCTATTGGTAGGAGTTTTCAAGAAGCTCTCCAAAAAGCATGTCAATCACTTGAGATTAAACGACTAGGGGTTGGTGCAGATGGCTACGAACTTAAAAATCTAGAAAAAATCGTTGATAGTCTCAAAAATCCAAGCTGGGATAGAATATTTCATATCAGAGATGCTATGGCAATTGGTGTTCCAATAACTTCGATTCAAAAAACTACAAAAATTGATCGATGGTTCCTTGAACAAATCTATGAACTTGTAAAAACTGAGCAAGAAATCAAGAAATACTCCCTTGAAAATATAAATACAGATACATTAAGAATTGCCAAAGAAAAAGGTTTTTCAGATGCTCAAATTGCTCATTTAGTGGGTAGAGATACCACGGATATGGATGTTCATGCTAAAAGAAAATCGCTTGGTATAAATCGTATTTATAAAATGGTAGACACGTGTTCTGCTGAGTTTAGCTCTCCTACAAATTATCTTTACTCCAGTTTTGACGGCGAGAACGAAAGCGTTGTCTCCGATAAGAAAAAAATAATAGTCATTGGTTCGGGTCCTAACAGAATTGGTCAAGGAATTGAGTTTGATTACAGTTGTGTTCATGGCATAAAAGCTGCTCAAGAGTTAGGTTATGAAGCCATAATGATCAATTGTAACCCAGAAACTGTAAGTACAGACTTTAATACTGCTGATAAATTATATTTTGAACCTATATTTTGGGAACACTTGTGGGATATTATCGAATTAGAAAAACCTGAAGGTGTTATCGTTCAGCTTGGCGGACAAACCGCTTTAAAACTAAGTGAACGAATGAGGGATCATGGTGTCAAAATCATTGGTACAACTTTTGAAAATATGGACCTGGCAGAAGACCGAGGTTCATTTTCTAATTTACTCAAAGATTTGGAAATTCCTTATCCTCGATTTGGTGTTGCAAAGAACGCCTACGAGGCAATTCAAGTGGCTAATAAGGTTGGTTACCCTGTTCTTGTAAGACCCAGTTACGTTTTGGGAGGACAAGGAATGAAAATCGTTATCAATGATGAAGATTTAGAAAAAGCTGTTATTGATTTACTCGGAGATTTACCAGGAAATCGTGTACTTATTGATCACTTCTTAGATAGAGCAGAAGAAGCAGAAAGTGACAGTATTTGTGACGGGGTTGATGTAGAAATGATTGGAATTATGGAACATATTGAACCGGCTGGAATTCACTCTGGTGATTCCTCTGCTGTACTACCCCCATTCAGTTTATCCGATAAAGTTATTAAAAAAATTGAAGAGTATACTAAAAAAATAGCTAGAGCAATGGATGTGCGAGGACTTCTTAATATACAATTTGCTGTAAAGGAAGAAGATGTCTATGTTATTGAAGCAAATCCAAGAGCTAGTCGTACAGTTCCGTTTATATGTAAAGCATATCAAGTTCCGTATGTAAATATTGCCACAAAGGTGATGATTGGAGACAAAAAACTCAAAGACTTTGACATCAAACCTATTAAAAAAGGTTTTGCTATTAAACAACCGGTATTCTCCTTTAATAAGTTTCCGAATGTAAATAAAGAATTAGGCCCCGAAATGAAATCTACTGGCGAAGCTATCCTTTTTGTTGAAAGCACACAGGATCCATTATTTAGGGATTTATACAATCAAAAATCTAGATTTTTAAGTCGATAGTTATGAAATGGGTTATTGTTAGTTTATTTACGTATTGGGCTATTAAACGCGTGTTTAGAATAATAAATGTTGTTAAGAACCAAGATTCAAACCAAAATCAAAATAACGACGACCAATCGGCTGGAAATGATGATGGTTTCACCGATTTTGAAGAAGTGGATTAACTAACAAAACCAGAAATAATTTATCTGATTTGCTAAACCTAATCTATCCAAATTGGATTGAACTTCAATCTGATCTTTAGGGGACGAGATTGCAATAATCTGCTGATAATTTTTTAAATCTATATCTTCTCTTGACACAAGTATTTGGTTATAAATATTTACCCCAAATTTCGCAGAATTGTCCGTGACCCAAATAAACTTTTCACCCGATTTAATTAAAGCTCTCGCTACTTTTTTTCCTTTATTTCCTGCACCCCATAATAGCAAACGTATAGACTTGTCTCTATCTATTTTTAAAAAATAATGTACTTTTAAATCAACGTAATTTTTTGGAAAATATTGACTTTTAGTTCTTGATATTCTACTCAAACTGTCCCTCCAATAGTGTATGACTTGATATACAATTTTTATCGTAATATCCGATTGATATAAGCGAAAAGATAAATCATAATCCTCAGGTATAAGTGTAGAATTAAATGCACCAATAGATTCAAAATCTTTACGATGAATAAGCCACCCAGAAGAAGGAATAGGACATTCTTTATAAATACCTCTCCATAAATCTCCTGAGGACATTGCATTATTAATCCATTCGGTATAATTCTTATACCCCTCTCCTAAATCAAAATCGTTTGAAAAATAATCTACCATACCTGTAACTAGTGATTTTGGTCGCATTGCTTCCATCATTTTTTCTAATTTATCGATAGGCATTATGTCATCTGAATCCATTCGGTGAATATAATCTCCCTGAGATAGTTCGTACCCATGACGAAGTGCTTGAATGATACCCGCTCCATTTAAATTTACGACGGTTATTTTAGTGTGCCTACTAGCGTATGATAACGCTACTTCATTCGAGCCATCATCGCTATGATCATTTACCGCTATCAGCTCCCAATTTTTGTAGGTTTGGTTTAGGATAGACTCGATACAGGGGGTGATGTATTTCCCTGGATTTTTAAAAGGCATTATTATGCTAATCATTCAAAGAATATGAACCGCAATTGTATTAAATTTGTATGAAGGACTGGCAATAATTGAAAATTTTACGCTGATTATTTTTACGACCCTAGCCAAAGTATATAAGAGCAGGCCTCAAATCCAGACTTGTCGGTAATGACTTCAAGATAATTGAAGAAACGTTGGAAGTTCGTGATACTTTGGTGGTCAAATCCTGTTTTTTTGAAATTTTTCAAAAACCCGGTCCTTTTTATGAAATTACTCCACTGCCTATCAAAACGTCTTTTTCGTACCATGCAGCAAACTGACCTTTAGCAATTGCTTTCTGAGGTTGATTAAAAAAGATTTCTAAGCCTTCATTTGTTTTTACTAATCTTGCTTGGAACAATTTTTGACGATAACGAATTCTTATTTGATATGCTTTTTGATCTCCGCATTCCATTTCGTCGGTCTGTTTAATGAAATGAATATCTTCGTTTTTAATCAACAAGCCAGGACGATAAAGCCCCAAATGATCCTCTCCTTCACCAACATATATTGTGTTGGTTTTCGTATTTGTTTGAATCACAAATAACGGGTTAGTGTAACCACCTATATTAAGTCCCTTACGCTGACCAATCGTGTAAAAGTGTGCTCCGTTATGTTCGCCAATTTTAACACCGTCTTCTTCTGTAAGCGAATACTCCTCTGAAGGGCTAAGCGGGTTATTAAATCCGTCCCAATCTTTTGAGACTTTGATTACATTACCTTTCTTTTCTTTTAATTTTTGCTTCAAAAAATCTGGAAGTTTTACTTTCCCAATAAAACATAGTCCTTGAGAATCCCTTTTTTCAGCCGTAACTAAATCTTGTTCTGATGCAATTGCCCGAACTTCTTTCTTGTTCAATTCTCCAATAGGAAATAGTGCTTTTGACAATTGTTCTTGATTTATCTGACACAAAAAATAACTCTGATCTTTATTATCATCCAAACCAGCCATTAATTCATAGCCATCTTTGGTTTTTCTATTTCGACAGTAATGTCCTGTAGCCAAGTAGTCCCCTCCCAAAAGAACTGCGTGTTTTAGAAAAGTATCAAACTTGATTTCTCGATTACATAAAATATCTGGATTTGGTGTTCTCCCATTTTTGTACTCATCAAACATATAGGAAACTATCCTATCATAATACTCCTTACTTAAATCTACGGAATGGAAGGGTATTCCCAATTTGTCTGCAACAAGTAATGCGTCTTTACTGTCCTCTTCCCAGGGGCACTCATCGCTAAGCGTGACTTCGGTATCGTGCCAATTTTTCATAAAAACACCAATAACCTCATGACCCTTTTCTTTTAAAAGATAAGCTGCAACAGAAGAATCTACTCCTCCAGATAGTCCAACAACTACTTTCGCCATTAGTTAATTTTTATAGTATTTACAAAAAAAATAAGCTCATAATCGTAAACAAAATTAAGTAGATTAAGATGGTAGTCCAATTTATTATTAACATTTGCATTAATATTGGATAAGCGTATGAAAAAAACAATTGGAGTTCTTGGCGGTGGTCAATTAGGTAAAATGCTTTTTGAGGCAGGTTCGCCTATGAATACCAACTATATTTTTTTAGAAAAAACTGAGAATTGCCCAGCTTCACTTGTTTGTGAACACCAAATTTTAGGTAGCCTAAATGATGAAAATAAAATAAATCAGTTAGGAGGTTTGTCCGATGTTTTAACTTTTGAAATCGAACACGTAAATGTTGCTGCTCTGATTGAATTAGAACAAACAGGCAAACCCGTAATACCTAAACCTAATGTTTTGTCAATTATTCAAGATAAGGGACATCAAAAAGATTTTTATTCAACCCATAATATCCCAACGCTACCCTATAAAATTAGTGCTACTGCAGAGCTAGAGTCTGACATAAAATCTTGGCCTGATGAACGATTTGTTTTGAAGCACCGTAAAGGAGGATATGATGGTAAGGGCGTTCAGTTATTATCCAAAAATCAATTTCAGAAACTTCTAACAAATAATGATAAAAGCATTCAAAGCCCTGATGGTTATATTATCGAAAAAATGGCTAAAGAAGCTGTTGAAGTTTCGGTTATTGTAGCCGTAGACCAGCAACTTAAATCTATAAGTTATACTCCGTGTGAGATGGTTTTTGACCCAAAATCTAACCTAATGGACTACCTCATAGCTCCGAGTAGACTTGATAAAAAAACGAACACCGCGATCGAGGAAATTGCTACGAGAACTGTAGAATCTTTTAAAAGTCCAGGACTTTTTGCAGTAGAGCTTTTTGTTCAAAAAGATGGTAAAATCTATGTAAATGAAGTTGCTCCCAGACCTCACAATAGTGGGCATCACACCATTGAATCATCGTACACATCACAATATGAGCAATTAAATAGAATATTACTCAACCAGCCTTTAGGTGACACATCGCTTATCCAAAATGCGATAACCTGTAATGTTGTTGGTCCTGAAGAAATCAATGGTCCATACGAAATAGACAATCTAAATCAAATTTTAAAAATTCCTGGAGTTTATATTCATTTATACGGCAAAGCCACCACGTCTCCCAATCGAAAATTAGGACATTACACCATTTTAGGAAGTAATACTCAGGAATTAGAAAATAAATTGAACAAGGTAAAAAAATTATTAACAGTAAAAAGCACTTAAATTTGAAGAATTATGGCAGATGTATTAATAATAATGGGTTCTGACTCTGATTTAAAAATCATGTCTGAAGCTGCAAACTTTTTAGACGAAGTAAAAGTATCTTACGACTTAACCGTAGTCTCTGCGCATAGGACTCCCGATAGGATGTATGATTACGCTAAAATGGCAAAGCAAAAAGGCTATAAAGTAATTATTGCTGGTGCTGGTGGTGCTGCTCACCTGCCTGGAATGGTAGCATCTATCACATCTCTTCCTGTAATTGGAGTACCTGTTCAATCCAAAACAATGAGTGGAACAGATTCTCTTTACTCAATAGTACAAATGCCTCCTGGAATACCCGTTGCAACGATGGCGATTAATGGTGCTAAGAATGCAGGTATTTTTGCTGCCCGCATACTCGGAATAAACCAACAGAATATAGCTGACAATTTGGACGAATTTTCTAACTCCATGGAACGTTCCGTTTTTGATAAAGCTACTAGTCTTGAACAAAAAGGGCACCAAAATTACCTCAAGTCAATGCAATGATAAAAGTTGGTAATTGTCTTATTTCTGAGGATGTTATTGATAAATCGTTTGCATGTAATGTTCAAGCATGTAAAGGAGTGTGTTGTATTGAAGGGGATGCCGGTGCTCCGATAGAGCCAGATGAAATTGATACGATTCAACAAAATATTGGTTATATCAAAAAAGAAATGGATGATGATGGTTTAAAAACCCTCAGCTCAAAGGGGTTTTCAGAGAACGATCCTTTTGATCAAATGCTGGTCACAACATGTAAGCCTAATAAAGAATGTGTTTTTGTAGTTCGAAAAGATGGAATATTAAATTGTGCTGTTGAATTGGCTAACCAGAAAAATAATTTTAATTTTCAAAAACCGATAAGCTGCCATCTATACCCTATTCGTGTTGACAAATACAACGAGTTTTACGCACTAAATTATCATCGATGGAGTATTTGTGCAGACGCTTGCATAAAGGGGGTTACAGATAATATTAAGGTGTACCAATTTGCTCAAAAAGCTTTAGAACGAAAGTTTGGAAAAGAATGGTACGAAAGCCTTGAAAATTGCATCAAAGCATATTTGAAAAAAAATAATAATTGTCAGAGTAGGCCTATCTAATTAGGTAGTATTTCTTATAGCTGAATCTTTTCCGTTTAAACATGATTTACAAACAATAAG
>CAJXBI010000016.1 GCA_913050005.1 uncultured Bacteroidota bacterium
AAGTTGTGTTCTACTTGTAATAGTTGGTAGAAGATTTTTTGATTGCTCAGCTACTAGAATAAAGTATGTTTTTTGTGGAGGTTCTTCAATAATTTTTAGCAAGGCATTACTTTCATTTTTGAGGTATTCTGGCATCCAAATAATGAGTGTTTTAGCTTCACCTTCGAATGGTTTTAATGAAAGTCTAGATAAAATGCTTCTGGTTTCTTCACGAGTAATATTTGGAGTTTTATTGCCATCTTTTGTGATAGCTTCCATCCAATCTATAGCATTGAAGTAAGTGGTTGATGCATTAATTTCTCTCCAATTTTCGATGTATTGCGTGCTGATTTCTTTGCTAGCTGCTACTGGATAAGTGAAATGTACATCAGGATGTGAATGAGTGCTTATCTTTCTGCAAGAACTGCATTCACCACAGGAATCTTTGGGTGTTCGTTGGCTACAATAAATATATTGTGTCAATGCAATGGCCAGGCCTAGTTTTCCACTTCCCTCAGCTCCTATAAATAGTTGTGCATGAGGGAGTCTGTTGTTTTCAACGTTACTGATTAACTGTTCCTTTACTTTTTGATGACCAAATACGTGAGCAAATTGCATTTCTAGCCTCTATTATTTGGGTCTTTTGTGATAAGTTCTTTGCGTACCCATAAGAATATACTCAATCCAATAATTAAATATATTAAGCCACCAAATGTCACCGCTAATATGGATCCTGTTTGGTATGTTTTAGGATTATATTCAAATCGAATATTGTGTTCTCCGGCCGGGACTTTTAAACCACGTAAAATATAGTTTAATCTAAAATGGTCAACGAGTTGGTTGTCGATATATGCGTTCCAACCTTTGTCGTAGAATACCTCAGAGAATGCTACATTATTTTCTGTCTTCGATGTGTATTTGTACTCTAATTTTTCTGGATGATATGAGGATAAGACAATATTTGCCGTACTATCAAAAACAGAATTGTTGCTAATTAAATCAACATACTCTTTCTCAACTATAGCTTGAGATTTAGTATCAATCTTAGGTAATTGAAGAATGGCACTGTCAGCATTTTCAACAATATTGATTTCATTAACAATCCATGCATTTCCATTGGCATTTGTATTGATACCATATCGAGGTTCTGCAGCTTGTTGATTGGGATAGATATAATATTTCATATTCAACATATTGAATATTCCATTATCAGTTATTTTTCCTGCTCTTAAATCATCCATCAAATGCCAATCCCACAAATCTTGAAATCTTCTGATTTTTGCAGCACTATAACCTCCAATTGATTTATGGAAATATGCACATCGATTACTATTTAATGTGCTTTGAGTGAGGTCTAAAACGCGGTAGTATGTTTTGTCTTTTTGTATTTCTAAATCTGCAGCATATGTTGTAAATGGTTGTTCAAGTGTTCGTTCTCTTTTGAATTCTTTATCATTCAGATAGCGTTTTCCAACTGTCCATAAATCAGCAGTAATTAAAAGTCCAATAATGATTAACCCATAATTGATTTTTAATTTTTCCTTATAAATTAGACAGAGTACCAATAAAATACATACAGCGAAAAATAGACTTCGATTACCATCTTTTTTCATTGCTTCAATCCGCATTTCTGCAAGTTGATCTTTGAAACGATCGATAGCGGGTTGAGTTACTTCTCCGCCCTGTCGTTGAATTATATTCTTGGCATACTCGGTGTCAGAGTCATATACTACCTGTCCATTTTCATTTTCCTTAGGGGTAGAATTAAAATCATTTAATAATGTTCCGCTATGCGTTAGTATAATAATGATTCCAATGCCAGTAATAGCAGCATAACTTACTTTTTTCCAATTTTCTTTTACGTATTCGGGCTGGCTAATGATTTTTTCTAAACTTAAAATAGCTAAGAGACCAACTGCTAATTGAACCAAAAACATCATCATACTGGGTGCTCTGAATTTATTGTATAGCGGGAAATGATTATACATAAATTGATTGATACCTGTAAAATGATTTCCTCCCATTGATAGTATTAAAGTAACGCCTATTACAGATAATAGCCACCATTTTTGTGGTCCTTGGATCAAAACTAAACCAAGCATCATTAATATAAAAAGGGATACCCCGATATATTTTGGGCCAGAAGTACTTCCAATTTGACCATAATATAGTCCGAGTTTATCTGAATCTCCACCACTGTAATTGGGGATTATCGTTGCTCCTATGTCTGACCAACCATTGCTGTAAGAAAACACATATTCTTGTGTTAAGCCATCTTGCTTATCGGCATTGGATGCATTGGTTTTATTGATAGTTAGTTCACTTTTTCCACGAATAGATTCTGTTGCATATTCTTTGAGTAATAAAATATTTAAGCTGTTTGCTCCAAGGCCAATACCTGCTCCAGCAAGGGCAACTCCGCATGCGATAAAAAAAGCTTTGAACCTTTTTTCTTTAAAGTAGGGATAGGCGTTAAAAAGAACAAACAAAACGACCATAAAGCCACCGTAGTAGGTGATTTGGACATGATTTGCTTGTAACTCTAAACCAAGTCCAGCTGATAGTAGAGAAAGTCCGAGTAGATACCGATTGCTAAAAATATATTGCATTCCAGCAATTACCAGTGGCAGGTATCCAATAGCTCTCGCTTTTGTATTATGTCCTACAGCCAAAATTGTCAAATTCTCTGTTGCAAAACCAATTCCTATAGCACCAATTAGAGCAAGCCATGGTCTTACCTTGAAGGCCAGAAGCATTATGAAACTACATAGGATGTATAAAAACAATTGAGACCACACTCTTGGGTAGCTTGGAAATTTTAGGTGCTTGATTATTGTCGATTTATTGGGTAGACTAATCACGTAGGAAGGCATCCCAGCAAAGAGGGCATTGGTCCACAAGATATTTTCACCGGATTTTTGATACTGCTTTATTTCACTTGCTGCTCCTCTATATTGAACAATATCACTTTGTTTCGGGGCCTTATTTTTAAAATTATTAGGCACAAACAATGCCGACAAAATAGCAATTAGTAATACGGCTATTATGTGTTGACTATATTTCTGAATAAATACTTTCATATATTGAATTGTCCTCAAAAATAGAATTAGTTTGGAGAGTAAACACAAAAAAAATATGAAGTTCTATAAACCTTTTAAAAAGGCACCAAGAGCATTAGCAGTAGATTCTCTAGAGTATTGTTTAATGTCAATTTGCTGTGATATCAAAAATTCTTTATGATAACAAGCAATGATAAAATTGGCTATTTCATCAGTTTCGTCATTATTAAAGGTTTTACCAGACTTATTTTTTTCAATCAGTGAAGCTGCGTCTCCTTTTTTGTTTCCGATGCATAAAATGGGTTTTCGACTGGCTACATATTCCATGAGTTTCCCAGAAATTAATATTTCATCAAATTTTTGAGTAGGTAAAATGGTAAAAAGCAACGAAGCAGATTTCATTAGCTTTAGACTCTCTAAATGGGTTACAAAACCACGATAATCAACTTCAATGGTTGGTAAATTACTTAATTCGTTGATGAAATTTTGTGAGATATTACCTGCAAGTCGAAGAATGACATTCCGAGAACCAATAATTGTTGTAAATTTTTTTAAAGCTTGAATAAATCCCTCCACTTGGTAATCGTCCGGTATTAAACCAATAAATGTAATGATAAACTCCTTGGGATTTTTTAGAGGTATTTTGTCCATTTTATAATGATCAAAACCATTGTAGAAGTAACTTACTTTGGTTTGTTTATTGGGGGGGAGTTTTGATTGTAAAAGTTTTGCTAATGAAGGACCTACCGTGATGACTTGATCTGCATTTTCAAGAACCATTCTCTCCATGGATATGTTCTTTTTCCTTGCATTTTCATATTGTGGTGCATTTGCATTGGAATATAATTCAAGCCACGGATCTCTAAAATCGCAAACCCAGGTGATGCTCTCATAAACTTTTTTTAATTCTTGACCTACTAGGTGTGTGGAGTGTGGAGGACCTGTTGTGATTATGATGGTATTATCTGGGTCAATAATTATTTTTTTTACTTTTTTAAATGCAAATATATTCCAGCCTATGCGAGCATCAGGTACAAAAAAATTAGACTTTATAAAATGAGAAATCCTTTTGAAAATACTTCCTTGGTCATTTATGCTTCCTCGAGGAATCCCTTTTGAGGAATTTCCTGTAGTAACAAAGGAGTAAAATTTTAGTAATTCTAGCGTTTTGGTGGTATGAGTTTTGATGTCTTTCACCAAAGGGCTGAAACTTTCGTCTTGATTTTTGTAAGATGCCCATTTTGGATTCACCGTCACAACTTGGATATCAAGACCAGATTTTGCTAGAAAATGGGCAAAATATCCCCAACGTTGAACTCCAGAACTATTATCTGGTGGCCAGTAGTAGGTAAGAATTAATATTTTTTTACTGTCCATTACAAAGGATGATGTTACAAATTTATTTTTAAATCAGAATGCTGGAGATTATTGAATGATATATTTTATTCCATTTTCCCAAAGACTACTCATAAATACATTTTTGTTAAAAAAATAATTTCTTCGAACTAGCTCCTAAAGATTAACTTTGAGCACTGATGAAAGTTGGATTTGTAGTAGACAACGATTTCATAAATGATGGAAGGGTTTTTAAAGAAGTATCCATTTTAAGTGCCAAATACGAGGTTAAGACTCTTTGTTTAAATTTAGATAAGAATACTGTTTCCGATTCTAAGAATATACACTCTATTTACTTGTCAAAATGGACTAAAAACAAACTTTTTGCATTAGCTAGTTGGTTGCCACTTTACAAATGGATTTGGGCCAAAGCTATTCGGGAATTTATCAATAAAGAGGATATTCAATTGCTTCACGTTCATGATTTGTATATGGCTCCACCTGCTATTGACGCAATTAAGAATAGTCGAAGACCTGTTAAGTTAGTTTTAGATTTACATGAGAATTTTCCAGCTACTGTATTGACTTATAATTGGACCAAAGGTTTTTTCAAAAATCTAATTACTAGACCTCGAGATTGGGCAAAAAAGGAAAAGGATATCTTACGAAGTGTCGATCGCATTATTACTTTATCCAATGATTATAAAGATAGCTTATTGAAAAGGTATCCTCAATTAGATGAAAAAAAAATATTTGTATTTCCTAATGTAATTGATTTTTCAAGGTTCGAGAAATTCAAAGTAGATAAAACAAAACAAAGAGATACAAGGGTGACATTTTTCTATTTTGGGGTGGTTGCTGAACGAAGGGGAATATTTGATACGCTCGAAGTTTTTGAGCGTGTTTTGTTGAACGAGCAAAATGTTTTACTTCGAATAATTGGTCCTGTAGACAATGCTGATAAAGATCGATTTCACAGGTTTATAGCCAAAGATTCTTTGAAAAATAATATTGAATATACCGAGTGGATTCATATTCAAGATTTACTAACCGAATTAAACAGGGTGGATGTTTGTCTGGCTCCATTTTATGTGAACAAACAACATAATTCTGGAGTGGCAAATAAGATATTCCAATATATGTATGCAGAGAAGCCGCTAATTGTCTCCAATTGCACACCACAAGCTAAATTAATAAACGATGCAAATTGTGGCCTTGTTTATAAGTCTCAAGAAGCATATTTATCTAGTATTATTTCACTGGCTAAGCAAAAAGATTTAAGAAACAAACTTGGGGCTAATGCAAAAAAATACTTGCATGATAATTATGACGGTGAGAGTCATGCAGAGCAACTTTTCAAGGTATATCAGCCTATTTGATTGAATTATTTTTTTTGGTTTTTACCAATTAGTTGATTTGAAAAACTGACGTTAATTTATTAAAATCTTTTCGTAAACTTTATTGATTTGGCCTGCTACAATTTTAGAAGAGTAGGTTGAGACAACATGTTCTCTTATTTTTTTGGAGTCATATTCTTTGCTAGAAACAGACAAAATAGCTTTTGCAATATCTTCAGTATTATGATCGCATATTTGACCAAGTTCTTCGTCAGTTATGATGCCTTCTGGTCCACCAGATTTAGTAGTTATACATGGCAACCCAACAGCAAGAGCTTCAATTAATACAACGCCAAACGTTTCTTTTTTGGAGGTAAGTATGAAAATGTCTGCAAGGTGCATTTGTATTTTGACATCTTCGTTACTCAGTCTACCCATAAAATTCACATAACTATCAATATTTAACTCAATTACTAATGCTTTAAGTGATTCTAATTGTGGTCCATCTCCAACAATTGTTAAGTTGAGTAATTGATTGTGTTTTAATGCTTCTGAATATCCCTGAATCAATAATTTTTGCTGTTTGATTTTAACACAATTAGCAACATGTAGTAGGTTAATTTTAGAAGATTTTTTTTTAGGTTTTAATGTGAATTTATCTGTGTCTACAGTATTTGGGATTGTATTGAAGGGAATGCCAAATTTTTTAGTTAAATAGGCTGAAAAGAATGGGCTAACAGCGATATTAAAACTGCTCTTTAGGTATATTTTTTTTAGGAAATCGTTTGAGAGTCTAGTCTTATCATTATATAAATTTGATGAGTGTTCAGTCACGATGTAAGGGATGCCATATTTTTTTAAAATTTTAAGTGCAACTGCTCCCATCTCATAGGTCTGTAAATGAATTAAGTCGGGTTTGCCATGGGTTGATATATATTTTTTAAAAAGTACCAATAGACTGAAATTAATATATTGTCGTTTGATCTTTCGGGGCAATGGTATTGTAAATAAGAATTTTACCCAAGTGGTGATATTCTTTTCAATATTTTTATTTGTTAAAAATAAAAGCTGACTATTCCTAAGTAGTAATTGCTTTAAAATAGGCCTTTGGATAATTGCTAAAACTCCTAATTTAATGGTGTTGTTTCGTTGCGAAATAGCCTCTATTTGCTCTTTAAAAAATATACTCGATAGTGGAGCCATTTGTGAAGGATAGGCTCTTGGAAGATGAACAATATGATTGTTTTTTTTCAATGAATTAGCGATGAGAATAGAAATAGAAGTCTGCTAAAGATCCTGTTTTGCTGTCGCCCGAATAGGGATACTTATTTTTAATCAGTTTGTCTAGTTTGAAATCTTTGGCATTTTTTTCAACCCAATTCGTAAATTTTCGATGTCTAACATGCTTTATTTCTTTATTCCCATAGTCATCATCAAAATTGGAAGAATAAATTATAACATTGTTATTATTGGCATTGAATAATGTTTTCATGTGATTATAATAAACATCATCTTCAATTAGATGGTAAATTACATCTAGACTAAGAATTAAATCTGTTTTTTTTGATTTAAAATTAGAGATATGATCAAATTGCTTTGTGTTATCCTCAGAAAATTTTTTTGAACACGAATCTAATATAGTGTTGCTGACGTCATACCCAATATAATTAGGGTATTTCTGAAGTTTTAGTTGATTTGCGTCACCACAACCTAATTCTACAACAGATGATATCTTATTTTTCTCAACGAACTGATTCAATATTTCAGCTTTAAATATTGCTAATTGATTATATGATCCAGAACCTGAATTTCCACCATCTTTATATCTTTTTTCCCAGTATTCTCCGGAGTTTTTAAAATAAGACCTACGATACAATTTAGACGACAAACTACTCAAAATTGGTCCAATAAATGGAATATCTTTAACCTTCATTAGCACAAAACTAGAGTTTTCTTCTGTTTATTTTAACCTTTAAAAATAATAGGTAAAATATTTAATTCAATGCTGTATATATTAAACCTAGGTGTATTTTCGAAGTAATAGACAAGATTAAAGTCCCTGTCGTAGTGCTTCTAAAAAAACATGCACACAACATAATGTAACTTAGTTAAATCAAGAATGGGAGTAATTGCCAGACAAACAATCAAATCAAGCACTGTAGGATATTTCGCTGCAGTTGTTGGCACTATTAACACATTTTTTATTTACACGCTTTGTTTTGATGCTGCCGAGCTTGGTAGATTCAGATATGTTCAGGAGGCAGGATTAGTGCTTGCTGGGTTTTTTAGCCTTGGAATAACGAATGTAATTGTTCGATTTTTTCCTGATTTTAGAGATGATAAGAGTAAGCATAATGGGTTTCTTGGTTTTATAATGTTAGTATTATTGGGGGGTATCGCAGTATTTCTGTGTTTGTACGGAATTACTTTACAGTGGTGGCCACCAGAATTCAAAGATAATTTTTGGTATATCTTTTTGCTTTTTATTGCCATAATGTTTACAAATTCATTCTATTATTATTCTTCTAACTTCAGGTTAATAACAATCCCCAATATCTTTAGAAATTTGTGGGTTAAAATTGGTTTAGGGTTGGCTGCTTTGGCCTACTTCTATTTCAATTTAAGTTATGAAAATGTTTTATACTTTGTAGTTTTAGTATATATGTTAGCCATGGCTGGAGTGCTCGTATATCTAATGCTAAAAGGGAACTTTTCGTTCAAAGTAGAGTTCAAGTATTTTACTAAAAAAAGAATCAGAAACATTGCAGTATTTGCAGGCTTTGGTTTGCTTAGTAGCCTAGGAAGTAGTTTAGCTACTAGGCTTGATATTTTTATGGTCACAGATATGTTGAGTTTTAGTAAAACTGGGATTTATTCAATTGCTATGAGCCTCACCGGTCTCATGGTTTTAGTAACGGCTCCTATGTTATCTATTTCAGGGCCAATAGTTGCTGATTCCCTAGCTCAAAATAAGATGGACCATGTGCACGAAATCTATAAAAAATCGAGTATCAATCTTTTTTTATTTGGTACATTATTGTTGTTGCTAATTTGGATGAATGTGGATTCTATTTTTCAAATCATACCAAATGGAGAAAAATATACTGACGGTAAGGTTGTCATTCTGATACTCGGGTTGGCGAAATTAGTTGATATGGTTACTAGTGTAAACGAAATAATAATTGGATATTCAAAGTATTTTAGGTTTAACTTATATGCGTTGCTTCTTTTGGGAGTATTAAATATTATAGCAAACCTATTTTTTATTCCAATATTCGATTTAGTAGGTGCTGCCCTCGCAACTTTTCTATCTATTGTTCTTTATAATTTAGCTAAAACATACTTCATATACAGAAAATTTGCTATTCACCCATTTCAAAAATCGTTGGGTTATATCTTACTACTTACCCTAGGGATTTTCATGCTGGTAAATTATTTTGTGCAGATTAGTAATCCATATTTATCAATTTTATCAAAGTCATTATTAATATTATCAATATTTGTGAGTGTAAGTATTCGTTTAAATATTTCAGAGGATATTACAGCTTTTTGGGTCAATCTAAAAAGTAAAATCTTTGTTAAAAAGTAGTAAATGCGATCATACAATAAACATATTACATTTGACCCCACTTTAAAACCATGTTAAATATCATCTTATTTGGACCTCCGGGTGCAGGGAAAGGAACACAGAGTGCTAGACTAATTGGTAAATACGGTTTAGTTCATCTATCAACAGGTGATGTATTTAGGTATAACATTAAAAATCAAACAGAACTTGGGGTATTAGCAAAAAGCTTCATTGACAAAGGTCAATTGGTTCCCGATGAAGTAACCAATCAAATGGTTAAGGATTTCATAGCGAGAAACAATAATAATAAAGGCTTTATTTTTGATGGCTATCCTAGGACAATTGCTCAAGGAAAAAATTTAGACCGTGTTCTTGAGGAATATCAGGCCAATGTTACGAGTATGATTGCTCTAAAGGTTGATGAGGATGAGTTGGTTAATCGCTTGTTAGAACGTGGAAAATCAAGCGGAAGACCAGATGATCAAGACGAAGCAATTATCAGAAATCGGTTTAAGGTTTATAATGATGAAACATCTCCACTTTCAGATTTTTATGCCAAAAAAGGAAAGTTTATAGCTGTGAAAGGTAAAGGTTCAATTGATGAAATATTCCAAAATCTTTGTAAGGCTATAGACGGCGTAAACCAATTATAGTTTAGATTAACAGCCCAACTAATTTACCATGAGTAATCAAAATTTTATAGACTACGTCAAAATTTGTGGTAGGAGTGGGAACGGTGGTCCAGGTAGTCATAGTTTTTTTAGAGATAATCTTAATGCCAAAGGAGGACCTGATGGGGGAGATGGCGGAAAAGGAGGTTCAATTATTCTTCGAGGTAATGCCCAATTATGGACATTACTACACCTAAAATATAAAAGACATATTTTTTGTGAGCACGGTGCACCTGGAAAGAAAAAAAATCAAACTGGTAAAAGCGGCCAAAATCAAATTGTTGAAGTACCTTTAGGAACTGTAGCTAAACATCCAGAAACATACGAAGTCATTGGAGAAATTACCGAAGACGGTCAAGAATTCGTCTTGTTACCAGGAGGTAAAGGAGGTTTGGGAAATACTCATTTTAAAAGTGCAACTAACCAAGCGCCAAAGTACGCTCAGCCAGGACAACCTGGCCTAGAAGAATGGTTTATCCTTGAGCTTAAAGTACTTGCGGATATTGGATTAGTTGGTTTACCAAACGCAGGAAAATCTACATTACTGTCTGTAGTTTCTGCTGCAAAACCAGAAATAGCAGATTACGCTTTTACTACCTTAACACCAAATTTAGGAATTGTAAAATATAGAGATTACAAATCTTTTGTAATGGCTGATATCCCGGGCATAATAGAGGGTGCCAGTGAGGGTAAGGGATTGGGACACCGATTCCTTCGACACATTGAACGAAATTCAGCTCTTCTATTTATGATATCTGCCGATGATGAAGATATTAATAAAACCTATAAAATCTTGTTGCAAGAACTCGAGAAATTTAGTCCTGAACTGATGTTCAAAGAGCGTATTTTAACAATTACAAAATCAGATATATTAGATCATGAATTAGAGGCAGCAATTGCTGAAGAATTGGAAGTAGATTGCGACTTTTTATTTATTTCATCAGTCTCTGGAAAAGGGATACAAGAACTGAAGGATAAACTCTGGCTTACTATGAATAATCAGTAAATTATAGTTTGAATATCGTGGTTCATTGTAGCTCTATTTATTTGACCTTTATTTGCATATTCGATGAGATTAATAGACAAATTTATTTTTATCTTTCTATTTGCAGGTCTATTATTTATAAGTTTAAATAGGCATTCTCGTCATCCAATTTTCACGTATCATTCTCAAATATTTGCAGACAAAGCAGGTTATCATATCTATTTTCCTGCTTATTTCTATTATGACATGGATGCCGAAAATCTTCCTGATTCAATTGTCCAGAAAACGGGTACTGGCTTTCATTTAGAGAATAAAAAAATTATAACAAAGTACCCCATTGGTGTGGCGATATGTCAAGCTCCTTTTTCTCTAATTGCGTCACTTTTAGATTCTTTTTTAGGAATTGACAACAATTATGGATTTACAGAAAATCATCATTTAGCCCTTAATTGGGCTACTGCCATATGGGGTACAATAGGACTATTTCTCCTTTTTCTAAGTGCAGTCCATTATTGGAACCTCTCGCACATGCAAAGCTATATGCTAGTTTTAGGAATTTTATTTCTCTCTAATTTGCTTTACTATACAACACGAGATTGTGGAATGTCCCACGCTTATTCATTTACTGTTTTTGCAGGAATTCAATACCTACTTTTAAAGATTTTAAATAATCAAAATATAAAAAATATAGATTTTATATTGATTCTTATTTTAGGTTCTTTGCTTCTTGTTCTGAGACCACTAAACTCAGTTTTTGTCATTTTCCCAGTGAGTTATATTCTTATTAGTAAATGGAGTAATTTTAAAAAAATAGTTTTAGATGTTAATGTATGGGGGTGGCTGTTGGGCTTTTCGCTAGCCAGTATCCCAGTTTTTCTTCAATTAGGCTACAACTATTACGCATATGGCAAACCTATTGCAGACGGGTATGCTGGTGAAAGCTTTTCAAATTTTGGAAATTTGGATCTAATGAAATTTTGGTTTTCACCAAATAATGGAGCATTATTATATAGTCCGATTCTACTTCTCGTGTTTTTAGCTGTTATCAAGCAATGGCGTAATAATAGAATAATAACTTTTTATCTCGTTTATTTTATAGTGATTAGTTTTACCTACGCAGGATGGTGGTCGCCAGAATTGGGATGTGGTTTTGGACATCGAGGTTTTACAGAACATTTAGCATTTTTTGCCTTGCCAATTAGCTTTACTCTGAATAGTAACTCTATAAATAAGCTTAGAATAGCTCAAATTTTCATGCTAGCCCTGGCTGTATTGCTATTTATTTCCCAATTTAATTTTGATGGTTGCTGGCAATCAGATAATGCTTGGGATTGGGAACTTTTTACACGTTCATTCAAACTCTAAAAATAGATTTTTAGTTCTCGTAGGGTACTTATAATTTGACAATCTAGATTAGTATAACCTTTTGAATCTTGTGTCAACCAAAATGCTTTCCATCCCGCATTGATAGCCCCTTTAATATCTGCATCCAAATTATCACCGATATAAATACTATGATTAGATTCACATTTAGCATTTTTTAGAGCTGTTTCAAATACTAATGGGTGTGGTTTCTGTTTCCCCACATGTTCAGAGATGGTGATGCTTTGAAAATACCTACCTAAATCCGAGTATTTTAGTTTTTTAATCTGCGATTCTTCAAATCCATTAGTAATGATATGCATCGTGTAATCTTGTTGTAAATAGTCTAAAACTTCTCTTGCACCACTTATTAATGCGGTTTTAGTTGGACATATTTCCACATACTTTTCGCCAATATCCTTTGGAATATGTTTGTGTTCAACTCCCATTGCTAAAAAAGTATCTTCAAAGCGTTGCACCCTTAATTGGGCCTTTGTTATCCCGTGATTTCGATATAACTTCCATAAATCATGATTTATTTTTGAGTATATTTCAATAAATTCCTCCGAGCTTATTGGAGCTAGGTATTTGATTTCATAGAGGTAATAAAGCTCTTTCAGCGTTTCTTCAGCATTTGCTTCAAAATCCCAAATGGTATGATCTAAATCAAAAAAAAGATGTTTCGACACAGATGCAAATTAAGTACTCTAATCTTAATTTGTTCCTAACTGGGTGATTATGAGCATAAAAATGATTAATAATTTATAAAAAATCAATCGAATATTTTATTCAGCTACACTTATTTAATCAAATTAGAACTTTCTGATAATTAATGTAGATTTTTGTGTCATGAATTTTGCAGATTCTCATGTCGCTAAACTTATTGATTTAGCCGTAGCAGAAGATATTGGAGATGGTGATCACAGTAGCCTTGGAGCAATTCCTCCAAATCAAAAAGGGAGAGCACGATTACTTGTCAAAGATGTTGGAGTGATATGTGGAATAGATTTAGCAGCACATATTTTTAACCGACTCGATTCAACATTAGTTTTTGAATCCTTCATTGAGGAGGGAAGCATTGTAAACGTTGGAGATATCGCATTTAATATCAGCGGTAATATACACAGTATTCTTCAAGCTGAACGATTAGTGCTAAACTTCATGCAGCGAATGAGCGGAATTTCTACATATACCAAACGGTTGGTAGATATAATAAGCGGCACCAATGCTCAATTACTCGATACACGTAAAACCACGCCTGGAATGAGGGTGTTTGAAAAGTACGCAGTTTCCGTTGGTGGAGGAGTAAATCATCGAATTGGGCTCTATGATATGGTGATGCTTAAAGATAACCACAATGATTATGCGGGTGGAATAACTGCAGGAGTTAATCAGACAAAATCGTACTTGATTAGTCAAAATAGGCAATTAAAAATAGAGGTTGAGACACGTAATTTAGAAGAAGTTGAAGAGGCACTGTCTGTTGGTGTTGACCGTATTATGTTTGATAATTTCTCACCTGATGATATGGTTAAAGCTGTTAATCTTGTAAATGCTCGTTGTGAAACTGAGGCAAGTGGTGGAATTACAGAATCTACTATTAGAAATTATGCAGAAACCGGCGTTAATTTCATATCGGTCGGTGCATTAACCCACTCGGTTCGTAGTTTAGATTTGAGTTTGAAGCAGTTTTAATTTTTTAATGCTACTTGATGTTAGATTGACTGTTCATGACATTTAAATCTCCATTACTCAAAAAATAAATTTTACTTTGTACCAGTGAATATTATTTCTCTCATAGTTGCAAAATCTCAGAATGATGCCATAGGAAAAGATAATGATTTGATGTGGAAGATTCGTGATGATCTTCAACGTTTTAAAAAGTTAACTTCTCATCATGTTGTTATTCATGGCAGAAAAAGTTACGAGTCTATCGGTAAGCCTTTGCCTAATCGTTCTAATATTATTATAACAAGAAGTAAGACCTACGAAGCACCTGGAGCATTTATGTGTAATTCTTTTAATGAAGCCTTAGAATTAGCAAAGCAATTAGAGCATCACGGTGAAATATTTGTTATTGGTGGTGCAGAAATTTATCGTCAATCGTTGCCATTTGTTGACCGAATGTATATCAGCGAGGTGAAAGCTAATTTCCCTGATGCAGATGTGTTTTTTCCGTCAATCAACTACGATGTTTGGAAATGTATTGAAAAACAAGAATATCAGAAAAGCGAGTTCAACGAATTTGATTTCGATTTTTTGATATGGGAGAGAAAATAAAGTAATTTAAGGTTCTAATCTCCCATAATATCTTGGGAAAGGAATAGTTTCACGAACGTGGTCTAACTTACATATCCAGGCTACCAATCTTTCAAGACCTAAACCAAAACCACTATGAGGAACACTACCATATCGTCGTAGGTCCAAATACCATTGAAAAACATCCATCGGAAGTTTGTGTTCATTGATTTTTTCTACCAACCATTCCTCGCTTGTTTCTCGTTCTCCTCCACCCACAATTTCACCATAGCCTTCAGGTGCCAGTACATCTACACCTCTAGCAAATCTTTGATCATCAGGGTTTCTTTTCATGTAAAAAGCTTTAATTTCATGGGGCCAGTCATAGACCATTATTGGACAATCAAACAAACGGGTGAGAACTGTTTCGTCGCTTCCTCCGAAGTCATTACCATATTCAAAATTTCGTGCAGATTCTAGCCATTGAGGCATATTTCTTTGATCTTCCTCAATTTGTTTAAGCTCTTGTTTGAGGGTATCAATCTTATTCTGATTAAAATTAATTGCACCTTTTTTCATACCTCCAGCAGCAATTGCAGCTTCTCGTTGAGCAATATCTTCTTCAATTTCGATAATTCGGACAGCGTTTTCCTTGATATCTTCTTCGATGGTGAGCAATGTATTTTTTCCATCAACATCCTGATTTCCTTTTAATATTTCTACTGCTTCGTCATAGGATAATCGCGGAAATTTTTTGGCAACAGTTTCAAGATTGGAAGTATCTCTGTTAAGAATTTTGAGTTCGTCGGGGCATTTTTCTAGCACTTCCTGAACCACACTTCTTAGAAAAGACTCAATGGTATCCATATTTTCAAATATGTCACAAAAAGCCATTTCGGGTTCAATCATCCAAAATTCAGATAGGTGTCGTCTAGTCTTGGATTTTTCTGCCCTAAATGTAGGTCCAAAAGTGTAAATTTTACCCATTGCAAGTGCCATTGCCTCCCCATATAACTGACCTGATTGTGTTAAATAGGCAGGTTTACCATAATAATCTGTTTCGAATAAATCAGTGGTACCTTCGGCAGCATTTCCAGTAAAAATAGGCGCATCCATTTGGACAAAGTCTTGTCCTTGAAAGAAGTTATGTATGGCATAAGTTATGCAATTTCTTACTCGCATAATAGCCCATTGTCTTCTGCTTCGTATCCAAAGGTGACGATGGTCGATAAGAAATTCAATGCCGTGCTCTTTGTTAGAAATCGGATAATCTTTTGCATTTTGATAGACTTTTAAATCAGTTGCGTTGAGTTCAAAACCCCCAAATTGTCGAGTATCCTCAACAACTTTACCTGTGACGGATATTGAACTTTCTTGCCCTAATGTTTTGGCAGTTTGGAATAGGCCTTCTCCTAGACCCTCTAATCCAAGGATACACTGACACATTCCTTGCCCATCCCTTAAATTTATAAACACAACGGTTTTACTTTCTCGTCTGTTTGCTACCCATCCTTTAAGGGTTACAATTTGACCTATGTGGCCTTTTAACTGTTTAGTGTTCATTTTGATTATCCTAGAAAACGTGCTAAATTTGGAATACAAAAATAAGGGCTATTCCTTATTTTTTAAACATGAATATGATAAAACAACAACTCAATCAAAAACTTCTACAAAAGCTCAGCCCACAGCAAATACAGTTTATTAAATTGCTGCAGCTAAATACGCTGAATTTTCAAGAAAGAGTTGATGAAGAGTTGTTGGAAAACCCCGCACTCGAGAGCGGTAAAGATGAAGATGAAATTCAATCCAATGATCAAGAAGACTTAGATTATGGTACAGAAGACGAATTAGATATTTCAGATTACATGAATGACGACGATGGTGGTGTTCAGCTAAGCGGAGATTATAATTCAAATGATGAAGATAAAGAATTTATGCCAGTGGTCTATTTTTCCTCTTTCCGAGAGCGTCTCATGGAGCAGATATCAGGCCTTATTAAATCGAAAGAAGATGAGTTACTTGCACATCAAATTATTGGCACATTGGATGATGATGGCTATTTAAGGAGACCCTTAAATTCAATAAAGAATGATTTGTTATTTACCCAAAATATTCAGACTAACACAGATGATTTGCAGCGAATATTAACTTTAATTCAAGGGCTGGAACCAACAGGAATTGGGGCCAGAGATTTAAAGGAGTGTATCTTACTCCAGATCGAGAGAAGACAACGTTCAGGTAATAACCCAGTTTATAAATTAGCCTATAAGATCATTCATGAGATGATGGAAGACTTTTCAAAAAAGCATTACAACCGAATTCTTAAAAAATTTGATATTTCTGAGGACTATCTTAAAGAAGCTTTAGATTTTATTGCCAAGCTAAATCCCAAGCCTGCTCAATCTGGGGCGGAGGGAGCGATCAATAAAGACTACATAATTCCTGATTTTATCGTTAAAGAATCTTACGGAAAGTTAGATGTTTCACTGAATTCCAAGAACGCTCCAGAACTTAAAATTAGTAAATCATATAGTGAGACCTTAAAATCATACGAGGCAAGCAAAGAAAAATCAGCTTCTCAAAAAGATGCTGTCCAATACATAAAACAAAAATTAGATGGGGCAAAGTGGTTTATTGATTCTATCAGACAGCGTCAAAATACCTTGTTGTTGACCATGAATAAGATTGTAGAAATACAATACGATTTCTTTACCAGTGGTGATGAAACAGATCTTAAACCAATGATTCTAAAAGATATAGCTGAAGCGATACAAATGGATATATCTACAATTTCAAGAGTAGCAAGTAGCAAATATGTTGAAACTGACTTTGGGATATTCCTTTTGAAGGATTTCTTCACCGAAGGGATAACTACCGGCAGTGGAACCGAAGTCAGTAATAGAGAAGTTAAAAAAATCCTTAAAGATGCCATTGATGAAGAAGACAAATCCAAACCATTAACTGACGAAGCTCTTATGAAAATATTACACGAAAAAGGTTACCCTATTGCAAGAAGAACAGTTGCTAAATATAGAGAGCATTTAAATTTACCTGTTGCTCGTTTAAGAAAAGAACTACAATAATGAATCACCTTTTAAAAGGAATAGCTATTTTAACCCACCCAATTTTTCTACCTTTTTACAGTTTGATAGTATATAAGCCGATAATTGCAAAACACAATATTAGTACTTTAACAATTTCAGCAGTTTGGATTGCGTTTATGTATATTTCAATTCCACTTCTATATTTCATTTATATCCGTAAAATTAAATTAGCGTTTCCCTCTGTAGATGAACGCAAATCGATATATCGAGCATACTCCTTGGTGAATTTTGGATTTGCTTTGGTAAGTATTTTTTTGATGCAGGAATACATAACTTTTTTTCTTGCAGCTACTTTTTTACATTTATTGATGTTGTTTTTTGCTTTTATTGAGCTAAAAGTAAGTTGGCATTCAGCAGTTTGGAGTTTTTTATTAGGTACTGGTCTAATGATTCATTATAATTATCAATTTTCAGATTTCGGATATTTATTCGAAATTGCAAGTATTACTATTCTGGTTGGTGTGATTCGATGGAAAGCAAATGCTCATACTTTATTACAATTAGTTATGGGTTTAGCCATTGGATTTTTAGCATCAACACCTATTTTATTTATTTAAAAACAATGAATTACAATACAATTAATTACTACGAAGATTTAGGCATTACTACTATTAAGCTTAATCGACAAGATCGTTTTAATGCATTTAACAGCGAGATGCGATCAGAATTATTAGGGGCTTTAAATTATGCAAGCAAAGATGATAATTGCCGAGTTATAATTCTGACGGCTGAAGGTAAAGCTTTTTCTGCGGGTCAAGATTTAAAAGATATTGAAAAAGAAGTTGATTTTGTAGATATTCTAAAAAACGAGTACAACCCACTTATAAAATGTATGCGTGAATTATCTAAACCCATCATTGGTAGAATTAATGGTGTTGCAGCTGGAGCAGGTTGTTCAATTGCATTGGCTTGTGATTTTATAGTGGCTGATTTTAAGGCCTCTTTTGTGGAAGCATTTGTAAGTATTGGTTTAGTATTAGATTCGGGTTCATCTTATTTTTTACCAAGATTAGTGGGAAGTACACGTGCTTTTGAATTAGCTACAATGGGAAATAAATTAACTGCAGAACAAGCTCTTGATTGGGGTATAATAAATCGATGTGTTCCATCTGAAAGTCTTGATGATGAAGTGCAAAAAATTGCTATGTACTATGCTAATGCACCAACAAAGGCTATAGGGATGATGAAACAAATGCTCAATGATTCAATGCATGCTAATCTCAATGAAGTATTAGAATATGAAACTAAATTTCAGGACCTTGCTGGGAAAACACACGATTTTAGTGAGGGAGTTAATGCCTTTCTATCAAAAAGGAAACCTAACTTTAATGGCAATTAGAAACTAACTATTTACATATTCGTTATAATTAATACTTAAATCAATCTTAAATTTGGTGTGTAATGATTAATAAAGCGTATTTACTTTTACTGTTTGTGTTGATATTTGGGAGTTTATCAGCCCAAAATCAAATAATACCTTGTGCCACAAATGACTACATAAAACTCCTAAATCAACAAAATTCGGGAACTTTGAAGAATATAGAAGACGCTTTCTTCGACGCAAAACGATATTATAGCCTCAAGTCTAAAAAAGAGAAGGATACAACTTACACCATTAAAGTTGTTTTTCATGTTGTGTATAACAATAATGTTCAAAACCTAAACGACAAGTACATCTTATCCCAGCTTGAGGAATTGAACTCTTGTTTTCGACGTAAAAATGCAGATACTATCGATACTCGTGAAATATTCTTGTCTGTAGCAGCGGATGCAGGAATAAATTTTGAATTAGCAAATTTAGACCCTTTTGGAAATCCTACGAGTGGTATAGTTCGTAAGTCATCGTCACTACCAACATTTGGTCGATTTCCTATCAACCTTTCTATTGCAGATCGCGTAAAAGAAGAATTATACGGAAGTCAAGTATGGGACCCTAACAAATACTTGAATATTTGGATTTGTGACTTGTCAGTAAATGGTTTTGATGCATTACTCGGTTATGCCTATCCACCAACTAACGCAGAAAATTGGAATTCAAACTCATTTAGCACCAGTAATAAACAAGGTGTAGTTGTACATTATAAAGTAGTAGGCAAAGATAATCCTCAATCACTATCTACTGGTTCAAAAACACTAATACACGAAGTCGGGCATTATCTTGGGCTTCGTCACATTTGGGGCGATGGTTCTAGAAATCAAGGATGTAATGTAGATGATTTTATGGATGACACACCGAATAGCCGTGCAGCCACAAATGGTTGTAACATTGGGCAAAATTCATGCATCAACAATCCAGGCGATTTACCAGATATGATTGAAAATTATATGGATTATTCTGACGGTGTTTGCCAAAACATGTTTACAGAACAACAAGTAGAACAGATGCGTTCAAATATTACCTTATTTAGGTCCGGTATAGCTACAGTTCGATATCCTGACCCTCCGGTTGAGCCAGCCAAGTATACTTTAATTTATCCCAATCCAGTTGTTGAGGATTTGACATTGATACTATCAGAATTGGATGAAGAAGCCAATTATCAAATTGAAATCAGCAATTTGTTGGGACAAACAGTATTTAAATCCAACCTTGAACCACTCACTACACAGATAATATCAGGGCTTGGCACTTTAAAGGGAATATACATATGTAAAGTATTAAAACAAGGTAAAGAGATTCTATCAGAAAAAATTGTATTCAAACTGTAAATAGATTTTTTTGGTGTTTGTAGTCAAATCCCCAAAAATTATAAAGGTTAACATACTTTAGTTTATCTTTGCACACCTAATGCAAGACCAGATATTTGACCTCGATTTAATCAAAAAAACATATCAAAATTTAGCTGAAAAGGTATCAGCAGCTCGAGAGGTACTCAATAAACCACTAACACTTACTGAAAAAATATTGTATAGCCACCTATGGGAGGGTAATACAAAAAAAGAATTTTCCAGAGGTAGTGATTATGTAGATTTTGCTCCTGATCGAATTGCTTGTCAAGATGCAACAGCACAAATGGCATTATTGCAATTTATGCAAGCGGGTAAATCTAAAGTAGCAGTTCCAACAACAGTTCATTGTGATCATTTAATCCAAGCCAAAATTGGAGCTGATGAAGATTTGCAAAATGCATTAAATTCAAGTAACGAGGTATTTAATTTTCTGGAGTCAGTATCTAACAAATTTGGAATTGGATTTTGGAAACCTGGTGCTGGAATAATCCACCAAGTAGTATTAGAAAATTATGCTTTTCCAGGAGGTATGATGATTGGAACAGACTCACACACAGTAAATGCCGGCGGATTTGGTATGTTAGCCATTGGAGTTGGTGGAGCAGATGCAGTAGATGTGATGGCTGGAATGCCTTGGGAACTCAAATTTCCAAAACTTATTGGTGTTAGACTTACCGGTAAATTGAGCGGTTGGTCTGCACCCAAAGATGTAATTTTAAAAGTGGCAGGAATCCTTACTGTAAAAGGCGGAACAGGGTCGATTGTAGAATACTTTGGTGAAGGAGCTAAATCACTATCATGTACTGGAAAAGGAACCATTTGCAACATGGGGGCAGAAATTGGAGCAACTACATCAACCTTTGGTTATGATGAAAGTATGGAACGTTACCTTAAAGCCACAGGTAGAACAGAAGTAGCTGAATTGGCAAACGAAGTAAAAGAGCACTTGACAGGAGATGATTTAGTATATGCTAATCCAGAGCAATACTTCGATCAAGTTATCGAAATTAATCTCTCAGAACTTAAGCCTCACATCAACGGTCCTTTTACACCAGATTTAGATACTAAAGTTGGTGAATTGAAAGCAAAAGCAGACGCTAATGGATGGCCATTGGATGTTGAATGGGGACTTATTGGATCGTGTACCAACTCATCCTATGAAGATTTGAGTAGGGCTGCTTCAATAGCAAAACAAGCCGTTGATAAAAAACTAAAAACAAAGGCTCAATTTGGGATTAATCCTGGTTCTGAAACAGTCAGATATACAGCTGATAGAGATGGGCTATTGGATATTTTTGAAAATTTAGATGCAACTATTTTTACCAACGCGTGTGGTCCGTGTATCGGGCAATGGGCACGTTATAATGATCCCATAAACGCTCCAAAGAATTCAATCATTCATTCCTTCAACCGAAACTTCAGTAAGCGTGCCGACGGAAATCCAAATACGCATGCGTTTGTTGCTTCACCAGAGATTGTAGCAGCTATTGCTATTTCAGGAAGATTAGACTTCAATCCAGAAACTGATTCTATAGTAAATGTGGATGGTGAGAAAGTTATGCTTGATGAACCAACAGGATATGAGTTGCCACCTCAAGGTTTTGGAGTAGAGGATAACGGATATCTGGCACCTCTAGAAGATGGATCTAGTATTGAAATAAAAGTTGCTCCTGATTCTAAAAGACTGCAACTTCTTGCTGGTTTTCAGCCCTGGAACGGAAAGAATTTACATGGGCTTAAATTGTTAATTAAGACGAAAGGTAAATGTACAACGGATCATATATCCATGGCTGGTCCTTGGTTGGCATATAGAGGTCACCTTGATAATATTTCAAATAATTGCTTGATTGGTGCGATTAATGCGTTCAATGAAAAAGCAGATACAGTACTTAATCCATATACAAACACCTATGACGGTGTTCCCAAAGTAGCAAGGGCCATAAAAGCGAGTGGAGATTTTTCCATCGTATTTGGTGAGGATAATTATGGAGAAGGAAGTAGCCGCGAACACGCTGCTATGGAACCAAGACATTTAGGGGTAAGAGCAGTTGTAGTTAAATCATTTGCTCGTATTCATGAAACTAATTTAAAGAAACAAGGATTGCTTGGACTTACATTTGTAAATCCTGCTGATTATGACAAGATTAAAGAAACAGATACCATAGATATTCTTGGTTTAGACGAATTTACAGCAGGTGTGCCTCTTAAAATTAAGTTGAACCATGCTGATGATAGCAGTGATATTTTTGAAGTAAATCATACTTATAATAAGACACAAATTGATTGGTTTAAAGCAGGAAGTGCTTTAAATTTAATAAAACAACAGAATCAATAACTGCCAGTTATTTAAAAAATAATTTGTATTCATATACTTAATCTGTTATTTTGTAAATATTAATCTCAAAATATTTTAACTATGAATTTGCAAACAAATGACAAACGAAGTAAGAGGCTGTTATTTTTAATGATTTTCACATTAGTTCTGATCAATGCTGGACTTATTTACCAGCTAGTAACTAAGAATAATCAGCTTCAAAATACGCAAACAGAACTAGTGGATACTAACAAGGAGCTAGACGACTTAAAAATTATTGAAGATGAACTAAGAGTCAACTTAGAGCTTAAATCAGGCCAAAATGCAAAGCTTGATTCAATTATCCAAGTTAGGAATCAAGTAATTCAAAAAAAGATAATTCAAATTCGAGGTTTATTATCCAAAGAAAAGGTTACGCAAACAGAACTTTCAAATGCCACTAAAGAAATGGCTGCTTTCAAAGACGAAGTAGAAAAACTTAAAGCAGAGATTGAAGAACTTTCTAAGCAAAATCAATATCTAAAGGATGAAAATTATGTGATGCAAAAGCAAATTGACGCTGAGCGTGAAATCAATCAAGAGATACTTAATGAGAATACAGAGCTCGTTAAGCAAGTTGAGGTAGGTTCTAGAATCTTTCTGAAATCATTAATTGCAGCTCCTATGCGGAATACCTTGGTTGGAGGACACAAAATAACGGATAAACTATCCAAATTAGAAAAAATTGAAGTTTCCTGTACTTTGGGTAATAATGATCTCGTTTCACAAGGGGATAAAACACTATATTTTCAAATTATAACACCAAATAAAAGTACATTACTTTCAGATAATAATACATCTGGTACATTTAATTTTGATGGAGGGGATCGAATGTATACTTTAAAAAAATCAGTCAATTTTCAGAATAAAAACGAAACGATTATGTTCTCTATTCCTAAAATTGATGGAATGACTGAAGGTAATTATATTGTGAATGTATTCAGCCAGAATCATAAAATGGGAAGTTCAGAATTTTTGCTCCGTTAATGAGCATTCGTTCAGAAAAAATATCACGAGCTGTTCAGCGAGATTTATCTCCAATTTTGTCTCGGGTGTGTCAACGTATTTTACCCGGTGAGTTAGTTACCGTTTTAGAAGTAAAAGCTACAGCAGATTTGGGATTGGCTAAAGTATATGTGAGTATTCTCAATTCTAAAGACAAAGATAAAAGTCTTTATACTATCGATTTTCACAACAAAGAAATTCGCCAGGAGTTAGCCCAAGTAATGGGTAAACGGGTACGTAAAATACCCGAGCTTAACTTTTATCTAGATACTACTATGGATCATGCTGAACGGATTAATTCAATTCTTGATAATTTATAATACAAAACAGTGAGACTCTCTCTGTTTATTGCATATCGATATCTTTTTTCTAAAAAGAAAATTAGTGCTATTAATATAATTACAGGCATTGCTATGCTAGGTTTTGGCGTAGGGTCTTTTGCCATGATAATTGTCCTTTCAACATTTAATGGGTTCGAGAATATTGTGGAAAGTATGATAAATAATTATGATCCTGATATTAAAATTACAGCTAAAGGTGAAAAAACATTTAAACTTAATTCTTCGCTTGAAAATCAATTAAATAAAATAGGAACTGTAGATTATTACACGCCTGTTTTAGAAGAAAAAGTAGTCATCAAATATGACCAACATCAAGAAATTGCCCGCATTAAAGGCATTGATTCAAAGGCTTCTCTTAACACTTTAGACTCAATTGTTGTATTGGGCGAATTTTATTTAGGAGATTCCCTTAAAAATTTTGGTGTTTTTGGTGCAGGCCTTGCCCAAAAACTCAATTTATTTCCTGGAAGTCCAGAATTAGTTACTGTATTTGTTCCTAGAAGGGATGTTGCGTATAGTGCTTTGAACCCGACTGCTTCTCTAAGTACAGAATATCTCCGATCAAGTGGAACATTTACAGTGCATGAAAAAGTAGATAATGAAGTATTTATGACTCGGTTAGATTTTGCGCAAAAATTATTGTCATACCCAAATGCTATTAGTGCTCTAGAGATATCGTTGAAAGCAGGAGAAGATCCCATCGATGCCAAAGAAAATTTAATAAAAGTACTGGGGGATAATTGGGTAGTCAAAACTCGTCGAGAACTCAACGAGGTTCTTTACAAAATTTTCAGTAGCGAGAAATGGTTTACATATGCAATTTTGTCCTTAGTTATATTCATTTCATCCTTCAATATTTTTGGTTCGTTAATTATGCTGGTTATTGATAAGAAAAAAGACATTGGAATACTTAAAAGTATGGGAGCTGAAGAAGGTACTCTATTTTGGGTCTTCTTTTGGCAGGGGACTTATATTGCTCTAATTGGTGGAGGAATAGGAATATTATGCTCAATTTTATTAGTATGGTCACAATCCTATTTTGAATGGTTTGCTTTGGAGAATGCCATTGTATCTGCCTATCCTGTAGATTTGCTATGGAGTGATGTAACGCTAACGGTATTAACTATTCTATTTTTAGGATCTAGCATATCTTTGTACCCTGCTTTTAAAGCATCCAAAACACCCATCAACGCAATTAATTAAAAAAATCAATGTACACTTCATGTCTTGGATTAAATCAATTAAATCGCTATTTGAACCCACAGAGCCAGATTCGATGAAATTTTTGGTAGTTGGATTAGGCAATATCGGACCTGAGTATAATCATACTAGGCATAATATTGGATTCGAAGTTCTCGACCTATGGGTTAGTCAACATGACGCAGAATGGGAGAGCGGGCGATTAGCTAACATTGCCAAATTCAAATTTAGGGGCAAGCAGGTGGTTTGCATAAAACCCACGACTTTCATGAACCTTAGTGGTAAAGCTGTTAAGCATTGGATGAAAATTGAAAGCATAGCACCCAAAAATTTCATCATCATAACCGATGATATATCTATCGATTTGGGAAAATTACGAATTCGCGGTAAGGGTAGTGCTGGTGGTCATAACGGTCTTAAGGATATCCAACAGCAATTGGGTACCGATCAATATCATCGGATTCGTTTTGGTGCAAAAGGAGATTTTCCCAGCGGCAGACAAGTTGAATTTGTACTCGGAAAATGGGATGAGAATGAATCCATTGAAGTAGCTCTTCAAAAAGATCGTGCTTGTAAAGCAATTGAATCTTGGATTATTAAAGGGTTGACTTCTGCTATGAACGAATTCAGCAGTTAGGATTATTTTAAAAACATCCTACGTTGGTTGATTCTTGTGCTTCGTGACTTTGGAGGATTACGATTATAGTAACACCCATCTCCAGACTTACCACCAAAAATATATTCAAACTTAATAGACAATATGTGATAACTATCAGTTTTTTCTGAATTTCCTCGTTCATCGCCTACTTTTTTTGGTGTAAGCGAACGATTGGATAGTTCCTGAGCAATATTTCCCTTATCATTACCGATTAGTTGAGGATCAGCGTAAACAGTACTTACATCATCAAGGTAGTCCGTAAATGCTTTTCGAAATCCTAAATCTAGAATCAATGAAGTACTTTTTGCAAGTCGAAACTTGTA
>CAJXBI010000017.1 GCA_913050005.1 uncultured Bacteroidota bacterium
TTGTCCATATACCTAGGCAAAGATAATGAAAAAAAAACTGGTATTAAGCCTCGGCTCAAATCTTGGTAATCGCTATGCCTTCATACTTAGGGCCATTAAAGAAATCGAAAAATCTTTTGATACAAAGTCCATAATTGCTAATTTTTATGAAACTCCACCTTGGGGGAAAGTGAATCAGCCTCAATTTATTAATACTGCTGTATATTGTTATACTGACATTCCTATTCTTCAATGTTTTGACAAAATACAAACTATTGAAGAGGGAATGAAGAGTTTTAAAGCTGAAAAGTGGGGACCTCGAACGATTGACATTGATCTACTTTTTTATGAATCTGATATTTTGAGAACGGACGATTTGATTGTTCCACATCATCATCTTCACGAACGTGCCTTTGTTTTAAAACCACTTCAAGATATACTCCCAAATTTTATTCATCCACTTGAAAATAAAACAATTAATCAACTCATTAAAAATGTTGTTGATGACACCATATTGTTTTTAAAAGCTGTTGATAATGAATAACTTACATTGCATTGGGAATATTAGCTACTGGCACTCTATAATTCGAAGTGAGACCAACTATATTTTCATTAATCATACTTTTCAGAAGCAGTCTTACCTATCTCAATTTGAGATTATGACAAGTAATGGAAAGCTTAAACTTAGCATACCCACGCAAAAATCTACACGAAAGGGAATGTATAATGAAGTCTTGATTGACTATTCTAACAACTGGCAAACAGAAGTTTGGAGATCTATACAAAATGCATACAGTAAGTCTCCTTTTTTTCTTTATTATGGCTATAAACTTGAGGAAGTGATTCTCAGAAGACATTTAAAGTTGATTGATCTGAATTGGGAATTATTTAAAGTATTGATTACATGTATTCATAAATCTAAGGATATAGAATTTAATAAAGAAGAAATTACTAAGTACCAAGAAACTAGGATAGAAAATTTAGCCAATTATCCTCAAGTTTTTGATGATCGCCTAGATTTTGAGAGCGACCTGGGTATAATTGATGTCCTATTTAACCTTGGTCCAGAAACACTCGATTATCTGTTAAGCATCTAAGTATGATCCCATCTTACTGAATTTTTTGATTCGATCACTCACTAATTTTGGTGCCTTTAGCTCCGTAAGTTCTTTGATATGTTTTTTTAATTCAGATTTGAGCGTTTTGCTCATCACTTCAGGATTATTATGAGCACCTCCAAATGGTTCTGGGATAATGCCATCAATTAATTTATTCTTTAACATCTGATCGGCTGTCAAATTGAGAGCCTCAGCAGCTTTCTCTTTATAATCCCAACTTCGCCACAAAATGGATGAGCAACTCTCAGGTGAAATTACTGAATACCAGGTATTTTCAAGCATTAAAACACGGTCTCCAACACCAATCCCCAATGCACCTCCACTTGCACCTTCACCAATAACAACACATATAATGGGTACTTTTAGGGTGGACATAACCATTAAATTTTTTGCGATGGCTTCTCCTTGTCCTCTTTCTTCTGCCTCAAGTCCTGGGAAAGCACCGGGTGTATCAATAAGACAAATTACAGGCAGATTAAATTTTTCAGCCATTTTCATAAGTCTCAATGCTTTACGATACCCCTCTGGATTTGGCATCCCAAAATTTCGGTATTGTCGTTGCTTGGTGGTTCTGCCTTTTTGCTGACCAACAATCATTACTTTGATGTTATCAATCTGAGCTAAACCACCTACCATGGCTTTATCGTCTCCTACATTTCGATCTCCGTGAAGTTCGACAAAGTTTTTGGCAATCGAACTAATGTAATCTAAAGTATATGGTCTATCTGGATGACGAGAAATCTGAACCTTCTGCCATCCAGTAAGGTCTTTGTAAAGGTTCTTTTTTTCGTTATTAATTTTTTTGGTTAACTGAGCAACGGTGTCACTCATGTCTACCTTACCTTTTTCGTGTGTTTCCTGAGCCTTGTCAAGCTGTTCATATAACTCTTCTAAAGGTTTTTCAAAATCTAATAATACAGGCATTGAATTGATTTGATAAACAAATGTATAAATCTATTCTGAATAGAATGAAATAAATTTGAACAGAAATTGTTTGTAAGAATTAGTGTTACAAATCTGTTGAACTAAAAACAAAAAACCCAACTCATTACTGAGTTAGGTTTTGCGGACTGGACGGGACTCGAACCCGCGACCCCCTGCGTGACAGGCAGGTATTCTAACCAACTGAACTACCAATCCAAAATGGTGTGCAAATATAACACAACTGAAAAATTACAAATGCTTTTCTATAATATTTTTTAATCGAGGCAAATAACCTCATTATCAGCAAGTTGGTATCTATCATTTCCCTCTTTACAAGTAGCAAACCCTCGATTATCAAATTTTAATTGATGTCCATGTTTACTTATCCAACCAACCTGTTTTGCTGGATTCCCAACTACCAGTGCAAAAGCTGGTACATCTCTGGTTACCACAGATCCAGCTCCTATCAAACAATACTCCCCTAAATTATTGCCACAAATAATGGTTGCATTAGCACCTATACTTGCTCCTTTCTTTACCGTTGTAATTTGATAATTATCTCTTCTTACTATTGCACTTCGGGGGTTTATAACGTTTGTAAATACCATACTTGGTCCAAGAAAGACATCATCCTCGCACACCACACCCGAATAGACACTTACATTATTTTGGACCTTTACATTACTGCCCAAAACAACTTTAGAACTGATCACTACATTTTGACCAATATTACAATTTTTACCAATAACACTATCCTTCATAATATGGCTAAAATGCCATATTTTGGTGCCAGAACCTATATTAGCTCCGTCGTCTATAACCGATGACTCATGAACAAATAAATCCATTTATTTAAATTCTTTTGGGTATGCATACTTGTACAGGTCTTCTTCTGGAAGATTTTTGAAGTACTCGTAAGTTAATCTTAACCCCTCTTTTCTTGATACCTCTGGTTTCCAATCTAGAATATCTTTTGCTCTTGTTATATCCGGTTTTCGTTGTTTGGGATCGTCCTTTGGTAGATTTGTAAACACCAACTTTTGATCAGTTCCTGTTAGCTCAATAATCTCTTTTGCAAAATCAAGAATACTTATTTCGTCAGGATTTCCAATGTTAACCGGGTAAACATAATTACTATGTAAAAGACGATAAATTCCCTCTACTAAATCTGAAACATAACAAAAACTTCTTGTTTGACTTCCATCACCAAAAATAGTAATATCCTCTCCTCTTAAGGCTTGACCGATAAATGCAGGGAGCGCCCTACCGTCGTTTAATCTCATTCTTGGTCCATAGGTGTTGAATATTCTTATAATTCTAGTTTCGACATAATGGTAAGTATGGTAGGCCATAGTCATCGCTTCTTGAAAGCGTTTTGCCTCATCATATACACCTCTTGGTCCAACAGGATTTACATTTCCCCAATACTCTTCTGGTTGAGGATGAACAGAAGGGTCACCGTAAACTTCACTAGTAGATGCAATTAACATTCTAGCTCCTTTAGCTAAGGCAAGTCCTAAACAATTATGAGTACCTAAACTTCCTACCTTAAGTGTTGGTATAGGTATTTTAAGATAGTCTATAGGACTGGCAGGCGATGCGAAATGCAAAATGTAATCTAATTCCCCTGGAATGTGTATATACTTAGAAACATCATGATGATAAAACTGAAAATTTTCAAGAGGCATCAAATGTTCAATATTCTTCATATCGCCAGTAATTAGGTTGTCCATCGCAATGACCTCGTACCCCTCATTTATAAATCGATCACACAAGTGTGATCCCAAAAACCCAGCCCCTCCTGTTATTAAAATTCGTTTCATTTTATATTTTAACCGATACAATGATACTCATAACCAAGCTCATTCATCTCTTTCTTATCGTATAAATTTCTACCGTCGAATATAATTTTGTTCTTTAATAAATTAGAAATTTTGTTAAAATCTGGAACCTTAAATTCGTCCCATTCTGTAACAACTAACATGGCATCAGATTCACTTAATGCTTCATATGGTTCATTAACATAGGTTATTTTATCTCCTAGTATGCGTTTAGCTTCGTGGCTAGCAATTGGATCATAAGCCATGATTTCACCTCCAGCTTCAAGAATTTTATCAATAAGAACTAATGAAGGTGCCTCTCGCATATCATCTGTATTCGGCTTAAACGAAAGTCCCCATAAACCAAAAGTTTTACCAGATAAATCTTTACCCATCGACGAAGTAAGCTTTAAAAACAATACTGCCTTTTGATCATCATTCACATCTTCAACTGATTCTAAAATTCGCATCTGATAGTTATTTTCTCTTGCAGTCCTAATCAATGCTTTCACATCTTTAGGAAAACAACTTCCCCCGTAACCAATTCCTGAATACAAAAATTTATTCCCAATCCTTGGATCACTTCCAATTCCTTTTCGAACTGCATTGACATCAGCACCCATTCGTTCACACAAATTTGCGATGTCATTCATAAAACTAATTCGAGTTGCTAGCATTGCATTAGCTGCATATTTGGTCATTTCAGCAGAGGGAATATCCATAAACACAAGCGGGTGACCATTCATGATAAATGGTTTGTATAATTTACTCATGATTTCTTGTGCACGATCACTATCTAAACCTACTACTATGCGGTCGGGTTTCATAAAGTCATCGATAGCTGCACCTTCCTTCAAAAACTCTGGGTTGCTTGCAATATCAAAATCGATATTTTCTCCTCTTCTGTCTAAAGCATTTTGAACGGCTTGTCTAACTTTTTCTGCGGTTCCAACTGGCACAGTACTTTTAGTGACCACAACACCATAATTATTCATATGCTCACCTATTTCAGTAGCTACAGCTAATACATATTTTAAATCCGCACTTCCATCTTCATCGGGAGGGGTTCCCACAGCAATAAAAGCAACATCTGAATTTTTGATGCTTTCTTTTAATGAGGTACTAAATTTTAACTTACCTTTTTCCTGATTTCTTATCACCTTGGCCTCTAAACCTGGCTCATAAATAGGCATCACCCCTTTTTTTAGACCTTCTATCTTTTCGGAGTCAATATCCACACAAGTTACATCTATACCTACCTCGGCTAAACATGTACCCGTAACCAGACCTACATAACCTGTACCTACAACTGCTATTTTCATTTCAATATTTAAATTTTATTGGTTGCAAAGTTATCTTTTTACACACATAACTGATATTTTCATACAAACACATTATAAAAAAACAACGATTTTTAGATACCATTAAATTCGTTTTCCTTTGTAGTTCAATTATGATCAGAATACTACTTCTAATTTGCATTGTAATCCCCCGATTAGCAATATCGCAATCTGAGGTAAAAACATCCCAAGCCTTTTTATTCACTCCTCATATTGCTTTTCATAAAGTTGGTGGAAATATGAAGGAGCGTTTCAATAATTTCAATTCTTTAGGAATGAATATTGACTATAAGTTCAAAAATAATTTTGTAATAGGTTTGGATTATGATTGGTTTTTTGGTCGATCAGTTGAAGACAATGGCATCTTCAGTAACATCACTGGAGAGTCTGGTTTGGTCATTGATCAAAATGGCGATTTTTCAGTAATTAACTTACTTATCAAAGGTAATTATGTTACCATTAACCTCGGGTATTTAATCAACCTACCCAGAGTGCAATCCAATTCAGGAATCCTCATTCAATTAGGCGGTGGATTTATGCAGCACAAAATTGATATTTATTCCTCTCAGGTAACCATCCCACAACTCAATAGTGATTATGAAAAAGGATATGACCAACTAGCATACGGACTGGCCACCAAACAGTTTGTTGGTTATCAATATCTTGTTAATCACAGCCGATATCATTTACGAGCAGGCCTTGAATTTAATCAAGGGTTTACAAAGGGACGTCGTACATGGAATTTTAACACAAACGAATCTGGATTAGACAAAAGATTTGACGCTACTGTAGCCCTAAAATTAGGAATTATAGTGCCTATTTACACTAAAAAAGCTGAAGATGAGGAGTTTTTCTACAACTAAGTAATGATGTATAAAATTGCTTATAATTTCACGGTTTCTTTTATTGCTTTTTTACTACCCATGATCGGTGTCTTTTCTCCAAAAGTAAAACAGTTCATTTCAACAAGAGCACAAGCTAACACTCCTCCTAAAACAGATGTAAAATATTGGATTCATTGTGCATCTTTAGGTGAATATGAAATGGCTGTCCCCTTGATTAATGAGTTGTTAAAAACGCACTCATTAGATAATATTCTTATTACATTCTTCAGTCCTAGTGGATATGAACAAATTAAAAATGGACCCTACGCATCGCGTACAATGTATCTACCTCTGGATACACTAAAAAATGTGAAGGCGTTTTACAAAACTTATAACCCAGCTAAAGCTTTTTTTATTCGATACGACTTTTGGTATAATTTTATCCAGTATGGACAAAAAAACAACACACAATTTTATTTAATCAATGGCCGTTTCCAACCCGATCATTTCATATTTAGCCAATATGGCCGACCCTACCTTAAACTAATTCAAAAGTTTGAAAACTTGTTTACCTCAGACAAAACAAGCTGTAAGTTATTAGTAGAATATAATAAACAAACGTTCTTTGTTGGAGACACCCGTTACGATCGAGTTGCTAATACCCTTGAAACAGCAAGAGAATTTACTGATATCGTAAAATTTAAATCCCATAAAAAATTACTTATCGTTGGCTCTTCATGGGAAAAGGAAGAGGCCTTGACAAAAAAACTACTGGATACCTCACCAGATAACCTTTGTATTATAATTGCCCCACATGATATCCAACGGACAGACCAAATCATCAAGCAATTCAAATTATATTCACCCAAAAGATATACTAATGCTGATTTTGACGGGGAAACATCAATAGTAGTATTAGACACGATTGGCATGCTCTCTGAATTGTACCGCTATGCAGATTTCAGTTTGATAGGAGGCGGATTTCATGGTGCACTTCACAATATTACAGAACCAGCAGTTTGGGGAAGCCACATTAGTTTTGGCCCAAACTATCACAAGTTTCCTGAAGCTTACGATGCCATTGATCACGGTTTTGGCTTTCCTTTAACAAATGAGAACCAATGGATTGATGTGATTCACAACCTTTTGAAAAATGATTACAAACTCAAAGAGATTAAAAAGTTATCAAGTGATTATGTAATCTCACAGCAAAAAGCTACGCAGAAAATTGCAGGTTATATTTTAAATTAAGAATAGTGATTTCACCAATAAATTGTCACTGAAAAGGCTAGGTTTCAGATTATTTTAAGCTAACTGAAACAACATCGTCTTCTTTACGGACGTTTGTAATGCCGTGCTTAGCCAATCCCTTCAAAGTTTTATCCCATTGCTTATTACTGAGTTCAATTCTACTTTTTAAATCATTGATTTCAAGAGTGCCATTTTCTGAAAGAATGGTTTTTACCGCTTGCTCATTGTCTGTTAATTTAACTGTTTCAACTTTTTTTTCAGGCCTCATTTGAGGAAAGAATAAAACTTCTTGAATACTTGAATTATTGGTTAGTAACATTACCAATCGATCAATTCCGATACCAATTCCTGCCGTAGGAGGCATCCCATACTCAAGAGCAGTGAGGAAATCTTCATCAATAAACATGGCTTCATCATCACCTCGTTCCATTAGTTTGACTTGCTCTTCAAAACGTTCACGTTGGTCAATAGGATCATTCAACTCACTGTAGCAATTGGCAATCTCTTTTCCATTAATAATGAGTTCGAAACGTTCAGTCAGAGCTGGATTATCCCGATGTTTTTTTGTCAGTGGCGACATACTCAAAGGATAGTCCATAATAAACGTTGGTTGAATAAGTAGATGCTCTACCTTCTCCCCAAAAATTTCGTCAATTAACTTGCCCGAGCCCATACTCTTTTCTACTTCAGTTCCAAGTTCTTTGGCTGTTTTGAAAAGCTCTTCTTCATTCATCTGACTAATATCTATGCCCGTATATTTTTCAATAGCTCCAAATATGGTGAGTCGTTCAAAAGGTTTCCCAAAATCAATGGTATGCTCACCAAAAACAACGTGTGACGTTCCATTAACGTCTTGAGCAATCTGTTTAAACATCGCCTCTGTTGTATCCATCATCCATTTATAGTCCTTGTATGCAACGTATAGTTCCATTTGACTAAATTCTGGATTGTGGGTACGATCCATTCCTTCATTTCTAAAATCTTTGGCGAATTCGTATACCCCCTCAAATCCACCAACAATTAATCTCTTGAGGTATAACTCATTCGCAATTCTTAGATACAATGGGATGTCTAGAGCATTGTGATGCGTGATAAACGGTCTAGCAGCGGCACCCCCGGGAATAGCTTGTAGGATTGGAGTTTCAACTTCCATGTACCCTTTTTGGTTTAAGAAATTTCGCATACTCGATACTGCTTTTGTACGTTTTATAAATGTCTCACGAACCTGTGGGTTGACAATTAAATCAACATACCTCTTTCTGTAACGTTGCTCTGGGTCAGTAAATGCATCATAAACTTTTCCGTCAACCTCTTTAGGCATTGGCAATGGATTCAATGATTTACTTAAAACGGTTAACTCTTTTACATGAATAGAAAGTTCACCGGTCTGAGTTCTAAAAACAAACCCTTTCACACCAATAATATCGCCAATATTTAATATCTTCTTGAAGACATCGTTGTACATGGATTTATCTTCCTCAGGGCAAAGTTCATCCCGGTTAAAATAGGCCTGAATCGTCCCTTGTTCGTCCTGTAACTCAGCAAAACTTGCTTTGCCCATGATTCGGCGTCGCATCATTCGACCGGCAAAAGATATCTGCTGAAATTTATCCGGGTTATGATCAAACTCGTTGCTAATTTCTACACTTGAAAAATCCTTAAGATACACATCAGCTGGGTAAGGATCAATGCCTAATGATCTTAGCTTATCAAGTGCTTGTCTTCGTTGAAGTTGTTGTTCGTTTAGCTCCATGGTTTATTTAAGTGAATACAAATATAATTTTACACCAGTCAGAATTAAGTCATTTACAGAAAATTTGGACTAACATATTCTAATGGATTACCGTTTATATCAACATACGAAGTGTATTTTTGTTAATTCATGCGTTGGAAATTAGGAATATTAATTATGCTCATGGCCTTTGTTGATATATTTGCTCAACAAAACACCATCACTATTTCAAAAGAAAATCCATCATTTGAATTTGTGGCTAATCGTGGGCAGTGGCATCCCCTTGTTTTATATCGTGCAGAAATTCCTTTTGGCAATTTATATTTGGAAAGTCAAGGTTTGACCTATGATCTGATCGACCCAGATGACTACCACCGAATACACCAATGGAAACACGACCACCCCGGTAAGATAGATACCATTACCCCAAAAAAACAAGCCATTAAAATGTACTTTATGGGCGTTAAAAATTCTCCAATTACCTCGCCTTCCATGATTCAGTCTCATTATTACAATTACTTTTTAAGTAATAACCCTGAGAATTGGGCCTCGAATATTCATCCCGCTGGAGAAGTGAAATACGCCAATGTTTACCCGGGTATTGATTTTAATATTGATGGCCAAAATCATTTAAAATACGAATGGACTATTCATCAACCAACCTCAGAAAAAATCAACAAAATCAAAATTAACATTGCTGGTGCTGACTCACTTAATATTGTTAATGGACAACTTAAAATTTATACCTCTGTTGGAATAATTAGCGATGAAAAACCATACACTTATCAGATAATCGAAGGTGAAAAAATTGAGATAACATCCTCTTATCAATTGGATGGAAATACATTAAGTTATCGTATTTTATCAGAATTTAATCCTGAGTACCCTCTTGTTATCGATCCTAAACTTATATTTTCAACATATTCTGGTTCAAAAGGTGACAATTTTGGTTTCACGGCTACCTATGATAGTTATGGCAACTTGTATGCAGGTGGTATCGTAGACGCATCCGTTCTAGACTATCCTGTTACTGCAGGCGCATATGATACTAGCTTCAACGGCGGTTCGGGCTCTCAACCTGCTAATTTAGACTGTGATATCAGTATTTCTAAATATGATAGTGCAGGTTCAAAATTACTTTGGGCAACATACTTGGGTGGTCGCTTGGATGAATATCCTCACAGTTTGGTGGCTGATAAAAATGACGATCTCATAATACTGGGGACCACATATTCTACTGAATACCCTTACACTACTAATTGCGTTGATTCTACACACGCTGGAGGAACTGACATCATTATTTCCAAACTCAGTGAAGATGGGACAATACTTATTGGCTCAACATTTATTGGTGGAAGTTCAAATGATGGACTAAATCAAAATGCAAACTTAAAGTACAATTATTCTGACGATTTTAGGGGTGATGTTATAACTGATGAACTTGGAAATATCTATGTGGCTACTACAACATTGTCTGGAGATATAATAACCAAAAATGCTTCACAAAGCAATAAAAATCAGGCATATGACGGATTGATATTTGAATTAGCCCCAGATTGTAAAACCTTAAATTGGCTCACTTACTTTGGTGGAAATGGGTCAGAGGCACTCTACAGTATAAAATTAGATAATCAAGATAATTTATATGTCGGTGGAGGCACTACAAGTTCTGATATAATAACACCAGATACGGTTATAACTCCAGATTTTCAAGGTAAGACCGATGGTCTTATTGCTATTTTTAATAAAGCGGATAAATCATTGAAAAGATCTACATATTGGGGTTCTAGTGAATATGATCAAATTTACTTTATCGGATTAGATGTACTTAATCGTATTTATGCCACTGGTCAGACTGAAGGTCAAATCAGTAAAACTGCAAATACATATGGCGATGATAATAAAGGACAATTCATTATTAGAATAGACACTGGATTACAAAACATTGACCTGGTAAGCTCTTTTGGAAATACGTTAAATCAACCTAATTTGGTGCCAAGTGCTTTCTTGGTTGATGTATGTAATCATATTTATTTCTCAGGATGGGGGTCGTCTGTAGATCCGGGCAATCATCCGGGTAGCACAGAAAATTTACCCGTTTCTAACGATGCTTACCAAAAAAATACGGACAATAATGATTTTTATGTGATAGTTCTAGGAGAGGACGCCAAAAATCTGTTGTATGCGACATATTTTGGTGGGGATGTGACTGATGATCACGTGGATGGAGGAACGAGTAGGTTTGACAAAAAGGGAGTGATCTATCAAAGTGTTTGTAGCAGTTGTCCGCCATCCTCAGATGGCCAAACATCTCAAGTTAGTGATTTCCCAACTACTCCCGGTAGTGCTTTCGAGACCAATCCAAGTATTCGTTGTAGTAATGCGTCATTTAAAATCGATTTGCAAATCAAAACTGCTGTCATTGCTGATTTTATTGCCGATCCAATCATTGGTTGTGTCCCATTGACTGTTTCATTTACTAATCGAAGTGTGATGGGCGATTCATTAATTTGGGATTTTGGAGACGGAGAAAAGTCGAATATTATCAATCCAACACACGAATACAAAAATCCTGGAGAATACCTAGTCATTCTAACTGTAATTGACAGTAATACGTGCAATATATCTTCTACACACCAACAAACCATTAAAGTAATAGACCAATCAGAAGCTAATTTTTTGGTTGAATTTAGCGGCTGTGAAAATCAACTTTCGATAACCAATAACACCAGTCGGGGTTTTAATTATTACTGGTCATTTGGAAATGGAGATACCTCAATTAAACAAACTCCTGACTACCAATACGAATTGCCCGGAACATACGAAATTGAGCTCACAGTTAATAAAGGTTCTCTATGCGAAAGTGCAATTAAAAAGTCGATTACTATTCTAGAAGAGGTCATTCCAGAATTTAAACTATATAATGTATTTACGCCTAATGGTGATGGCTTAAACGATTGTTTTCAAATGAGTGGAGAACTCATTGAATGTAAAGAGTATAAACTTCAGATTTTTAACCGTTGGGGAGAAAAAGTCTTTGAAACAGATAATCCATACGACTGCTGGAATGGTAAAGTAAATAATACTTCTAATTTACTACCCGCATCTACCTACTTTTACTTAGTTTGGCACGGAAAAAATAGTAACCCAATTTCAGGAATTGTTGAACTTATTAAGTAATGAATAAACAATACTATTTACCCCCTCTTTTTTGTTTTATTGTTATAATCTTTTATCCATCTGTTCTACATGGACAAGAAACGATAACATTGGGCATGAACTCTAATGAACCAACCGTTGTATTATCCCCTCAATCTAACTCAAATAAAATAATCGCAGCAGCTAATATAAACCAACTTTATTACCTCAAAAAAGGGGCTGAAAGTTTTAAAAATACCCAAGCTAAATCAACACTTGGAGTATATGGTGACCCTGTTTTACATTATTCCGATAATGATTTATTTTATGCTCATTTATCCAAAACTCAAAATAAAAAATATGGTGAATGGTTTGACCGAATTGTTGTTCAAAAAATTCATAGTATTACCCCATGGAGAGAAAGCTCCTATTCAGTCGGTTACAATCCTCCTAAAATGCAAGATAAACCCTGGTTAAGCTCTGATAATCATTCCAAAAAATTTAAAGGAAATGTCTATGTAACGTGGACAGAATTTGACAAATACAATAGTAAAGATAGCTCTGATTTTAGTCGAATTCGGTTTTCTAAATACGTACCAAAATTTGATTCCTTTTCAATTGCAATTACAATTTCTGATACTATTGGTGACTGTCAAGACGGAGACAATACGCTCGAAGGAGCAACAACAGCAGTAGGCTCAAATGGTGAAATTTATGCCGCTTGGGCAGGACATGAAAAAATTTGGTTTGATATAAGTATTGATGGAGGAGAAACTTGGGGAAAAGACCAAAAAATTGCATCTCAAATTGAAGGATGGAATATGGAAATGCCCAATATATTCAGAGCAAATGGAATGCCCTTTTTAGCTTGCGATACTAATCGAGAAATTATTTATATCACTTGGGCTGATGAAGAAGCAGGCAATGCTGATGTCTGGCTGATGTATTCCAAGAACAAAGGGACATCATGGAGCCAAAAAATACGTATCAGTAAAATTAATAGCCATCAATATTTCCCAAACATCAATATAGACCACCAAAACGGCGACGTGTATATTGTGTATTATGATCAGACGTATTCTGACGAAAATCTCTTTTATGACATTTCACTAAACCGCTTTAACCTCAAAGATTCTAATCGAAATAATTTATATAGAATTACTTCCAAAAGTATACCTCTCCCAGGGAAGAACTTTTTTTATGGAGATTACATTGATCTTGATTGCCAAAACGACACCCTAGTAATTATCTATCCTACATTTAATAATAAAAACTCTGCCATCGAATTATTTATAAGCAACACAAGTGAATTAATTAAGAACAAAAAATATAGCCCAATTAGTCATTCGTTAATGCGGAATAAAGACTCTATACAATGGGCAATCAATATTCAAGCACCCTGCACGTTTAGCTGTAAAATAAAAACCCGAAATAGACATAAAATTTTAGTCCATCACCAAAAAGAAATACAAAACCTAGAAGTTGTCAATCAAGATTTTATTGTATATAAAGGTTCATTTCAAAGATCAACTCGAATCAATTATAAAATCAGAGACATTCAGAATAATCAAATAATTGATCGGTATAAGGGCAAGCTTATTAACTTAAATAACTGATTTAAAGATAGTTGTATATAAAATATATCCAAATTAAAATATAGATATGAGTAAAGATTTCCAGACTTTAATTCTTTGAGTTTTAGCACAAAACAACTTAATTTGCATTCCATTTTTAAAGACGAAATTCATGTCATATAAACATAATAATGAAGAACAGAGTGTATTGCAAAAAATACAAAATCAAACAGGGTGTTTACTTCTTGTAATTGGTATTGCCATGTTAGCATTCGTACTGACCGACCTAGTAAGCTCTGGGTCGAGTATCTTTAGTTCCAATGATAATAGTGTTGGAGAGATTTCTAACGAACCTATAAGTTATGATGAGTACAATCAAACTTATGAAGCTCTGAAAGCTCAACTTATTCAAAATAATCCAGGCATTGCTTTTGATGAAAATATGTCAAAGCAGTATCAACAACAGGCTTGGAATACGATTATCGAATCTCGCTTGATCGAACCAGAGTATGAAAAATTAGCTTTAACTGTTAGTCTTGCTGAATTAGAAGATTTGACCATTGGAGACAACACACATCCACAAATACAACAATCATTTAGAAACCCTGAAACAAACCAATTTGACAAACAACGATTAGTTCGTTTTTTGAAGGAAGACATTAATTCAAATCCAGAGGCTCTTCAAAACTGGAATAGCTTCCAACAACAATTTACTACTAGTCTGATTGCTCAGAAATATAATCAGCTAATTATGAGCTCGGTATACACCACAGATTTAGAAGCTGCAAACTATGGTAGAGATAATAACCAGACTAAAAATGCAACGGTTGTAAACCTTCCATATAATCAATACAAAGATTCAATATTATCAGTTAGCGATAGCGAAATTCTTTCGTACATGAAAGATCATTCAATAAAATATAGAAGAGGTGCAAGCAGAGATATTGAATACATCCGTTTAAATGTTATTCCATCAAAAGAGGATTCAATGGATATGATATTTCAGACTAAAGAAATTGCTCAGAAATTTACAGAAACAAATGACGATTCTGCATTCGTAAGTATCATGAATAGTGAGACTCCATTCAATAAAACCTTCCAAAGAAGAGGATCATTTCTGGCATCAATAGAAGATAATATATTTTCTGCTAGTGTTGGTGAGGTATTAGGACCAATTCAAGAGAATGGCATTTACAGTGTATACAAAGTAACAGATATTGGCACAGACAGTGTGTCTTCCATCAGAGGCAGTCATATTTTAATAAATGTAGCAGGTACAGATACCGCCCAAGCTGAAAAAAGTGCCCAAGAATTAATTTCTCAAATTAAAGCTGGAGCCACTACGTTTGAGGCTGAGGCAAATAAGAAAAATTACGACGCATCAAGAGGTAATGGTGGTGATTTGGGATGGGTTACTAAAGATTCTAGAGCTTATCCAAGTAAGCTAATAAACCGGCTATTCAAATCTCCTAAAGGCAATTATTTTATTTTGCGATCCAATAAAGGCGTTCACATCGGAAAGGCAACTTCCCAAATCAGCAGAAAAACTGTTCAAGTTGCTGTTGTAGACCAAAAAATATTTTCTAGTACTAAAACTGACGGAGAATACTACAAAATGGCTGGTGATTTTTTAACAAAAGTAAATGGCGAAAAATCATTTGAAGAAGTTGCTGAAGAGCTTGGGTTAACTAAACGTGTTGCCAATGGCATAAAAGAAAGTTCACTTGCTATTCCGGGAGTGAGCAACCCAAATTTAATTGCAAAATGGTTGTTTGACGAAGCAACTAATGAGGGGGACTTATCAAGTATTATAGATATAGACGGCAACTACTACGTAGCCAGAATAACAAACATAAAAGTAGAAGGCTTAGCTGACATAGATGAAGGACGTTCTGAAATTGAAGATATCCTATTAGATCAGAAAAAATCAGAAAAATTGCATGCACGTATGTATGAAGCATTAAAAAAATCTTCTAATTCTGACGAATTAGCCAATGAGTTAGAAACAACTCCTGTTTCTATTCCTGCAGCTTCTTTTACAAATTCTAGTATACCATACATTGGTAGAGACCTCGTTATATCGGGTACTATTTTTGGACTTAAAGTTGGTGGAAAGTCAAATATAATCAAAGGAGAACGAGCAGTAGCTGTAGTATATCTAAATAGCGATAATCAATACGAGGCAACAGATGCTGAAGATCTGAAACTTCAAATCACGGATCAAATTAAACAAGAAATTCAACAAAAATTAAGAAATACTATTGTTGAAAAAGGAGAAGTTGTTGATTTGAGATATCGTTTCTACAATTAATTTGAACAAAAAATATAAGAATATTTCATACACAAAGGTGGGGAACGGTCCCCACCTTTGTTTTTTACACGGTTTTTGTGAGGATTCGACGATATGGGAAAATACAATCCATTATTTTTCAAAAAAATACACGTGTATTAGTATCGATTTGCCAGGCTTTGGAAAAAGTATCAATGAAAAATTGGGAACAATCACTGAACTAGCAAATCATGTATTTCAAATCCTTCAATCTGAAAACATAGAAAAACCGATCATTTTTGGACATTCACTTGGCGGATATGTTGCTTGCGAATATGTGTTCAACAACCCGCATAATTTTTCAGGTTTAGGTTTGATTAATTCAACAAGCCTTGGTGATGATTCTTTAAAAAAAGAAAATAGAAAGAAGTCCATCGACTTTATTGAAAAGCATGGTCTAAATGACTTTTTTCGATTATTCATAAAAAATTTAGTCGCTGAAGACAATCAATCACTCATCCCTGAAAATTTGATACACGTGATTAAAAACACTCCTAAAAATAGTATTATAAGAGGAATGAAGGCTATGTCAAATCGGGCAGATCGCAAACACATATTACCCTCAATTGAATCACCCGTATTATTTGTTCTTGGTGATAAAGACGAGCATTATCCCAAACACGAAATTTTAAATCAGGCTTCCATTTGTATGCGATCACAGGTCAACGTAATCAAGAATAGTGGTCACTTATCGATGATCGAAAATAAAGCGGATTTTCAAAAAGCAATTCAACAATTTATCTTATTTTCAGAATCTATTTATGCTAAACGAGACCAATAAATCAAAAAAAATAATACTTTTCATCTAACTAATGTGTTTAATTATCAATGCTTAAATCCAAACCCACCTTTGCCACCTTATTACTAGTTCTGCTAATTCTTCGAAGTGCTGCACAACAAGGGAGTGAGATCCTTATCAAAGCAAATAAAGCCTCACTCGAGCGAGACTATACGAAAGCGTATAATCTTTACACTAAATACATTCAACTAAACTCAACTGATTTCAGAGGTTATTTCAACAGAGGGACATCTGCATATAATGCAAGAAGATACACTTCTGCAATCCAAGACTTCACAAGAACACTCCAACTAAATCCCATATTTTTAGAAGCCTATTATTTCAGAGGACAATCTTATTATCACTCAAAAAAATACAATGAGGCCATAGCAGATTACACTTCTGGTATACTAAAAAAACCAAATAATAGTTCCTTTCTCAAATTAAGGGCAGAGGCATATACTGCAAGTGGTAAAAAAGATAAAGCACTCGTAGATTTAAATAAAGCCATCAACGCGGATAAAATATCTGGTGATTTATACAAAAGAAGAGCTGAGTTGAAAATTCAATTGAACGATATAAAAGGGAGCATAAGAGATTATAATGCTGTAGAAAAACTTATTCCAACATACAAAATGGTTCACTATCTTAAAGGTAAATTATACCTCCAAATTAAAGAAATAGAATTTGCATGTGAAGAATTCGAAAAAGCATTGGAACATAAAATTGTGGTTGCGGATCAACTGAACAAAAAATATTGCACCTCTATGTAATTGCTAGTTCTAGACGAATTTATTACCTTTGAACAGCATGATAAATCTACGGTTTTCTCGATTACCCAAATACCGAAAATTTAAGTACACCCCTGTTTATTACGATGAACAGAAAGAAGAACTACATGCTAGAGTGCAAGAAATAAAAAGAGAAATGGGGGATCTTAAAACTAATGAAAACAGGGCAAAAGAAAATATTCGTAAACTTTACAATGCCAAACAAAATTCTCAACGCTACGGTACCACTTCTCAAAAAAATTATTTACTCCGATTAGGTACAATCATCCTTCTTCTTAGTGCTATTTCTTATAAACTTCTGAATTCTAATGTATTAGAATTTGTCATAAAAGGATTTACCAAATAGTAGAACTGATGGCAGGTAAAATACAACTACTTCCTGATAGGACAGCTAATCAAATAGCTGCTGGTGAGGTTGTTCAAAGACCCGCATCGGTTGTTAAAGAATTATTAGAAAACGCAATTGATGCTCAAGCAACAATTATTAAATTATTTATAAAAAATGGTGGCTGTACCCTTGTTCAAGTCGATGATAATGGCGTTGGAATGAATGCATTTGATGCTCGAATGTGTTGGGAAAGACACGCTACATCTAAGATTACAAAAGCAGATGATTTGTATAATTTAAATACTCTTGGGTTTCGTGGAGAAGCTTTGGCAAGTATCGCCTCAATAAGTGAAGTTGAAATGAAAACTAAATATGCAGAGGAAGATACAGGAACTCGAATCACCATAAACGCAGGAAAATTTATTAATCAAGAAAACACAGCCGCTACTCAAGGAACTTCTATTGCCGTTAAAAATCTATTTTATAATATTCCTGCTCGAAAAAATTTCCTTAAAAGTATATCCGTTGAAACCAAACACACCTTTGAGGAATTTCAACGAATAGCACTTGCCTACCCTGCAATCACATTTGAGTATTCTAATCAAGGTAAGAATTTATCAAAACTAGAAGGTGGAGATTTAGAAAAGCGTGTCAACGACTTATTTATCCTAAAGGAGGGAGAACTTATTCAAACCAATGAAAATACGGATATCGTTGAAATAAACGGATTCATAGGAACTCCAAAAACTGCCAAAAGAACAAGAGGCAATCAATATTTATTTGCCAATGGTAGGTTTATCAAAGATCCTTATTTCAACCATGCCATTATATCCGGATATGGAGGCCTGTTGGAAGAAAAAAAATATCCTTTTTATATTCTATTTTTAAATGTTGACCCCCGTAAAATTGATGTCAATATTCATCCAACTAAACACGAAGTTAAATTTGAAGATGGAAGGCATGTATATACTTTATTGCAATCTGTTATTAAAAAAACGATTGGGACTCACTTTGTAATCCCCACAGATACTCAAATGTTGAATGCATCAGCGGTAAAACCAACCCAAAATCTTAATGACCAGATTGCTTTTATTAATCCAAATATTGATCAAAATTTCAACCCATTTGGACATAAAAAACAAAAAACTCCTACCAGCTGGGAAAAGTTGGATGAAATTCTCAATACACCAATTCATCCTCCAAAACAAAAATCTTTTTTTACTCAGACCGAAAAAACTACCGAAACTGTATATCATCATTTTGAAATCTTCCAAATTCAAGATTCATTCCTCGTAGCTAAAATTGAAGGTGAGCTAAACTTAATTCATCAACATCGAGCTCATAGACAAATACTTTATGAACGCTATGCTTCCACTCATTCGGTTTCTTCACAGCAACTACTTTTCCCAAGAACAATTAAATTAAGTCAATCTGACTTTGCGTTGTATTTAGAAATACAAAAAGATATTAACGCTCTCGGGTTTGATATCAGTGAGTTTGGACAATCAACTATCATCATCAATGGATTGCCGAGTGAATTAAGCAAAGAAGACGGTGCTTATGTGATTCTTCAAATTATTGAAGACTTTAAAACCAACTTTCAGGATTTAAAAATTGCTAAAAAAGATGCGTTGAGACAAGCAGCTGCAAAAAATGCTGCCATTAAGACAGGTAAGGCCTTGAACCAAACTGAAATGCAGGCTTTACTAAATGATTTACTACACTGCAATCAAAAAACAATCGATCAATCAGGTAAAACAATTTCCGTAAAGCTAACAAAACAGAGTTTGGAACGTTTTTTTCAATAGATAAGTAATCATGCAACTTAATAGTAATCGTTTTGGTATTCCGGAGATAACAAGAAATATTATAGCCATTAATGTTTTACTGTTTATTGCTACCATTTACAGTGGCGAAACCATGTACAAATACTTAGCACTATTTAATTATAAAAGCAATTATTTCCATGGATGGCAAATTATAACCCATATGTTCATGCATGGGAGTTTCACACACTTATTATTCAATATGTTTGGGCTCTTTATGTTTGGTAGCCGATTAGAGCAAATGTGGGGGGCTAAACGATTTATAAACTTCTACTTAATCACAGGACTTGGAGCAGTAATATTACATACTTTGGTTCAAGATCATGAAATAACTCAAGGGTTAGTAAATGTTAATCAACCTACTGTAGGTGCATCCGGAGCATTATTTGGAATACTGGTTGCCTTTGCACTGTATTGGCCCAATACAGAACTTTTTTTGATGTTCATCCCAGTCCCTATCAAAGCTAAATGGGCCGTAATTGGTTATGCCATCTTTGAATTATTTGCTGGCATTAGTGGTTTTCAAGCTGGTGTAGCTCATTTTGCTCATCTCGGTGGTGCACTTTTTGGGTTTATTCTTGTTCAATATTGGAATAAAAATAACCGCAGTTCGTTTTATTAAACCAAATGACTACTTGGGAAAAAATACAATTAGAGTTTAATAAGGGTAATTCTGCCGTTCGCCAAATCATCATGATTAATTTGGGGGCCTTTATATTTACTGTATTTGTGGGGGTGATTGCTCGATTATCAGGATTTGCTCCTGAAGAAATGTTAACCTACTTCTATATCCCAAGTAATTTAGGAAAACTCATCATCCGACCTTGGACACTATTAACGAATATTTTCTTTCATGCAGGATTCTGGCATTTACTAGGAAATATGATACTACTATATTTCATTGGTAGAATATTAGAAGACTTCATGGACTTCAAAAAAATCTGGAAAATATTTTTATATGGAGGCATTTCAGGTGCTATGCTTTTCGTAATAAGCTATAATATTTTTCCTGTTTTTAGTGAAGTTGTGGGCTACAAAAAATTACTTGGAGCATCGGGTGGAGTGACCGCAATTTTAGTAGCAACGGGCACCTTTCTTCCGAGATATCAAATCCGACCTTTTGGACTATTTAATGTAGAACTTCGATGGGTTGCACTCTTTTTTGTATTTAGAGATTTGTATATGTTTCCGGTAAGTGACAACACAGGAGGGCTTTTTGCTCATATTGGTGGAGCAATTTTTGGATTGATTTTCATACTCAATCTGCAAGGTAAAATCACCAGACCAAACCTCAACCAAACTTCATTTTTTTGGGATAAAAAAAGAGATGAACGAATGAGAGGACCAATCATCACGGACAAAAAGCCAAAACCAAACCAAGATGAAATTGACGCCATTCTTGATAAAATATCACAAAGTGGATATGATAGTTTGAGCAATAGCGAAAAAGATGTTCTCTTTAAAGCCAGCGAGTGAAAATACTGATCAAGACATTCTTAAATTTAATCAATGCTATTGCGATATTAGGTCTTTCCCTATCATACTTATCACCCTTTATTGATCCTCAAGAATTTTGGATCATTTCTTTTTTTGGACTAACCTACACATTTTGGTTAGGCATTAATATCATATTTCTATTGCTATGGATTTTATCGTTCAAAAGAAGAGGAATCTATAATGCTTTGATTTTAATCGTTGGATTTCAATTCATTACACGAAATGTACAATTTAGTACCAATAAAAATATTTCCTCAGATATCAAAATATGTAGCTTCAATACCCATGTACAACAGACTTATAATAGTGATAATACCTCAGTAGCAATTGATCAATATTTAACTAATCAAAAATATGATGTTGCTCTTCTTGTTGAATGGCTAAATAATAAAGGAAATATTAATAAAATAGCATTCCCACACCAGCATTTTGTCAATACCCAAGAAGATAATCTAAAGAGCGCCTATGGTTTAAAATTAGTTTCTAAACACCCTATTTTAAATTGTGAACGAATCAAATATAATCACAGTACCAACAACCTTGCGGTGCAATTTGATGTTGATGTTGAAGGTCAAATCATTCGATTTGTGGGAGTGCATCTTCAATCCAACAGTGTATCTCCAAAAGACTACCAAACCTTGATGCACAGTGATTTAAATAATGATTATAAAACCTACGCCTTTGCATTTATTGATCGACTAAAGAAACAATCACAACTCCGTACCATCCAAACTCAGACTATTCTTGAGGCCATTGATAATAGCCCTTATCCTGTAATTATATTGGGAGATTTTAATGATACGCCGCAAAGCTTTATCTACCAACAGTTTAAAGAAGGCAGAAAAGATGCCTTTGTTGAAAAAGGGTCTGGTTGGGAAGCTACCTACCTAAAACCCCTTCCATTTTTAAGAATAGATTACATTTTTTATGATAGTGAGCTTGTCTGTACAGATTACCAATCCTCAACCTCCATCAAAAGTGATCACAGTTTGATTGAAGCTAGTTTTCAAATTTCTAAATAATACACTCATGGAATTCATTGATAAAAAATTAAGCCAGTATGCTGAACAACATACTACTCCAGAAAACAAATTATTAAAGTCCTTAAATAGAGATACACATACCAATGTCTTAGCCCCAAGAATGTTGAGCGGACACCTACAAGGCCGATTATTAAGTCTATTCTCGAAGATGATTCAACCAAAAGTTGTTATAGAAATTGGGACTTATACGGGTTATGCCGCATTATGTTTAGCAGAAGGGTTAACCAAAGACGGGGTATTGCATACCATAGATATTAACGAAGAATTAGAAACACGCATCCAAAAATATTTCAACCAATCTGCTTATGCAGATCAAATTAAACTTCATATTGGAAATGCTATAAATATCATCCCAAAAATTCAAGAAAAATTTGATTTAGTATTCATCGATGCTGATAAAGAAAATTATTCTAATTATTATGATCTACTCATCGATCAACTACCATCTGGGGGTATCATTATTGCTGACAATGTACTTTGGAGCGGAAAAGTCATTGACCAAGAGGCAATCAAAACAGATAGCGACACTCGTGAATTAGACCACTTTAATGCAAAAGTACAAAGTGACCCACGTGTAGAAAATATATTGGTTCCAGTGCGAGATGGTATCATGGTAGCACGAAAATATTAACCACTTGTTAGTTTCTTGAGTATTACCTAACTCATCTCTATTCCCTATAAAATCATGTTTTAAATTAATTTTGTTTCATGAAATTTGGTGTAATCATTTTCCCAGGAAGTAATTGTGATCAAGATCTTATTAATGTGTTGAACCAAGTTAGCGATCAAGAAACAGTAAAGCTTTGGCATAAAGATACAGATTTGCATGGTTGTACTCACATTTTTGTGCCTGGCGGATTCTCTTATGGAGATTACCTAAGAAGTGGTGCCATTGCCAAATTATCTCCTGTTATGGAAAGTGTTATTGCTCATGCAAATGCTGGTGGATTTGTTATGGGCATATGCAATGGATTTCAAATTCTATGTGAAAGTGGCTTGTTACCAGGAGCTCTTCTCAGAAACGAAAATCAGACCTTCATTTGTAAAAATGTATTTCTAAAATGTGAAAATACAGATACCGTTATCTCTCATGAACTAACGCATAAATCTGCCTTCAAAATACCTATAGCACATGCTGAAGGAAGGTATTATGCTGACGAAAAGACCATTACTCAATTGGAAAATAATAACCAAATTATTTTCCGTTATGCTGATGAAAACGGTCAGGTAAGTGACAAGGACAACCCCAACGGATCAATTCAAAACATCGCAGGAATTGCCAACGAAGGATTTAATGTGTTTGGCATGATGCCTCACCCAGAACGTGCTGCTAGTGAAGTGTTACGCAACACAGACGGACGATCATTTTTTACCTCAATTATTAAAAATTCATTGGTTACCTAATTTGGATAACCACTCCAGAACTTAAAGCGAATATCCCCAGACCACCCTCCAAATTAGAAGGCAATAAGGTAGGCTCTCCAAAAGGATTTTGCGGATTATAATCCTTTAAAAGTCTTCCATAATTATAGT
>CAJXBI010000018.1 GCA_913050005.1 uncultured Bacteroidota bacterium
TTTCACAACCCTATACTGTAGCTAAGCAAACTGAACTTTTGGATATTCAATCTGGTGATAAGATTCTAGAAATTGGAACAGGTTCTGGATATCAAGCTGCAGTATTGAGAATTATGGGAGCTCAACTTCATACAATTGAAACCGTAGAAATTCTCCATAAAAAAGCTAAATTATTATTTATAAAATTAGGATTAAATATTTCTACTATTCTAGGAGACGGATCATTGGGAATTCCAGAATTAGCTCCATTTGATAAAATCATTATTACTGCAGGTACCCCATTATTAGCTAAATCACTATTAAGCCAACTCAAAATAGGCGGAAAATTAGTAGCCCCTGTTGGTGATTTGGATGTCCAAAAAATGATACTTGTCCATCGAGTTGGTGATAACGAATATCAAGAAACTACTCACGGTCGTTTTAAATTTGTTCCACTAACAGGAACTAATGGCTGGTCTATTACATAAATACTTGATACTCCTCTTACTTTTCACATTATCCTACTTTGGATACTCCCAAAATTACCTTACTTCAAAAGCAAAACAAGGAGACGGAATTTCATTATTACTGAACAGATTTGATATAAGTAACTATACATGTAATATAGATACGTTTCTAAAACTTAATAACCTTGAGCGGAATAGTCATCTAATACTCAATAAATCCTATAAATTACCCATTAAAGTATTTGAATATAATGGTAGAAGTATCCGAACTACAATTGGAAATAACGACTATGATTTAGCAGTTTATATCCAACATTTCAATGAAAATGCTCATGAAAAAGGTTTGAGGGAATTCGACTTTAGAGAAGATAGAGTATTATGGGTTCCTCTTCATGTGTGGAACTGTAATTCAGACGAGATAAAAACTATAAAAAGTGATTCTATTGAGAAATTACCTAAGGTTTTAAATACAAAAAATAATAACGAATTAAAAGAGATTGAAGGGCCAATTCTTCGAACTGAAACATTTCCTATTTTTGGTGATGAATACGAAAAGACACCTATAGTTAGTGAAAAGCTAAAAGGTCAAGTTTATTATTTAATAAGTGGCCATGGTGGTCCAGATCCTGGGGCCATCGGTAAAAAAGACGGTCATTTATTGTGTGAAGATGAATATGCGTATGATGTAACATTACGATTCGCTCGCAGGCTATTACAACATAGTGCAACTGTATATGTGATTACTCGTGATAAAGATGGAATAAGAGACGAAGAATTCTTAGAAAATGATAAAGATGAAACCGTATGGTTCAACCAGAGCATTCCTCTAAATCAGGTCAGAAGATTAAGACAACGATCAAGTAAGATTAATCAGTTGTATTATAATCACAAAAAACAAGGAGCTATAATACAACGTGTTGTAGAAATTCATATTGACAGTCGTTATGAAAGTCAGAAAGTAGATATTTTCTTCTACTATTACCCAGGAAGTAATGAAGGAAAAGATCTTGCTCAAGAAATGTATCGCACCATCAAATCTGAATATGAAGAACATCAATCTAATCGAGGATACAGGGGTGTTGTTAGGGGGCGAAATCTACATACACTTCGAGAATCTAAACCTCCTGTTGTTTATATTGAACTAGGTAATATTACTAATGAATTTGATCAAAAACGACTTCTGATTGTCAATAATCGTCAAGCCATTGCGAATTGGCTAACGCAGGGTATTATAAGTAAAAACGCTAAATAAAATTAATCGTTAATTTTCAATACAGCCATAAATGCACTTTGTGGAATTTCGACATTTCCTACTTGTCGCATTCGTTTCTTACCCTTTTTCTGTTTTTCGAGTAATTTACGTTTTCTAGATATGTCTCCTCCATAGCATTTGGCAGTTACATCTTTACGCATCGCTCGAATATTTTCTCGTGATATTACTTTTGCTCCAATAGCGGCTTGAATTGGTATCTCAAACTGATGGCGTGGAATTAACTCTCTTAGCTTTTCACAAATTTTCTTTCCAAATTCGTAAGCTTTATCACGATGAATAACAGCTGAAAGCGCATCTACAACCTTAGCATTCAATAAAATATCTAATTTTACTAAAATACTCTGTCGATAACCTATTGGATGATAGTCAAAACTTGCATACCCTCTACTTACACTTTTTAGCTTATCATAAAAATCAAAAACAACCTCTGCCATTGGCATTTCGAAGGTCAATTCTACTCGATTTGAAGTCAAGTATACTTGATTTTTGAGTATTCCTCGCTTATCGATACAAAGAGACATGATAGAACCTACATAATCTGCTGATGTGATTACTTGAGCATTAATATAAGGTTCTTCTACATGATCCAAATAATTGGGTTCAGGTAAGTCCGTAGGGTTATTAACCACCACTATTTTGTCAGGATCTTTTTTTAAATATGCATGATAACTCACGTTGGGAACAGTAGTAATGACCGTCATTCCAAACTCTCGTTCTAATCGTTCTTGGATAATTTCCATATGAAGCATCCCTAAAAAACCACATCGAAATCCAAAGCCTAACGCAGCTGAACTTTCAGGCTCAAACACCAAACTAGCATCATTCAATTGAAGCTTGCTCATGGAATCTCTCAACTCTTCGAAGTCTTCGGTATCTACTGGATATATTCCTGCAAAAACCATTGGCTTAACATCTTCAAATCCTTTGATGGCATCTGTAGTAGGTTCTTTGAGAAGGGTAATCGTGTCTCCAACTTTTACCTCTTTAGCTTCCTTTATCCCAGATATGATATAGCCAACATCACCTGTTTTAACTACTTCTTTAGGTTCTTGCTCCAACCGAAGCACTCCTATCTCATCAGCAAAATAGCTTTTCTGGGTGTTGATAAATTGAATATTATCTCCTTTGTTCAACTCTCCATCAATAATTCTAAAATATGCAATAATTCCTCTGAACGGATTGAATACAGAATCAAATATTAATGCTTTCAGTGGGGCATTCGGGTTTCCTTGAGGGGGTGGAATCCTATTAATAATAGCAGATAAGATATCATGAACACCCATCCCTGTTTTGCCACTGGCAGCTATAATATCTTCTCTACCACAGAGAATAAGTTCTTCGATTTGATCTTTCACCTCTTCAGGCATTGCTCCGGGCAAATCCATCTTATTGAGAATTGGAATAATTTCAAGTTCGTGCTCAAGAGCTAGGTATAAATTAGATATGGTCTGTGCCTGAATTCCTTGAGCTGCATCCACAATGAGTAGTGCTCCCTCACAGGCAGCAATACTTCTACTCACTTCATAGCTGAAATCAACATGACCAGGAGTATCAATTAAGTTCAAAACATACTTTTCTCCCTCATGGATATAATCCATCTGGATAGCATGAGACTTAATGGTAATCCCACGTTCACGTTCAATATCCATATCATCTAAAGTTTGTTCTTTCATATCACGATCACTTACTGTTCCAGTTGTCTGAAGTAAGCGGTCAGCAAGCGTACTTTTACCGTGATCGATGTGTGCTATTATGCAAAAATTTCGGATGTAATCCATTGATGTCGCGAAAATAAGATTATAAATATTTGTATGTTATGAAATATTACTTTAATAACATAAAAATATCGACATTGTTTAACTTACAATTATGGCCTACATTTTAATATTTTAAATTATGAATTTTAAAATTAAAGAATCCTATTTTTTAGTGATAAATAAACAGGTATTATGATATAAATCTTATCTTCGCAGGCTTTAATTAAAAATTGCGAAACAAATAGAAAAATAATTTATGGGATCAATGATGATTTACATGCCAATAGCAATGGCAGTTCTAGGACTTCTTTATATGACATACAAAAAACAGTGGGTCATGAAGCAAGATGCAGGTGACGGTAAAATGAAGGAAATTGCAGATCACATCTATGAAGGTGCATTAGCATTTTTAAAGGCAGAATACAGACTACTAACTTATTTTGTTTTAGGTGCAAGTATTCTCCTAGCTGTTATTGCCTACTTTGTTCCGACCACTGACTATTTAATTATTCCTGCATTTATTATCGGTGCTGTTTTCTCAGCCCTTGCTGGTAACATGGGAATGAAAATAGCTACAAAAACAAATGTTAGAACAACGCAAGCCGCTAAAAGTAGTTTGCCAAATGCTTTGAACATCTCTTTTGGTGGAGGTACAGTAATGGGATTAGGTGTTGCTGGACTAGCTGTTCTAGGACTTACTTTGTTATTCATTCTTTTCTTCAACCTATTTATGGGTGGTGTTTGGACATCTACTTCAGACATGACTATAGTTCTTGAAACACTTGCTGGATTTTCATTAGGAGCTGAATCAATTGCATTGTTCGCAAGAGTTGGTGGAGGTATTTATACCAAAGCAGCCGATGTTGGAGCTGACCTTGTTGGAAAAGTTGAAGCAGGTATTCCTGAAGATGATCCACGAAACCCTGCAACTATCGCCGATAACGTAGGAGACAACGTAGGTGATGTTGCTGGAATGGGTGCTGACTTATTTGGTTCTTATGTTGCTACTGTTCTTGCTGCTATGGTGCTCGGTAATTATGTGATTAATGACATGGGCGGAGCTGTTTCAGATATATTTGGTGGAATTGGTCCTATTCTTCTTCCAGTAGCTATTGCTGGAGCTGGGATTATTATCTCGATTATTGGAACATTCCTCGTAAAAATATCAAATAATGATGCCAAAGAAGCTGATGTACAAAAAGCATTGAATATTGGTAACTGGACTTCAATATTTTTAGTGTTGGTTGCATGCTATGGTCTTGTAACTTGGATGCTACCTGACACCATGCAAATGAACTACTTTGGAGAAGGATTAAAATCAATCAGTTCTACTCGTGTTTTCTTTGCAACGGTAGTTGGACTTATTGTTGGAGCTGCAATTTCTTCATTCACTGAATATTACACAGGATTAGGTAAAAAACCAATCTTAAAGATTGTACAACAATCAAGTACTGGAGCTGGTACGAATATTATTGCGGGTCTAGCTACAGGAATGATATCAACTTTTTCATCCGTACTATTATTCGCTGCCGCTATTTGGGCATCATACGCGTTCGCTGGATTTTATGGCGTTGCACTTGCAGCGTCTGCTATGATGGCTACTACTGCAATGCAATTAGCTATTGACGCTTTTGGTCCAATTGCTGATAATGCTGGTGGTATTGCTGAAATGAGCGAGCAAGAACCTATTGTCAGAGAAAGAACCGATATTTTAGATTCTGTTGGAAATACAACAGCGGCAACTGGTAAAGGATTTGCTATTGCTTCTGCTGCTCTCACATCTTTAGCCCTATTTGCTGCTTATGTAACTTTTACAGGCATTAATGGTATTAATATCTTCAAAGCTCCTGTTTTAGCAATGCTTTTTGTAGGTGCTATGATTCCAGTAGTGTTCTCAGCACTTGCAATGAATGCCGTTGGTAAAGCCGCTATGGAAATGGTTGAGGAAGTAAGAAGACAATTCAGAGATATTGCAGGTATTATGGAAGGTACTGGAAAACCAGATTACGGTAAATGTGTCGATATCTCAACTAAAGCATCGCTCAAAGAAATGATGCTACCAGGGATATTAACCATTGGATTTCCAATTGCAGTTGTAATAATTGGTAAGCTTGTCTACCCTGAAAACAATCAACTCGTTGCAGAAATGCTTGGAGGATATATGGCTGGAGTAACTGTGAGTGGAGTACTTTGGGCTATCTTCCAAAACAATGCCGGAGGAGCTTGGGATAATGCAAAAAAATCATTTGAAGCAGGTGTTGAAATCAATGGGGAGATGACTTACAAAGGTTCTGATGCTCACAAAGCTGCCGTAACTGGTGATACTGTTGGTGATCCTTTCAAAGATACTTCTGGACCATCAATGAATATCCTAATTAAGCTAACCTGTTTAATAGGCTTAATCATTGCTCCAATTCTTGGCAGTCATCCCAGTGAATCACACGAAGAAGCTACTGAGGAAACTTCAATTCAATCCAAGAAAAAATCCTGTTGCAGTGAAAAAAATGCAACAGTTGCATATATCGACGTTGTAAAATAAAAAATGTTACACAGCCTAAACTCTATGTCTTCTAAAGTTCAATCATTGAAACTTTCAATGACTAAGTATTTGGCCTGTGTCTTTTTTCTGATTTCTTCCACAGCATTTAAAAACAAAACCATTCCCATTTTTGGTCATGGTTTTAAAGATAAAGATGGAAAAGAGTTAATTACCATCAAATCGGAAGAATTTAAATCGTTTACTAGAAATGTTTATCAGAATATTTTGTATGAACCCAATCAAGATACCATTCCATTTGAAGCATTTGCTTTGGCTATGAGGGGTTTTATGCATCTAAAACATACTCAGGAACTAACAGATACTCAATTCATTACAATTATTGATTTTTCAAAATATTGCAATAAAAAAAGATTATGGGTTTTAGACTTAGTTCATCAAAAAGTAAAAATCAACGAATGGGTTGCTCATGGCAAAAGAAGCGGTAATTATTATGCTACTACGTTTAGCAATCGTTATAATAGCCAAAAAAGTTCACTCGGTTTTTACGTAACTGGTGGCACATACTGGGGCCGAAATAAGTTCTCACTCAAATTACACGGACTCGAAAAAAGTTATAACTCCAATGCATTCTCTCGTGGGATTGTAATACATGGAGCAAACTATATCTCAACCAAAATTGTCAAACGCAATGAACGAATAGGCAGAAGCTTTGGATGTCCTGCTGTTTCAAAATCTTCCAACAAGAAAATAATTAACACAATTAAAGGTGGAAGTTGCCTTTTTATCTACCATCCAACCTCCTACTATCTGAACAATTCAAAAATTCTTAACACAGATCTTTACCTTACAATTGATAACTTAGTAACATAATTTTTTAAATTTGCTAGTCATGAGTAGGGTCAATCATTTTAAAACAGTCTGTTTTATCCTCATCTCCTTTGCTTTTTTTGCTTGTAAAAAACAGACTATCGTCGTTGAAACAGAAGATACTAAAATCATACTTACTCGTGACTCTCTAGCATTCTATATAGAAAACCAATTTGAAAACTCTATTAAAATAGTTTGTGACGACTATCTTGTCTTTAAGGATACCCTAAAGCATATTTATGCTCAAAGAGATAATCAATCATTGTGGTGGGATGCATTAAGAGGGGATAGCTCAAGTTGGGCAAACATTGAAAACACATTCATGCATAGTGAAAGACATGGAATGGAAACCCATTACTATTTCTTACCATTAGTGAATTTTTACCGCAAACAAATCGATTCATTAAAATCAAGTAAAGAATCCTACGAACTTTTGGCTTCTTGTGAGTTGATTATTTCTAACTCATTTCTCCGAATTTACGAGGATATTGCTAATGGGCGAACCAGACCAAAAGACGTTTTTGGAAAACTTTACTTACTACCACTTAACAATTTAAAAAAGCTCAATTACTACTCCTTTCTTCAAAAAAGAAATAAAATACAGACACTAGAAAAGCTACATGAAAACGACACTACATACCAAGGACTTCTTAAGATTCTTCATAATGAACAAGACAAAATCAGAAAATTAAGAACGACTAAAATTGATTTCTCTGCTTACCCAAAAATTGAAAAAGGCGATAGTTTTCCAATCATTGCAGAAATAATTCAAAAGCTCAAAGAAAAAAACCTCCCAGATAGTAGTATTCAACATCTTAAAGACACACAATTTTACACCAATGAACTTGTAGATCAAATTCAAAAAATACAAGAAAAATATAGTTTAACACCCGACGGGATAATGGGTTACAAAACCTACCAAATTATCAATTCAACTCCTACAGATTATATCCAACAAATACGAGCAAATTTAGAACGCCAACGATGGTTCAACATACCCAATAAGCGTCCATTTGTCTACATCAACTTACCTGAGTATGTCATCGATTTAAATTGGAGAGACAGTACTTCATCGTTCAAAGTGTGTATTGGCAAAAACCTCCCTGATAATTACGAGGCACTTGTTCAAAACTACACTTATAGTGGTATGGTTCACAAAATTCCTAAAAATATGGAAACACCTCAAATTGCTAGTCATATTACCAATTTAATCATCAATCCTACTTGGACGATTCCTTTCAGCATCATTCGAAATGAGATGTGGGGTAAATTAGTAAGAGACCCTGGGCATTTAAGTAGAACTGGACACAAAGTATACCTTGGAGATTCTGCCATTAACAGTGATAGCATTGATTGGAGCAAGATTAATAAAATGAAAATTCCATATCAAATTGTTCAAGACCCAGGACCCAAAAATGCATTGGGTACTGTAAAATTCATGTTTCATAATCCATTTAGTATTTATCTTCACGATACTCCGAATAAAAGAGCTTTCAAAAGAACCCAACGTGCCGTGAGTCATGGTTGTGTTCGATTAGAGAAACCTATTTTATTTGGTGAGTTTATGATGCAAAACAGCAAAAAGTATAACGCAGATGATTTTAGAATTATGATGGGATATGCACCATTAAATAGAGTAAGACGTCAAAATTACGACCCAACAGATACCACTGCACTCATTCAACCACTTGAAGAGACAACTAGACTATGGCTTCAAAAGCCAATGCCATTGTATTTTGATTATCGAACAGTCTATTTTGACCGAGAATGGAACGCATACCAGTGTTACGACATCTATAATGAGAATAAACATATTCTTAGTGCGATGAAAAGGCTTGATTTACTTGAAAATTATGCCAAAAGACACTGATTATAAATTAATTCAATTAACGGATTTAAAAATTCTATTAGAGAAATACTTTCCATAAAAAATAATACTCTATTTTATTTTAAAGATATTTTCTCATGAATTAGTCATAAGATTACCTTTGCTTTATGAGTGATTGGTTTAAGACTTGGTTTGATAGTGAATACTATCACTTGTTATATAAAGATCGAGATCAGACAGAAGCAGAGAACTTTGTTAAAAAAATTTACCAATACTTAAGCCCCTCACCCAATCAGACCATGCTTGATTTAGCATGTGGTAAAGGTCGACACAGTATCCATCTTAACAAAATGGGTGCCTTAGTAGAAGGATGCGACTATTCAGAAAACAGCATCCGACATGCTAAGCAATTTGAAAATGATAACCTATTTTTTTACACTCATGATATGCGAAATGAATTACCAAAATCATATGATTATATCTTCAATTTATTTACCAGTTTTGGATATTTTGAAACACTAGACGAACATCAAACAACACTTCTAAATATCTATAAAGGACTAAGTGAAAAAGGTCTTTTCATTTTTGATTTTATGAATACCGAATTCGTACTCAATAATTTAGTTGCTGAAGAAATCATTCAAAAAGAATCGGTCTGTTTTCATATAAAACGTGAGCTTATTGATGACGTAATTACTAAAAAAATTTCGTTTAAGATAAATGAAAACTTCCATGAATATCAGGAACAAGTAAGAGCTCTTCATCCCAAAATATTGGTTGAAATGATGAAAAACTGTGGTTTTTGTGTTAAAGAAAAATTTGGGAATTATCATTTAGCACCTTTTGATTTGCATACATCCAACCGATTTATTTTAGTACTTAGCAAGTGATAGAATCCCTTATCGATATTGACCAACAATTGTTCATTACTATTCACTATGATTATGCAAATTCATTTTTTGATGGTCTAATGCCCATTATTCGAAATGCAAAGACATGGATTCCGTTGTATCTGGTATTTGTATTCCTAATTTTCAAAAAACATAAAAATAAGGGACTTTTTATTCTAACTGCAACTATACTAATTGTGGCATTGACTGATCAATTTTCAGCTGGATTTATCAAACCCTATTTCGAGAGACTTCGTCCCTGCCATGAACCCGACTTATCAAAATATATTCGAGGTTTGATCGATTGTGGTGGTCAATATGGGTTTATCTCCTCTCATGCCACCAATCACTTTGGGTTGGCTGTTGTTTTGAGTTGGTTTTTTAAAGAATCCTGTAATCTTCGATACTCTAGTTGGGTGTTCTTCATATGGGCCTTACTAATTTCTTTTGCTCAAATATATGTCGGTAAACACTATCCTGGAGATATTTTTATTGGTGCACTTTCAGGAATATTTATTGGATGGATAATTCTTAGTCTACTTCAAAAAATTATGGAAAAAAACTAAATTATGTTTCAAGAAAAAGCTCTATCTATACTTAAATCAGGTAAAAATGTACTCCTCACTGGTAGTGCAGGTACTGGAAAAACATACACCCTAAACTCCTATATTAAATGGCTCAAAGAGCATAAAGTACCCGTTGCTATTACTGCTAGTACAGGCATTGCAGCCACACATATGAATGGAACAACAATTCATTCTTGGAGTGGTATTGGTATCAAGAATACACTCTCGCATAGCGATTTGAAATCTATGCAAGGCAAACAATACTTGACTAAAAACATAAATAAAACACATGTTCTCATAATTGATGAAATATCAATGCTACACCGCAACCAATTGGACATGATAAATCAAGCACTGAAATACTTAAGAAATTCTGCTAAGCCTTTTGGTGGTATGCAAGTGGTATTTGCCGGTGATTTTTTTCAACTCCCTCCAGTTAGTAAAGAAGCTATCCCTAGCCGTGAAAAATTTGCTTTTATGAGTAAAGCATGGGTAGAAGCATCGCCAGTTGTCTGTTACCTCACCGAACAATATCGCCAAACTAAAAATGAATTAAACACCATTCTTAATCAAATCCGTGAAAATGAAATAGATGAATCTGGTGTTCAATTGCTTCAAGAAACTCGCTTTAATGAACATACCATTGAACCCACCAAATTATATTCTCACAATGCTGATGTAGATGCGATGAACGAAAAAGAATTAGCTGAGCTGGAGGAGGAAAATTGGGAATTTTTTGCAACAAAAAAAGGTAATCAGAAAATGATGGAATCCTTCGTAAAATCTTTGATAGTCCAAGACAAGTTAGTTCTAAAAAAAGGAGCTAAAGTGATGTTTCTAAAAAACAATCATGAACGTTCTATCATGAATGGTACGTTGGGTGTTGTAGTCGATTTCAAAAAAGATTTAGATGGTAATGGCCCTTTTCCTCTGGTTCAACTTATGGACAAACGTAAAATTTTAGCAAAGCCTGATATTTGGTCTATCAATAATGAAAAAGGTACTCCTTTGGTGAGTTTTGAACAGGTCCCACTTAGATTAGCTTGGGCAATTACTGTACACAAAAGCCAAGGCATGACATTAGAAGCTGCAGAAATTGATTTGAGTAAGGCTTTTGAACCAGGACAAGGATATGTTGCACTTTCTCGACTAAAGGATTTAGATGGCCTCAAACTACAAGGAATCAACCGAATGGCAATCGAAGTAGATGCTTTGGCTCTTAAGGCTGATCAACGTTTCCAAGAATTAAGTGATGAAATCGATAGCTTATCGGAAAGTGATTTTGAAAAGGAATGGAAGAGTCATATTGTAGCGAGTGGAGGAACCACCGATCCAAAAGAAATCAAAAAACATAAATCTAAAACACAAGCAAAAGAAAAAAAAATTAATACCTATCAGCTAACCATTGAACTTATCAATGAGGGAAAATCATTGGATGAGATTAGTGAGTATCGAGGAATGGCTCTTACTTCTATTCAAGGACACATTTTGAAAATATCTGATACTTATCCTGAGGTAAATATTGAAGCATACAGACCAGAGGATATCCTCATGGACCGTATCCAAAAAATATACACCGATGCGGATAACGGAAACGAGGAAAATTATGGCCCTGATGGACGAATTAAATCGAGTGTGATCTTTAAAGATCTAGGAGGTAAAATAGACTACGGCACTATCAAATTAGCCTATGCTTATTTAGATATTTGATTTTGCAGATGTAACTTTTATCTAAAAAACCTATCACTGAAGTCACAACTATTAACTAAAATTGCGGCAATGCAATTTTGGTGGCTATTTTTATTGTTCTTTTTCCCATTCTTTGGGGGATTTGCTGGATTAACCATTCGGTCAGAAAAAACGCGTCAACTCAAATTATTTCTTGCATTCAGTGGTGCTTTCCTAATTTCCATCACCGTACTCAATCTCATTCCAGAGGTCTATGATCAAATTGGCAACCAAGCTGGTTATTATATTTTAGGTGGATTCTTTTTACAAATCGTTATCGATTTTTTCAGCAAAGGAATTGAACATGGTCACCTCCACTTTAATGAATTTAAAAAAGGATTTCCAGTAACTGTTTTTCTAGCTTTAAGTCTTCATGCTTTTATTGAAGGACTAGGTCTTGGAGGCGATGCCTTTTCAGAGGCCACACAAAACAACCTTGTTTTTGCCATAGGACTTCACGAATTACCTGCAGCTTTTGCTCTAGCCGTAGTTCTAAAGAGTGTATTTTCGAAAGAAAAAACCAATTATTTTTGGATAACTCTTTATTCGTTAATGGTACCGTTAGGAATGCTAATTGGAAATCAATTAATCGATTATGCTGAGGTATTTAGTACGCTAATTGCAATTATCATCGGTGTTTTTCTTCATATCAGTACCACTATCCTTTTCGAAAATAACGAGACTCACTCTTACGGAAAATATAAACTAATCGCAATTAGTATTGGGCTAATTGTAGCATTATTGGCTGTGAATCTTCACATCCATTAACCGTAAATCTCATTCAACAGTCCTGCTAGTCGAACACCTGCTTGCTCTAATCGAAGTTCAATAGTTTTGATATGTCTGAAACTGTAGTTATAACCTAATTTCTTTTTGTCACCGAAGTCATAACATGCTATGCGAAGTTTTTGGCTTTCTTCAGCCCAATCTATCACTGAATTTTTTTGCCAAATTTTTACTTGAGCAGGTGTAATATCTCTATTAATATGATCACCTAACTCCCGGTAACTAAGTTTCAAATGATTAATCAATTCTGAATCCCAAATGCGATGTAAATTTGTTCTTTTACCAAACCATTCTACTCTCACATTATTTCCTCCACGATCCTCAGCTAAGCCAACGTGTAAAGGCTGGTGAATATCTCCAACCATATGAACGAGTGCCATAATTGCAAACTCCTCACTTTCAAAAACGTTAAACTCTTTTGTTTTTAACTCTGTCATTATTTGGTAAATAGTGGCAATCACGTCTCCTTTCTTATTTTTACTTGATTCATCATAATGCATTCCATCGGGAATACTTACATAATGCCAACTGTTCATGTGCTTATAATTTGTATCTGACTTAATAAAATCCATATGATTACCACACATTTCTAACGAGTATAATTTTAAGATTTCGTTAACTTTCTTGCTGGCTTTTTTTGTCAAATGTTGTTGTGCAACATAACCAACTACTCGGTGTCCTGTTGGTCCCCACGCTAACGCTGTTTGACAGAAAATAAGGAAAATTATAATAAACGTAGATGGAACTGACTTCATGATTCACAAAGCTAACATAAAGCCCATAAAACGACTACATATTTCGGCGATACTGGCCTCCTACTTGAAAAAGAGCAGTTGTGATTTGTCCCAAAGAACACACTTTACATGCTTCCATCAATGCTTCAAAAAGATTTTCGTTATTCAATGCTGTTTGCTGAACTTGATATAGCTGGTCTTGATATTCAGACTCATAAAATATTTTTAAATCTTCAAGTGTCTTGATTTGAATCTTTTTTTCATTTTCTGTTGCTCGAATTACTTCTTTGGGCAAAATGGTTGGCGACCCTTTACTATTTAAGAATGTATTTACACCAATAATGGGGAAATCACCACTGTGTTTTAATGTTTCGTAGTACAAACTTTCTTCTTGTATTTTACTTCGTTGATACATCGTTTCCATTGCACCAAGAACACCACCTCGATCTGTGATACGGTCAAATTCTGAAAGCACAGCCTCCTCAACTAAATCTGTTAATTCTTCTATAATGAATGAACCCTGCATGGGATTCTCATTTTTAACCAAACCAAGCTCTTTATTAATTATCAATTGGATTGCCACTGCCCTGCGGACACTTTCTTCGGTAGGTGTTGTAACTGCCTCATCGTAGGCATTAGTATGCAATGAGTTACAATTATCATAAATGGCATACAATGCCTGAAGCGAAGTTCTGATATCATTAAAATCAATTTCTTGTGCATGCAAGCTTCTTCCGCTCGTCTGAATGTGATATTTCAACATTTGACTTCGTTCATTTGCATTGTATTTTAACTTCATGGCTTTCGCCCAAATTTTTCGAGCAACTCGTCCAATTACAGCATATTCAGGATCTATTCCATTAGAAAAGAAAAAGGAAAGATTAGGCCCAAAATTATTGATATCCATGCCTCTACTTAAGTAGTATTCAACATAAGTGAAGCCATTGGCAAGAGTAAAAGCAAGTTGTGTAATCGGATTTGCTCCTGCCTCGGCAATGTGATATCCTGAAATTGATACCGAGTAAAAGTTTCTAATCTTATTATTAGTAAAGTACTGTTGTACATCTCCCATCAAGCGCAGAGCAAATTCAGTAGAAAAAATACATGTGTTTTGAGCTTGATCTTCTTTAAGTATATCAGCTTGTACGGTTCCTCTTACTTGTTTTAATGTTTCGGCTTTTATCAAATCGTAAACTTCTTTGGGAAGAACCAGGTCTCCTGTAACGCCCAGAAGCATTAATCCCAGTCCATCATTCCCCTCCGGTAATTCTCCATGATATTGAGGCTGAATGACCCCTTTTTTAGAAAAATGATCTACTATTTTCTTACGAACAGATTCTTCTAAATTATGTTCCTTAATATATTTTTCACATTGCTGATCAATAGCAGCATTCATAAAATAACCAAGCAGCATTGGTGCAGGACCGTTAATTGTCATACTAACAGAAGTTTTTGAATCAGCTAAATCAAAGCCTGAATATAGTTTTTTTGCATCATCAAGACAACAGATGCTCACACCAGCATTACCTATTTTTCCATAAATATCTGGACGAAAATCAGGATCATTTCCATATAAAGTTACAGAGTCAAATGCAGTACTCAAACGTTTAGCAGGCATGTTACTACTCAGATAGTGAAAACGTTTATTTGTACGCTCAGGACCACCCTCACCAGCAAACATTCTCGTTGGATCTTCACCTTGACGTTTAAATGGGTAAATACCTGCTGTAAAAGGAAATTTACCAGGGACATTTTCTTGTAAATTCCAACTTAAAATATCTCCCCACGCTTGGTATTTTGGCAAACAAATCTTGCTTATTTTCTGATGAGAAAGCGTTACTGTCTTTGTTTTTACATTAATTTCTTTACCTCTAACTAAATAAGTATATAAATCATTAGAGTATGAGTCCTTAATTTGATCCCATTCGTCAATCATATTTTGAAGCTTAGGATCAAAATCTAACGCTATCTTTTCATATGTTTCTTTTAAATCCTTAATTAATCGATCGGAATCAATAAGTTTAGCTTCCTTGATAGTTGCAATAGTTTTATGAATACCATATAGCTTTTGAGCAATCTCTGATTGTTTTTTTGCCCATTGATTGTAACTCCGATTATTCTCTGCAATTTCTGATAAATAGCGTACCCGCTTCGGAGTAATGATATAAATTTTTTCACTCAACTCTTGATTTCTATCAAATGAAGTTGATAATTCTGCGGTGGTTTTACTTTTTACGGTTTGAATAATAGTGGCATATAAAGCATTCACACCCGGATCATTAAATTGACTGGCTATTGTACCAAAAACCGGCATTTCCTCTGAATCTTGGTCAAATAGTTTGTGGTTGCGTTGAAATTGTTTTTTTACATCTCTTAATGCATCTAAAGCACCACGCTTGTCAAATTTATTGAGAGCAATCACATCAGCAAAATCAAGCATATCAATTTTTTCTAATTGAGTAGCTGCACCGTATTCTGGTGTCATGACATATAAGCTTACATCACTGTGATCTGTAATTTCTGTATCGCTTTGACCAATTCCTGATGTCTCAAGAATAATCAAATCATAATCCGCAACTTTTAAAATATCTTTGGCTACATCAATATGAGCTGATAATGCAAGGTTTGCTTGTCTTGTGGCAAGTGAACGCATGTATACACGATCATTTCGAATACTGTTCATCCGAATTCTATCTCCAAGTAGAGCTCCACCAGTTTTTCTCTTCGAAGGATCTACAGAAATTATTGCAATATTTTTTTTTGGAAAATCGATTAAAAATCGTCTAACCAATTCATCTACAAGACTACTTTTTCCTGCACCCCCAGTACCTGTTATTCCTAGGACAGGAGTGGCTATTGATTTGGCCTCGTTAGTTATTTCATTTAAAAAATCTTTATTTTCATCAGGAAAATTTTCAGCTGCAGAAATTACTCGAGCGATTGCCATTTTATTTCTCGATCTGAAAGACTCCACTTCTCCGTTAAGTTCTTGACCAATTGGAAAATCAGATTTTTGGACTAAATCGTTTATCATTCCTTGAAGCCCCATTGATCTACCATCATCTGGATGATAAATTTTAGCAATTCCGTAATCCTCTAATTCTTTAATTTCTGAAGGGAGAATAGTTCCACCTCCCCCACCAAATAATTGGATATGAGGTGCACCTTTCTTTACAAGAAGATCCCGCATGTATTTAAAATACTCGTTGTGCCCTCCCTGATAGCTGGTCATAGCTATTGCATTTGCATCTTCTTGAATAGCAGTATTAACTACCTCCTCAGCACTCCTATCATGCCCAAGATGAATAACTTCACATCCGCTTGATTGAATGATGCGTCTCATCACATTTATGGCAGCATCATGACCGTCAAATAATGAAGCAGCAGTTACAATTCTTACCTTATTAATAGGTGAATATGGTTTCTGATCTTGCATATCCTAAATAAATATATACAAAAATAATCGATGAACCAATTCGATGAAATATAATACCTAGTATAGATTTTGTAAAAACTATCAACTACTATACAATATCAATTAATAATTTGTATAATTTTATATTTAAAACTTAACTTGTTACAAGTTGATTATATTAAAAATGTATAACTACTTACATAGTATATTTTTTTAGCAATAACTAAATGGTCTGTCAAGTGATTTAATTTATATTTACGGCCAAATAACAATTTGTTTTTGAATGGAGATAGTTAGAGGTATTATAGGGTTGATTATGCTTGTGGGGATAGCTTACCTATTTAGTAAACATAAAAAAAGCATCAATTGGAAGCTGGTTATCACTGGAATCCTGATCCAGTTCACACTTGCATTATTTGTGTTCAAGGAAATTCAAATTCCATTCACAGAAATCTCATTATCAAGTATTTTTTCATTTTTAGCTAGTTTTTTCACACAACTACTATCATTTACAGATGCCGGTGCCCAATTTATTTTTGGCAATTGGCCTGACTCTGCTCAAATTTTCAAATTAGGTGCTGAAGGACGTGTTGAACATACCATCGGATATGTTTTTGCATTCAAAGTTCTTCCTACCGTAGTGTTTTTCTCAGCACTCACCTCACTTCTCTACTATCTAGGTGTCTTACAAAAAATTGTATACGGCTTTGCATGGGTCCTTAGCAAGACTATGCGATTGTCTGGTGCAGAAAGTCTTGCAGCAGCAGCCAATATCTTTGTAGGACAAACTGAGGCTCCACTGATTGTAAAACCCTATATCTCTAAGATGACTAATTCTGAAATCATGTGCTTGATGACAGGTGGAATGGCTACAATAGCTGGAGGTGTATTCGCAGCTTTTATTGGTTTTTTGGGTGGTGATGATATTGCAGCTCAACAAGAATTTGCTAAACATCTTTTGACTGCCTCTATTCTATCGGCTCCTGCTGCTATAGTTTGTGCCAAAATACTTTTTCCTGAAACAGAAGAAGTCAATCAAAATCTAGATATTAACAAAGAAAAAATGGGTAGTGGCCCATTGGAAGCTATTTCTTTAGGAACAACAGAAGGGATAAGACTAGCAGTTAATGTTGCAGGTATGATTCTGGTATTTCTAGCTTTTATAGCTCTAATCAATTTTTTACTGATAAATATTATTGGTGATTTTGATGGAATTGGATCTTGGAAATTTACTTCTTTAAATGATGTCATCAAAACTAATACCATTTTTGATGGATTTAATTTACAAATGATTTTAGGCTATTTATTTGCTCCACTTGCATGGATTATTGGTATCGATTTGAATGATATTGTCCTAGCGGGTCAATTACTTGGAGAAAAAACAGTAATCAACGAATTCATTGCCTATCTATCTCTAAAAGATATCATTGCTAACGGTGGAAGTGAAATAATTCAAAAAAGAACGATCGTTATTCTAACCTATGCACTTTGTGGTTTTTCAAATTTTTCATCAATCGGAATACAAATTGGGGGAATAGGATCAATTGCACCTAACCAACGTTCTACATTAGCAAGATTAGGGTTAAGGTCACTAATTGGTGGGACACTAGCATGCCTAATGACAGCAACTATTGCAGGAATTTTCAATTAATTATGAATCGTGGTTTTTTATATGGTGATGGTTTTTTTGAGACAATTCGTGTAACTGACGGTCAAATTCCTCTCATATTTGAACATATTGAACGAATTGAAGAAGCTATAGAAATTTATAAGCTGACTCCCACATTCCAGATAGATGAAACTTTTATCCACTCACTCAAATCATCCAAAAATGAGCTTATCAGAATTAATTTTTTTAGAACAGGCGGCGGAAAGTATCTAGCAGAAAATAACGAATTAGCCTTTGATTACTCCACTGAGGAATACTCAAAACCCTTTTTCCTTCCCATTAAACTAGATTTAGATGCTGAATTAAAAAAATCTCCTAAAATAAGTGGTACTATAAAGCTATATCCAGAACCCAAACCAAACGTTAAATGGTTAACTGTTAAAAGTCTATCAAGTATTTATTATGTACTTGCTGCTGACTTTCAAAAAAAACAAGATATTGATTATCTTTTTATTCAAGACCAGAATGGATATATATGTGAAGAATTGATTAGTAATTTACTGATTAAAAAGGGAGATAATCTGATAATATTTCCAAAAAATAATGGTGGAATAAATGGTGTTACACAACGCTATATTTTATCTAATTATGGTTTTCAATTAAAGGAAGAAAATTTAAAATTTGATAAGGTATTTAATGCAGATGCCATATACTCTTTGAAAGGATCTAATGGAATTTCACGTATAAAATAAGATGCCCAATCTCAAATATGAAATTGGGCGTTAGTCTTTTGAATTTTAATCATTCCTAGTATCGATAGTGCTCGCCTTTGTATGGGCCCTGCATACCAACACCAATATAATTAGCTTGGTCTTGACTTAACTCCTCAAGTTCAACACCAATTTTTGAAAGATGAAGAGCTGCAACTTTTTCATCCAAGTGTTTTGGAAGTACATATACCTTATTTTCATAATTGGCTGAATTTTTCCAAAGTTCTAGCTGGGCAAGTGTTTGGTTGGTGAATGAGTTACTCATAACAAATGAAGGATGTCCAGTAGCACATCCCAAGTTTACCAATCTTCCTTCTGCTAGTAGAATTATTTCGTTACCATCAATATTATATACGTCTACTTGAGGTTTTACTTCAAATTTGGTATCTCCATACTTTTCATTTAGGTAAGCAACATCTATTTCGTTATCAAAGTGTCCGATGTTACAAACAATAGTCTTATCATTCATTAATTTAAAGTGCTTCTCAACAAGAATGTCTTTATTACCCGTAGCAGTAACTACAATTTGAGCTCTAGGAATGGCATTCTCCATTTTTTTAACTTCGTATCCATCCATCGCTGCTTGCAAAGCACATATTGGATCAATTTCAGTCACAATAACTCTAGCACCAGCACCTGATAATGAGGCTGCAGTTCCTTTACCTACATCACCATATCCGGCAACTACAGCAACTTTCCCAGCGATCATTACATCCGTAGCTCGTCTGATAGCATCTACGGCACTTTCTTTACATCCGTACTTATTGTCAAACTTTGACTTTGTTACTGAGTCATTGATGTTAATAGCTGGCAATGGAAGTGTACCTGCAGTATGTCTATCGTGTAATCTTAAAACTCCTGTAGTTGTTTCCTCAGAAATTCCTTTGATACCATTAACTAATTCTGGATAATTATCCAAAACCATATTAGTTAAATCACCACCATCGTCTAGAATCATGTTTAGTGGTTTATTATCTTCAAATGCATGAAGTGTTTGTTCTATACACCAATCAAATTCTTCTTCGTTCATCCCTTTCCATGCAAAAACTGGAACACCCGCAGCAGCTATAGCAGCAGCAGCTTGATCTTGTGTAGAAAAAATATTACAACTACTCCAAGAAACCTCCGCACCAAGTGCAGTTAAAGTTTCAATTAATACAGCAGTTTGAATTGTCATGTGTAAACAACCTGCAATCCGAGCACCAGCTAGAGGTTTAGAAGCGCCATATTCATCTCTTAGTGCCATTAAACCTGGCATTTCTGCTTCAGCAATTTCAATTTCTTTTCTACCCCACTCTGCTAGTGAAATATCTTTAACTTTAAATCTAGTTATTGATGTTGTTGTCATGTTATGAAATAATTGAGTGCAAATTTAACATTAAATTAAACAAACCATTAACCCCTTTTGTTGCATATTTGTAAAAAAAATAATATGTATCCAGAAGAATTAGTAGCTCCAATGAGAGCTGATTTAACAAATAATGGCTTTACCGAATTGAGAGATACGGAACAGGTTGATAATACTTTAAATAAAATTGAAGGCACAGCTTTACTAGTGGTAAACAGTGTATGTGGATGTGCAGCTGGCAGTGCCAGACCTGGAGCAGTTGAATCGTTAAAAGGAGATAAAAAACCAACGCATTTGTATACTGTTTTCGCTGGTCAGGATAAAGATGCAACTAAACAAGCAAGGGAATATTTACTTCCATACCCACCTTCATCACCTAGTATTGGACTTTTTAAGGATGGAGAGTTAGTTCATTTTGTTGAGAGACATCATATTGAAGGCAGATCTGCTGAAATGATTTCAAATCATTTAAAGGAAGTTTATAATGAATTTTGTTGATTAAAATAAAATAAAAAAAAATGGTTAGAGATATCCCCAACCATTTTTTTTATGTTATTTATTATTTAGGGTGCACCAACTCTATGCATCGCACATCTAAATCCTAGAGTATTGAGTGATTGTTCCTCATCTAGGTATCTTCTTGTGCCTGGTGAAGTCCAATAAATTCTGTCATTCCATGACCCACCTTTGTATACTCTAGCTTGATTATCTATTAAGGTTGAGACACCATATTCATATCCTTGTTCACCGTCCATGTATGTTTCTTCATCGAGATAACCAATATTATCAGCACGTTTATAATTTCTTCTTCCTACATTTTCTTCTTCAGTTACAGGCACATAAACAATTCTACCAAGACTATCTTTAAGATCAACAATACCGTCTTCATCAAGACTAACTTTATCAAAAACATTACCTCTAAATGAGTTAAAATCACTTACATCCTCGTAAGAGAGAGGTCTGTAAATATCCATCACCCACTCAGAGACATTTCCACTCATATTATAAAGGCCATTGTCATTTGGCCAATATGAAACAACATCCGTAGTAATTAAAGCACCATCATTTAGTCTATTTGCTATACCACCTTGATCACCTTTACCTCTTTTAAAGTTACCATACATTCTTCCACGATCTCTTTCATCCCCACCAGAATAACGAACTGTTAAGCCTTCCCATGAATATATTTTCTTTTGATTGATATTCTCATAAGTAGAAGAACCAATATTAGCTTGAGCAGCATATTCCCACTCCGCTTCGGTTGGTAATCGGTAATCTGGTAACATGATACCATCTTCAATTCTTACTTGTCGGGTACCACCTTTCTTAACTCGGTAATCCTTCATTTGGTGTTTACCAAAAGTGAGACCATCGCTTTGCCCTACATAATATGCATCAGTATTGAAATTAGCTTCATTCATTTGATCTGGCTCAGGCTTTAGAACACCCTCTCGAATCAAAATCATCTCATTTACTCGATCCGTTCTCCAAGCAGCATAGGCAGTAGCTTGTTGCCAACTAACACCAACAACAGGATAATCCTGATAAGCTGGGTGACGATAGTAAAGGTCAACATATGGTTCGTTGTATGCTAGGCGATTTCTCCAAACATTTGTATCCGGCAATGCATTTATACCAACTTCTGGATAATCAACGTAAACTCTTTTGAGCCAATATACATATTCTCTATATTGATTGTTAGTTACTTCAGTCTCATCCATATAAAAGGAAGGAACAGTAACTTTTCTTTCGGTATTGTTGTGATCAACTGTTACATCATTTTCAGACGAACCCATTGTAAAACTACCACCATGAACAAGAACTAACCCAGGACCTGTCTCTTGACCTAAATATTCATGCTTTTCGAAACCTCCCCACTTAGAATCATTATAATTCCACCCAGTGCTGGCAGATTTTTCTTTCTTACATGCTATTGTGAATAGCAACGAAGAAGCAATTAAAATCGTTGTAAGTTTATTAAATTTCATATTAAGTGAACTTTATTATTAACTAAAAAGTGTGTTTTATATTGTGCAATTATACAATTTTAAGTTTCCAATTAAAAATCTGGACATGTAAGTCTTCTGTATTTTCGATTTGGTTTTTTGGCACACCATTCAATTCCTGTAGATATCTCATGAGAGCTTGGTGCAGCTGATCTAGCGTCAGAAACTGTAAGGTCAAAGCTGTAACCAAACTTAAATTTATCTTTTCTAAATCCTACTAATGCCATTAGGGCATCTGAATTCCCAAATTCACCAAATGTCTGTCTAAACCATAATCCAGTAACCAAAGGGCCTTTATTGTAATAAAAACCTATGTTCATCTGTGTAAATTTATTTTGTAGCATGAATAGTACATTAGGTGAAATTGTTGATTCCGGATTTTTTCTTCCGTCAAGAGGAATAACTAACCCACTGTGTGCAGTATATCTTCGAGGAACAATAGCGTCAGGATTTCCAAAAAAAGATTGATTTGGTTCAATCAAATTATGTACAGCAATACCTCCATAAAATCGCTCGGTGTATCCTAAAATACCCGTAGAAAAGTTAGCAAAACCAATAGAATTATTGTTAAAAGTTTCAGCACTAGCATTTACAAAACCTAGACTTTCATCAATTTGATCTTCAAATCTTAGTCTTTGCCAATCAATACTTCGCTGACCATATTGCCCTTGTATACCAAAACGCATAGTAAATTTTCTATTGACGTCTAACTGAAATGAGTAACCTGCTGAGACTGTTTGTGATCTCAGTAATCCTTCACCTGCTCGATCATCCAATAAAAGAAGTGATACACCACCGCCTATATTATCAAAATGCTGATCATAGCTTGCACTTGTAGTAATGAATGTGCCTGGCAGTGATGGCCATTGATTTCTGTAATTGAGAGCAACTCGACCTCCGCCGTTACATGATCCTGTTCCAGCCATTGCTGGATTGGTATACACTGGAGCAGCATAAAATTGAGTGAATTCAGGATCCTGAGCATATGCATCTTTAGCAAAAATGAATGCTAGTGCCAAAAACATTAAGGTTTTTAAATTTCTCATTAAGTTGACAATTGTAATTCACAAAGATATAACATTTTTTTGCCGATACTCAAAAAATAAATCATGTACTCCAATGGCAAGCGGAATATGACTTACACGACATGATGTACCATGCTTGGTTGTGGCAAAAAAGTATTT
>CAJXBI010000019.1 GCA_913050005.1 uncultured Bacteroidota bacterium
ATAGACAGCATCCTTCAGTCCAAAATTTTTGATATTGGGCATTTTACCCTCCTCAATAATGATATTATCTACAACATTATTTTTAGTATCTAACTGGATAAAATCAGAAGAAGACTTATCAGTTGGAGTATAACCCAAACTTGAATTGATTATCTGAATATCCTTATAATACCCCGCATGGTATTGAGGCTCAAAAGTCAGTGAATCTTCAATCTCTTTTTTCACACTAATCGTAAAAATTTTCTGAGCTATCTCTGAAAAAACTGGGGCTGCAACATAAGAGGCATAGAATACACCATTACTCGGTTTATTGACCATCACATAAATGGAGTACTCTGGCTTCATTGCGGGGAAATGCCCAACAAAACTTGCATTGTACATTTTAGCCTTTTGATAACCACTAGAGGAAGCTATTTGAGCTGTACCTGTCTTACCACCCATAGAAACCAAGTTGCTTCTAACATTTCTAGCCGATCCACTTATAAAAACCTCTGACGTCAGTTCTTTTATTTTATCTGAAGTTTCTTTTGAACATACTTGAACCGTCTGATCCTGATTATTATTATTTTTAATTATGATGCCTGCATCGGTAACAGAATTTACGATTTGGGGTCTTATCATGACACCATCATTAATGATCCCATTGTAAGCAGTGAGTAATTGCAAAGGGGTGTGCTGATTTTCATAACCTATAGCTAACCACGGAAGTGTCAGCTGTGACCAACTTGAACTGGCTGGGTGATTTAAAAAAGGATCTGGTTCACCTAAAATTTCAATGCCCGTGGGCTTATCGAGATCTAATTTTTTTAAATACGAAATATAATTACTGGGTTTTTTAGCGTAATTATCAAAGATTATAGATGAAAAAGCTACGTTGCTGGAACGAGCAAAAGCCTGTTTAAAACTCATCGTCTTGAACCTTCCTTTGTCAGAGTCTTGCATCTTCTTACCAAAATATTCACGGACCCCATTTTGGATATCCATAGAATCCTCAGGATTAATCAAATTATCTTCAAATGCAGCCATGGCTGAAAAAACCTTCCAAACACTTCCAGGCTCATAACTCTCACCAATACTGAAGTTATATTGCTCACTGTATACACCCTCTTCTCGTTTAGATAAATTTGATATAGCCTTAATCTTTCCAGATGATACTTCCATCACAATCACACAACCATGGTCAGCTTTGTGCTTGATTAATGACTTTTCAAGTGAACGTTGAGCTATTTCTTGAAAATCTATATTTATTGTAGTATGAATATCTCTTCCATTTTCTGGCTCAATCAAGTTTTCGTCATTTAAGGGACGATACCCACCCGATATTTTTTGTACGAGCCTTTTTCCCTTTACTCCTCCCAAATCCAGATCATAACTCCGTTCTAATCCAACTCCTGGGTTATCCTTTGTTCGGTAACCAATTGTTCTAAAGGCTAAATTTCCAGCAGGTTTGACTCGCTTCGTGTTTAACTCTGCCATAAATCCACCTCTATATCTACCTTTTTTGAAAATCACAAAGTCTCTAATCATCTTTTGTTGGTGATAATTAACCTTTCTACGAATCAGTACATATCTGCTTTTTGACTTCCGAGCTGTAATTAGTTTTGACCGATAGAAAGAAATTGTTTTATCTGGAAATAGTTTAGCTAATTGCTGAGCTAATTCACTAACATAAAATTGAAAAGTATCACTATTAACAACTGTTGCATCCCATCTTATTTCGTAGATAGGCATAGAAGTAGATAGTAAACTGCCATTATCGGAATATATATTGCCCCGAGCTGGGCTGATATCTTGGTGTCGAATAGTTGCACTGTCTGACATCGCTAACCACTTATCACCCTCAACTAACTGAATTCTAAACATCTGAAAAGAAACCCAGAAGGCAAATACGACGACTAACCCCATTCCAAACACTACACGCCACGTTATACTTCTTTTGATATTACTTGACATCGTGCTTTTTAATTAGTGTGACTGCCCTGTTTGGCTCTTTAACGTCTCTGTGGCTTAATCGCTTCTCAAGATTCTCTCGAAGCCTATTTTTCATTATGTCTGATTTTAGTGTAATATTCTCAGCTCTTAATTCAATAAGATTTTTTTTAGTCGATTCAATATCTCTGACGATGTTATCCGTTCGATGAGATAAATAGATATAGGTAAGAGCCAAACCAAATAAAAAAAAGAGATAGTAAATCCACTCTGGCGTAAGCCTTAAATCGTTAGATGTAGTGGTTTTTTTATCTGTTATCATTAAATTTTTTCTGCTACTCTTAATTTGGCACTTCGAGCTCTTGAGTTTCGATCAACCTCTTCTTTACTTGCCTCTATGGGCTTTTTATTTATTGGACGATATCGCTTGGTAATTCTCCCAAATGGGTCACTTTCTCGCTCGCCTTCCACATTCCCTGTTTGTATGAGATTTTTTACGATTCTATCCTCCAAAGAATGATAGGACATGACTACTAACCTTCCTTGAGGCTTTAACAAAGCAGTAGCTTGATTGAGCAGTGATTCCAACGTACTAATCTCACGATTAACCTCTATTCTTAAAGCTTGATAAATCTTAGCAAGCATCTTATTCTTCGATCGTTCATTCGTGAATTTTGAAACTGCAGCTATTAAATCTCCATTTGTCTTAATTGGCTGAATATTGCGATATGAAACAACCGCATTTGCCAATGGCGAAGCTTTATCTAGTTCCCCGTAGCTTCTGAATACTTTAGCCAAACTTGGCTGGTCATAAATATTTAAGATATCTAGGGCGGAGATTTCTGAAGAAGAATTCATTCGCATATCCAATTCTGATTCCTCAAATCGAAATGAAAATCCGCGGTCTTTATCATTTAAATGGTGAGAACTAACACCCAAATCTGCAAGTAGTCCATCAATTTCATTCAGTTTGTAATACGAACAGAAATTCGCTAAATACTCAAAATTAGCCTCGCAAAATATCAAACGTGGATCATCAATCTTGTTATTCAATGCATCTTCATCTTGATCAAAAACTAACAAGACCCCTTTATCACTCAACTGGTCTAAAATTGCTTTTGAGTGGCCACCTCCACCATAAGTTACATCAACATAAGTTCCGTCTGGGTTAATATTTAGACCATTTATACATTCATCCAACATTACAGGAGCATGATAATTAGTCATCAGCACCTCCATCCTCTTTTCCCATTACATCCTCAGCTAATGCGGCAAAATCATCCGCATCAACATCCATCAACTCATTATAATTTGAATTACTCCAAATCTCAATTCGATTACCATATGCGTAAAACACTGCCTCGTTTTTAATTTCCGCGTACTCACATAATTTTTTTGGAATCAACATTCGTGAGGAGTTATCTAAATTTATCTCGGTAGCACCATTACTAAAATGTCTGATAAATAGTCGATGCTTTTTATTGAAATGATTCAATGAACTGAGATTACCCAACTCTGTATCCCAATCTTTTCTTGTATACAATGTGAGGCATTTCTCAAAACCACGATTAACCACCATTTTACCAATTGCATCCTTAGGCAATTGTTTCTTTAAGCCTGCAGGTAAAACTACTCGACCCTTGTCGTCAAGTTTAGCTACAAATTCTCCGATGTATAAAGTTTTGGACACGTTTTAGTGGTTTGTATGGTGTAAAAATAAAACCAATTTTCCCACTTTTTCCCACTTTCTACCACTTTTTTGCAATAATAATCCACAATAAATATTAAGTTACTGAATACTAGAGGTTTATAACTGTTATTTTATTCCCGTATTTTTTATTTAATCGTTTAAAAACGGATTAAATTCACTGAAAAATGATAAGCAAAATAATTCTAGGCAAAAAAAAAGGTGAGCTGTACAGCTCACCTTTTCTTGGATTTTATCGGATTACTTTTACCGCTCTACTTGCGATTATTTCTTCCTCGGTTATCTCTTCCACCTCTTCTATCTCCTCTATTTCGATTATTATCTCTACGCTCTCTTGGTGGTCGTTCAACATAACCTTCAGGTTTTTCAAGGAGTACTTTCCTAGATAAACGAAGCTTTCCGTTACGCTCGTCAAACTCAATAAGTTTCACTTTTACTTCTTCGCCTTCCTCAAAAACATCTTCCATTGATTCTAATCTTTCCCAACTAATTTCAGAGATATGAAGCAATCCTTCTTTTCCTGGCAGGATTTCTACAAATGCTCCAAAATCAACAACTGACTTTATTTTTCCGACATACTCAGTACCCACTTCTGGATCGGTAATAATACCTAAAATCCATTCTTTAGCTGCCTCAATAGGACCACTTCCAACACCTGAAATTTCTACAATTCCAAAATCTCCATCTTCTTCAATAGTTACTGTAGCGTCTGTTTCTTGTTGAATTTCTTGAATTACCTTTCCACCAGAACCAATAACCGCACCGATTTTATCTTTAGGTATAGTCATCATTTCAATTTGAGGTGCATGATCTTTCAATCCTGAGTTTGGATTAGCGATGGTTTTTTCCATTTCATGTAAAATATGCATTCGACCCTCTTTCGCTTGCAATAATGCTTCTTCAAGTACATCATACGACAAACCGTCTACTTTCATATCCATTTGACATGCGTAAATACCATCTTCATTTCCTACAACTTTAAAATCCATATCTCCCAAGTGATCTTCATCACCTAGAATATCTGAGAGAATTGCATATCGTCCTTTATCGTCTGCTACCATACCCATTGCAATACCGGAAACTCCAGCTTTTACTTGAATACCTGCGTCCATCATTGCCATACTTCCGGCACATACAGTAGCCATAGAGCTACTTCCGTTACTTTCTAAAATATCTGAAACAATTCTAAGTGTGTAAGGAAAATCATCAGGAATCATTCGTTTAAGTCCTCGTTCAGCTAAGTTACCATGACCTATCTCTCGTCTACCTGGGCCTCGATTTGGTCTCGCTTCACCTACTGAAAATGAAGGGAAATTATAATGGAGCATGAATTTATTAAATGACTTCTCTTTGTAATTATCAATCATTTGTTGATCTAATTTTGAACCAAGAGTCACAGATGTCAATGATTGAGTTTCACCACGCGTAAACAATGCTGATCCGTGAACAGATGGAAGATAATCTACCTCTGTCCAAATTTGACGCACTTCATTTAATGCTCTACCATCTAATCGTTGCTTTAAATCCAACATCATATTTCGGACAGCTTCCTTTTTTGACTTTCCAAGATATCTTTTCACCATTGTTATGGTTGAATCGTCAGTATCGCCTGGTAATGATTCAATGAATTCATTATCAATAGACTTGAATTTTTCAGCACGCTCTTCTTTTACAGAAGGTGTTTTGGCTGCATCATAATATTTTTGATACGTAGCATCAATAATTTGCTTTTTAAGATCATCTGAGTTAGTTTCATGATTATATTGTCTTGGTGCTTTTCTTCCTCCCATCTGATCACATAACTCAAGCTGAGCTGCACAATCATTTTTGATGTGTGTATGGGCAAATTTAAGAGCCTCAACCATGTCTTTTTCAGAAATACCATTCATCTCTCCTTCAACCATATTGATATCTGCTGCTGTTCCTGCAACCATCAAATCAACGTCTGAATCTACCATCTGAGAAGTAAAAGGGTTAATTACCCACTCGCCATTAATTCTTCCTACTCTGAGGGAAGAAACAGGTCCTTCAAATGGAATATCAGTGATTGTTAGTGCTGCTGATGCGGCCAATCCTACTAATGAATCTGGCATAACCTCTGGGTCTGCAGAGATAAGCTGAATCATTACTTGAGTTTCGGAATGATAATCTGATGGAAAAAGTGGCCGTAGTGTTCTATCTACAATTCTACAAACCAATATCTCTGAATTAGATAATCTTCCTTCTCTTCTTAAAAAACCACCAGGAATTCTTCCTCCAGCTGCAAATTTTTCTTGATAATCAACAGACATGGGTAAGAAATCTACCCCATCTCTGGCATCATTGTTAGAGACTATTGTTGCCAATAGTTTCAGTTTTCCTTGAGAAACGACAACAGATCCGTGTGCCTGGCGTGCTAATTTCCCAGTCTCAATAGTGATGTCTTTGCCATCACCATAACTTAATTTTTGTGTAAATACATTCATAATTGAGCGGAATTACCGCTATGTTATTCTTTAAATTATCAACCATTTTTTTATCTGTTTAGTTGAAATTATTCGGCTTGAAAATAAAAATATCGTATAAAATATTATACCTCTATTCACTTTCACGGTTGGGACTTTTTTCAAAAAATTTTAATTTACATACTGATATATGCAAATAAGGTTATTTCCTGATACCTAGTTGTTTGATAAGCTCTCTGTAATGAACAATATCTTTTTTGGCAATATAATTCAATAAAGATCTTCTTTTACCTACAAGTTTGACCAAAGTTAACTCTGTAGAAAAATCTTTTTTATTTTTTTTGAGATGTTCTGTTAAGTGCGAAATCCTATGTGTAAATAAAGCTACTTGAGCTTCCGCATGACCAGTATTTTTGGCATCACCTCCATACTGTTTGATAATTTCTGATTTTTTTTCCGCTGTTAATCGCATCGTGTATAATTATAAATATTTCTATTTAAGGGCTGCAAAAGTATACTATTTTTGAGTAAATTTAGATAAATATTCAATTATTTTTATTAATGTTAGTAACCTCCAGACCACCTTCTAACAATCCACTCCGCTGTCAAAAAAATAAATATTAGCCAGAAAAGAAATTTAAATCGAATAAGATCTGTATATTTATGTTGGTCGAGTATTTGAGTTTTGCCTACTTTATTGGCTAGTAAATCATACTTAAGTGCATCTAACGCGTAAGACTCATAAAATCGGCCTTTAGTTTTATTAGAAATTTTTTGCAGCAATCCAAAATTTGCTGTTTGATTAATCAATTCCTTTTGAAAATCAAGAACAACGAATGACCCATAATCAGATAATTTTTGACCGCCTAATTCAGTGCTTGCCGTGTAGCTATATTCTCCATCTTTAAGATTATTTAACGTCAAATTATAGGTAATATCTTTTTGATTCATTGTATAGCGATACTCCTTATGTCCGTCATCTTTAAGCAATACATTAATTTCATTACCTATCACAAATTCTAGTCCTTGATTATATAACTCACCTTGTAAAATAATAGGTTCTTTTGTTGCAAATTCTGACTTAATTGGCTGAACTTTTATTAATTTTTTATTTTCTTTAACTGCCAAATACTGCAACCCTTGATTAAATAATAACTTCGTTAAATCATGGTTTTTATTTTGTCTGTAATCTGCTAGTTTCCATTGCCATATTCCAGTTCCAGATATCAATCCATAACGATAACCATTATCATTTTTCATGATCCAAAGCGGTTCTTTTGTTTCTATATTTCCAATCTTTTGATACATGAAAACATCATTGGAAGAAAAACCCTCCCAATTACCAAAGGGCGAACTAAGTGGGGGAAATTGATCTATTAACTCTTCTCTTTCTTCTACATCAAAATATCCGAATGCTTTATTTAAAACGGGTAAGGTTGTATTGGAAACTTTCCCAAGACTTTTAAATTTAATATTCTGACTTCCTTTATTGAAATACCTTAAATTAAAATGATCTCCCACAACACAAAGCACCGGCACACCAATCGTCTTTAGTTTCTCAAATAAATCTAATTGACTTTGCCCCGTAAACCAATCATGTAAAATCACCAAATCTAACTGCCTATCCACCACAAATTGACTCATTTTCAATTGAACTTCATAATTGATATTTGATGCAATCGATGATTTTATCATTCCGATATCAGGATGAGGTGAGGCACTCCAAATCTCAACCTTACGCTTCACATTGATAACATCTATGTAAAAGACCACAGAATTATTCTTGCTATTTTTTTCTTGATCAAAAACCGTCAATTTAACATCTATTCTGTTAATGCCAACCTTGGTTGCTTGTAATTCAAAATCGAGTTCTTTGAAAAATTTGTTTGAGGATAAGTGAATTTCTTTTCGTTGGACTTCTTTTCCGTTTACCAAGATCTGAACTGTGGCATTTTTATTTCTCAGCTTATCCGCTTTGAGTTCTAATAAACACTTAAAACTACTCCCAAGATAAGCCATGGAGTTGCTCTCAATATTCTGAATTCTTAGATCAGCATACTTAGTTGTATCTCCTATTCCTACAGTGTAAATAGGAACATTGTAATTCTCTGAAATACTTATTGGATCAACTCCTGAATTATAAATACCATCAGTTACTAATACAACTCCGCCAAAATTTTGATTAAAATACTGTGACTTTATCTCACGTAATGCCTTGCCAATGTTGGTTTCTTCACCTGTTAACTTTGTAATTTTAGTATTGTCGTAGCTTACAGATTTATCAAAATGAACAAAATCAATTTGATAATCATTGTTTAAACTTTCCTCAAATGAACTCAAACGAGCTACAAATTCTTGCATTGTATCTCGCAATAATCCCATGGATTCGGAATCGTCGATGAGCATAACCATAATTGGTTTTTGTTTAACATAATTATAGTGTCTTACAACTGGTTCAAGTAATAAAAATGCCAATAATCCAGCCAATACAAAACGAAAAAATGCAAGCACATAAACTACCCTTAAACCTATTGAATCCCTATTTTTTTGATTATAAAAATAGAGTATCCAAGCATAAATAATACCTAGACCAATACAAGTAAATATCAAAAATGCGGGATAGGCAGTATTTAACTCCCAATTCATGGCTGTAAAATTAGTTTGCTTAAACGATTTATCTATTTTAAATATTAAAATAATAATTAATTAAGTCCAAAAATCTGAAACATTTTAATAGCTGATGAGTTATTAGTATAATTAACTTTGCGACGTGATTGAAACAGATATCATTATCATTGGAGCTGGTCCAACTGGCTTGTTTGCTGTATTTGAAGCAGGATTGCTCAAATTAAAATGCCACCTAATTGACTACCTTCCACAACCGGGTGGACAACTCGCTGAAATTTATCCTAAAAAGCCAATCTATGATATACCTGGTTTTTCAAGCGTATTGGCGGGTGAATTAGTAGACAATCTTGTTCAACAATCATCACCATTTGATCCGGGATATACACTAGGAGAAAGAGCCGAGAATATCATTAAAACAGATGATAATCAATTCATTGTAACAACAGAACGTGGAACTCAACACAAAGCACCCAATATCATGATTGCAGGTGGTCTTGGATGTTTTGCCCCAAGAAAACCAGAACTCACCAATCTAGAAAAATTTGAAGATAATGGTGTTGAATACATTATTAAAGATCCAGAAGTATACCGTAATAAGAAAATTGTTATTGCTGGCGGTGGAGACAGTGCTTTAGATTGGACTATTTTTCTATCTGATGTAGCAAGTAAAGTAACCCTAGTTCACCGAAGAAAAGAGTTTCGAGGTGCTTTGGATTCGGTAGAAAAAGTTGATCAACTTGCACGTAATGGGAGGATTCAACTAATTACAGAAGCTCAAGTTACTGGTTTGGATGGTGATCATAAATTAACCTCAATTGAGGTTAATCCAAAAAACCAAGATGCAATTAAAATAGATACTGACCATTTCATCCCATTATTTGGTCTCAGCCCAAAACTTGGACCTGTCAAAGAATGGGGTCTTGATTTAGGTAAGGAAGCAATTCTAGTTGATACTAAGGACTACCAAACCAATGTGCCAGGCATTTTTGCCATTGGTGATATTAATCAATATGAGGGTAAGCTAAAATTGATTTTATGTGGGTTTCATGAGGCAACTCTTGCGGTACAAAGCTGTTATAAACGCATTTTCCCAGACAAAAAATTAGTACTAAAATATACCACTGTAATGGGCGATCCAGGTGCCAAATAAAATGAAGATATACCACAATAACCGTTGCTCAAAAAGCAGACAATGTTTAAGTTTATTAAGCAATGCTAAAGTTGAGGTAATTGACTACATCAAAAACCCTTTATCATTTGAAGAGCTGTCTTTACTTATTTCAAAAATTGGTATCCAACCAGCTGAACTAATTCGGACTAATGAAGCCATTTGGAAGGAGAATTTTAGAGGAAAGGAAATGAATGACCAAGAATATATTTTAGCGATGATTAAGTACCCAAAAATCATGCAAAGACCTATCGTTGAAACAACAGAAAAAGCTCTGGTTTGTATACCTCCAGAGTTAGTAACGGATTTTATTTAATTATACTTTCCCTGACTTAATGTGAACATCCCTTTGAGGAAAAGGCATCTCGATTTGATGGCTGTCAAGGGCTTTTTTCACCGCTTCATTTGCTGCAAAATAGGCTTCCATATAATCAACAGATTTCGAATATGGTCTAAATGCAATATTCACTGAACTATCTCCAAACCCTAAAACACCAATAAATGGTTCTGGGTTTTTTAATATAGATGGTACAGAATGTAATGCCTCAGCAATTACTTTTTTAGCTTTATCAATATCTTGATTGTAAGCAATCCCAACAGAGAGATCAATTCTTCTATTATTTTCTTTAGTAAAATTAAGCACCTTATTATTAGCTACTTGGCCATTGGGTAATACAGCTGTATTATCATCAGGCGTAGATAAAAGGGTATATAAAATGGTAATGGATTGCACAGTACCTTTAATTCCATCTATTTCTATGACATCTCCAACTTTGAAAGGTTTAAAAAATAAGATTACAACTCCCCCAGCAAAATGTGATAAACTACCTTGAAGAGCTAAACCAATTGCCAACGAACCTGCTCCAAGTATTGCCACAAAACTTGTGGTTGCAATACCTAAAATCGACGCAACACTAACCAATAATAAAATTCGCAATGAAAAACGTGTAACACTGCATAAAAATGGGACAAGTGTTAACTCAACTTTAGTTAACTTTAATTTCTTTTCTAACCACTTTACAAGTCTTCCTATAAGCCACCAACCTCCTACTAGTATAATCAGACCTAACGCTAATTTTGGTATGTAATTAGTAGCCAACGATACAAATGCTACAAAACTGTCTTGAATCTGTTCTTTATTCATGTTTCTAAATGCAATTTTAACAAAATATGAATAAATATTGTCACTCAAGGCTTTAGAATAAAATTACACAATTATCTTCGTTGATACATATCATCATGAAGATATCCTACAACTGGCTAAAGCAATTGATAAATATTGACTTATCAATAGAAAAAGTTTGTGAAAAACTTACGATGAGTGGACTCGAGGTAGAACATGTTATTGCAACTGAATCGATTAAAGGTGGTCTCAAAGACCTAATTGTTGGTGAAGTCATTTCTAAAATAAAGCATCCAAATGCTAACTCTTTATCTCTAACTACTGTTGACGTTGGTAGAGACGATTTACTATCTATTGTGTGTGGGGCAAAAAATGTTGAAGTAGGTCAAAAAGTAGTTATAGCAACAATAGGAACTACTATTCACACCACTACTGATAGTTTTAAAATCAAAAAGTCAAAAATCAGAGGCGAAGTATCCGAAGGAATGATTTGTGCTGAAGACGAAATAGGTTTAGGATCAGACCATGACGGAATCCTTGTATTAGATAATCATATTGAAACGGGAACAAAACTTACAGACCTATTTGAGGTAGACACCGATCAACAAATAGAAATTGCAATTATTCCTAACAGAGGCGATGCTATATCTCATCTTGGAATAGCAAGAGAACTACAAGCATTAACAGGGATAAAATATAAAAAACCTACTGTTGAAAAAATAGATGCACGCGGGTCTATGCGCGTTGATATATCTATTGAAAACTTGCAAGCATGTCCAAGATATGCTGGAATAATCGTTTCTTCTGTTGACGTAAAAGATTCACCCGACTGGCTAAAAAAACGACTTGAATCTATAGACTTAAAACCCATCAACAATATTGTAGATATTTCTAATTTTATTCAACACGAGATAGGTCAACCTCTCCATATATTTGATTACGATAAAATTCAAGATCATAAAATCATCCCTAGATTTGCAAAATCAGGTGAGAAACTGACAACGCTTGATGGTGAAGACAGAAATCTGAGCGAAAATCATTTTATCATAGCAGATTCAAATCAACCTCTTGCACTAGCAGGAGTAATTGGTGGTTTAGAATCTGGTGTTACTAAATCAACGAGTACTATTTTTATTGAAAGTGCTTACTTTGATCCAGCTGTTGTTCGAAAAACAGCCAAAAGCTTTGGTCTTAATACTGACGCAAGCTATCGATTTGAGAGAGGCACCGACCCTGAAATGGTAGATTTTGCTCTAACTAGAGCGGTAAACTTAATATTAGAAATAGCAGGTGGAGAAATTAACTCCGAGATCGTTGACATCTATCCTGAAGCTATAGAACCTAGACAAATTGAAATTAATTTTGACCAATTTAATCGCTTTATCGGCTACGATATTCCCAAAGAAAAATCCATTGAAATTTTAAAGAATTTAGAAATTAAAATTCTTGCTAATAACGATATAAATATTCTTCTGGAAGTTCCACGGTATCGTCCCGACATAGAACGACCAGTAGATATTTACGAGGAAATCCTTAGAGTATATGGATTTGATAATATTCCTATACCTGAGAAAGTAAATTATATTCCCTCAAATATTAACAAGAACGCACCTAATAAACTAAGGTCTAAAATCAGTAATTATCTGGCGAATATTGGTTTCAATGAAATCATGAATAACTCGTTAGTTCCTTCTCGAATGTATACAGAAGAGGAAATCAAAAATGCTGTTTATATACTTAACCCTTTGAGTAATGATATGGATGTAATGAGGATGGAGTTGACCAATTCTGCTCTTGAATCCGTTGCATACAACCTAAATAGAAAAAATATAGACCTTAAATTTTTTGAATTTGGAAAAACTTACGTCAAAAAAGATGAGAATTACATTGAGAAGGAAGTTTTACAACTCACTTTTTCAGGCAAGCGGCATCCAGAACACTGGAGTGTCAAAAGCCAAAACTTAACACACAATGAGCTTATTGCAGTTGCACTTGGGTTAGGAAAAAAACTCAATATTTCAGAAAGTAAGATGAAAAAAACGGTGAAACTTGAAACTGTATCTCAAAATCAACTTAAATTTCACGGATTAAAACAAAACGTAATTACTTTAAGTATCGATTGGGATGCATGTTTGTCTGTGGTTAATTCAACAATTCAACTCAAAGAAATCCCAAAATACCCCATAGTTAGAAGAGATCTTTCAATAGTTCTCCAAAAAGAAACAGGTTACGAAGATGTGGCTAAAGTTGCTAGATCAACTTTACAACAAAAACTAACTGATATCCTGCTTTTTGATGTTTATGAAGGAAAACCTCTTGAAGATAATCAAAAATCATTTTCTGTTGCTTTTTTCCTTTATGATTCAAAGAAAACAATGGAAGATTCTGAAATAGACAATTTAATGCAAAAGTTAATTCTTAGTCTAGAAAAAAACATAGATGCAATTATTAGAAAATAATGGAATTACTCGCTCGTTTAGAACATATTGAGCTAAAAGTCGCTCAAATCAAAAAGCGAAAAAATGAATTAATTTCAAAAAATGAAAAACTCAAAAATGAAAACTTAGAATTAAAAAATAAGCTAAAAGACACTGCTCAAAAGTTGAAAAACCTTGAGGAAACAAATAAAATGATTAAACTTGCATATAATATTGATAATCCTGAAAATCGATTTAAGTTTATCCAAAAGATAGACCAAATGATTCACGAGATTGATCAATGCATAGAATTAATTAACCTATAAACTAACACAGAAACAGACTAAATGTCTGAAAAAGAGATTTCCATAAAAGTCAACATTTGCGATCGGTTTTATCCACTACGTATTAAAATCTCTGAAGAAGAGGGAGTAAGAACAGCCGTGAATAAAATTAATGAACGAACTAAATATTACAACCAAAATTTTTCGATACAAGACAAACAAGATGCTTTGTCCATGGTCGCCCTTGAATTTGCTTCAAAACAAAATTCAATCCAGGCCGAATCAAGTGACTTTTTAACTATAAATACAAGACTTAAAAGACTAGAGCAATTGCTCGAAATTTAAACAACGTACAATAAAGGATTTCTCAATATTCAGGCTCTCAGTTTTTTCTAAACCTAAAAAAGAAAAATGATAGAAGCCATAATTGCAATTGTAGGATTAGCCATAGGTGGAGGATTAGCTTGGACCATTGCATCCAAGAATTCCGACACAAAAGCGGCAGAAATAGAATCCAAAGCAGAAATTATACTCAAAGAAGCACAAGCTAAAGCTAATTCTTACAAAAGAGAACGAGAATTAGAAGCAAAAGAAAAATTTCTTAAACTTAAAAATGAACATCAACAATCTGTTCGTAATAAAGATCGAGAACTTGAACAAAGATTCAATGAAATTAAACGAAAAGAACAAAGTTTAGACTCTAAAATTGATAATTTTAAAGAGAAAGAAAAAGAACTAGATGCTGTCAAAAAGAACCTCAATAAACAACTCGAAATCACAAAAGAGAAAAAAGAGAAACTCAAGGAGCAAATCAGTGCCCAAATTACTCAACTTGAGAAAATTGCAGGCTTAAGTAAAGAAGATGCTAAGACACAAATGATTGAGGCAGTTGCTAAAGACGCTCACACTGAAGCTCTTGCTCAACAAAAACTTATCATTGAAGAGGCTAAACTTAAAGCAAATAAAGATGCTAAACGAATGATTCTTCAAACCATTCAACGTACGGCAGCAGAACAAGCTATTGAAAATTCTGTAACTGTTTTTAATATCGATAATGATGACATCAAAGGAAGAATCATTGGAAGAGAAGGACGAAATATTCGAGCACTTGAAGCTGCAACAGGTATAGAGATTATTGTAGATGATACTCCCGAAGCTATCATACTATCAGGTTTTGATCCTGTTAGAAGAGAGATTGCCCGATTGTCATTACATCGCTTAGTTGCTGATGGCAGAATACATCCAGCACGAATCGAAGAAGTAGTAGCCAAAACTAAAAAAGATGTTAACCAAGAAATTGTTGAATATGGTGAACAAGCTGTTATTGATTTAGCAATTAATGGTTTACACCCCGAATTAATTCGTATGGTTGGTAGGATGCGTTTTCGTTCTTCCTATGGACAGAACTTACTAAAACATAGCAGAGAGGTTGCAAATTTATGTGCTACAATGGCTGCAGAATTTGGATTGGATGCCAAGCGTGCTAAACGTGCAGGATTATTACACGATATTGGTAAAGTACCCGATTCAGACAGTGAGATGCCTCACGCACTTCTTGGCATGAAGCTTTGCGAAAAATTTGGGGAACATCCTGAAGTTTGTAATGCTGTAGGTGCTCATCACGACGAAATTGAAATGACAAATCTTTTCTCTCCTATTGTTCAGGCATGTGACGCAATTAGTGGATCTCGACCTGGTGCTCGTAGAGAAGACAGCGAAAGCTACATCAAACGATTGCAAGATCTTGAAAAATTAGCGACTAGTTTTAATGGGGTAGAAAATGCATTCGCTATCCAAGCTGGAAGAGAACTTCGAGTAATCGTAGATAGTGAAAGCTTGGATGACAAAAGTGCCGATTTGTTATCATTTGACATCTCTCAGAAAATTATGAAAGAAATGATTTACCCTGGTCAAATCAAAGTAACCGTTATTCGTGAACGTAGAGCAGTTGCTTTTGCTAAATAACTTCTTACAAAACAGCTATATTGATTGCTAAATATCATACTCAGATATGATTAAAATCATATTATATGAGCGTATTTAAGCAATTTGTACTCATTAATTATAACTCAGAAATTTTTGATAGAACCAACCCTGGCCTTTAGCTATTTAAAATTCTATTAAGTTCTTATATTTTCCCGAAAATACCTTTTAGTTTTTTGGTTTAGGCTAACTCATGGACCGTTTCTTTGCGAAAAGGTACTATCTTTATCTAAAAATACTTCTTCTTATCGCCTATTTTCGTGATTATATTTTTGTTAAATCTTCATGAATAATTTAATACTTACCAACATAAAGCAATTGATTGGAATTACTGAAAATTCCAATATGTTAAAAAAAGGAAAATCACAAGGTGAGATACAAGTTCTTAACGATGCATACGTTGTTATTAGAAAGGGAATTATTCATGATTTTGGGCCAATGAGTGTTTGTCCCAGTACAGAATTAACTCATCATAATTGTTCTCAAAAGTTAGTCATGCCCATGTATGTAGATTCACATACACATCTTGTTTTTGCAAATAATAGAAGTAATGAAATGAAAATGCGACTTCATGGGAAGTCTTACAAAGAAATTGCAGATGCTGGAGGGGGGATTATCAACTCCGCAAAAAAGCTTCATGATATGAGTGAACAAAAACTCTTTGATGATGCCCATTTTCGTCTTGAACAAGTCATTAAGAGCGGAACAGGTGCTATTGAAATAAAAAGTGGTTATGGACTGAATATTGAGGACGAGATGAAAATGCTTCGAGTGATTAGGGTTCTAAAACAACTTTCACCTATCCCTATTAAGTCGACTTTTTTGGGTGCACATGCAGTTCCTGAGGAATTTAAAAATAATAAAGCTGCATACATGCATCTTGTTTGTAACGAGATGCTACCAAGAATAGCAGGTGAAAATCTGGCTGATTTTATTGATATTTTTTGCGAAATAGGATATTTTGATTTAGACGATTTAAAACAAATTATTGAAGCAGGAGACAAATACGGCATCAAAGCCAAAGTGCATGTAAATCAGTTCAATAGTTTTGGAGCTGTTCAGCTTGCATGTTCTTACGGAGCAATATCGGTAGATCATTTGGAGGTAATGAAAGATGAAGATTATAATGCTCTTGAACAATCAAATACATTAGCAACAGCATTACCGTTATGCTCACTGTTTTTAGATATCCCTTATACTCCAGGCAAAGATCTAATTAAGCGAAATATTCCTTTAGTAATTGCTAGTGATTTTAATCCGGGTTCGGCTCCAAGTAGCAATTTAAATTTAGCGTTTGGTTTGGCCTGTTCTCAGATGAAGTTAACGCCTGAGGAAGCTTACAATGCACTAACTTATAATGCTGCTTTTGCAATGGAAATACAAAATGAGGTAGGAAGTATTCAAATCGGTAAAAAAGCAAACCTAATTATTACTAAACCTGCAAATGGACTGGAAGATATTCCTTATTGGTTTGGGGAGAGTATGATAAGTAGTGTAATAGTTTGAAAATTAATATGCTCTATTAGTTCTACCCTGCATGAAATAAACAAAACTTCGATTAACGACCTGATTTCCACCAGGTGTTGGATAATTTCCAGAAAAATACCAATCACCCAAATGATTAGGACAAGAAGCATGTAAATTATCAATGGATTGATATACAATTTCAATATCTGATTGAATATCCTTAGGAGTAACTAATAGTGCAATTTCGTCTTCAATCTCTTTATCTGTGAATTTATCATACAGCATCTTAACCTTATTTTCCATCTCTTCAATTGGCTTTTTGAGTTCTTTCTGGCAAGCTACTAAAACTTTATCCATAAATGATAAATTATTATTTTTCTTTAGTAAACTCTTCACTGCTTTGAATGCGATAAACTCATTTATCCGACTCATATCAATTCCGTAACAATCGGGATACTTAATTATAGGTGCTGATGACGCAATGATAATCTTCTTAGGACCTAATCGATCTAGTATACGAAGTATACTTTTCTTAAGTGTTGTTCCTCTAACAATACTATCGTCTACCACAACTAGAGTATCTGTTGATTTCACAAGTCCATAAGTAACATCATATCCATTACCTACAAGGTCTTCTCTACCTTCGTCTTGTGCAATGAACGTTCGAATTTTTGCATCCTTGACTAAAAGTTTTTCTCTTCTAATCTTAATGGCTAATAATTTATCAATCTCTTCAGGATGAACATTTACTCCTAATTTAATTATAGCTTCTCTTTTCCACTTATCAAGGTATTTATAAATACCATCTATTAATCCGAAATAGGAAGTAGCTGCTGTATTAGGTATGTATGAAAATACAGTAGAGCGGATATCGTAATCGAGGCGTTTTAAAATTTCTTTCGCTAATTTTCTACCTAATCTTTTTCGCTCTTCATGAATTTTACCATCACTACCTCTTGAAAAATATATTCGCTCAAAGCTACATGAAAAACGATCTAGCGGTGCAAGAATTTCTTTTTCTTCTAGACTTCCGTCACGAGCAATTATTAATGAAGAACCTGGAGTTACTTCTTTTAAATCTTCAATTTGTAAATCAAAAGCCGTTTGAATAGCTGAACGTTCGCTGGCTACAACGACTACTTCATCATTTTCCCAATAATAATTAGGTCGGATACCATTAGGATCCCTCATTACAAATGCATTACCATCACCAATTAAACCCACCATATTATATCCTCCATCCACATTTTTAAAAGCATTTTTCAATACATTTTCTAGATTTAGATTATTTTTTATCTTATCAGCTATAGCTAAACTATTTATACCTTTCTCACGAAAATTACGATATAAACGGGTATTTTCTTCATCTAAAAAATGACCAATTTTTTCAAGCATAGTAACATTATCACTAATTTCCTTTGGATGTTGCCCAAGATCAATTAGTTGACGATACATTGCCTGAACATTAGTCATGTTATAATTACCGGCTAGTACTAAATTTCTACTCATCCAATTATTTTGACGTAAAAATGGGTGTACATTCTCGATACTATTTTTTCCGTGTGTAGCATACCTCAAGTGACCTAATAATAATTCACCAGCATAAGGGTAATTTTTCTTTAACCATGAAGTGTTGGATACCTTTTCAGAATTTAAAGATTGATACCTTTTATTTAGACGATCGAAAAGTGTTCCAACTGCACCTGAACCAATAGCACGCTCACGAGCAATATAACGACTACCAAATTCAGGATTAAGTTTAATAGCTGCTAAACCTGCACCGTCTTGGCCTCGGTTGAGCTGTTTATTCATCAACATTTGTAGTTTTTTTAACCCATACAATTCCGTTCCATATTTTTCTCGGTAAAATTCCAGTGGTTTTCTCAATCGAATCAAGGCAACACCACACTCATGTTTTATAGGATCACTCATACAGCTAAAATGAAGAAACAAATGTATAACTTTGAACCATTATTAGAATACTATTTTGAAAATACTAATTCTTAACGGACCTAATCTAAATTTACTCGGCAAAAGAGAACCAACTATTTATGGTATTAAAAGTTTTGAAGTGTTTCTAGAAGAAATCAAAAATGAATTTAATGACTTAATAATTGATTATTTTCAAAGCAATATTGAGGGTGAAATAATTAATGTAATTCAAGATGCAGAAATAAACAGCTTCTCAGGTATAGTCATTAATGCTGGAGGATATGCACACACTTCTGTGGCTATTGCAGATGCAATTGCTAGCTTAAATATTCCTGTTATATCTGTCCACATCTCAAATATTTATCAACGAGAACCCGAACGCCACAAAGAACTCCTAGCAAAATATATAGACGGGGGGATATATGGATTTGGAATTAATGGCTATCGCCTAGCCATTCAGCATCTGATAAATCAGTAAATTTATTTTTACCACGCACAAAATAGACCCATATAATTGATCTATTAAGGAGTTTTGGTTTTGAATTTAAACTCATTTGAATTTTTTTTCTTTTGGTAATAGTAGTTCGTATAGTTGACCAAAATTTGACATGTGCTTTGAGTATAGTAAAAACAACCATTGGTTTGCCGTCAATCAGGAACTTAACTGAAGAAATACCATCTAAAACCATCCTCCAAAATAAGGTAAAAAACCAAAATGGTGATGCCAAGTTTTTAGTCAGTAGCATAAGGCTATTCCTAAAATTAAAATAGTATTTAAGGTGAGAACCCTCGCTAAGTGTGCCACCACCTAAATGATAAACCTTTGATTTAGGTTCTACATAAATTTGATACCCCAAGTTTTGCATTCTCCAACAAAGGTCAATTTCTTCCATGTGAGCAAAGAAGTCTGTATCAAAACCATTTGATTTTTTAAATGCATCAGCACGAATAAACAAACATGCACCTGAAGCCCAAAAAACCCTTTTTGTATCATTATACTGACCGGAATCTTCTTCTAGTGAATCAAAAATTCTACCCCTGCAAAATGGGTATCCCCATTTATCAATATACCCTCCACTTGCACCAGCATATTCAAAATATTTTGGGTTTTTATCATCTAAAATCTTTGGTTGAATTGCTCCAATTTTTGAATTCTTGAGTGCTAAATTAACTAGAGGCATTAACCAATTTCTTGAAACGCGAACATCACTATTAATCAGTACGTAAAACTCTGCTTTTATTTGATTTAATGCCCAATTATATCCCCCCGCGTAGCCTCTATTTTCAGCAGAAACAAGAATTTTAATTTGTTCATGAAATTTACTTTCCAAAAAAGCGATAGAATTGTCTGAAGAGGCGTTATCTACTACCCAAATATCCATATTATTATACTCTGTATCAAGAATATAATTCAGATACTTTTCAAGTAAATTCTGAGTGTTATAGTTTAAAACTACAACTGCTACCTTGGGACTAACCATTTCTACTTTTTACTAAAGATAAACTTCATACTTTCTTTATGAACTAGTAAAATACAAAATGAGTCTTTATGAGCTAAAAACTGTTTTTCAAATGCATCTTTTCTATCATCTAATATGATATTTCTGGCGACTAGTTCTTCCATTGTACTTGCAGAAAAACTAAAACTAGTTTTATACTCTTTATTATCAATTACTTTTTGTGCTATCATAATATCTTCCTCATGAGCCAGTATAATTGGAAATTTAGAATAGCCGCCATCAACGATTGCCTTTGCAGTTTCATTCAACTCTTTTTTTAGTATTTTTATGTCACCATCCAACGTTTGTAATAACTCTTGTTCGTTTGGTTTGATTTTATTATTCATTAATCTTTTGAAGGGTCAAATCTCTTTAATATTTAAATAATATTCACAAAAAAACAAAATAAAGTGGCAAATTCGTTCATTCATTTACACAAATAACCATGAAGATTAGATATTTCTCCATTTAATTTATATCTATTTTCTTACTAAATTCATGTGTCGAAAGGAAAGATTGAATTCAAACCTATTCATCTAAAAGATGAGATCTCTGAACTAGCAAAAATGGCTAGAGAAATCTGGGAGGAACACTACATACCAATAATTGGAAAAGACCAAGTCAAATACATGGTCAAAAAGTTTCAGTCTGAATCAGCCATTCAAAATCAACTTAATGAAAATTACATCTACTTTTCAGTATTACTAAATAATCAACCTTTTGGCTACCTCTGTTACAAAATTGATAATGATGAAAATATTCTATTTTTAAGTAAAATCTATATTAAGAGGTCTTTTCGTGGTTTTGGGTATGGAAAACATATGTTTCAATTTGTAATTAGAAAGGCAGCTGAATTGAATTGTCAATATATTAATTTAACAGTGAATAAATACAACACCAATTCAATAGATG
>CAJXBI010000020.1 GCA_913050005.1 uncultured Bacteroidota bacterium
ACAGCACCAAGCGCTCAAGTAATTGATTTAGGGAAATTAAACGACAACACACGTACCAACAATTATGTTACGGGAGAAGAATGGGAAGGGTCATTTGTTCAACTTAATAATGTTACCGTAGTTTCAGTTTCTATCTTCAGTGGTAACAGGGTTAGTTTTGATGTATCAGATGAAAATGGTAATGTGATTAATGTATCAGATCGGTTCTTAGTACAGAAGCTTCCAGGAAGAACTTTAGTCAATCCCTCAAGCCCTCAATCTGCTGGAGAATTTGTTGCTCCGATTGTTGGGACAAAATATGAGTCATTAAGAGGATTGATTATGCATTCTCAAAATGGTTGCTCTGGAGGAACAGGAAGAGGATATGAACTAAATCCATTTGATAAGAGCCATTACAAAGTTGGGGATACACCCCCAAGCATTACCGAAGTTACAAGAACACCGCTTGTTCCTACAAGTTCAGATAACCTCACGATAAGTGCCAAAATAATCGATTTCAATGGTACAGTTGCTAGTCAGAGTTTGTACTATACAGATGACCTTGCAAAAGATAATACTAGTTTTACTGAAACAACATTTACTTTAAAATCGGGATCGACAGATGAATATGAAGGAACTATTCCAGCATTTGCTGATGGTACGATTGTTCGATATTTTATCTCGGCTACTGATAATGATGGGAATGTAAGTTATGAGCCTTTTTCAGCAAGTAAGTTAAACGGTGCAACAGCCTTTTATACCGTACGTGATGGTGGACTAACTATCCCTGATTTACAATATGTTTTAGATCCAACATCTGACGGAAGTCCATACAAGGGCCAAACTGTAACCGTAAAGGGATATGTAACTGCAAGTGCTAAACCATACGATTTAGAGGATGTATATATTCAGGACAGTGATGCCAAGGAGTGGGCAGGAATTCGATTATCTGGAAGTTCTGATTTATTAGAATTATGGAGAACAGAAGAAGTGGAGGTAACAGGTACAATTGAGGAGTCATTTGGATTTACACAAATGCTTGTAAGTTCAGTTACCAAAACAGGGAATACAGCTGAGATAACTCCAATTGAACTTCCGGTTAGTGATAGTGCAGGTCGAGTAAATAGAGGTATGGAAAAGTATGAAGGGATGCTTGTTAGAATGGTTAATCAAGGAGGTAAAGTGAAAATTTCCAATCCACGATTAAATCCTTTTGGAGAGTGGATGATTTCAAGCGATACGGGTGCAAGTTTTAATAATAGCACAAAAGTTCAGACAGGTGTCAAAAATGGCAATAACAATTCATCCCTATGGGTTTCATTAGTTTCTAACGATACTTTTGCCAATATCGAAGGAATAATGGAAGTTTCTGCTATTGAAGCAACGAAAGAAATGGATATGGATGCCTTGATAGGGGTTGTTTATTATGGATTTAGTCAATATTCAATCAAGCCAAGAAATAATGATGATTTAGTTGGATTTAGTTTGTCACTTGAAAGCACAAATTATGCAGGTGATACAGCCACAAATTCAATTGTGAATATGGAAGACAATGGGGTGAATTTCTATCCAAATCCCTCTAGAAGTATGTTGAATGTGACAACCAGAAACTCGAAAGGTGGAACACTATATGTTAGAAGTATTGAGGGCAGAGAAATGATAAAAACAGCTATACTTGATAATATACAATTAAATGTAGAATCATTGATTCCTGGGATGTATATTTTAGAATTTATAGATTCAGATGGAATTAAAATGTCAGCCAAATTCATTAAAATTTGATCAGTAGGTATCCTCAAATAATAAATAGCAAGACCAGTTTTTTTTACATGGTCTTGCTATTTTTTGTAGCATCTTGTAAGGAGGGTGAACCATTACCTAATAGTGCTCCAGAGACCAAGTTGTCTATTGAGAGCATTAATTTATCAGGGGAAAATCGATTGAATAGTACAGTAAAACTGTCGTGGTTTGGCACTGATATCGATGGATATGTTCAATATTACGAGATTCGAATTGGGGATAAGGATTGGGTTAAAACTCAAACACAGGACAGCATTTTTCTTTTTGAAATCGAACCCAATCAGGATTCTACAGATGTTGATTTTTATGTTAGAGCAGTTGATAACGAAAGTTATGAGGACCCTACTCCAGCGTACTTAAAAATTCCGCTTAAAAATAGTATTCCAGAAGTCACTTTTGATGAGGCTTCACTTCCGTTGGATACAACTAATCTTGTGATCACTTTTAGATATATGGCCTCAGATCCTGATGGAGATGAAACATTAAAAAAAGGATTTATCAGAGCTAATGAGGGTGAATGGGCAGAGATAGATCTTAATCAAAAGTTGGTGTCTTTGTTGCCAACTAGCCCAACTGAAGTTGGAATTGGACAGGCTAATGTATATTATGGTATAGAAGATGAGTCTGCCCTAACAATTGACGGATTTAATAATGGAGGGAACAATATTATTCAATTGAGAGTTGAGGATATTGCTAATACCTCAAGCATTATTGATAGCACTGCATCTATTTTTGTTCGAAGTCAAACTTCAGACTTACTTGTTATTGGTGGTCACAATGTCCAAATTGATAAAAAGTATCAAGAGTTAGTCAATAATAATTATACTTCAGCGGATTTTGTGAACTATGCATTAAATGGGGGATTAAATCAACCTAAGTTTTGGGATCCAAACTTCAGATTATTATCGGAACAATACGATAAGGTTTTCTTTCATACAGACGAGGGGAATTTCAGTAATCCATTGACTGGGGAGGATGGAAAATTGTTAGACTTTGCTGCCCCTATCATTCAAGAATTAATAGATAATCAGAAGAAGGTATTGGTGTCTACGGCATTTGCCACAGGCACTAATATTGATATCATAGGTGGTGTTTTGTCTATCGATAGTTTTACTGCAAGTAGAGGTCAAGCATTTTTTGTGAATGATAGTTTTGCAAAAAGCACAATAGATGGTTTCCCAGATTTACAACCAACTAATTTTTTGTTGGCAGTTGATCCATTTTATCATAGTCAAGAATCAGAGGTATTATATGCCGCTCAACTCACTCCTAACGGGGGTTGGTATGGGCCAAGAACAATTGCTATTCAGCGAAAATCAACCGATGGTAATGTCAATTTGGTTCTATTTACAGTAGAATTACACAAACTAGATAAATTAGCCACCAACCAAAATCAATTAATTTCAAAAATATTTAATGAGACTTTTAATTGGTAGTATTTTAACTCTTCTGACTTTCTTTTCTCATGCTCAAATGGGGAATTTGAAAGGAAAGCTAACTGATGAAACAACTGGAGAAAACCTAGTTGGAGCATATGTTCGTGTTGTCGGAACGTATGGAGCTGCCATATCAGAGGCAGATGGAACATTTATTATTAAAAACATCAAGCCTGGAAGGTATTCCGTAAATATTTCATTTATAGGCTATCAGCAAAAAGTATATAACGACATTGATATTAAAGCTGAAATAAATACTATACTCAATGTCAAAATGGTAGCACAAACCAATACTTTCGAGACGGTTAAGGTCATAGGTAAGAAAAAAATTATTGAATTGGATGATGCCAAAAGTACCATCACCTTAAATAAAAAGGATATCAGCGAGATGAACGTCAGAGATGTTCAGGAAGTAGTTGCTATGCAAGCTGGAGTATCAAAGTCTAGTGACGGAATTCAAATCAGAGGTGCACGTGTATATGAAACATCATTTAACATTGATAATATAAGTGCACAAGACCCATTAGCTGGAACGGGATTTGGCGTAAAAGTATCGAGTGGTTCCATTGGGGAGTTACAGTTGATTACTGGAGGTGCAGGAGCCGAGCATGATGGTGGAACAGCAGGAGTTATAAGTACAACGATTAAAGAAGGTTCTGAGAAATTTCAGATTTCAGGGAGTTTTCAAAGAGACAATTTAGGTAGTCCATCTGCTATGGGGTGGAATACAGATTTGGGCGAATTATCATTTGGGGGTAAATTCAAAGTGAAAGGCAAGAAATTCTATTTCTTTAATAATGCCACTTATAACTTAAGTGATGATTATTTTGGACCGACCGCTAATCAAATTCATAGCTCTATTATTGGTAAAAATGATAGTATTTGGTCACCTCGACAGTCTAATCAGTTTACTCATACATTTAAAATAAGTCATGAGCTGAATTCAAAAACTAAAATTTCAATCACCAATCAGCATAGTTTAACAATCAATCAAAATACAAGAACACTTCAGATTGTTGGTTTCGATGCTATTTTAAGACCTGGATTCCAATTTGAAAGAAGTTTAAATCTAGATAATGCAACCACTTATACTCATCATTCTAATTTAACAGCCTTCAATCTTAGAAGGGCTATAAATGAGCAATTGGTTGCCACTTTTTCTATTGGAAGATTATTTACCAACTTAAGAGCAGATGCTAATGGACGACCATTTAGAACTCCTTCAGTTGATCAGGTATTTGATGAATATAGTATTGTTACAGATCCAGTTCAAGTATTTAATCCTGGTGGCGATATTCAGTATGTTTTACCTGGACCGGGGTTTGTCAATAACGGAGGTATAAGCTCGCTATGGCATGATCACTTTGCTCAAGAATATACCATTAAAGCAAATGCGAAATATTATCCTTCTAGTAAGGTTCATCAAATTAATTTTGGGTGGGAACAAAAATTGAATCAATACCAATGGGTCGATGTGACACGTCCATGGGTGGGAGCACCAATTGTCATAAATGATAGCATAAGCACACCCAGTATTAGTATTGGATCAAGCAATGATATTTGGAATGTAAGACCTAATAACGGAGGGCTATTTTTTAGTGATAAAATAGATTATAAGGGAATTATCGCTAATATAGGTTTACGCTTCAACTATTGGGCACCTGGGAAGTTTGCAGATGATGCAGTTTCCAATCCTGAAGCTCCAGTTATTGATCAAGTGAGGTCTGATTATCAAAAAAATACAATTAAGGTCTTTGGTTTACGATACAAGGCAAGAGTTTTACCAAAGGTGAATGTTTCATTCCCTGTGACAAGCAACAATGTGTTATACTTCAATTACTCTCATAGTATGAGGCTACCTCACCCTCGATTTTTATATGCAGGTTTAGATCCTGTTTACCAAGACAGAAGTTTTTTGTCTTTTCTTGGGAATCCCGATTTAAATCCAGAGGTTAACATTTCTTATGAAATTGGTTTTAAGTCACAAATTGGTAAGAGCTTAGGGTTGACAGTTGCAGCATACAATAATAATCGATTTGATTATATCGTGAGTAGAAAAGTTATTGTTAATGATCAGACAGGTCGTCCTGTTAGTAAAACAATGTACATTAATCAAGATTATGCAAAAGTTCAAGGAGCAGAAATAAATGCCATTTGGAGGGCGACCACTCAGTTTAGGATATTTGGGAATGTAGCTTATCAGCTGGCAAAAGGGAAGAGTAATAGTGCTCGTGAGAGTAGTTTGCAGATTGCTCAAAACGGAGAGGTACCATTAAGTACAGAAAATTATTTAGCATGGGATAGACCGTGGAATATTAATTTAGGAAGTGTTTTTACACCAGATAGTAGTGCTCCTTATTATTGCAATTGGATGAGCGGGATACAAGTTTATTTTAGTTCTTCTTATCAGAGTGGGTTTCGATATACTCCCATGATACTAGAAGGGTATAATGCTTTAGGAAGGCCCGAATATGCTACCGATTTAACATCCTTCTTAGAAGAAAGAGCAACTCCATGGATTAATGGCGACATTAAAATAACCAAGACTTTTGCGGGTAAAAACAAAAAAGGGATAACCCTGAGTGTTGAAGTTAGAAATTTATTTGACGGTAGAAGAGCTCAAATAATCAACTCCGTAACTGGAAGAGCCTGGGAACCTGGAGATGATGTCCCTAATAATTGGAGAGACAATCGCTATCTAGGTCCAGAAGAGAGTGGTTTGCCTCCAAACAATCCAGCTCGATACCAACCTCCTAGACAAGTTCTTTTTGGGATTTTATTCAAATTATAGCTAGTTGATTACTACAAACTAAATAATTCTTCTTTCTAAACTAATCTTATCACGCTGATAGATAAAAATAAGGTTTATAGCGATAATTGATCACAATTTTGATGAGAACGGATTTTTCAATCCAGACATATCTGTTATATCCACTTTAACAGATCCAATATAGATGTCAGCTTTAACTCGAATAGGGACCTTGTTTTCGTCTGCACTTATCCATATAGTCATGTCATCTTCTTCTTTAAATACGCGATCTACAACTAGTTGTGGACGTAACTTGAAACATTTTACTTTCCCAAGGTCTGTTTTTATTGTCTCAATTCCTAAATACTTAAATTTTAGTTTGTAAATCTTCTGGTCAAGATAGATATTAATTGGAAATGATTTTCCCGGTTTTGTATTTGTAAAATCAATTGTTCTTGCATAAAATATTCCGCTTACAATATCTTGCAGATATGCAGGCATAGCCATGTTTTTCTTTTTTCCTGTAAGTTTCTTTTTAATATGGTTATAATATACAAGGTCCTCATCTCTATAATTGTCTTCTCTAACATTTTTATAATACTTTAATGGAGCTAAGCTGGCACTATCCATATAAGTTTCGAAATGGTCCCTAACTTTATATGCCCAATCAAATGATCGATTTGTTTTACCGTAGGCCTTAATATTATAAGTAGTTCTACCATTCACTTTTTTGGGTTTGTCGCCTACTTTAATATCAATAGATGCGGCATTGATCCAACCGTAATGAACACGATATTTAATATGCTCCCCAAATGTAAAAGCTTGATTGGAATGATTTCTGAGATTTTCATTAATCTGATGATCAATCTTTAAACCGCTTACTAATATGAAGACCGTTAAATAATTAAAAAGTAATCTAATCATAATTGTAGTAGTATAATCAAATATTATGCCTTTTAATTAATACTATTGAAAAACCACTGTAAATTTGCTTATTTGTATCATTAAAAAGCATATCTCAATGATTTTAAAGCAATCTTCATTTCTCTTATTATTATCTTTCATGTTCAATAATGTTTACAGTCAATATGAAAATTCATTTTTTGATAACGATAAATATGAGAAAGTAATTGACTCGTCGCATATTCAGTTTCATTTTGATAACATGAGTTATTTTAGAAATGCGGAGTACCTTTCTTTAGTAGATAAAGGGTCTTCATATGTAGGGTTTAACCTACTGCCATATATGCAATACTCTTTTAATGATAAGGCTCAAATTTATGGGGGATTTTTAGTTCGATATGACTTTGGTAATCCAGAAATAAAGACGATTGAACCGTATTTTAAATTTACGTATGAAGATGTATTGAAACACAATATCATTTTTGGAAATCTAGACGGAACTTTACAACACAAGATGATTGAGCCAATGTATGACTACGAAAAGGTAATAACTGATCGTTTTGAACAAGGGGTTCAAATCACGAAACCAGGTAATCGATTGACTTACGATTTATGGATTGATTGGCACGATATGATTTATTATGATGATCCAAAGAATGAAACATTTGTTGCTGGGTACAATGTTTTCTTAAACCCAATAAATAACGAAAAACATAAATTGTCACTTAATGTCCAGGGAATTACTGTTCACAGTGCTGGAGAAATTGATAAAAATAGTTCGCCTAATGCAGTAGAGTATAATTTTGCAAATGGTCTTGAGTACAGTATATTTTTAAATAAAAACACATCTTTATTCATGAGTGGTCATGTCATTTATTATGAAGACAGAAGTGACCAAAAAGTCAATGGTTTTTATGATGGTGTTGGACATCTAGGAGTACTCAGATTAAATCACAAAGGGTATCAATTTGTAGCTAATTATTTTGATGGTTATCAATTCCAAGCTCCCTGGGGTGAACAGTTATACCATTCATTAGGTAACAAAAATTGGCCAGTTTCTAACGTTTTTAGAAAAATGATTGGTTTACGTGTTGGGTACGAAGTTGAAATTGGTAAAAATCTAGTTTTCCTAAACCGATTAGGGTTTAATTATAATGTTCACCCTAATAAAATAGATGTAACGATGGAAAACTATTTACGTTGGCATTTTGTCACACAAAAGAAAAAGGTAAAATTAATGTAATACACTAACCATTAGGGCAGTCACAATTTTTGGCAGGGCCTTTATATTTATATCGTTTATTTACCTTGCAGCTATCCATTAATAGAATTAAACTAAGGGAAAGAAAAATAATGGTAATAATCTTTTTCATATTTAATATTACAAACATAAAGTGTTAGTTGGGTATGAGATAGTAAATTTGTTGAGAATTTATGAAAGAGGCATTAAAACTTATATTAAAAGGAGCTACTATGGGTGTTGCAGAGGTGATTCCGGGTGTTTCAGGTGGAACATTGGCTTTTATAACAGGGATTTATGAGCGACTATTAAGTGCGATAAATGCTATTAATTTTAAGTTGATTAGCGTTTTAAAAAATGAAGGTTTAAAAGGAGTTTGGTCTCAAATAGACGGTAATTTTTTGTTTAAAATATTATTTGGGATGGCCATAGGATTTTCAGTTGGACTTAAAATTATAGTAGGTTTGTTAGAGTCTCACCCGATACATGTTTGGAGTTTTTTCTTTGGTTTAATTATTGCGTCTATTCCTTTGATTACAAAGCAGATTAAACGATGGAGACTTACTGAAATTCTAATTTTTATTTTTGGTTTTGGGCTTGTTTATTGGATTACTATTGCTAGTCCTTCAACAGGAAGTAATCATTTAGCTATGGTTTTTTTATCGGGGATATTGGGTGTTTCAGCACTTATGCTGCCTGGATTGTCAGGAAGTTTTGTATTATTACTTCTTGGTATGTATACAATTATAATGCCTGCTATTAAAGATTTTATTTCAAACCCATTCGGACCTGAACTTCAGATAGTTGTGGTTTTTGGGCTAGGGATGTTAATTGGGCTATTTACGTTTTCAAAATTATTGGGTTACACTTTTGATAAATACCCAAATCAGACATTAGCATTACTAAGTGGTTTTTTAGTTGGGTCGTTAAATAAAGTATGGCCTTGGCAACATGTTACATCTACAAGGATTAATAGTAAGGGTGAGCAAGTTGTAAAATTTAGTGAAAGTATTCTTCCTTCCACCTTCTCTGATTTAGAAGAAAATCCTTTATATGGCAAAGACCCTCACATTTTGTCATGCGTCATACTTATGGCGGTTGCAGTAGTTCTTATTCTTTGTTTAGATAGATTTAGTTCCAAAAAATGAGGAATTATGGTGTTATAGGAAAAAGCTTAATTCATTCTTTTTCTCCTCAATATTTTAAGGATAAATTTAATGCATTGTCCATTAATGATTGTTCCTATGAAGCCTTTGAACTATTTTCAATTGACCAAATTGAGAAATTAATTTGCAATAAAGATTTAGACGGATTCAATGTAACGATACCCTATAAACAGTCTATTATTAAGTACTTAGATGTTATGAGTCCTATTGCTTGTGAAACAAACTCGGTGAATACTGTGACAGTTAAAAATGGGTTATTATGTGGTGACAATACAGATTATGAAGGCTTTAAAAGTTCACTCTTAAGGCATATTCAATCACATCATAAGAGTGCATTGATTTTCGGGACGGGTGGCTCCAGCAGAACAATTTCATATGTCTTAATGACGCTGGGTATTGAGTTCACTCGTATATCTCAATCTAATGACGATTTATTAAATTATAATCAGTTGAATCAAAAATTAATCCAAAGCCATCAATTACTCGTTAATACCACTCCACTGGGGACATTCCCAGAGGTAGATGATTGCGTAGACATTCCATATTCATCAATTACGGATAATCATCTTTGCTATGATCTCGTATATAATCCGAAGGAGAGTTTATTCTTAACTAACTCTAGATCGAATGGAGCAACAATTGTCAATGGATTTGAGATGTTAGCAATACAAGCGGATAAATCATGGGAGATATGGAATAGTTGAAATTTTAGTATCTTGCACGTTATATTATGAAAAAAATTAGCATAATCTTTTTTTTAAGTCTTTATATACCAATTGTTCAAAGTTGTAAAAAACCACCTCTACCTGTGATAGTGGAAAATCAAAATTCTTCAGATACATTGGGTAATAGTGGGGGAAATAGTGGAAATAATGGAGAGGATGTTGAAGTTAGTCCATTTTTAGGGGATTGGGATTATACTAAAATTGATCTAACAAACGGAACATTATCGTTCATGGCTCAAGAAGCAGGTACATTTACCGGAAAAGGTATAGATATCAATGGAAGTGTATCATTTAGCGAAAATCCTAATCGATACACTACAGATTTAGATTTTACTGCTGATGTAGCGATAGTAGCTGGTGGACAACAACAAAACCAAGAAATACCAGTAGATAGAGTTCAGACTCAGGGCACTTGGACAGAAGATAATGGTAGAATATCATTGGTAGACGATGACGGTACTAAAATTCAAGTTGTTTCAAATACAAATACTCAAATTGTATTTTCAGGTAATTTTACTGAAAAAGTAGAAATCAACCAATTTATCACATTGGATGCTAATTCTGATGTAATATTTACGATTGAAAAGTAGACCTTTTATTGGTATAGTCTCTCGTAAATGGGTAGAATAGTGTCTAATTTGTACTTGAGTGAGTGCATTTTTGCAAGTGACTTGAATTGTGCTAAATTTTCTTCTTTTAAAATGTGAAGTGCATCTTTAGCCATTTTAGCGGTATCCCCAACATCGCTGGTAAATCCTGTTACACCATCAATATTCACTTCTTTAAGACCCCCAGTATTTGTACTTATTACAGGTACTTCACAAGCCATTGCTTCTAAGGCTGCAAGTCCAAAACTTTCAGTTTCTGAGGGAATAATAAAAAGATCTGCAATACTCAATATTTCTTCAACAGCTTCTTGTTTACCCAAAAAAGTAATGTCTCTACACAAGTCACAGGACATGCATTCTTTTTCTAGCATATTCCGCTCAGGACCATCTCCTATAAAAAGCATTTTTGCAGGAATTTCTTTTGCTATTTTTCGGAAAACCTCAAGAACATCAAACACTCGTTTAACTCTTCTGAAATTGGAAGTATGAATAATAACTTTTTCGTTATTTGGAGCGATCATTTTTTTGAAATGGTCTTTAGGTTGCTTGTTAAATCTTTGAAAATCAATAAAATTAGGAACAACGTTTATTTTACCATCATAATTAAAATACTTGTGAGTTTCATTTTTAAGACTATTTGAGACTGCAGTAACCACGTCACTTTCAAATAAAGAATGACTGACAACAGGCTCAAAACTTTTATCTTTCCCAACAAGCGTAATATCTGTTCCGTGAAGTGTGGTAACTACTTTAATTTCTATACCTATTTTTTTGAGAATATTCTTTGCCATCGCAGCAGCTGCAGCATGAGGTATAGCGTAATGAACATGAAGTACATCTAAATTGTGATTTTTCACAACATCAACAATTTTGCTTGTAAGAACAGTTTCGTAGGGAGGAAATTTAAAAAGTGGATAGTTATTAAAGCGTACTTCATGAAAATATATATTTTCATTAAATGTATCTAGTCTGACAGGTTGATTATATGATATAAAGTGAATGGTATGACCTTTTACTGCCAGTGCTTTTCCTAATTCTGTTGCAATAACCCCACTTCCTCCATACGTGGGATAACATAGTATTCCAATATTCATTTTTAACACTTCAAAGATGCAATAAATCTAACTAAATTAATTTCATTTTATTAGCGTATTGTCTAAAGTAAATTGGGACTTAGCCATTTTTTAGCATAATCGTAGGGTACGTTTTTACGTTTTGCATATTCGACAAGTTGGTCATCACCTATTTTACCAACTGCAAAATATTTACTTTCAGGGTGTGAAAAATAAAATCCAGATACAGCTGCTGTTGGATACATTGCGAAGCTCTCGGTAAGACTAATGCCTGTTCTATTTTCAATATCAAGTAGTTTCCATAGTTTTTGCTTTTCAGTATGATCCGGACATGCGGGGTATCCTGGAGCTGGTCGAATACCTTGGTATTTCTCTCTAACGAGTAGTTCTTTATTCAACGATTCGTCGGACGAGTAACCCCACATTTTCTTTCGTACGTATTCATGCAAGTATTCTGCAAATGCCTCAGCAAGTCTGTCGGTAATTGCTTTTACAAGTATTGAATTGTAATCGTCATGATCTTTTTCGTATTGTTCGATAATACGTTCGATTCCAATCCCAGTGGTTACTGCAAATGCTCCAATGTAATCTTTTTTACCTGTTTCTTTGGGTGCAACATAGTCTGCTAATGATAAATTTGAGATATTGTTTCCCATCTTTCTTTGTTGCCGTAAAAAATTAAATTTTACGTTTTCATCTGGTAGAATAATATCTCCGTTATTTTCATGTGCTTCAAAAATTCCAACAATACCATTTGCTTTAAGTAATTTTTTAGAGATTAATTGATCAAGCATTAATTGGGCATCTTTGAATAACTTTTTTGCTTCTTCTCCTACATATACATCTTCAAAAATATTAGGGTATTTACCCTTCAGTTCCCAAGTTGAAAAGAATGGTGTCCAATCAATATACTCCTTGAGCACAGATAAATCAAAATCTTCAAGCAATTCAATTCCGGTCTTGTTAGGTTTTGGTGGGGTATAGCTATCCCAATTTAACGTCAATTTATTGATTAAACATTCCTTGAAAGGAAGAATATTTTTCTCAGATTGTCTAGCTGCATGTTGAATAACCAATTGACTATATTCTGATTTTATTTGTTCAGTAAAATTTTGATGTGTTTTTTCTCCGATAAGTTGACCTGCAACAGGAACGGATCGAGATGCATCCAATACATGGATTACTGGACCAGAATATTTTGGAGCGACTTTAACTGCAGTGTGTATTCGAGAAGTTGTTGCACCGCCAATTAGTATAGGTATTTTGAGTGATCTTCTTTCCATCTCACTAGCTATATTAACCATTTCCTCTAAACTAGGAGTTATCAGTCCGCTAAGCCCAATCACATCTACATTGTGCTTAATTGCAGCGTCAATAATAGTGTTGGTTGGAACCATGACGCCTAAATCAATTATTTTATAATTATTACATGCTAACACGACTCCTACAATATTTTTACCAATATCGTGAACATCTCCTTTTACGGTTGCAAGTAGTATTTTACCTTGTGTATTTCCTTCATTTTTCTCTGCCTCGAGGTAGGGTTGTAAATATGCTACTGATTTTTTCATAACACGAGCACTTTTAACAACCTGTGGTAAAAACATTTTTCCGCTTCCAAAGAGATCTCCAACAACACTCATACCAGCCATGAGAGGCCCTTCGATTACTTCTATAGGCTTGCTTAGTTGCTGCCTTACTTCTTCAGTATCATCTTCGATGTATTCTGTAATTCCTTTTATTAAAGAGTATTTTAGTCGTTCATAAACATTTTCATCTCTCCAACTTAAGTCTTGTACTATTTTTTTCCCATCACCCTTGACAACCTCAGCTAGGGTAATTAAGTTTTCTGTTGCGTCTGCATGTCTGTTTAGAAGAACATCTTCAACTGCTTCAAGAATATTTTTAGGGAGTTCTTCATATACTTCAATCATGCCCGCGTTGATAATACCCATGTCCAAACCAGCTTTGATCGCGTGATATAAAAATGCCGAATGCATAGCTTCTCGAATAATGTTATTACCCCTAAAACTAAACGATATATTACTTATTCCTCCACTAACTTTTGCAAAAGGTAAATTTTCTTTAATCCAACGTGTTGCCTCAATGAAATCAACCGCGTAGTTATTATGTTCTTCAATTCCTGTGGCAACAGTTAGAATATTAGGATCAAATATGATGTCTTGAGGAGGGAATTGTACTTCGTTGACAAGAATTTCATAGCTACGTTTACAAATAGCAATACGCTTTTCTAGTGTATCAGCTTGTCCTTTTTCATCGAATGCCATGACAACAGTTGCTGCACCAAACCATTTAATTTTTTTAGCTCTTTTGATGAATTCCTTTTCTCCATCTTTAAGGCTTATTGAGTTCACAATTCCTTTGCCTTGTATTACTTTAAGACCAGCTTCGATTATATTCCATTTACTGGAGTCAATCATAACAGGAACTCGAGAAATGTCAGGTTCTGCAGCAATAAGGTTCAAAAATTTAACCATTGCTGATTTTCCATCAAGCATTCCCTCGTCCATGTTAACATCTATGATTTGAGCTCCATTCTCGACTTGTTGACGGGCAACATCTACAGCTTCATCATATTGGTCGTTTAAAATTAGGCGAGCAAATTTTTTAGAACCTGTAATATTGGTTCGTTCACCAATATTCATAAAATTGATATTAGGCGACTTAACCAATGGTTCGAGGCCACTTAAACGTAGGTGATTTTCTAATTGTCTTATCATAATTATTAATGAGTGAGTAAAACTAGGTTTATAGAACACTTATCTTCTCCCCAAAATAGGATAGGATGTAGCACCTTGATATTTGAGTACTCAGGTTGCCAAGACGTCTATGGGCCTAATCCCTCAGTCTTTCTTAATAAGTACTGCAAATCAATATAATTTATTTTAAATTGGGATATAAAATAAAAAAAACCATTCGCAAAGGCGAATGGTTTTTTTTATTTAATAAATGAAGAATAAGAAGGATAAATTAATTCCTAATTAAGTCTACAGAACCTTCAATTGGTCCATCGCCTTCATTTTTCTCACCAAATTTAAATGTGTAGTTTATGATGTAGAAGTATGTTCCCTCTGGGCATTCTTCTCCTACATTATCAACTCTACCATTCCAAGAGTTATTAATATCAGTGGACTTGAAGACTGACTCACCCCATCGATTAAAGATCTTGATTTCATATTCATCAAGGCTTTCACCTTCAATCACAAATTCAGTGTTTTTATCATCTGAACTGTTTGGCGTGAATACGTTGTATGGGACTAGTCGTCTTAAGAACGTATTAGATATAGTTTGACAAGTATCATCTTCACAACCTTCGGAACTAGTTGCAGTTAGACATACTTGATAAACACCTTTACGCTCATCCCAGTTGTAACAAGGGTCTGTTATTTCACTTGTTCCATCTGGCTGAGGATCATTCTCTTCAAATGTCCATTTATAGCTGGTAGCTCCAGTGGATGTGTTCGTGAAGCAGAATTCTGGTCTAGCAGAGCTATCAATATCGAAATTTGCTTTTACATCAACTACTCTTACACGAATTGTGTCTCGATCCCAACATCTTGGAAGTTCATCATATTCAGGTGCTAAAATAACTTCATACACACCAGGATTAGGATAAGAGTAAGTAACGGTTGTATCTGGTACGTTTTCGTTAATCTCATCATCATTATATCCCATATACCATTTCAATCGAATATATCGATCATCTAGAATGCCTGTAAAAGTGATTTGGTCATCTGGACAAACCACAGTATCTGATGCAGTAATTTTTACCTCAGGTCGAGGATTTACAATAACTACAATTCGACGTTGAATTAATAGGTCTGGATTTGTATCAGGGAAAATTCTAGAACATCGATTGCCAGTTCCAGGAACTTCATCTTCTTGGATTAAGAATAACTCATAGGTTCCAGGAGTAGTATAAACGTGACCAAATATGGAGTCAATATCACCTGGGGGGTCATTACTTCCATCTCCCCAAATAATTTGGAATTTAGGGTTCGTAACATCTCCTTGACTTGTATTTTTCAGATTGACTAAATCATTTACACATATAACTGCGGTATCATTAGTATTCCATACATCATTGTCAAACTCAAATTGAGGTTGAGGTCCAGGTATGAAGATCTGTCGTTTGATACTATCAATACAGCCAAGTTGAGTTGTAACAGTTAGCATTACTGTGAATGTACCTCCAGATGTATAATTATGAGATGGATTTTGTAAGATACTTTTTCGTGTTCCATCTCCGAAATCCCATTCCCACGAAATGATTTTTTCACAAGATAAATCTGTTCCATTAGTACAAGTATCTTTTGTTGCACAAGGATCTATATATGATGTCGTATCTATGAAGTTTATAATTGATGCACAATTAACAATTTCACTTCCAAAATCAAATCCTGGTATAACTTTTGACACAAAAGCTGTTAGTAAAGTAGTATCTGTACAACCAATACTATCTTCAGCTACAATAGTAATTGTATATTCCCCTGGATCAGTATAAGTATGATTTAATATAATCGAACGAGTACTATCAAATTGACCGTCATTAATGTCCCAATCTGCTCGATATGTTTCCTTATTGGTAAGATATCGAGTTTGCCATAATGGGAAATCGTGGATTGGATAGGTGATTGGATCTTGCTCGCCATATTGATAATATCTGAGAGAATCTTCAATTACTAGGTTAAGTCCCTGACATAAATTTTCATTACTTACCCAGAAGTCATTGTAAAATCCAACATTTATTAGTTGTGTTGACCTAGCTTCACAACCAGGAGTGCTATTTAAAAATAAAGATGGTGCCATTGGGCCACTTCCATTTTTATATATTGTATCCTTTACTCCTGGATTACATTCATCTGGGTTTGTAATTACAGGGTACTTATATATGTGTCTATACAGACCTGTTAGCATATCTTTTCTGCCATCAAAGTTGGTATCCAACATTAAGGTATCAAAACCCTGCATGGAGGAATCTCTAAAATGAATTATATGTTGTGTTTCAATTTGAACATTAGGAGTGACACTTGTATCAGTTCTAAAAATTTTATCACCTACACGAGTTACACCCCATTCTCCAGTTTTGTCTGAGTATATCTCTTTCCCAAATTGGAATAGTGCACTTATCCCAGTAGTATCAAGACATCCAAAAGTTCCATCACCTAGATAATATGGAATATCTTCAGCAGGTATTTCATTGTAGCTTAAATTTAGCAGTTGCTCAAAAGCATCTTTAATTAATTGGTCAGTGTTGGTTTTGATAGCAACAACCTTCCAGTCTTTTATTATGGAAGTTACAATTGTATCAATTATTTCCTCTCCCAAAACATCATCGATATTTCTTCTAACTACATAGTTATACAACCAATCTTCACCATTATATACAATATTTTTATCGTTTCTATTTGGTTTAGGACCAGTATATGGTTCGTAATATTTAAATTCTTCAACGTATATAGATAAATTTGGACCTTTACCTAAACCTTGATATCCCCATGCCCAACGAAGTGTTTTTATACTATCTTGAATTGGGTTTGTAATTCTATAGTAAGCTGTATCTCCTGGACACATGTAGTATTGTAAGGGAGTTGTGCTGATTGGAGTAGGGTATACAATATTAAAACTAGCATCAAGCGGGAGTATTCTGAATAAATCAGGATAATAAAAAGTATCTAAGCAAGCTGGAGGTCCACCGTTCGGATCTGGTTTTCCATTTCCTACAATTAATCCTAGTGCAAATGATCCAATTGGATTTCTTGCATAAGGATTACCTATTTGACCAGGGGTGTAACCTTTTACAAACTGGGTACCACGATTACCTACAATATCATAAGGTAATACGAACGGAATTGGAATTCCTGGAGGTGGTGGAGCAAGTAAACCTGCGTTGAATGGTATAAAGGCATTTGGATCAGCAAATGTGTCAAGATTCACTGCAAACCATTGTTGTGTACAACCTGGCTTAGTTTCAGAAATATCAAATGTAAGAACATAATTTAAGTTATTACCATCAAAAGGACATGGTGTTCCACTCACCCATTCTAGACCTTTAGCGTTAGGTGGTATTAGTGCTAATGATTTTGTTCCAGTTGCCTCACACATTAAAGGATGTATAGTATCTTTTTGCCATAATGTAACCTCAAAACACACCGCTTGATCTGTAAACCATTTTTCACGATGACCTGCAGAGTCAATAAAAACTGCTTGTTTTACAACTCTAACAGGTATACCGAATAAAGTTTCTTGAGTTACATAATTTGACGGTTGCGCATATGACGTATCTGGATCATTTTCTTCGATGTAAATTGTTGGCGAAATTGAATCAAAGCTATATAAAGTAAATTGTTCGTCAGCCTCAATTAATACTGTTTGAGGGCCTGTTATTGATCTGGAAGCACCAGCTCCTCCACCGCCACCTGGAGCGTCAAGTTTGAGTATGTCAATAGTTACTCCATTAGGTATAAAAAATTCCATATCGTGGTAGGTGATTGTCCATTGAGTATTCCCTTTCCCGTTTCGTGGGTTATTTCTTCCGAGGGAATCTTCGTCATGAAGAGTAGTATCAACTAAATTGTTGATTGCGACAAATGTATCTCTTGATGCATCCCAATAGAATTTTGTTCCGTAAAATTTAGACGGTGGTCGCCTCACAATCCAGTTACCTAACTTATTTTTTGGATAAGTTATACCAGCTGGAATGGTTACGCCTCGGTAAGTATATGAAGAATCAATTGGAATTGTTAATATGGTATCGCCAGGCACAATCATAGTGTCTGCTGAATAAATATTAACTTGATAGCATTCACGTAAAGGTTTACTAATTCTAGTCTCACGATAAGGTTGAGTATAATTTCTTCCATCTTGGAAGGTTCTGTATATTTCATCCCAAGGAGTGTACCAATGACAAGGAGCACTATCTATTACCCAATTACAATTTATTCCTACATTTTTATTAACCCAAGGCCTTGAATCAGTAGTACATTGAGGGGCATATTGATCGCCCATATCCCAAACTCGCCATATATTTGGTCTGTAGTCTCTAGACTGGAAAGCAGGAGGTACTGCAGTTTGGTCTCCAGTTCCTATACCTCCTCTTCCTACAGGTGGAATATAGTTAAAGACAAATCTTTTCCTCCCATTAACACCGAATCTGAAACTTACATCAGGAGCAGCAGCATAGAAATCTTTGTACCAAGTAGTATCGCCACCTCCATTAATTGCAGCTATAGAGTCTTTAATAGCGTCATAATATACTCTATAGCCATTTTCTTTGATAGTATCGGAGTTGCCGTAAATAGAATCTGTAAGCAAAAAGTTACCTCGCGGTCTCTCTTCCCATGTTCTGTAATGCCAGCTGTAAAGACCTGTGGTTACGTCAAAAACTCGTTCAAAAGTATAATCGTAGTAAAAAACAATAGAATCTTCGTCTAATCGATTAAAGTCATTTTGATAGTATGAAGAGTTATTTGGGAAACACACAGTATCTTCAATAACACATTGATACGTTTGATCTTCAGCTACTCTATCAAATGCTACTTCAATTACTGATCCTGGTCCTATAACCTGAACGGTGTCGTATACAGTAATATCACATGGTCCTGATTGTAATCTAAGGCTTATCATCCATGGTCCTGGTCCATATCCAAATTCTGGAGTTAATGTTTTATCATTTAAGTTTGGTGGACCTGCGGGTGGATTACCAAAATTCCATAAGAATGAACTAACACCAGCTCCATTCAAACCTTGTACAGAAAATTTTATTGGATTATCAGGTGCACAAGCTGGATTTGGAGTTGAAATTATTTTTGGTTCGAGTAGGATATTTCCAACAGCTGCTTTAAATGTGAATGTATCAAGACATCCATATGCTGAAGCAATTAATGTTCCATCAAATGTTCCATTTTTACGATACATATGTTCAATGATCCCTGGTTTAGCTGGATCTAAACCGTTCCACCACTCAGTGTTTGTTGTTGAATTACCTTTGACAGAATTACCATCTCCAAATACCCATTCAAAAGAATCTATATCAGTTAACGGAACAAGAGATACATTTTTATAAACTCCTAATGTTGAGTCACAATTAGGATTAGGGTTAGGTGTAAGATTTAAAAATTCTATCCCTAATTTTGGATATACATATAAATAATCTTTAAAATTTAATTTACTAACACAACCACTGGAATCTTCAGATTCTATGACTAAATCAAAAAATCCACCACTAGGGTCTGTAATGTCTACACAGAAAGAGTAAGGGAATGTTGGGTTTATAGAATCAATACGTAATCCATTACTGAACACATAAGTTTGCCTAACGATTAAACCAGATGGGGCTTGTGAGCTATCCTGAAAACAGAACGAGTTGTTTCTAAAGCATTGAGCTGAGTCATTCAAACGTTTGAAATAAATATCCGGTGAGGGTTTAATTGTAATTGTTAGAGTTTCAGTACATTGACCTGCAAATCCATCTCCATTGAAGGTAACGGTGTATGTCCCAGCAATAGGGTAATTAAACGTTGGTTTTTCAGAATTACTTTTATTATTGTTATAATCAAAATCCCATTCAATAGTAGTAGTATATCCAGGAGAGTTTGCTTCAAATGCAATAATTTGACCTTCACAAAAAGTACCTGATGTACTCAAAGTCCCGTCAGTTCTTATGACTTTAGGACTACATTGTGCAAATCCAATGATACTTTTTGAGATAAATAATAATGAAAATAAGTATTTAATAAATACAGATTTTGATTTTGAAATATTCGTAATTAAATTGCTATGATTCATATAAAAGTTTGTAAAGTTAGTCTGCTTCGTCATAATATTCAAATTTAAGGGAGTATAAGCGTGAATTTTATATTTTTTGTTTGGGTTTTTTCACCATTTAGGGTGTACTTTATTTTGGCTATATATTCTCCAGGAGGGCAATTGACACCGTGATTATAAAGTGAACCGTTCCATGGATTTTTTGGGTCATTTGAGGTAAATACCAATTGATTTTTTACTTGGTCGTAAATAAGAATCTGATAATTTTCATAATTACTTATCTCTACAAGATATTCATCATTGGTTCCATCTCCGTTGGGTGTGAATACATTGAAAAAATTGATAGATCCTGTACTTTTTATTTGAAAAGTAGTTGATTTTACTTTTGCGCATGAAGCACTTACAGGCACTGTTTTAACTACGTGTTTACCTACTTGTTTTTCTGTTAACT
>CAJXBI010000021.1 GCA_913050005.1 uncultured Bacteroidota bacterium
TTTTGGTTATCAAGGTGAGCCAATGAGTCAATTAGAGTTTTTGTCAAGAACACTTGGAAGTATCATTGTTCTCGTAATTTCACTAAGACAACTAATGAAAAGAAATCAAACTAACCCGTAAATTGCAACTAAATCAATATTTTATTACATTTAAAAAATTAAAATTATATAATTATGAAAAAACTACTCTTAATCTCAACTTTATTAATGTTTACTTTTAGTTGTGATGATGATTCAGAGGATAACCCATTACCATCTTATACAGTTGAAGGTAAATGGTTGTGGTCTCCAGATCCAGAAGACAGAACATATGCAAATACAATGTATGAATTCGTAAATGGTAATAGATATACATCTTATGCAGCAAACTGTGGCTGGGAGGAAAACTATTGTACTGACGCAGATTTTAATGCATTAGATGAATCAGACAGAATTCCAGGTGTTGATACGTATACATTTGATGGAAACACTTTAATATGGGACGAAATCCCACGAACAGTTTCATTTGAATGTGATGGTGGTATAATGCTAAATGAAAATAGTTATAAACTTTGGAGATTAAACTCAGATTGCCAATAAAAATCAAAAAAAGCAATTAATTTCAAAATACTAAAATGATACTTTTATTAGTGATTGCATAATTTTAAGTCACAAACAAAATAGTTCGAACTTTTGAAAGTTTGGGTCCACAATTTACTTAGAAAAATATTTCTTGTGCCAATTCAAATGTATTCGAATGAGCATCAATAATTTCTTTTAAATAGATAGAATAACCTCCACCCATACTTACTTGTAGAGGTAGATTGTTGGACTTGCAGAATTCTAAAATAAATCGGTCTCTTTTTTTACACCCCTCAATTGACATCGCCAAACGACCTAGCTTATCATTTTTTAAAACATCCACCCCAGCTAAATAAAATATGAAATCAGGTTTAACAGTATCTACGAGTTTTGGAATTGTATTATGCAGTGTTTTCAGATAAATATCGTCTGTAGTATTATCTTCAAATCCAAAATCAAAATCACTTTTTTGCTTTCTAAATGGGTAATTCTTTTTTCCATGAAATGATATTGTATAAACATTAGGATTATCCTCAAAAATAGAGGCTGTTCCATCACCTTGATGCACATCTAAATCAATAATCATTAACTTTTTTACAAGTTTTTTGGAAAGCAAATAATTAGCTGCTATCGCTTGGTCGTTAAGCATACAAAATGCCCCTGGTCTATTTCTAAAAGCATGATGAGTCCCTCCAGCAATATTCATAGAAATACCATACTCAAATGCATACAAAGTATTGTCAATTGTTCCTTGTGTAATAATGTGCTCTCTCTTTATAAGGGCCCCTGTTAATGGGAAACCTATTTGTCTTTGATCTAATTTGCTTAAGGATAGATTGACTAAATTGTCATAATATAACTCATCGTGTGTATGCAAAACAGTACTTTTTTTGATTTCAGTTGGGTTGAAAAAATTACTACCTGTACATATATTTCTTCGAATTAATTGCTCTGGAATTAGTTCATATTTTTCCATCGGAAACCTATGACCTCTTTTCAACGGGTAAATATATGACTGATCAAAGGCTATCGTAAGCATAAATTTTTTGTATATTGATATCTCAATTAAACAGACTTAGATTTATAATGTTAGAATTTTATAGTGAAATTCTTCAGACTCAAATAAAACTAAACGCAATTTTCTAAATTTAATTTACTAAATTTGGATAAAAACAACTTAAAATTCAATAATTAGTTATGTCACAAACAAAAGATTTTATCGCAAAATGGTACCCTATAATTATCGCATTTCTTTGCTTGGTTTATTCCGTTGGATTAGGTATGTCAGGTAATACTGAAGAGGCTCAATATTCTGCTCATTGGCCAGGAACAATATTATTATTCGCAATTGCAATTAGACAAAGGAGAAGATCGTGAACATCGTAATGTATATTATAGGATTTATTCTTTTTGTGGCATATTGTTGCTTCATGGCATGGAGTATTAACTATGGCAATAAAAAACAAGAAGAAACAAATAATTACGCTGACCTATCTGATCCTATAGATATGGATGGGATGGGTAACTTCAGTAGGTTCCCAAAAGATATGGGAGAGAAAAATAAAGATAAATAGAAGACTATTTATAAAAAATCTACTTTTCCTGAATCCAGGTTATAGTATGCTGGAACTATTTTCACAACACCTGAAGCAACGGCGTTTCCTATAATGGCTGATCGAGACGATAAAGCCTCTACATTCTTGTGAGCATTTACTTTAACAACATCATTAATATTAGAACCCTCTGGTGCACTTGCAATAGCTGGTGCTACGTGAGCCAAAAGATGGTTGAGATTGTGCCCGTTATCACCCCCAGCTATTGCAGCGGTAACTGCTCCGCAACTTTGATGACCTAAAACAACTATAACAGTACTCCCACAATGAGCTACAGCATACTCTATGCTAGCAATGGTTGACGTATTGGCGACATTACCTGCTACTCGAAGAACAAATAGCTCTCCTAATCCGGCATCAAAAGCAAGTTCTGGAACTACCCTACTATCTGCACAACTTAAAACAATCGTATGAGGTTGCTGACCTTGTGTTAAATTATTTCTCCGCGAACTATCTTGTAATTTTCCTTCTAATTTATCCTCTACAAATCGCCTATTTCCTTCTTGTAACCTAATTAGTATTTCATTGTGATTCATAATAACAAATTTATAAAAGAATTTTATTTCAATAATTAACTATAATTTCACAACTAATTCAAAAAAGAATAAACTTGCAAAGAACAAAGAATGAAATATCATTTTATAATATTATGTATTCTGTCATCTATTAGTGGATATACACAAAATTACATTGATATTATTCATACTGAAAACACAAATACGCCCCAAAATGAATTTAAAAATCAGCCTAATTCATCAGATTCAATCTCATCAAAATTGAAAAAGATACATGTCAATCTAACTTTACCCATCCCATTAAAAAATCAAAATACATTAATCACAGGTATTGTTTACGATCGAATTAATACTCGTTTTACTGAAAATTCTACTTCGATTCCTGTATCTTCAATTATTCTAAAAACAGGTATAAACGTCTCTTATTCAGATAAATGGAGTGCGTTATATATATTACTACCCAAAATAGCTTCGAGTTTTGAAAATAAAATAACTCGTTCTGATTTTCAAATTGGTGGTCTGGGTATAGCTAAAAAGAAAAAAAATGATTTTCTAAGCTACAAATTTGGAGCATATTTCAATGGAGACTTATTCGGGCCTTTCTTGGTTCCTCTTTTTGGATTTTATTATAAAAAAGACAATTGGGAAATGGATATCATTATACCTTCATATGCAAAAATCAATTATAATTTATCATCAAAAGTAACAACTGGAATAAACTGGAGAGCTACTGTCAAATCTTATCATTTAAATAATTCAAACATAACTACTCACCAAAACTCTTTATATATGCATCATTTATCAAATGAAGTTGGAGTTCATCTGAGTTACGAACCAATCAAAGGTGTAATCATAAGAGCAATATCCGGTGCATCGCTTGGACGCTCGTTTCGAGTATACGAAAATGATGATAAAATTGATTTTGGTTTAAGCCTGTTCCGCTTTGGCGACGATAGAAATCAACTAAATTCAGATTTTAAAAATGGCCAATTTTATCGGCTAGAACTATGTTATAGAATCTATTTAAACTAAGTATAATTGTTAAAATTTACAATCACACTTTTAAAAGTTTATAACATTTACAAGAATTTAAATTTATAAAAAAATAATTAATGAATAGCATTCTACATAAATTCTTAATTTCGAGAAAATTTAGGGCCATTAACTCAGTTGGTTTAGAGTGCTACCTTGACAGGGTAGATGTCACTGGTTCGAGTCCAGTATGGCCCACTTAATTAAGATATTAAATTTAAATAAGCGATTTAATAAAACAGCTTTCATGACTAAATGTTTATCTTAAAACATTTAATATGAAAAAAACTATATTCTCATTCATTATAATTGCTACTGTTCTAGCATGTAGTAACCCAACTTCAACAACTAACACTTCAGATGCGGAGCAAGTACCTGAAAAATCTGATTTAGGTACCAACATAGTAATCGATTCAGACTCGAGTCTTGTCTTTTGGAAAGGCACTAAACCAACTGGGGATATCCATGTTGGAACTGTGAATATCAAAGAAGGAACTCTTTATATTGACAATGGAAATGTTAAAGGAGGTAAGTTTGTTATGGAAATGAGCTCCATTCTTGTAACTGATGAGGATATGAGCGAAAAAGGGAAAAGAAAACTAAAGAAACACCTCACTAACGAAGATTTCTTTGACACTGATAATTATCCTGAGGCCAAATTAGAAATTACTTCATCGACAGCAGATAGTCTAAAGGCTAATCTTGAAATTAAGAATATTACGAAGTCAATTACCATTCCATATTCACTAAAAAAAGTTAATGGAAAAATAACCGCAAATTCATCATTCTCTATTGATAGAACACTTTGGGGAATAACCTATAAAAGCGGAAATTTCTTTAGCAATTTGGCAAATCGTTTAATTGATGATGCAATTCAATTCGAAATCAAGCTTTCAGGTAAAGAATAATCCATTATTATATATTGAACTATCCCTGATTAAGATTGTTAATTAAGTATGAAAATAGTTATATCAATCTTAGGAACTCTAGTATTAGTATTTGTGATCGCTCAACTTTTTGCTCTAAAAACTCAAAAAAATATTGAGACTTATTCCTATGTTGTTGTCAAAAAGTATGACGAATTTGAAATTCGGAACTACGAGTCAAAATTGTTTGTGTCAGTAAAAATGCCCACTAATCGATATGAAAGTGCCTCGAGTAATGGGTTCTCCATTTTAGCTGGTTATATTTTTGGGAATAATAAAACAAATGAAAAGATTGCTATGACTTCTCCAGTTACAATGTCATTGGAAGATTCTATGACTATGATGTTTATGGTACCTGAAAAAAACAAAGAAACTTTACCAGAACCCAATTCAAAGGAAATTAAATTTTGCAAAGAGCCCTCAAAAACTGTTGCAGCTATAACTTTTGGAGGATGGGCTGATCAAAATAAAATTGACTTTTATAAGAAAAAGTTAATTGACGCAATGGATTCTAAAAATATATCATATACTGACAAATTTCACTTTCTAGGATATAATGCTCCTTACGAAACATACAATAGAAGAAATGAGGTAATTGTTGAATTAAAAAAATTTAATTAAAACCCTTTTTTTCTTAAAGGAAACTATTATTCATATATTCTAACATAATCGATTTCGATCGCATCTGAAATAAAATTAGAATCTATAATTGGTTCAATAGCAAAATTTAAGAGTATGTATTGTTCGAGTGTATAAGGCCAGTTATACTTATTTTTAAATTTAGGTTGATAGATGTAATGAATGACATCATCAATCATAAATACAAGTTTTTCTTCTGTCCACTCCATTGAATAAGTATGAAATTCTGTAGAACAAGTTGATATAATTCTTCCACCTTTATTTATTGTTTCTCCGTGGCTATATGGAGTATGGGTTGCACTTTGCACCAAATTTTGTTTTTTGCCCCAGTGTTCCATTATATCAATCTCACCACAAGCTGGCCACGATATAGATCCAAATCCTTTAGTATACCAATATGCTCCATTTTCGCTGATATTTTTTCCTAAAGTCCAGAAGGCTGGCCAAGTACCTTTACCTGACGGAAGCTTGGCTCGAATGTCAACTCGACCATATTTGAATGCAAACTTTGAATTTAACCGAGCAGAAGTATATTTTTTGGTATAGCCCTGATCTGTATATGTTTCCTTTTTAGCTACAATATTTAAAATCCCGTTTTCAACGAAAGAATTATCCGCTCGGTTTGTGTAATGTTGAATTTCATTATTATACCAACTTCCTCCTGACGGAAGTTTTGTCTGATGAAACCACTTTGAGGTATCCACAGATCCGTCTCTATCGAACTCATCTGACCAAATTAGCTTTCGGTTATTGTGTGATAAACTATCTACATCAACGCCTTGACTTATTTGATATTCCTCAATCGAATCTATCCCCATAATTCGCTCAAATAAATTGGAAAATAAATTCGCTCGCTTATCTTCCGGCGGACCACTTTGCACCTCGTCTAACTGATAATTTCCTTCATTGTCCTCATCTACCATAAAACGAAAGAAAAAATCATTTGGTCCGTTCCCTTTACCTGAAAATGAGCCAAATCTTAAATCACTGATTTGGTATTCATCTCCCATCTTATGCACTTTATAAAAACCGTCACTAAACCAGTCTATAAGTTCGATTGTTTTACTATTAAGGTCATTCCTAAGCAAATCGTGATTTTTATTAATCTTTGTGAAATTGATTTCCTTTTCATCAAATAAAGAATATTGAGCTATGTAAAAATTATCTTTATCTTCACCCGAATAGTTCCATAGAATATTAGTTAAAATAGATGGATTTGTTATGTAGCGCTCAATTTGAATTTCCTGGTTTTTGATTGTGTTTGAAAACAGGCGATTAACTTGGTTCTTATTAATTACGGTCAATAGTAAATAGGAAGAACTTAAAAAAATTCCAATGTAATTCCATGACTTTCGTTTGCTAGATTGATGAGATAAGCGTGATGCCATAATTAAGCAAATTAATAAAGGAATAGTATATAAAGGATCTACAACAGAAATAGAACTCCATGCGACTCTAACATCTGAAAAAGGTAATAATAATTGAGTTCCGTACATTGTAAAACAATCTAACAATGGATGTGTAATTAAAGCCCAAAAAAACAACCACTGCCAATCTTGAGTAGTCGCATTTGGTAAAGACCATTCAGATTCAAAGTAACTCTTTTTTATGCCTCGATATGTCAATAAAATTAATCCAAGAGAAGCAATCACTAATGGAATAAAATTACTTGGAAAGAGACGAGTAAATAGAAATTGAAATGCTGAAATAATTAAAACTACCGCGAATGATTTTGCAGTAATTGCTATATATTTATGATTGCGACTTGCATAAATTTTACTGACTAACCACCCAAATAAAAAAGCTCCGAGAATACAAAATAAAATGGAATGACTAAAACCCCTATGAAACGCAAGATTATCAATCTCTGATAAAAAAAGCCCTCCTAGAACATCTAAATCTGGGATAGTACCTCCTACAGCACCCCATAACATGGCTCTATTCCCTATTTTTTTACCAAGAACGACCTCTCCAACAGCAGCACCTAAGACAATTTGTGTTAATGAATCCATAAAAATTATCTGCTAAACTACTGATTTTATGTCTAGTACATAATTACTTCTTAAAAAAAAACTATATTGTAAGCACTTAACCAATAAACTAATATAAAATGAGTGAAACAACTTTACTAATCCTAGGCTTAATTGCTGGAGCAGTGACATTAATCTCCGTTTATGGAGCTATTAAAAAAGATCGTAAATTTTTCTTGCTAGGTCTATTTCTTTACAGTTTTCTAGTTGTTCCCAATGAATTAATGGGCTACTTTGAAACAGGGGAAATGATTCACCTAATGACTGCTGGTCTGTGGGCTATTCAATTTGTGATTACCTTTCCTGTTAAAGCGAGTTATGATTCTTCAAACAAAGTAGCTTACATGTTTGTTAAAAAAATGCTTTTATCTATTATTATAATTAATTTATGTGGCATTAGTTTAGCTTTTAGTGTAAATACTTTACCTGATTATTTTGCATTTTATCATGGTATTTTTTGTGCACTTAGTACCATGCTTATTGTCAAATTCCACCAAGGTGAAGTCGTGGTTAAATAAGGCCCATTTTCAAGTAAAAAATTCACACTAAATTCGCACCTATGCAATTGATTACAACACATGTGTGCATGGTCAAAGATATTGGTGTCCACGGCAATCTTTTTGGAGGGATTATGATGGCATGGATTGATGAAGCTGCAAGTGCGATGGCTGTCAGCACTTGTCATACCCCTAATATGGTCACTGTAAAAGTTGATGAACTAGTATTTAAGAAAAAAGTAAAAGAAGGTTTCTTAATTCGGATATACGGAGAGGTAGCTAAAGTAGGAAATACTTCAATTACTTTTAAAATTGAAGCCCGAAAAGTAAGCGTGTACACTGGAGAAGAAGATGTAGTTGTTACAACTAATATAACTTTTGTAAGGATAAATGAAGAAGGTAAACCAACTCCTATCCCTACTATTGTAAAAGATCGATTTAAAGATAAGGACATTTAAATACTTTATTTACCTTTCTGCTCGTTATGGGATTAACCCCTAAAGTTTAAATTCCTATAGCACATAGAAATCGTAAAAATACGGGTCGCGTTACTATCTTTTAGATAAGAATAATCGTTAGCTAAAAATATTAAATACTACCCAGCTTCCGAAATAGGCTAATACAGTCATATATACAAATTGAATGGCAGGCCATTTTAAAGATCTTGTTTCTTTATAAACTACTGCTAATGTACTCATACACTGCATTGCAAATGCATAAAATACCATCAAAGAGAGAATAACCGCTAATGAATATAACGGCTCGCCATTTTTGTTATAATCTTTTTTCATCTTTTCTCTAAGCTGATCAAAATTTTCTTCATCTCCCACACTATAAATAGTACTCATCGTTCCAACAAAAACTTCCCTTGCTGCAAACGAGGTAATAAGTGCTATTCCTATTTTCCAATCAAATCCAATGGGAGCAATACTTGGTTCAATAGCCTTACCAAAATGACCTGCATAACTCTGCTCTAGTGTGATTGATTCTTGAATACTAAAGGAATGGTCAGTCCTAGGTCCATAACTCGCTAGAAACCACAAAACAATCGAAATAATTAAAATAATCTTCCCTGCTTCTGTAACAAAACTTTTTGATTTCTGCCAACAATTCATCCATATATTCCCCCATCTTGGCGAATGATAAACAGGTAATTCCATTATGAAATAAGAAGGAATATTATACCTAATGGCCCATTTGAAAACAATTGCAGCAAACAGGGCAGCAAAAGTTCCTAACACATACATTGACAGCATAACAAGTGCCTGAAGACTAATAAATCCCAAAACTGGTGTATTTGGTATAGCCATTGAAATCAAAAGCGTATAAACAGGTAACCTAGCCGAGCAACTCATTAAAGGAGTTACCATTATTGTTATTAAACGATCTTTCCAATTTTCAATGTTTCGTGTACTCATTATAGCAGGTATAGCACAAGCCGCTCCGCTTAGAAGTGGGACAACTGACTTCCCACTTAAACCTATACCCCGTAACATTTTATCCATTATAAAACTTACGCGAGCCATGTATCCGGTATCTTCAAGTAAACTCATAAAAAAGAATAGTATGGCAATTTGAGGAACAAATACCACAACGCCTGCTATTCCAGCTACAATACCGTGAATAATTAATTTTTTTACCCAACCATTTGGAAGGGTTTCTGTAAGATATTCCCCTAACATTCCAAAACCAATCTCAATCCAATCCATTGGATAAGACGCGAGTGTAAATACACTTTGAAATATGAAGAGTAATACCAACAAGAAGATGAAGTAACCAAGTACGGGATGAGTTGTAAAAGAATCAATTTTACTGGTAATTAACTCTCTTTTAGTCTTTATTTTCGTTGTTTTATTTAATAATTTTGTAATAGAATCATAATGAGATTCATGCGTATGGTCATTCTCTGAACCAAATGTATAATGAGGCACAAATTGATCTTGGAAAAGAGCCTTTTTCAAAGTACTCACGCCTTCCCCAGTTCTTGCATTTATTTTAAATACCCGAATCCCAAGCTCTTTTTCAAGACGTTCAACATCAATTTCAAAACCCTTAAAATTAGCAATGTCAATCATATTTAAAGCCAGAAGCATAGGTACTCCGTGTTGAGCTAATTGACTGAAATAAAACAAGTTACGCTTCAGGTTAGATGCATCTGCAATGTATAAGATTGTATCTGGTGATGGATCTTCAAAAAATACTCTTATTGCTTCTTTCTCGTCTAAACTTTTTGGATTAAATGAATAGGTCCCTGGTGTGTCGATTAATTTAATTTTACGCTTACCTTGGATCACTTTTCCAACCTTATTTTCAATTGTTGTCCCGGGAACATTTGTGATCTTTTGTTTTAATTTAGTTAGGTTATTGAACAACGAGGACTTTCCACAATTTGGGTTTCCTACAAGAACAATTCTGGGTGATTCATTATCCATTCTAAATATTAAAAAGTGGATTTAATAGGTTTACCTGAATACTAAATGCTTCATTTTTTCGCATACTTAAAGTGTATTCCTCCAATTCAAATGCGATCGGATCACCAAGAGGTGCCCTCATAATTGGTTTAACGAGCACTCCTGGAATACACCCCATTTCTTGTAATTTTTCTTTATGAGGTGAGTCATCAATTGAAGAAATTCTTGCTATGCTTCCGATAGGTAATTCAGTCAGTCTCAAAACGTGAGTGCAAAGATGTATTTTTATTTGGATTAATTAAACATAAGGTTGTATCTACCAATTCATCAACTGATTGACTTTATCCTTAAGTCTATGCTTTGCCATAAAATTTCGTTCAAGATTCTCATTAAATGGAATTGGTGTATCTAAACTACACACCCGCATTACTGGTGCATCTAAATACGTAAAGCAATTTTCTCCTATCCAAGCGGCAATTTCACCGCCGATTCCTCCTTGTTCTGTGTCCTCATGAACGACGATTACTTTTCCTGTTGATTCAACCCCTTTTTTTACACATTCCTTATCCCAAGGTACTAATGTACGTAGATCAATTAATGTTGCATCAATATTTAAATCTCCAATAACCTCTTGGCACCATTGAACACCAATACCATAACTAATTAACGTGATATCTTCTCCTTCTAGCAATGTTTTGGCCTTACCAATCTCAATGGTATATTCTTGTAAATAAACATTTTCTTTAATACTTCTGTAAAGCCCTTTGTGCTCAAAGAAAAGAATAGGATTAGGATCTTCAAACGAAGCTAATAACAGACCCTTTGCATCTGTTGGCGTACTCGGATAAACAATCTTTAAGCCTGGTACATGAAAAAACCAAGCCTCCGTACTCTGGCTATGAAACGGCCCTGCCGCTAACCCTCCACCAGTAGGCATTCTAATAACAACATCACAATTCTGTCCCCAACGATAATGTGTTTTAGCCAAATTATTTACTATTTGATTAAAGCCACAACTTACAAAATCAGCAAATTGCATTTCTACCATTGTCTTTTTACCCCCTATAGTTAGCCCTAATGATGCTCCTAATGGAGCGGCTTCGCTTATGGGTGTATTTCTAACTCTACTATCTCCAAACTCATCTGCAAACCCATCAGTGATTTTGAATACTCCGCCGTAATCACTGATGTCTTGACCCATAAATATCAAATTGTCATACTTTTTTAGAGCTATACTTAAGGCATTTTGAATAGCGTCTATAAACCTTAATTCTTTCTTTTCTCCCTGAGGATCTAATAAAATTTGATTGTGTTCTTTGAAAACATCGTTAATTTCACTAACAGTATTTATTTCAGTTGAATCAGTCAAACTAAACACCGAAACAGCCTCTGTTATTTCGTCAGCAATTAGATTTCGTACTTTTTGGAGTTGAGTTTCTTCCAAAATTTTATGACCCAACAAATAATTCTCATAATTTAGAATTGGATCTCTCTCTTTCCATTTTTCCATGAGTTCTTTTGGGACATATTTTGTTCCGCTTGCTTCCTCATGACCTCGCATTCTGAATGTTTTGCATTCTAATAAAAATGGTCGTGGATTTTTTCTCAAATCTGTTGCTATCGCTGATACTTCGTGAAAAACTTCTAATACATTATTACCATCGATAATTTTGCTTTCAATACCATAACCAACTGCCTTATCTGCAATATTTTCACATCTAAATTGGTCCCTACTAGGAGTGCTCAACCCATAGCCATTGTTTTCAATTAAAAAAATTACAGGTAAATCCCAAACTGCTGCTAAGTTTATAGCTTCGTGAAATTCGCCTTCGCTTGTACCTCCGTCTCCACTAAAAGCTAAACTTACTTTTTGTTCACCGTCTAATTTATGGGCAAGTGATACCCCGTCAGCAACACTTAACATCGATCCTAGATGTGAAATCATCCCAATAATATGATATTCCAATGATCCGAAGTGGAAAGATCGATCTCGACCTTTTGTAAATCCGCTACTTGTTCCTTTCCATTGCTCAAATAATTTGGGTAATGAGATACTTCGTGTAGTGAAAACTCCCAAATTTCGATGGAGTGGAAATATATATTCGTCGTGCTCAAGAGCTAATGTGGCTCCAACTGATATAGCTTCTTGACCAATTCCGCTAAACCATTTAGAAATTTGTCCTTGTCTAAGAAGCTTAAGCATCTTCTCTTCAACCATCCGTGGTTTGATAAGTGATTTATAAATCTCAAGATACTTTTCTTGACTTAAACTGTTGAGCTTATTATAATCCATTTATACGAAATAAATATAATAATTCTAAGAGTTCGTCTACTAACGTTACTATTTTTGTTTGATGTTTTTGTTGTTAGATAATTACGACTCCTTTACTTATAATCTATATGACTACTTTTTAAGTTGTGGAGTTGATATTGAAGTAATAAGAAATGATGAGATTGAACTGAATAATTTGAACCAAAAATATAAGGGTATTGTTCTTTCACCTGGTCCAGGAAAACCAAATAAGGCAGGCAAAATGCCTCAACTTGTCAAACAATACTATAATAAGCTACCTATTTTCGGAGTTTGTTTGGGCATGCAGGCAATCGGAGAATTTTTTGGAGCAACCCTTATTCAAGCAAATTACCCGATGCACGGTAAGATGAATCTATTAAATTATGATCAAACTCATCCTATGTTTAATAAAGTTGTGCCCCCACTAAAAGTTTGTCGTTATCATTCATTAATACTACACCAAATCCAAAAAACTCCGCTAAAATTGATTGCCACGACTCATCAAAACGAACCAATGGCTATAGCTCACGAAACATTACCTATATGGGGTGTGCAATTTCACCCAGAATCAATACTTACTAACCAAGGAATTCATTTAATTAACAATTGGCTATCTTGCATCAAGTCCAACAACAAAAGAACATAAGAGACGTTTAAAATAATAACTTATGATTGCATCAAACATTACCCTTAACATACCTGCAATACAAAAAAATACATCCCCTGGTGTTTGTATAGAAATAATGATGGATGCTCAATGCTTTGAACTTCCCGTTCTAAAAAATAGCAAATTTGAAGGTTCTGTAACTCTCGAAGAATGCATAAAATCCACAGACAAAACAATAGAAAATATTGTATCAAAGGGATTTCTCTGCATTCATCATCAAATGCACATTTTTGACGTACTTCAAGTTTTTAAATCATCCCTAAAAAATGTGTGTGCAGTCCTCGATCAAGACGGCACATGGATAGGTATTTTGACCAAAAATCACTTAATAAATTCGCTTTCTCAAACATTATCTATTGAACAAATTGGAGCTGTAATAATCTTAGAAATGTCATCTGCTCAGTATTCTACAAATGAGCTATCGAGGATAATTGAGGGTGAAGGAAGTAAAGTATTGGGTTTATGGCTTCATAAAGATGAAGATTCCTCAAGAATTAAAATATCTGTAAAAATTAACACTTTAAATGTAGAACGAATTATAAATGGATTTGATCGCTTTGGCTATGACGTTATTGCCACGTTTGGTGATGATGATTATAAGGAAAATATTGATCGTAAATTCCAATCTTTAATGAAATATATTGATTTGTAGAAATTCTATTTTATTGATTTTGTCATTAATTTCAATAGTGACAGTAGCTTCTCAGCCTCTACCTATTCGCTCCATTCTTATTGAAGGCAATAAAAAAACTAAAGATTATGTCATCAAAAGAGAATTACTTTTTCATGAAGACTCCTTTTATTCCTATGATGAATCGTTAGAGCAATTAATTACGCTATCTAAATTTAGAGTTGCAAATCTTAACTTATTCAATAAAGTAAACATTCTTTCGGAAGTTGATACTACAAATCACTACGAAGTTTGTATTAAAATTGTTATTCGTGTTGTTGAAAAATGGTACCACTGGCCGATTCCTTTTGTTGAATTCAGTGATCGTAATTTTAATGTTTGGAGAAATTTAGACTTCGATCCCAACCGGACAAATTATGGTTTGTATTTCTTTAATTACAACTTATGGGGGAAAAATCACACCCTAAAAACTAAACTCAAAACTGGCTACAATACAAAACTCGGTTTAGAATATCGTATACCCTTTTTATCTGAAATAAGTAACTGGGGTATTAAAACTTTAATTGATTACTCCTCTTTAAATGAACTTTGGTATGAGACAACCAATGACAGCTTACAATTTTATAAAAATGGTGAAAATAACCTAATTAAAAATATACAAGCTAGCATTGAATTCAGCAAACGTATAACTCCTTTTACAAGCATATATATTTTAACGCAATACCAAAATGATCAAATTAATTCTTCTGTACCTACAAATGATTATCTTATAAATAATGCTAAAAATCAAAACACTTTTAAAACTCAGTTACGCCTTGAAATTGAAAAAAGAAACAATCTATTTTTCCCTACAGAAGGAAGTTACCTAAGAGCAGATATGACAGGATTGTCGTGGATAAACAAAAGCTCCGCATATAATTTTAGATTAGGTTTCAAAATACAAAAATTCACAAAAATATCTTCAAGTATTTACACCGCTTTGTCTTGTCATACTCAATTTAATTCAAATAAAAATCCTCCCTATTCTCAAAGGAAGATATTAGGATATCAAGAAAATATTCGAGGATTTGAGCATTATGTAGTTGATGGTAGAAGTGGTATAAAAGGAAATGCTGCAATTCGGTTTCATGCTCTAAAATCCTACCTTTCTTTACCTTTTATTCCTTTCAAAAATTATCAGGAACTTCCATTAAATATATATTTAGAGGTTTATTCAGATGCAGGTTATGTAGATTATAATTTTCCCAACAAAACCAATCAATTGGTCAATGCCTTTCTATACTCTGGTGGACTGGGTTTGAACACCCTATTTTATAACGACCGTATACTAAGATTAGAATTTAGTTTGAACAGTTTAAAAGAACATGGTTTCTTTGTACACTTTATAAAAGCTATTTGATGAAAGTTGCATTATACGGAAGAGCCATAAAATACCCCAATTTTAAATTATTTTTTGAACGTTTTGTTGAGGCACTAAATGCCAATAATATCAGTTTTAAAACCACTTTATCATATGGCCAATTCTTAAAAAAAGAATATAAAATCAGTCATCCCACTTGTAACAATGAATCTCTAGTTAAACGGCAATTTGATTGTTTAATAAGTCTTGGTGGTGATGGCACTGCTCTTGACACATTATCTCTTGTAAAGGATAGTAATCTACCTCTTATGAGCATCAACTTGGGAAGGCTTGGTTTTTTAGCAAATATTAAAATTGACGAAGTTGATAAAGCCATTCACGCATTAAAAAATGGATTAACTACCATCGAAAAAAGAACGGTAATTCAAGTAGATTCAAATGTAGACGAGATCAATGAATTTCCTTATGCACTGAATGATTTTGTCATTCAAAAAAGAGATACATCCGCAATGATTACTCTGAAAACAAGCCTTAATGAGTCTTTTTTAAATACCTACTGGGCAGACGGATTAATAGTTGCGACCCCAACGGGATCTTCAGGATATAGCTTAAGTTGTGGTGGGCCATTTATTTTCCCGGGGTCTAATTCGCTTGTCATTACTCCTATTGCCGCTCACAATTTAACTGTAAGACCTGTCGTAATCCCAGACCAATCCATATTAGAAATTGATACCAGTGGTCGCGGAAAAAATGTTCTAATTACTCTAGATTCAAGATCGTTTGTTGTACCATCGAATACCAAGATAACCTTAAAACGAGCTTCTTTCGAATTTTCAATGATTCAACTTCAAGGTGTAAGCTATATGGATACCATAAGGAATAAACTCCTTTGGGGAGCAGACCGAAGAGATTGATTATGATCAAAAAAATTAGAGCGTTCCTCTTAATTCTTGCTCTCTTTCAATTGCTTCAAACAATGCTTTAAAGTTCCCTTTACCAAAAGAAGTAGCCCCTTTTCTTTGAATAATCTCAAAAAAAAGTGTAGGTCTTGGTTCAATAGGTTTAGTGAAAATTTGTAATAAATATCCTTCATCATCTCTATCTACAAGAATCCCTAGTTCTCTAAGTAGAACAATATCTTCATCTATTTCACCTACACGATCTAAAACTACATCGTAATAGTTATCTGGAACTCGCAAAAATTCAACTCCTCTAGAAACCAACTCCCGAACTGTTTTTATGATATCACTAGTAGCAACAGCTATATGTTGTACCCCTGGACCTTCATAAAAGTCTAAATATTCCTCAATCTGAGACTTCTTTTTCCCATCAGCAGGTTCGTTGATGGGGAATTTTATTCTTCCGTTTCCATTACTCATCACTTTACTCATTAAAGCTGTGTAATCCGTTGAGATATCTTTATCGTCAAAAGAAACTATTTGGGCAAACCCAAGTACCTCTTTATAAAAATTGACCCATGTATTCATTTCACCTAGAGCAACATTTCCAACCATATGGTCTATATACATTAAACCAGTTGTTGTAGGATTATAATTAGATTTCCATGCGGTATAACTCGGTAAGAATAGTCCTTTAAAGTCTTTACGTTCGACAAAAATATGGATAGTCTCACCATAAGTGTAGATACCTGATCTAACTACCTTTCCGTCTGCATCCTCCTCTGTAATTGGTGATAAGTAATGTTTAGCTCCACGCTTAATGGCTTCATTGTATGCTATAGTAGCATCTGGAACCCATAAAGCAACCACCTTAACTCCATCTCCATGCAATTCAATATGTCTTCCAATTTCAGTGCCACTCTTTAATGGCGAGGTTAATACCAATCTAATTTTGCCCTGCTGTAAAACATAACTCTCCCTGTCTTGCAAACCTGTTTCTAAACCCGCGTATGCAAGCTCTTGAAAACCAAACGCGGTCTTGTAAAAATGAGCAGCTTGTTTACTATTACTGACATACAACTCTACATAATCAGTGCCAAGCAATGGCATAAAATCTTGTGCTTCGTCATATAATTTAGGCAGCGGCTGTTTGTTAATTTCCATATTGCATAACTTTTAATACAATATTAAGCTTGAGCACCAAAATAAAAAAACAGTATGTAAAGACTCATTCTTTATTCTGACTATCTAGCCAAATTGTTAACGGTCCGTCATTGACTAAACTTACTTGCATCGTTGCGCCAAACTTACCTGTTTGTGTTGAAATTTGTTTGTTGCATTCATATACAAATGTTTTATAAATCGGAAAAGCTATATCTGGGTGAGCAGCATGTATAAAAGAGGGCCTGTTACCTTTTTTAGTTGATGCATGGAGTGTAAACTGACTTACAATCAATAGCTCTCCATCAATATCTTCAATACTCTGATTCATTTTTCCGTTATTATCCTCGAATATACGCATCTTAATAATCTTGTTTGACATCCATTTAATATCTGATCCATCATCTGTATCATTAATACCCAGTAACACTAAAAGCCCTTTATTTATTGAAGAAATCTTTTTTTTATTCACCTCAACATTGGCTTTTAATACGCGTTGAACTAATACTCTCATAATACAATTTTAATGGAAAATAGAATGAATATCTTAACTATAATTTGGTTAAAGTAGTCTCGAAATCATGAAATAAATATATTTTGTTTTTAATGTACCCAAATTATATTTGCATCCCCTTTGGGAGCTTAGCTCAGTTGGTTTAGAGCATCTGCCTTACAAGCAGAGGGTCGCTGGTTCGAATCCAGCAGTTCCCACACTGATTATCAGACAAATAGAGTCTCGCTTAACGGCGGGACTTTTTTGTTTATATTTTACTAAAATGACACTCCACCAAAATTTGAGGGACATTGTATATCATTTCTAAAACGCCTTGCTTTCCCTCCTCCAGATTGCCTCCTTCCATCAATATCAAAACTATAACTCATAAATATCTCATGCGAGCCAAATGTACCACCCATCAACCTTGAAGTTGTAAAATCATAACTATACCCTATGCTAGTAATATTGTTATTTACTTCATCACTTGTGTAACCAATACCAAAAATAAAACTGTCAAATTCCTCAGAATTAAACTTAAATGTTCGATTTCTCACTCCCACATTAAAATATACAGGTCTGAGCACTATTCGAGTTGATAAATTAAATGTAGTCATCGATGCTTGATCTTCTAAATTGAAATTTGGTGCGATGCCTTTTCTTAAAGTTTTATCCAAAAACCAAATGTTCCCGTGTATTATATATTTTAAGGGGATTGCTCGAATGTCACTACCGATAAAGTTAGCTGTTGGGAAAACAGTCACGTGTTTCATCGCCATACCCAAAGATCCATATATTTTTGCTTCATTTCGACCTCTTTTCAGAGCTCCTTTAGCCGCGATACCCAAACTTAAATCACCATACTTCCGCTGAAATTCTTCAGGAAATGAAAAACTTGTTGGATATATTTTACCATAATATTTATCAAATTGATCATCAAACTCAACGCTTGACCAATCGATGATCTTTTGACCAAATCCAGCATTTATACCTCCACTGATTTTAAGATAGCGTGATACCTTAATTGGAAAAGCAATCGTGGCCTCTAATTTATCTGTCCTAAGAAGAGATTCACCTTCTACGTTTGACATAACTAAAAAACCTAAACCTACTGCATTCCTTAACTGATGTGTTGAAGAAAAATTAAAATTCCGCATAGCTGATGGTATTCCTGGCCATTGCTCTCTATAGCTTAATCTATACTCATGTCCTCTTACAATCCCTGGAGTGGCAGGATTGTAGTAAAGAGGGTTATCCAATGTTGAAGAATAAAGTGGATCTTGAGAATATCCATTCAAATTAAAAACGGATAAAGTAATAATTATTATTAATTTTCTAATCTTCATTATCGAATTAAAGTTACTGTTCCAAAACGTTTAATTGATCCATCAGGGAATATTTTCCCAGACCATATACTACCATTTAAAAACCTTGCTGAGATTTTCCATACATAAATGTCTTGTGGCATATCATTACCTTCTAAATCTTTTCCATCCCAACCCTCTAATGGCTCTGATTTTAATAATTTATCAGACTCCCATATCAAATTACCCCAAGTATCGTAAATATAGATTTGATATTCCTCTAAACCGATTCCTGTTGGCTTAAATTTACGGACACCTGGTCCTCCAAATTCTGGAGAAAATGCATTGGAAACAAATAAGGTATATTTTTCCATGATGTCAATATTCTTCGAGATTGAATCCTTACACCCAAAATTATTACTTGCTATAAGTAATGTATTGAATATCCCACTTCCTGGGAATTGATGAATTGGATTTTCTTGAATGCTTGACTCCCCGTCTCCAAAATTCCATAAATATGAGTTTGCTCCTGAACTGTTATTCGTATATGTTGTTTTGATATTCTCTGTATCAAAATCAAAATCTGCAATTGGATTTGGATATACATCAATTGTCGATGACAATTGAAATGTATCCATGCAATTAGCATTACCATAGACAATCAATGATGGTAAATATGATCCAGCAACACCATAAATATACGTTTCGTCCGATTGAAAACTTGTATCTCCGTTACCAAATTCCCATTTATTATACAAGTAATTAGTCGATAAATTATCAAAATTGACCTCTAATGGCACACAACCATTTAATGGTGATATTAGGGCATCTGCTATTGGAGCATCAAAGACCTTTATGATGGATGTAGCTGTGTCTAAACACCCAAATTGATTAGATGCTATTAACGTATCAATGTATGTGCCTGTAGATGTTAATATGAGTGATGGATTAGTTTGTGTTGATCTACTCCCATCTCCAAATATCCAATTGTATCCTAGAGCCCCTATAGAAGTGTTGGTATAATCTACATCTACTGGATACTCGCAAAGACTATCCACTGATGCTACAAAACCTGCTAAAGGTCTAGGGTGTACAAACAAATTCATTGAAGTACTGTCCTTACACCCATTTGCATATTCTGAGACAAGTTTAACCCATTGAGTTCCAACATCAGCAAAGATCTCCTTAGGATCATTAAGAATGGAAATATTTCCATTGCTAAATGACCAAGAGTTATAACTACTATCAGATTTAAAATTAACTGTAAGTGGCTGACAACCGTCTTCAGGATTTACAATTATTGTAGATCTTGGTCTAGCTAATATATTAACATCCTTTGAAATTGTTGCAGGACAATTGTGTAATGTTGAATACCCAGTATACTTCACATTGAAAGTACCACTACTATCAAACTGATGATAAACATTATTCAGCCTGCTTGAATCTCCATCGCCAAAATTCCAGTATACTCCCGAGACGTTGTTGGATTTACTTATAAATTGAATAGAATCAAATTGACAGATAGAATCCTTAATTAAATCAAAACTTACTTTTGGTTCTGGATAGATGAGAACTTGCTGTTCAAAAGTATCATACGAACAACTATCTGTTACAA
>CAJXBI010000022.1 GCA_913050005.1 uncultured Bacteroidota bacterium
GGGTTTAAATATCATTAGAGTTCGTCAGAAGCCATTAAAGCAAATTTTTGACAGTGATGTAATGGCTGAAAAAAAGTACGACGGAAAAGCAATTACTAATGGTATTTTAAGGCAAATTTTAAAAGACTTCAAATTAAACAAGAGGATTACTAATAAAATTCACACCTACCTTGATAAGCCTAAACTCCAAAATGAAAAGGGTTTAAATAAATACATCGATATGATTCTTGAGGAAAAGGCCCTAAAAAATAATTAAGAATTAATTATTAAATAATATCATTCAATCGTTTACTCTCGTTCTGAAGTTTAGTATGAGAAATCTTGGCATAAATCTGTGTTGTTTTGATATTCGTATGTCCAAGCCAATGACTTACAACTTCAATAGGAACATTATTGTCCAAGAGTATTGTTGTAGCACATGTATGCCTGGCAATATGATGAGTTAGATTTTTTTTAATACCACATAAGTTAGAAATAAACTTTAAGTACCTATTAACTCTCTGATTGGTATAGATTGGTAAAACGTTACCTTTTAAGCTTCTAAATTTTGACCAGTTGTATTTATCTACAATTGAAATCGCTGGTTTAATTAGGGGTATTTCTCGTCTTTCTCCGGTTTTAATTTGATCTACTCTAATATGAGGTTCATCATTTATAATTTGAATATCTTCCATTTTTAGATCTATTGCATCACAAAATCTTAAACCTGTGTAACACGAAAACATAAATATATCCCTTACTTGATCTAAAGATTCATTTTTGGATAAGTCCAAGCTATTCAATTTATCAAGTTCCTCCTTGGTAAGATATTCTCTGTTCCCCTGTGGGAATGTTAGTTTAAAATGGGCATAAGGATTTATATTCAATTTACCTCGAGATATCGCATCACCTAGAATAGTTTTTACTCTTGTATGATGCTTATTGATAGAAGTAATGCTTAATCTGTCTCCTTTATCATTCCATATGATTTGTCTTAGATAGTCATCAAACTTGGCAATAATGGTTAAATTATAATTTTCGAGTGTGATCTTTTGTCTATTATGTTCGGATAGAAATTTAGTAAGATAATTTTGACTAGCAAAGTAGAGTTTACTTGTAGCTTGAGACCAAGAGCCATCTTTTAATTTTCTATCTATGTACTCTTGAAAGTATTCTAATAATAAATCCTCAGATTTTTTTGATCCTAGTAATTGTATTTTAAGATCTTTAGCGGAGTAATTTATTTTTAGTTCATCAAAATTATTTTTTATGCGATAAATTTTCATCTTTAGATCAGATAGTCTTTGATTAAAAAGCGAGTTTTTATTAAACTCCTGTTTCTTAGGGTTCCAATCTGATTTTTCACAAGGTAAACCAGTTGTAAATTCTGCTTTTGTTCGGTTAAAGATAATTTGAGCATAAACCTTAAAACCCGATCCAGAACTTTTAACAGGTTTTAAGTAGAACTTAACCGTCATTGTTTTTGATGAAAATGTTTCAGGTGAAACATTTTTATTCTTTAGGTGAAACATAAGTGAAACATTTTGCAATAAAATTAGGAATAAAATAAAAGTTATTGCAACTCTAAATGATGTAACTTATTGACAATGAAAGGCTTTGAAAAAGGTCGAAAAACTCAGAAAGGAAAATGGTGGAGAATACCGGATTCGAACCGGTGGCCTTTTGACTGCCAGTCAAATGCTCTAGCCAACTGAGCTAATCCCCCGAATATATCATAGATAAAAGCTAATTTATTAAGCAAAGATAAATGATACCTATTACAAAACCCTTCAGTTTAGTTTAATTTGCATTATTAATGTTGGATATATATTCAATTCAAAACGATTTTATTGATGTTCAAATAAAGCGTAAAGGTGCCGAACTTTGCTCTGCAAAAAATAAGACCCAATTTGAATTTATTTGGCAAGCAGAACCTGTTTGGGAACGTCATGCACCCAATTTATTTCCAATTGTTGGAAGTTTATTAGATAACGAATATACCTATCATAGCCAAAGATATGTTTTGAGTCACCATGGTTTTGCTCGTAATTTAGATTTTGAGGTATTACACCAAAGTGAGCATTCAATTTGCTTTGTACTCCAACAAAATAAAGACACTCTCAAAAGTTATCCCTTTAATTTTACATTTTTGATAACCTATACATTAAATAAAAATTCGTTGGAGCAAAAATTTAGGGTAATTAATAATGACACTAAGATGATGCCGTTTTCTTTTGGTGGTCATCCTGCTTTCAATGTTAACTCAATTGATGAGTATGAAATTCAATTTGAATGTGAAGAGGATGTAAAAGCAAATACATTGGAAGGTCCATATATCCATGAAACATTAATTGATGTAATCCAAGGTAAAAAAATACCATTAGACAAAAATACATTTATTCATGATGCATTGATTTTTCAAGATTTAAAATCAAATTGGGTTAAGCTAGTTCATAAATCATCACCACACGAAGTCAAGTTAAATATCACTGATTTTCCCCATTTAGGAATTTGGTCAAAACCAGGTGCACATTTTGTATGTATAGAACCATGGCAAGGTATGGCTGACTATGTGCTTCATAATAAGGATATTCTTCGGAAAAAAGGAATAATTGTATTAGAAACTAATAAAGAGTTTTCGAAGAGCTTCATAATGGAATTCAACACCTAAAAATTTTACCCTTTGATTTTATCGTAATTTATAGCGTTGGATGGATCTAGCTTGCCCAATAGGTCGATAGCTCTATTTTTTAATCCAGGGTCTGCCTTCGAAAAAATATTAATAAGTTCTTCTCGTTTAGCATTAAAAAAGATTTTAAAGGTTACTGAGTTTGGAACACGTTCTTGAATAGATCGTATCATTTCTAATGATCTATAGATCTCCATGCGGGCATCATCGTTGTCATCTTTAAACTTATCCAAACCATTCATATGGTATTGGTAAAATCCAGCTCTAAATGGTCTGAAACGATCATCCAATAATTGATCAATAATATAGTATTTATTACGATTTCCTCTCCCATCACTTGGATTCCAGCCGGGTTGGTTTTGGGATAAGTTGCGAATTTGCAAAGCATTATTAAAATACGTTTGTCCTCCTTCCATTGCATATGTGTCAAAATCAATACCGATGATGATATTTGCATAGAAAGCTAATAATGTAGTAAGTGCCATTACATTGGCATTTTCTTGATAATCTAAACTTTGAAATTGAGCATATTGAAAAAGCCAATCCTGATCAAAATGGCTAAATAAATTAGTGTTATAAGATGTGCCATATACAGGTCGAGTACTTGTTATGTTTACCTCTGCTTTGAATTTATCGATATTAAATTCAGTGATATTAATAACAAAGTTGCAGTTGATTTTTTCTTGAGGTTGAACCTTGTTACTAATCCAGTTTCGTTGATTCATAAACTGGTTAATGGCATTTTGTAAATCAATGAAAATTTCTTTATTGGTAGCCTGAATCTGATCAGTTCTAATTAGTATATTACACTGTAAATCTTGTCCATACATTAGGACATTGACCATAAGGGTAGAAAGTAAAATTAGATATTTCATAAGTAATTTTGTAATAGATTTACAATATCCACAGAAACCTCTTTTTTCGATTTAGTATCAAATATATGTTTTTTACCATTTTTTTCAATTATGGTAATCTTATTTGTGTCTTTTGCAAAACCTGCATCCAAGTCATTCATGGAATTAAGAACTATGAAGTCCAGATTTTTATCATCTAATTTTTTTTGAGCATTATTTATTTCATCATGTGTCTCCAAAGCAAATCCAGCTAAAACTTGATGTTCTTTTTTTGACTTACCAAGCGTTAATAGAACATCTGGGGTACGAGTCATAAATAATTGAAGGTTGTCGTTTTCTCTTTTTTTTATTTTTTTATTGGAGTATTTTACAGGAGTGAAATCAGCAACTGCAGCTGCAAGAATACCCGCATCACAACTTTCAAAAATAGTTTGACATGCTTCGAACATTTCCTTAGCAGATGTAATTCTTGTTACATTAATTTTTGGAGATAATCCATGGATGTCAACTGGACCAAGAACAAGCTCAACATTTGCACCACGATACGCCAGAGTGTTGGCTATAGCCTTTCCCATTTTACCAGTACTATGATTCCCTACAAATCGAACGGGATCAATTTTCTCATATGTCGGTCCAGCATTTACTAGTATAGTTTTTCCAGCTAATGAATTTAAAACTTCAAAGTGGTTGGAAACAAATTGAAAGATATCCTCAGGTTCACACATTCTACCTTTGCCTACTAAGCCACTAGCTAGCTCACCTACAGAGGCTGGTAGCTCAATATGACCAAATCCAATAAGTCTAGAAATGTTGTTGGAAGTAGAGGGGTGCTTATACATATCTAAGTCCATTGCAGGGGCAAAAAATATTGGACAACTGGCAGACAAATATGTGGCTATGAGTAAGTTATCACATCGACCTGTTGCCATTTTTGAGATAGTATTTGATGTGGCTGGTGCAATAATCATGGCGTCGGCCCATTTACCGAGTTCTACATGATTTACCCACTCTCCAGTTTCCTCAACAAAAAAATGACTGTGTACAGCCTGTTTGGATAGGGTAGAAAGCGTTAGAGGGGTAATAAAATCTAAGGCATTCGGGGTACAAACTACTTTTACATCTGCACCACTTTTAACAAGTAGACGGATGAGTGTAGCTGCTTTATAAGCTGCGATACCTCCGGTTATGCCTAGTATTATTTTTTTATTTAGATTATTCTTTTGCAGGATTCCTGAAATAGATTTTTTTACTTAAAAATTCTTCTATCGCTACAATGGTAGGCTTAGGAAGTCCCTCGTAATATTTTGAAATTTCAATTTGCTCACGATTTTCAAAGACTTCTTCAAGGTTGTCATGGTCAGATGCAAATTCGTCCAATTTTGAAACTAATTCTTCTTTTAGTGACAAAGAGATTTGATTGGCTCTTTTTGATATTACAGCTACTGACTCATATAAGTTGTCAGTTGGAAGACTAATTTCTCGAGTGTCACGAGTAATTGTTGAATTTGGGATTTCGTTATCGATATTTGTCATGATAGTTATTATTCTACGTTAATTTGGGCCAATTCAGCCAGTGTTTTTTTTCTAATTTTTTCGATTGAATTAGAGAAATCGTTTGAATTTCCAAACTCTTTTTCAAATTCTTCTAATTTTTTTAGTGCTTCTTGATAGCGTTCTTGCTGCTTTTTGTAAATACTATTTTTGGCATATAAATATGCAGCATCAGCTATTAAAAAGGAAAGTTCAGTTCGATTATTAACATCAGGATAATCATCAATTGCATTTTGACATGCAACCATAGCGCTCTTAAAATATCCTAGGTCATAATAAAGTTTTGCATTTAAGTATACTTTCATAAGAATTCTCTCTCTTAAAAGATCAATTTTATCATTGCAATCATTAACATATGAACTATTTGGGTATTCATTGATAAACGCTTGCAAATCTTTGATAGCATCTTCAGTTGGAGTCCTGTCCAGCTCTTGAGGCATTGCTTTTTTAAATTTACATACAGCAGTCATATATTCCGTTTCTTCTTTCTTATCACTCAGTGCATATGTCTCTGAAAAATTGTTGAAATGATAACCAGCTAATAAAAAGTCGTTGTTCCCAAAGTATGAGTATGCAAATAAATAGTATATCTCCTCGCGTTCAGCTCGGCCATAATATAATCCCAGCAGTTCTTCCAGAAGTGGTTGAGCCCTCATATAGTCTTTATCTTTATAATATTTTCGGGCAGCGTCTAGCTTCTCTTGTGGAGTACCATCCTTAACAATTTTTTGATAATTGGAACAGGATGAAATCAACAAAATGACTGATATGTAGAATTTAATTTTTAACAAAATGATTGCAAATTTAATCATATTTTAGTGATATAACGTCAGCAAATAATCGATTAACGCAAATTCTATACCCTCGTGGTGTTTTTAATGTGTTAAAAACAATACTCATGTGTAATATGTTGTATGCTTATAAGAAATAGAAACTTATTATCTTTGCACTTACAAATAACTAACACATTTAATGGATTTATTTGATAAATTAGCTAACAAAACCAGTCCTTTAGGCCAATTTGCTGATGAAGCGCACCACTACTATACTTTTCCGAAATTAGAGGGAGAACTTGCCCCTCGAATGATTTTTAGAGGAAAAGAAGTATTAAATTGGAGTTTAAATAATTATTTAGGATTAGGAAATCACCCTGAGGTTAGAAAAGTAGATGCAGAAGCAGCAGCATTATTTGGAAATGCCTACCCCATGGGTGCTCGAATGATGTCAGGGAATACTGATTATCATGAAGAACTAGAAAGAAAACTCGCAGAATTTCAACAAAAAGAAGATGCTATTTTACTAAATTTTGGTTATCAAGGTATTCTATCTGCCATAGACGCACTCGTTGATCGAAGAGATGTTATTGTTTACGATGCTGAATCACACGCTTGTATTATTGATGGAGTTAGACTACATCAAGGTAAACGATTTGTGTATGCTCATAACGATATTGAAAATTTAGAAAAGCAGCTAATTAGAGCTACAAAAATTGCAGATGAACAAGGGGGAGCTATTTTAGTTATCACTGAAGGTGTTTTTGGTATGAGTGGTAATCAAGGGAAACTTCGTGAGATAGTTGAGTTAAAGTCTAAGTTTGAATTCAGACTACTGGTTGACGATGCTCATGGTTTTGGAACATTAGGCACTAATGGTGAAGGTGCAGGTGTAGAACAAGGCGTTCAAGCTGAAATTGACATTTACTTCTCAACATTTGCTAAATCTATGGCAAGTATCGGTGCATTTATTGCCGGAGATACTGTTATCATTAATTATTTGAGGTACAATATGCGTTCACAGATTTTTGCAAAATCTCTACCAATGACTTTTGTTAAAGGAGCACTAAAACGCCTTGAAATGTTAAGAACCCAACCTATACATAAATCTAATTTATGGAAAATTGTAAACGCTCTTCAAGGAGGTTTAAAAGCTGAAGGATTTAATATTGGTACAACAACTTCTTGTGTAACTCCAGTAATTCTCAAAGGAAATGTTGCAGAAGCAACCCATCTTACGTATGATTTGAGAGAAAATTATAATATATTTTGTTCGATTGTGGTATATCCAGTTGTTCCCAAAGATATGATCATGTTAAGGTTAATACCCACTGCAGCTCACACATTAGAAGATGTTGAAGAGACAATAAAAGCTTTTCAAGACATTAAAGGTAAATTACTTCAAGGAGATTATAAAGCGGAAACCCTAGCTGCTTTTAATTGATGAGAAAATTTTTAGTCAGTTATAAGTACAAATAGAGGTTATTAATTTTAAGCACTCGTTTTTTTTAAGTTGGTTTTTGTCGTTTCATTTATAGACATCCGTACATTCGAGGTCCATATTTTTCGGAGTAAATCAATTCATATATTATTACCCAATTTAGACCTAAACTTATTATTACTATATCTGTTAGAATGTTATAATTGCATTTATTCATACAAACCCTGAACAAACCATGAATTTTGAACAATCAGAAACCCAAAAACTAATCAGAGAGACTGCGAGAGATTTTGCAGAAAAGAATATTCGTCCATATGTTATGGAATGGGACGAAAATCAACATTTTCCCAAAGAGTTATTTAGAAAAATGGGAGATCAAGGTTTTATGGGTATATTAGTGCCAGAGCAATACGGAGGCTCGGGCCTTGGATACTTTGAATATGCTGCTGTAATTGATGAAATTGCTCAAGTGTGTGGATCTATAGGCCTCTCAACAGCAGCACACAATTCATTGTGTACAGGTCATATACTATATTTTGCTAATGAGGATCAAAAACAAAGATATCTTCCTAAATTAAGTTCTGGTGAGTACTTAGGTGCATGGGGACTTACTGAGCCTAATACAGGTAGTGATGCCATGCGCATGAAAACTGTTGCAAAAAAAGTAGAAGGTGGTTGGATAATCAACGGAACCAAAAATTGGATCACACATGGCATAACAGGCGATTTAGCCGTTGTGTTAGCCAGAACAGGAGAACTTCTTGACAGTAGAGGAATATCTGCTTTTATAATTAAGAGAGGAGCACCAGGATTTTCAGGAGGTAAAAAAGAAAATAAATTAGGTATGAGGGCTTCTGAAACGGCTGAAATGATTTTTGAAAATTGTTTTGTTACAGATGATGCTTTGCTTGGAGAAGAAGGTCAAGGCTTTATTCAAGCCATGAAAATATTAGACGGAGGTAGAATATCAATTGCTGCTTTGTCACTTGGTATTGCTAAGGGAGCCTACAAGGCTGCATTGAATTATAGTAAAGAACGTGAGCAATTTGGTAAACCCATCTCTAGTTTTCAAGCAATCAGTTTCAAATTAGCAGATATGGCTACCCAAATAGAAGCATCTCAATTATTGATAGATCAATCCTGCCATTTAAAAAATGAGGGTCTACCAATGACAAAACAGAGTGCCATGGCAAAATATTATGCTTCTGAAGTTTCAGTGCAAGTTAGTACAGAAGCTATACAAATATTTGGAGGATATGGATATACAAAAGATTTTCCTGTCGAAAAATTCTACAGGGATTCAAAATTGTGTACCATAGGTGAGGGTACTTCAGAAATACAAAAGCTGGTTATTTCGAGACATATCCTTAAAGATTAGTTATTATATTAAAATAAACATTAAATTTGCAAACCTTTTTATAAAAATGTTATTAATAAATCTAAAAGAAAACGACACAATAGACAAAGCTTTAAAAAAGTACAAAAAAAAGTTTGAGAGAACTGGTGTCGTAAAAGAGTTAAGAGATAGACAGCAGTTTACAAAACCTTCAGTTAAGCGTAGAAAGCAAATAATTAAGGCAAGGTACAAGCAGTTCTTGAATAACCCTAAGTAATCCAATCAGAAAACTAGTCCATTTTTTGTATATTGTGCACTTATGACTAGTGCATCAATGACTGTAGTTGATAAATATCAAAATTACATACTAAAAAATCGTAATTATTCAGTTCATACTGTTGGTTCTTACATTATTGATATAAAACAGTATTTAAATTTCATAGAAGATTCCAAACCTAGCCATATTCCAGATTCCAAATCTGTTAGAAAATGGATTAGATCTTTAATGCTAAATAATATATCTAAAAAATCCATTCATAGAAAAGTGAGTGCGATTAAATCATTTACAAATTATTTATATGTGTCCGATGAGATAGACTGTGAAATTGCTTTAGAAATTCAATTACCTAAATTAAAAAAACAAATTCCTACATATGTCAAAGAACGAGAACTAAACCAGGTTTTAGACAGTTATGAGTTTGATTCAGAGGATTATCAATCCTCAATTGAGTTCATTATATTTTCCAGTTTTTATCACACTGGCATGAGGCGGTCAGAGTTAATTTCATTAAAGGAAGTAGATTTATCGTTGGGTAAAATGGAATTGAAGGTTATGGGTAAAGGTCAGAAGGAGAGAATTATTCCATTAAACACTGAAATTATACCTCAGCTAAAGAGATTCCAAGAGTGTAAAGAATCAAATCAGATAGTGTCCGATTATGTTTTTTGTGATAATAATGGCAATCGATTAAAAGAAAAATGGGTTTATCAAGTTGTTAAAAAATTACTCAATCAGACATTTTCAGACAAAAAAGGTCCGCATGTATTAAGACATAGCTTCGCGACTCATTTATTGCAAAATGGGGCAGATATGAATTCAATAAAAGAGTTACTAGGACACAGTAGTTTAGCTGCAACCCAAATATATGCTCATAATGATATTTCACAATTAAAGAAAATATATAAGGATACTCATCCGTTTTCTGAATAGATAAATTAAAGATTTAAACATATGAATACACAAATCCAATCTATCCATTTCAAGGCAGACAAAAAGTTAATTGATTTCATTCAAAGAAAATTAAGCAAGTTAGAGACATTTCATGATGGTATCATTGATGCTCAAGTTTTTCTAAAACTAGAAAATAGAAATGTTAAAGAAAATAAGACTGTTGAAATTAAAATTAATATCCGTCAAACTAGCTTCATTCAAACAGAAACTTCTATATCTTATGAGGCAGCAACTGACCTTGCAGTTGATTCGTTAAAGACTCAAATAAAACGACATAAAGGTAGAGTTGAAACTTACTAATGTTCAATGAGTTTAACAATTTTAAAAAAACCATAATAGGATAATTAACTTTTAAAATTGAGGGTTTGTTTCATTGAACAAAATACTTACCTTTGCCGTCCTTAAAATGGGGAGGGTAGAGAAAAGTAATAAGTTCTTTGATATAACCCTTTGATTTTTAGCATATTGCCGCCTTAGCTCAGTTGGTAGAGCAGCTGATTTGTAATCAGCCGGTCGTTGGTTCGAGTCCAATAGGCGGCTCCTTTTGGGGGAGATACCAGAGCGGTCAAATGGGGCAGACTGTAAATCTGCTGCTTCGGCTACGTAGGTTCGAATCCTACTCTCCCCACTGAATTAAAAGAAAAAAGGAATTAATATGTATGCGGGAGTAGCTCAGTTGGTAGAGCGACAGCCTTCCAAGCTGTAGGTCGCGGGTTCGAGCCTCGTCTCCCGCTCTGTGCTAAAGTGTAAAAGCCTTTGGCATTGTGAAGTTTACTTCACAAATTTGAGTTAGTGTTGAGATTTTTTTTCACGTCTCATTGTTTTACTCCACATAGGATACATTGTTTGTTTAATAAAACAAGCCGACGTAGCTCAGGGGTAGAGCGTTTCCTTGGTAAGGAAGAGGTCGTGGGTTCAATTCCCATCGTTGGCTCGCTTATATTTATAAAAGAAAGAAAGAATAATTAAATTTTTATCATGTCAAAAGCAACATTTGATCGTTCGAAAGAACACGTAAACATTGGAACTATCGGGCACGTAGATCACGGTAAAACTACCTTGACAGCAGCGATTAGTTCTGTACTCTCTAATCAAGGATTAGCAGAGAAAACAGATTTCGGTACTATTGATTCAGCTCCAGAGGAGAAGGAAAGAGGTATCACTATTAATACTGCTCACATTGAGTACCAAACTGATGCAAGACACTATGCACACGTTGATTGTCCTGGTCACGCAGACTACGTCAAAAATATGGTTACTGGTGCTGCTCAAATGGATGGTGCTATACTTGTAGTAGCAGCAACCGATGGTCCTATGCCACAAACTAAAGAACACATCTTACTTGCACGACAAGTTGGTGTTCCTAGACTAGTAGTTTTTATGAACAAAGTTGACATGGTTGACGATGAAGAATTAATAGAGCTTGTTGAAATCGAAATTAGAGAACTTTTAGGTTTCTATGAATTTGACGAAGACAATACACCTATAATTCAAGGCTCTGCACTCGGTGCATTAAATGGAGATGACAAGTGGGTAGCTACAGTTCAAGAATTAATGAATGCTGTAGATACTTGGATCCCTGTTCCACCACGTTTGACTGATCAACCTTTCTTAATGCCAGTTGAGGATGTTTTCTCAATTACTGGTAGAGGAACAGTTGCGACTGGAAGAATTGAAAGAGGTATCATCAATGTTGGTGATTCAGTAGATATCGTTGGTATGGGTGCTGAAGATTTGAAATCAACTTGTACTGGTGTTGAGATGTTTAGAAAACTTCTTGATCGTGGACAAGCTGGTGACAATGCTGGTATACTTTTGAGAGGTATTGAAAAAACTGATATTAAGAGAGGAATGGTAATCATTGCTCCTGGATCAGTTAAACCTCATACCGAATTTAAAGCTGAAATATATGTACTTTCAAAAGAAGAAGGTGGAAGACACACACCATTTTTCAACAAGTATCGTCCACAATTCTACTTTAGAACAACTGACGTAACTGGAGAAATTAAACTTCCAGATGGTACTGAAATGGTAATGCCTGGTGACAATGTAAGTATTACAGTTGAATTAATTAATTCAGTTGCAATGGAAAAAGGATTGAAGTTTGCTATTCGTGAGGGTGGTAGAACAGTAGGTGCTGGACAGGTTACTGAAATTATTAAATAACACAATTTAGAAATAATAAGGCACAAACGGGTGTAGCTCAGCTGGCCAGAGCACTGGTCTCCAAAACCAGGTGTCGGGAGTTCGAATCTCTCCACCCGTGCAATTAAAGATAATTATGAGTAAGATAGTAGAAATTTGGAAGACTACCACAGACGAGTTAATAAATAAAGTAACTTGGCCTTCGTGGGAAGAGTTAAGAAGCAGTACATCTATTGTGCTTGTTTCATCTATCTTATTTGCTTTGGTAATATTATTAATTGATAAAGCTTTTGGCGGAATCATGGATATACTATATAGTCTTTTACAATAAAAATGGATATAATCGAAAAGACTCAAGAAGATTTTAAGTGGTACGTTGTTCGTGCTATAAGTGGTTCTGAAAATAAAGTAAAAACCATTATTGAATCAGAGTTGGCATATGCCAAGTTAACGAAATATGTCCCTGAAATCCTTATACCAACACAAAAAGTGTATGAGATTAAAAATGGTAAAAAGACAACCAAAGAGAAAAGTTATTTCCCTGGTTATATCCTTATTCATGCTAACTTAGTTGGTGAAGTTGTACCTACTATTCGTGCTGTTAATGGGGTAGTTGGTTTTCTTGGACAAGATGGAGAGCCAGTTCCGATGAGACAGGCTGAAGTAAATCGAATATTTGGTCAAGTGGATGAAAGTAATCAAGAGGGAGAGAGTGCTCTTAATCCCCACATTGCTGGTGAATTTGTTAAAGTAACTGATGGTCCTTTTAGCGGTTTCAGTGGTGTCATTGAAGAAGTAAATGAGGATAAGAAAAAACTTAAAGTTATGGTGAAGATTTTCGGTAGAAAAACACCACTAGAATTAAATTATATACAAGTAGAAAAAGAATAAGCTTTATGGCAAAGCAAATAAAAGGTTTCGTAAAATTACAAGTTAGAGGTGGAGCAGCTAATCCTGCACCTCCAGTTGGTCCAGCACTTGGTGCTAAGGGTGTAAATATCATGGATTTTTGTAAGCAATTCAATGGTAGAACACAAGATAAGGCAGGTAAAGTTTTACCTGTTGTGATTACAGTTTATCAGGATAATTCTTTTGATTTTATTATAAAGACTCCTCCTGCAGCTGCGCAATTATTAGAATCTTCTAAAAAGAAAAGTGGATCTGCCGAACCTAATAGAGTGAAAGTTGCTAATGTTACATGGGATCAAGTCAAAGCGATTGCTGAAGATAAGATGTCTGACCTTAATGCTATGACTACTGCATCTGCAATGAAAATGGTCGCAGGCACTGCTAGAAGTATGGGAATAAATGTTACCGGACAGTTTCCGGAAGATAATTAATGTTATCGAGTATAAATAATGGGAAAAATATCTAAGAAGAGAAAAGAAGCTTTGTCACAATACGACAGAGATGCTATTTACAGTCTCACAGAAGCTTGTGAAATAGTTAAAAAAATTTCTACGACCAAGTTTGATTCATCTGTTGATTTAGATGTTAAATTGGGAGTTGATCCTCGTCAGGCTAACCAAATGGTAAGAGGAACTACCTCACTACCTCATGGTATCGGTAAGGAAGTTCGAGTACTTGCATTGGTTACTCCAGATAAAGAGGAGGAAGCTAAAGCAGCCGGTGCAGATTTTGTTGGATTGGATGAGTATGTAACTAAAATTGAAGGTGGTTGGTTAGATATAGATGTAATCATAACAATGCCTGCTGTAATGGGTAAAATCGGAAGGTTAGGTCGAGTTTTAGGGCCTAGAAATTTAATGCCTAATCCTAAAAGTGGAACTGTGACTATTGATATTGGTAAAGCAGTTACAGAAATAAAAGCGGGTAAAATTGATTTTAAAGTAGATAAATCTGGTATTATACACACATCCATTGGTAAGGCATCTTTTGAAGCTGATAAGATTTATGATAATGCTAAAGAACTTATTGATACACTAAATAGGTTAAAGCCCAGTTCAGCTAAAGGAACTTATTTTCAGAGTGTAACGGTATCAAGTACTATGAGCCCTGGTGTCAAAGTAGATACAAAAACATTAATTGTTTAATCATTTAGAAAGTATAATAATGAACAAAAACGAAAAGAATAATATTATAGATGAGTTAGCAGAAAATCTGAAAGAATTTCAGTACGTTTATGTTACTGACAGCTCTAATCTGTCTGCTAATTCTAATAACGACTTACGGAAGTTGTTACATAAAAATGGTGTCAAAATGCAGGTTATCAAAAATACATTTGTTCACAAAGCTCTTGAGCAAAGTGAATCAAATTGGGGTGACCTAAAAGACACACTAGTAGGTACAACTGCACTCTTATTTGCTTCCAACCCTAAAGCACCTGCTATCGCTATCAAAGAGTTTCGTAAAAATAGTGATAGACCGTTACTTAAAGGAGCTTACATCGACTCGGATATTTTTATCGGCGATGATCAATTAGGTACATTAATTGATCTCAAAACGAGAGAAGAACTTGTCGGAGAAATTATTGGATTGCTTCGCTCTCCTGCAAACAATGTCATTTCCTCACTTCAATCAGGAGGAAGTACAATTGCAAGAATAGTAAAAGCTTTATCCGAACGAGAAAATTAATTATAAATAAAAACAATTAAACAAAAACAACAATGGCTGACATTAAAAAATTAGCAGAAGAATTGGTTAATCTTTCAGTGAAAGATGTAAACGAATTAGCAACTATACTCAAAGATGAGTATGGTATTGAGCCAGCAGCAGCGGCAGTAGCTGTTGCAGCAGGACCAGCAGCAAGCGGAGACGCAGCAGGCGGTGAAGAACAAACTGAATTCACTGTTTTGCTAAAATCTGCTGGAGCTTCTAAGTTGAACGTAGTTAAAGCTGTGAAAACTTTAACAGGTCTTGGACTTAAAGAAGCAAAAGAATTAGTAGACTCAGCTCCAAAGGAAATTAAAGAGAATGTTTCTAAAGATGAAGCAGATGCACTTAAAACAGCCTTAGAAGAAGCAGGTGCTGAAGTTGAGCTTAAATAATTTTTAAAAACAACACGTTCGAAAGACCCCTGTTTGCAGTGGGTCTTTTGGCGTTTTAATAATTTTCTATTTCATTAACACCAAAAAAAAACAACACCTTGTCATCAAAATATAACGAAAGAATAAATTTTGGGAAGATTGCTAAGGTAATCGACTACCCAGATTTCTTGGATGTTCAGTTAAAATCTTTTCAGGAGTTTTTTCAACTGCAGACATCTTCGGAAGACAGAAAATTTGAAGGACTGTTCAAAGTTTTTAGTGAAAACTTTCCTATCACTGATACCCGTAACATATTCGTACTTGAGTTTTTAGACTACTTTGTTGACCCTCCTAGATATACCATTCAAGAGTGTATTGAACGTGGACTTACATACGCAGTTCCTCTAAAGGCCAAGTTAAAATTAAGTTGTAACGATGTAGAACACGAAGATTTTGAAACTGTAGTTCAAGATGTCTATTTGGGGACACTTCCTTATATGTCTCCTACAGGCTCTTTTATAATAAATGGTGCTGAGCGTGTAATTGTTTCTCAATTGCATCGTTCACCTGGTGTATTTTTTGGTCAATCTTACCATACCAATGGTACAAAGTTATATTCTGCTCGTATTATACCTTTCAAAGGAAGTTGGATTGAATTTGCTACTGATGTAAATAATGTAATGTATGCATACATAGATCGTAAAAAGAAATTCCCTGTAACTACATTGCTTAGAGCAATAGGTTATGAGACTGATAAGGATATTCTTGATTTATTTGGACTTGCAGAAGATATTAAGGTTACTAAAACTAGCCTTAAAAAAGTTTTAGGAAGAAGATTAGCAGCTAGAGTTCTTCGATCATGGATTGAAGATTTTGTCGATGAAGATACTGGAGAGGTTGTTTCTATTGAACGTAATGAGGTAGTTATTGAGAGAGATACTCTACTTGAAGAAGAGCATCTTTCTGAAATTTTAGAGTCGGGCGTGAAAACAATCATTTTAAGTAAAGAAAATGATGATAAAAATGATTTCCAAATCATTCTTAATACACTTCAAAAAGATACTTCCAATTCTGGCAAAGAGGCTGTAGAACACATCTATCGTCAGCTTAGAAATACAGATCCACCTGACGAAGAAACAGCACGTGGTATCATTGAACGGTTATTTTTCTCTGACAAAAGATATGATCTAGGGGAAGTAGGTAGATATCGAATTAATAAAAAATTAGAGTTAGACATTGATAGTAATAATCGTGTACTTACTAATCAAGATATAATATCAATAATTCAGTATCTTATTGAGCTTGTTAATTCAAGAACTGATGTGGATGATATTGATCACTTGAGTAATCGAAGAGTTAGAACCGTTGGAGAACAGTTATATAATCAATTTGGAGTTGGTCTTGCACGAATGGCAAGAACTATTCGTGAAAGAATGAATATCAGAGATAATGAAGTATTTACACCTACTGATTTGGTCAATGCAAGAACACTATCTTCAGTAATTAACTCATTCTTTGGAACAAATCAATTATCTCAGTTTATGGATCAAACTAATCCTTTGTCAGAGATTACTCATAAAAGAAGAGTTTCAGCACTAGGTCCTGGTGGATTAACTAGAGAACGAGCAGGTTTTGAGGTAAGAGATGTTCACTATACTCACTATGGAAGACTTTGTCCTATTGAAACTCCTGAAGGACCAAATATTGGGCTGATTTCTTCCTTAGGAGTTTATGCAAAAGTAAATAATTTAGGATTTATCGAGACTCCTTATCGCAAGGTAAACGAGGGTAAAATCAATTTAGAGGATACCATCTATCTTAGTGCAGAGGAGGAAGAAAATCAATTGATTGCTCAGGCAAATATCCCTTATGATAAAGAGGGAAAGATTATTTCCGAGAAAGTTATCGCAAGAGATCAAGCTGATTTCCCAGTGGTAACTCCGGACGAAATTAATTATACAGATGTTGCACCTAACCAAATTGCATCAATCTCCGCATCACTGATTCCATTTTTGGAGCATGATGATGCCAACCGTGCATTGATGGGATCTAATATGATGCGTCAAGCAGTACCTCTTCTTCGTCCAGAATCTCCAATTGTTGGAACGGGTCTGGAAAGACAAGTTGCCTCTGACTCAAGGGTATTGATTAATGCCGAAGGTGATGGAAAGGTAGAAAATGTAGATGCCAATAAGATTACCGTCAAATACGATATGAGTGAGGATCAAGAGTTGGTGACCTTTGATGGTAATACCAGAACGTATGATATGATCAAATTTAGGAAAACTAATCAAGGGACTTGTATCAACCTTAAACCAATAGTCAAGAAAGGAGATCGTGTTTCGAAAGGACAAGTATTGTCTGAAGGTTATGCCACTCAAAATGGAGAATTGGCCTTAGGAAGAAATATGAAGGTCGCTTTCATGCCTTGGAAAGGATATAATTTTGAGGACGCGATCTTGATCTCAGAAAAAATCGTAAAAGATGATATTTATACTTCCATTCATATTGAAGAATTCGAAGTTACTGCACGAGATACAAAATTAGGTCCAGAAGAAATAACCCGAGACATTCCGAACGCAGGGGAAGAAGCTCTTAGGAATTTAGACCATCTTGGTGTAGTAAGAATTGGTGCGGAAGTTAAACCTAGTGATATCCTTGTAGGCAAAATTACACCTAAAAGTGAGACAGACTTAGCTCCAGAAGAAAAACTTCTGCGGGCTATATTTGGAGAGAAAGCCGCGGATGTAAAAGATAGCTCTCTTAAAGTTCCTTCAGGCACTCAGGGTATTGTCATGGATATTAAGATTTCTAGCAGAACAGATGCAGAAAGAGAAAAACTTTCCCCCTCTGATTTCCGTAGACAAATGAAGCAAATTAAGGAAGATTTTCGAACTCAAACCGAAGATCTTAGAGCACAACTTACAGAATCTCTATCCAACATTCTCCTCGGGGAAAAGATCCCTCTTAATGTTACGAATTCTGAGACTGGTGACATCATCATTCCCTCTAACAGAAAAATTACCAAGACTCTCCTCCGAAGATTGGCATCGGTACATCGATTCATCGAGATTCCGCCATCGCCAGTGCGTATTAAAGTTTTCGAAATAATAGAGAGCTACGAATCAAAATTTTCTGATTTGGAAGATGACTGCAATCGAAAGATAGAGGCGATCGAACAGGGAGATCCCATCGATCAGGGCGCAATCAAAAATGTAAGGGTATTTGTTGCAAAGAAGCAAAAGATGCGAGTTGGAGACAAAATGGCAGGTAGACACGGAAATAAAGGTGTGGTCGCCAAAATTGTTGCTGAAGAAGATATGCCTTTCCTTCCCGATGGGACCCCGATTCAAATTTGTCTCAACCCTCTTGGAGTTCCGAGCCGAATGAATGTTGGGCAGGTTCTTGAAACTCATTTAGGTTGGGCTTGTAATAAGTTAGGGCTAAAGGTTGCAACCCCGATTTTTGATGGAATTCCAGAGTCTCGGATTCAGGAATATCTTAAAGAAGCAAAGCTTCCGGACACTGGAAAAACAGTTCTCTATGATGGGTGCACAGGTGAAGCTTTTTACCAAAAGATTGTCGTGGGTTATATGTACATGCTTAAATTGAACCACTTGGTTTCCAGTAAAATTCATGCCCGTGCCGTTGGCCCTTACAGTTTGATTACTCAACAACCGTTGGGCGGAAAGGCTCAATACGGTGGACAAAGGTTTGGAGAGATGGAAGTATGGGCTCTTGAAGCCTACGGAGCTGCCTACACTTTACAGGAAATCCTTACAGTCAAGTCTGACGATGTAGCCGGCAGGACCAAGATTTATGAGTCTCTTGTAAAAGGAGATAATTCTCTTCAGGCGGGCACGCCTCAATCTTTTAATGTTTTGATGAAAGAAATGCAAAGCCTCTGCCTTGATATTCGAGTTAGGGGAGAAGATGCACTCTAATCACAAGCACATTTCTAAAATTTAAAAAAACAAACAAGGAATTATAGATGAGTATTGAAGCAGTAAGCGAAGCGTTAGGTGTTGAAGTTGGACCCATGGATCGGGTATCCATAACCGTGGCGTCCCCGGATGTCATTCGATCTTGGTCAAAAGGAGAAGTAAAAAATCCAGAGACCATAAATTATCGTACTTTTAAACCTGAACCAGGAGGGTTATTTTGCCAGAAGATATTTGGACCAGTGCGTGATTATGAATGTGCATGCGGAAAATATAAACGCATCAAGTATAAGGGTGTGGTTTGCGACCGTTGTGGAGTAGAAGTTACGGTTTCCCGTGTTCGTAGAGATCGTATGGGACATATCGAGCTTGCAGTTCCTGTATCTCATATTTGGTTTCTCAAAAGCATGCCTTCACGGTTAGGGCTACTTTTGAACATGACCGCAAAAAGTTTAGAACGCGTTCTATATTATGAGCAATATATGGTGACCGATCCAGGTAATACACCGCTCGAAGAAAAACAATTATTATCCGATAAGGAGTACAGGGAAGCTCAAGATGAATTCGGAGACGAATTTGAAGCAAAAATGGGGGCAGAAGCAGTACGTGATGTTTTAGGCCGGATTGATCTGGAAGACGAGCTCGAGGATTTGTACGAACAAATGCATGAGACAAAGTCTAAGCAAATTAAGAAGAAATTAGCTAGCCGACTCAAGGTTACCCAAGGATTTATCAAATCCGGTGCTTCTCCGGAATGGATGATTCTAGATTCAATACCAGTTATCCCACCCGACCTTCGCCCACTTGTCCCTCTTGAAGGAGGGCGTTTTGCCACAAGTGACTTGAATGATCTTTATCGACGGGTAATAAATCGGAATAATCGGTTAAAAAACCTGCTGCAACTCAAGACTCCGGATGTAATTATTCATAATGAAAAGCGAATGCTTCAGGAAGCGGTAGACGCTCTCTTTGACAACGGAAGACATGGTAGGGCAATTACAGGTTCTGGGAATCGTGCAC
>CAJXBI010000023.1 GCA_913050005.1 uncultured Bacteroidota bacterium
GGTCCTTTTAATGATAGAAATCCAAGTAATGCTGAAAACCAAAATGGTATTTACAAAATACCCTTGAATCCATCGCAAAATATAGGCGAACTTGATGCTACTGTAGGAGGAAATATTGGTTTATTCATAAATGGTGTAGCCTTATTTGATTACAGAGATGGCGTAGCATGGAATCCTCAAACGAACGCACTATGTGGTGGTCCGGGTAACCCTAGATGTCCAGGAGGCCCAAACTCAAGTATGGCTTGGAATCGTGATGCTATACCTGCAGAAAAAGAAGGATTTGACTGTGCTAAAGGACATCCCTCAATGGGAAATTATCATCATCATCAAAACCCGTCAGCCTTCAAGCTTGACTTAGAGGTTATCTCAGATATTTGTAATATCTATGATGCTGAAGGTTTATATGCCATTGATAGTACTAAACATTCCCCGCTTATCGGATTTTCATATGATGGATATCCTATTTATGGAGCTTATGGGTATACAAACAATGATGGAACAGGAGGTATTACTAGAATAAAATCAGGGTATCAACTTAGAAATATAACTGAGAGAACACACCATCACGATGGAACAGACGTAGAAGACGGTCCACCAATTGATGCAACATACTTCCTAGGATACTTTAGAGAGGACTATGGATTTAATGCGAGTCTACAAGAAGATTTCCTCGATGAACATAATGGTCGATTTTGCATAACTCCAGAATACCCAAAAGGAACCTATGCTTATTTTTGTACCGTTGATGGAGATTGGAATTCTGCTTACCCTTATGCAGTAGGTCCATATTTCTATGGAAATTTTGAACGAAGAAATGTTACTTCAGTGGATGCTGGAACAACTATTTACACACCTAAAACTAACAATGTTAGTGTTCTAAATAATGCTAAAATAATTGTATTTCCTAATCCAGCGTCAGACCTGATAGCCATACAACTTGGTGGATTAAATAGAAATAACGTTCAGATTACACTATCAGATATGAATGGAAAGAAAATAAGCTCGACATCAATACCTCCAGGAAGTACAATAACGTATTACGATGTTCAAACAGTTTATGAGGGAAATTATCTACTTCAATTTGACGATGGCATTAACCAATTGATTCGTAAGATAAGTATTCAGAGATAATAGGACTAAAACCAAACTAATCTACACCCAAATATTTATGAGTTTGCAGACTCACAAACCAATTGGGGTTTATTAAAACATAGTCAAAAACTATTTTTTCAGAAATTTTTCGCTTATCCCATTCGGGCTGTAAAAATAATTTACAATCTAACGAAACCAATTTTTGGTGTTCTTCAGCCCATTTAATGTCACTCTTGTTGAATACAACAATCTTTAACTCATCTGCCATCTTCGCAACGTCTTCCAAGGGCTGTTTAAATTTTTTAGGTGAGAATGTAATCCAATCAAACTCTCCAACCAAAGGATATGCACCACTAGTCTCAATATGAACTCGATATCCTGCCTCTTTAAACTTTCTAGTAAACTCGGTCAAATCATACATTGCCGGCTCTCCTCCTGTTATAATTACTAGCCTGCTTGGATATTTGATAGCTTCTTCAAGTAAAGAATCTATCGATATTTTTGGATGTTTATCTGCATCCCAACTATCTTTAACATCACACCACACGCATCCTACATCACAACCACCCATTCGAATGAAAAAAGAGGGTTGTCCAACAAAAACTCCTTCACCCTGAATGGAGTAAAAATATTCCATGATAGGAAAGCTCGTCATAAATTTAATTTTGTTTTATAGCTCTTGAGCGTATTGTGAAGCAGACCATATCTGGTCATTGGACCTACACCACCAGGTACAGGCGTAATTGCAGAGCATTTATCTATGAGTTCATCATAGTGAGCATCCCCTCTTAACTCATAACCTTTAGCATTATCTGCATCAACACGACTAATTCCAACATCAACTACAACTGCACCATCCTTGATCATATCACCTCTAAGAAAATGGGGTTTACCAATAGCTATAATTACAATATCAGCCATTAATGTATGATATTTTAGGTCATGCGTATGTCGATGGCAAATAGTAACTGTTGATTCCCCAGGATAACCACCTCTACTCATCAATATACTCATAGGTCTTCCAACGATATTACTTCTTCCAATCACTACACAATGCTTACCTTTGGTTTCAATGCCATATTCTTCTAACATTATCATTATACCAAATGGGGTTGCGCTAATATAGGTATCTTCATTTTTAGTCAATCGACCTACATTGATTGTATGAAAACCATCAACATCAATCTTAGGATCAATAGAATCCGTAACTTTTGCAGAATCCATATGTTTAGGGAGCGGTAACTGAACAATTAAACCGTCAATTTTATCGTTTAGATTAATACTTTTTATCAGAGCCAACAAGTCATTTTCAGTAGTTTCTGAGGGTAATCTATGGACAGTCGAATCAAAGCCAACAAATTCGCAATCCCTTTCTTTACTATTAACATAAGTCATACTTGCTCCATCATCTCCAACTAATATGGCAGCAAGATGTGGCGATCTATTCCCTGAATTTTTGTATTGGAAAACCTCTTCTTTGATTTTACCTCTAAGTGTTAAAGCAAGACCCTTGCCGTCGATGATTGTTGCCATTTATAGGTCAAAAATATGTAATAATAACCCCATTATAAAGTATCTACTTATAAGTATTGGTTATTTTCGTAAATACTCTTAAAAAAAAATAAAAATGACTAAGTTGAACCGTACAATTTATATTTTTTTGTTGTGCTCTTATAATAGTTTTTCTCAAAATATTAATCATGTATTCTACGTTCAATTTGAAGATAAAGATACAAATTTTGTTATCGATGAAATCCTGAGTAATAAGGCAATTGAAAGAAGGAATAAATATCAAATTCAACTAAATTACAATGACTATCCAGTTAAAAGAGATCACCTCGAAAAGCTAAATCAATTGGATAGTATAACAGTTAGATATGCCCTAAAATGGTCTAATGGTGCTGTTATCGAATCATCTAAAACTAATATTTCTAAGCTAGATAGCCAACCATTTATATCTGAAATAAGATATGTTGGTACAATAAATCCAAAAAGTAAAAGAGAAGCAATATATTTCTATAAACCCACTATAAAGTTAAAAGTAAGTGAGATGGAAACAATTGGTTTAACTGAATTAGATTACGGTAAATCATATAAACAAAATCAACAAATAGGAGTTATACATCTTCATAAAAAAGGGTTCAATGGAAATAGTATAAGTGTTGCTGTCTTTGATGCAGGATTTAAAAATATTACTAGAATAGCTAGTTTTTTAAGACACCAAGCCAATGATAAGTTGATGTTTGGTTATGACTTAGTAAATTTAGATAATTCATTAAGCGATTATGACACACACGGAACAGCTTGCGCCTCTGCATTAGGAGCTTATGATAAAGGGGAGTTCATTGGTAGTGGTCCACTTTCGAGTCTTACATTATTCAAAACTGAAAATGGAAAAAGTGAATATCCCATTGAAGAATTAAATTGGTGTAAAGCAGCAGAAATTGCAGATAGTTTAGGTGTAGACATTATTACATCATCATTGGGATACAATCAATTTGATGATCCAAAAATGAATTATAATCATAGTCAGTTGGATGGTAATACTTCATATATTAGTATGGGGGCAAAAACAGCTGTATCAAAAGGAATAATCGTAATAAATAGTGCCGGAAATCAAGGCGATAGCAAATGGAAAAAAATTGGATTTCCAGCTGATGCCGAAGAAGTCTTGACGGTTGGAGCCATTTCTAAAAATGGGAATCCTGCTAGTTTTAGTAGTAGAGGTAATAACGCAAATAAATCCATCAAACCTGATGTTGTAGCATTGGGTGTCAGAGCAACCGTCTCGAGTCCTTCAGGATACTATTATCAAGGAAATGGTACGAGTTTCTCTACTCCTATTGTTGCGGGAGGAGTAGCGTGCCTTTTACAAGCATTTCCAAAATTATCTCCTTCGGAAATAAATAATTTAATTCGTCAAACAGCTGATCAAAATAATAATCCTGACTCAATCAAAGGATTTGGAATTGCTCGATTTGATGTAGCTTATGAATATCTAAATTACATCAATTCTAAAACAACAAATCCATTTATTTTTTCTTCAAATTCTAGTGAAATTATCATTTTTAAAGGATTAGCTAAATCTATGAACTTAACCTATTATGTAAGACGGAAATTTTTAGGTTTTTTAAATTATCACAAAAAAATGAGTTCGCTTAAAGGGATTATACCTACAGATGTTCACCACGCTAAAACACCAATAAATGATGAAATAAGTAGAATCAAAATTCAATTCTATAAAGACGGTGACAAGTTTTATAAGGTTAAAGAAAACTACCCAAAATCAAAAAACTAAGTGAGTTATTCTCTAGTAATTGGAATTTTATACCATTCATTATCAGAGCGTATCTCAAGGATATAAAGCCCCTTCAAAACATCAAGGTCAATTCTCACTATCAATTGATTTATATCTTTATATTCATAAACAACTCTTCCAAACATATCCATTAATCTTAAACTTGAAATAGGATTTTCAGCTGAAACCATTACATATTTTTCAAAAGGGTTTGGATATGTAATAATATCCGATTGTGAGTATTCGTGAACTCCTAGCCCTTGAATGAAATTAAAAGAAGTCGTCATAGTATCATTCGAACTAACTTGGTCATCCAAAGCCTCAATAACAAAAATAGCTTGTGCCTCTATAGCTTTGTCATAGGTTAATGTACTATCAAAATCAATGGTTAACGATTGACCTGACAAAACATCTATGATTTTATTTTTATTGTAAATAGTTGTACTACCCACTTTTACTTTGCATGATAAATTAACTCTTGATAGATTATCTAAACCATCATTCAAGATATTTACAACTGGTTTATATAATCGTTGCTTATATAAATTCATATTGGGAAATTCGATTGATTCTATAACAGCATCTCTTCTTTTTACAATAACAAACGAGGTAACTAAACTGTCATTGGATGAATTGTCATCCAACGATTTAAACCAGGAATGCATGGTATAATCATCAGAAACATCTGATTCCCATTCCTGAATAGAACTAAAATTACTAGCTCTGTTTGGTGGCAACTGAACTAGTTCAAAACTATCTCTGTAAATAATTTCATCTAATGAATTCTTGATAATAACGCAAATCTTCAAATTTTTGAAAGTATCAATACCACTATTTAAAACTTGAACTGATGGAAAAATAATTTCATTTAATTCTAGCGTATCTTGAGGCAAAGGGTTCAAATGTTGAGATATACTAATATCATTTTGATGACGAACGATATAATTATAATTCAGTGTATCTAAAGTATTGGGAGCGTCCTCTAGTTGAGAGTGATTAACAATTTTTAAATAATAATCCTCCACTTGATCAAAATTTAAAGTTTCAAATTCAAAAGTGTCGGTTGTTAGTCTATTGAGATTTATAAAAAGGGTGTCATTTAGTATAACTTCTGATTTGTTATTTTCAATATTCGCAATGATTTTCACATTATTCGCATTGAGGTTACCTTGATTTCTAATCAATACACTCAATGGAATTGGGGGTCTGCCCATTGGCTCAACTAATTGAGGTCTATAAACACTTAATATTTGAAGGTCATTCCCACTAATTACATCAAAATTGGAGGTAATTGTATCGTTTGATCGAATCTGATCATCTTTGATATAAACCCAAGTTTTAAAATTAAAAGTACCCGCAGAATCCAACTTAATGGGATTAAAAAATACTTGTTTTTCAGTTAAAAAAGGAGCGTCTTGAAACACACTATCATAAAATAAAATTGAACCATTTTTATCAAATATTCTGTATAGTATTAATATTGAATCTTGATTGGTTATACCATCATTTCGATACCTGATATAAGGTGTAATTGTTGTATCTTTTGAAAAATAAGAGTTAACTAAAGGAGTTTCTACTTCTAAAGCCATCACATCATCAACTTTTCTGGAAAAAACTGAAACACCCATGGTATCATTTTCAGGAAAACTATCAATAGCTAGCATAGTGAATGTACGGATAGTTAAGTTACCATCCTCTGGTAAATAAATCGTATCAAAAGGTAAAATTGTTGTTGCCCCTCCTATTAGACTTATTACCTTATTTTGAGCTATTAGAATCTTGCCATTAGAATTAACTAATTCCATCCTAACTGGAAGATTATTTTGAGTTTTAACACCGTAATTTATGGCTCTAACAACCATTTGAACTGGATCTCTTTGCAGATCAAACTGTGATCTATTACTTGGAGAAAAAATTTGATCAATTGCTACATCATGATCTTTGATGAAAGAAAATTTTATCATTTTAGAATCGTTGTCATTAACACTATCATTTGGGAGTTTAGTTGTTGCAGTAAGGGTATAATCGCCTAAACGATATTTACTGATTTTTCCAAAAACTACCTTGGATGTGTCACCAGCAGATATTGAGGTAACTGACTGTTTTGAATACTCTAATTGACCAAAACCGTTAAATAACTTGACCTCTACTGGAAAGTTAGTCTGATTCTGATAACCGTAGTTGATAAATTGAGCAACAATTTCTAACGAATCATATTCATCATATTGATAAGCTGAATCGGGTTTGGGACTTAAAATATTTAGAACTGCCACATCATTGGCAACTTGTAGTCGAGGCTGTATATTAAAGTTAAAATTAAAACCTGGTGAAAAAGGCATCCATGAGGTGTCTCCTGATGGTGCAGTGAAATAAAAAATATGAGGTCGAATAGGAACCTCACTTTGGTAACTAAATCCTACATTGGAATTTGAAGTTTGACGAATACCAACATAAAAGCTATTAGTTACCAAAATTCTTGGTAATACATTCATAATAAATGTCCCTGCTATAGACAATGAAGTATCTGATACGAATAATTCTTTACCCGGGAAACCATCTGCACCAACATCCCAAATACCCAACTGAAATGGAGTACCAACAGAATTGAAGTCAACTTTAATTTGGTTAATGTATGATGTACCATTTACATAAAATCTTGCAACAAAATCTCCAGTACTACCATTAAAACCAATTCCACCTGAATTCCCATTAAATGGATCAGCGTGAGAATATACATTGTAATTAATTATACGATCTTTTGTAATTTGATTATTTAACGTATTACTATCTCGATCAATCGTTATTTTAAGCGTTTCAGTTCCTTGAATTTTGGGCAGGTATTTGTCAAAATAAACCAATTGACTTTCATAAGGGGCAAGTTTTGTAATCAGAAGACTGTCCTTGTATGAATTAGCCCCATTAACAACTAAATATACTTTATGGTTAGTGACGGTATCTAATCCAACATTATCAATTGAAACTTTTATGCTGTCAGTTTCATTCATTAATAGCGGAACTGTTCCAAGACTGTATAATTTAGAGGCCTCCAAATCAATTGATTCACTTGGGTGATAAATTTTTAATGTTGGATGAATAGAATTTGAAAATGATGTAATACTGTCTATACCAGTTGAACTGGTTCCGTAGATGTATTTACTTTCATTCTGAGATACAAAACCTGGAACATAAAAACTATTTTCAACAGACCAATTCATCGTTCCAACTTGATTGGTTTTTTGTGTATACTCAACTAAAATTTCTAAATGAATCTTCCCACCAGTGGTATCCCAAGCATAAGGTTTAGAAAGTTTTAATAATACTTCTTGCGGCATGGAGCCTAGTAATTTTCTTGGATTATCGTCATAAATTGAAACCATTGTTCGAGATTCTGCAGACCAATTTAAAGCGGTTGTCCCAAAATCAGCCTTATTGGTAGAATTCAAATAGACCTTCATATTATTGTTACCTCTAATTGAATCAAATGATTCATAAAAAAATGATAGGGCTGAAATACTGTCACCATGTTTCAAATTATTGAGCGTTGAGCTTGGATAAATAAAAGCAAACCGACTAAAATAAGATGAAGAAGTATCGGTCCTTAATGGACCAAAGTTCCCACTCGCAAAACCACCATTTCCAATCTTGGTATACTGACCAAAGGCAAGAACAGATAAAAATATTAAAAAAGTTAAATTTAAATATCTACTAATCACGAATTCCAAAAATAACAAAAATCAAGGTTTCCGTTGTCAATTAAATATTATATGCAACTTTGCTTATACCATATGATGAAAAACTATTTATTATTTATTATTAGTACTATTTCTGTACTTTCTTCTTGTGGTCAGAAAAATCATAACAACACAATGTCCGATTATACCAATCAACTTATTAATGAAACTAGCCCTTATTTACTGCAACATGCACATAATCCTGTTGATTGGCATGCATGGAATCCTGACAACTTGCTAGAGGCCAAAAAATTGAAAAAACCCATACTTATCAGCATCGGATATAGCAGTTGTCATTGGTGTCATGTTATGGAACATGAAAGCTTTGAAGATGAGGATATCGCTGAATACATGAATGATAATTTTTATTGCATAAAGGTTGATCGAGAAGAACGTCCAGACGTAGATCAAATATATATGACAGCAGCTAATATAATTACCGGTCGTGGTGGTTGGCCATTAAATTGTTTTGCTCTACCTAACGGAGAACCTTTTCATGCAGGAACATACTACCCTCGAAAAGAATGGTTGAGATTGCTACGTAATATTTCAGATCAATACCAATCTAATTTCAATAAAATAGAAGAATATTCCAAAAAACTGACTCGTGGTATTCAAATGCAGGAAACGGCAATCAGTGATCAAACTGCACAAAAATTGGATGAAAATGTGCTAGATGATTTAGTTGAAGGTTGGAAAAAGAAATGGGAATATAAAAATGGGGGAATGAACAGAACTCCAAAGTTTCCTATGCCTTCTAATTACGAATTTTTAATTTCATACACTCAACATTCATCGGATAATACCATTGACAAATTCATTGATATTACACTAACAAAAATGGCTTACGGAGGTATTTTTGACCAAATTGGCGGAGGTTTTTCAAGATATAGTGTAGACGGTATTTGGAAAGTCCCTCACTTCGAAAAGATGTTGTATGATAATGCACAACTTTTAACTGTTTATGCCAAGGCCTTTAAAAAATCAAAAAATCCATTATACCTAACAACTATTCATAAAATCGTTGATTGGCTAGAACGCGAAATGTTAGATAAAAGCGGCCTATTTTACGCAGCTTTAGACGCCGACAGCGAGGGTGAAGAAGGAAAATATTATGTTTGGAAGTCAGAAGAATTAAAAGAGGTCTTAAAAGCAGATTACAATATAGCCAAAACATACTACGAAATTGACAAAAAAGCCCTTTGGGAAAACCAAAATAATATCCTTCTCAGGGATAAAGATGATGCTCAAATCGAACGTGAATTTCAACTTACATCAAAAGAATTAACTCAAAAGATTAACCAAATAAACCAAAAACTACTTCAATATAGAAGTAAACGTGTCCCTCCAGGTTTGGACGATAAGTGCCTTACCTCATGGAATGGTTTGATAATTTCCGGACTTATTGACGCATATAAATCAACTGAAAATGAACATTACAAAAATCTCGCAATCAGAGCACTGGATAAAATATTGACCACTCAGCTCAATAAAAAAGAACTTTGGCATAGTTATAAAAATAGCCAGTCAACTATTCCTGGTATGTTAGAAGATTATGCATTTCTTATCAAAGCATCCACAGACGCATATACTGTTACCAGTAATGAAAAATATCTAGCTACTGCAAATCATTTAACAAAAGTGGTTTTAGAAAAATTCTATGATTCTGAAAAAGAGTTTTTCTACTTCAACGAAACCAACGAACTTATAGTTAGAACAACAGAGGTTCATGATAATGTAATCCCAGCAACTAATTCTGTAATGGCTCATAATTTATGGCAACTTGGACTAATTTATGGCAATAGTCGTTTTATGGAAATCGCAGAAACATTGGTAGGTAAGGTTCAATCAAATATGGTTTCATTCCCAAGTGGACATAGTAATTGGGCAAAAACACACCTAGCAATTTCAAAACCATATTATGAAGTGGTTATTGTAGGAGAAAATGCAGAACAGGAAGCCTTAAAATTCAGAAAATCATTTCATCCAAACACGCTTGTTTTGTATAGTAATTCAGAGTCTGACATTCCTGCATTCAAGAATAGATACCAAGATAAAGAAACCTTAATCTATGTTTGTGAAAAAGGAATTTGTAAGCTACCAGTTAAAACCATAGAGGAGGCGTTGAAACTAATTCAATAAAAAAAGACCCAAAAACTGGTGTTAATGGGTCTTTGAATTCTTAATTGAGAAATTACTATCTCGCCAACGTCATTTCATCAACGATATGCTTGGCACCAGCAAGTTTGTCGATGCACCATAGAACATAACGAATATCCACAGATATCGTGCGTTGCAACTCTGGCTCGAAAGCAATATCACCACTCATAGCCTCCCAATTTCCATCAAAGGCTAATCCAATCAGTTCACCATTTCCATTGATTACAGGGCTACCTGAGTTTCCACCAGTAATATCGTTATTGGTTAAGAAACAAATTCTAAGATCCTCACCATCTTTGGCATAATCACCATAGTTTTTTGATTTAGCAACATCAAGATATCCAGCAGGTAAGTCAAACTCATCATCACCTGGTTGGTATTTTTCAATTATACCTTTCATGGTTGTGTAATGTTTGTATTGCATAGCATCACCCGGAGAGTAATCTAATACTTGACCATAAGTGAAACGCATTGAGCTATTTGCATCGGGAGCAAAAGCCTTATCTGGGTGCATTTGAAATAGTGCTGCCTTGTATAAACGATCGGCTGTTGCTCTTTTTTGATCAGCTTCTGCAAACATGGCACGAATTCCATTCAAATAAAAATCAAGCATAATCCCAGAGAATTTAACTCCCAAATCTTTTTCCAATTTCTTAGCACTTGGATTTTCTAAAAATTTCATGGCTCTATCTTGATCTACTAAAATAGAGGACTCAAACAACTTTTTTGCTAATTCAGTGGTATTACCTTTGTATTTAGCAATCATATCATTGAAAGCAGCAGGTCTCAAATCAGCAGAAAGGTCATTCATATAAAAATCTAACATAGCTACAGTTACCTCCTTATCTATAGGGGCATAATAGTCTTTGAAACTACCCTTTGTAGTTGCTTTAATTCGATTGATCATCCCATCTATCTGTGTCTGTATTTTAGCTTTTTTAGATTTATCTTTTTCTGCAGCTTGCATAGCATATAGAGAAGAAAGTCTACTAAACCCAAATCCATACTTGGTAAATTCAATACCGTAGATTGCCTCCATCCAATAAGTTTCTGCTAATTTTTTGGCATCATAAACTGCATATGCATCCTTATACATCAAAAGAACTTTTCCGTATTTATCTTTCCTAGCTTTTTTCCCATTAATAACCCATTGTTCGAAAGCAGCTTCTTCTCCTCTTTTCTTACCTTCAATATCTAATCGCTTAAGTCCACGTGTCTGTCCCATGAAATATTTCCAGTAATTGGCTACTTGTGCATGCTTAGCTGAATACATTAAGTCAACAGCCTCATCTTTTTTCTGGTATTTTTCGTACACATCTAATTTGGCTCTTCTAATCTTCACACGAGCTGGTTGATCAATTTCAGTTGCATTTCTAACTCCATAAGAAGATAGATATCGGTCTGTACTACCTGGGAAACCCCATATCATTGCAAAATCACCTTTGTCAACCCCTTTCGTGCTAACAGGCAAATGATGCTTTGGTGTGTAAGGTATATTATCTTCTGAATAGTCTTTAGTAGCCTTATTGTCTTTCGATGAATATACTCTAAACATCGAAAAGTCTCCTGTATGTCTTGGCCACATCCAATTGTCTGTGTCTCCACCATACTTACCTACTGATTCAGGCGGTGTACCTACTAATCGAACATCACCAAATGTCTCATAGATATATGCAAAATATTTGTTACCGCTAAACATCTCTTTAATATCAACTGCATAAGCACCAGAGTCTGATAATTCTTTTCGAACAGTAGAAGAATGTTCTCCTACAAGCTTGCTTCTATTTTCATCAGTAACATCAGCCAAAATATCATCCGTAATGTCTACAATTTTTACTAAGAATGAAACACTAAAGCCAGCAGATAACTCCTCATCCTTGGTTTTTGCCCAAAAACCATTTTTTAAATGATTTGCAGTTGTTGTACTCAACTTCTGAATTGCACTGTATCCACAGTGGTGATTTGTCAGTATCAATCCTTGACTACTGATAATCTCTCCTGTACAAAATCCTGAACCTAAGCGAACAATAGCGTCTTTCATACTGCTTTTGTTGATATTGTAAATTTGATCAGGTGTTAGAACAAGGCCTAATCGTTGCATTTCAGCATAATTATCTGTTAGAAGAGCGGGTATCCACATCCCTTCATCAGCACGAGTAGTTTGGCTACTTATGAGCGTGAATAAAACTAGAATAAGTGTATAAAATTTTTTCATGATTTAAATTAGTAAGCAAATCTCACATTTTTAGCATAAAATCCTATAATCAATGGATAAATCTCTAATAATTATCGATTATTAATCTTCATATCAAAAACGACTATTAACATAAATAATAATTGAGCTAAGGAATAATAGGGTGCAGAAAAGCTTCTTTATACATCTGCCAATTCATATTCTCGTAATGAATAATGCCTTTTCTATATTGATATTGTTGCAAAACTCCATTGAAGACAAAAAAACAAGTAATCATAACCAAAAAAAATTTGGAGTATCTCCTTGCTTTTTGAAATAAAATAGCAAGCGGAATAATCCAGATAATATAATATTCGATTAACACTCGAGTTCCAAAAGTTCCTCCATACCACCACATATGCCAACTCGACAGAATATAAACAAGGATTATAACTGATAAAATCCACCATAATACTTGAAATGAATTAAACTTAGCCCACGATACCAATCCTAAAATACTTAATAAAAACAATGGTGTATAAACAAAAAAACCTTTTCTAATACTGAATAGAAAATTAAAAAAATGAGGCTTTAAAAAGTTAAATCCCTCATTTAAGTAGGCATAAATATACCACTGATCAATCTGAATTTTGTAGATAATAAATTGTATAGATAAAACAGCCAAAAATGAAAGAAACGAAAGGCTCAATATGACTGGTTTTGCAATAAGCGATTTTACCCAACGAATAAAACTAAAAAGTTTGTAGTGAAATAATGGTAAAAATAAAACGACCAAAATATTTAAAGGACGTAACAAAACAATAAAACCCAATAAAACTCCAATTATTAGCCCCCATTTCAATGTTATATCTTTTGAAAAAATAATAGCGTAATAGAAAAAAGCAGCTATCACACCTGCTGAATAAACATGAGATAGTGATGCCTCCCAAGTAGTATAGTAAAACCAATTTGTACCAAAATAAGCCCCTAAAATACTTAAGACTTTAATCCAATGATTAATCCTATAAAAATCTAATATTTTCCCCATAAAAATAAGAGTGATAACCATATAAAAAAGTGCTGCAACTAGCACAGATCCGTGATAAATAGCAGTATAACCATCTGCTTGCCATCCCATCATTAATGACCAACCATGAGCTATTAAAAAAAAAGGTGAGTACGCAATTGCAGTGCCGACATAATATTTAGTGAAAATTCTCTTTTTATCCAATTTATACCGATAGTCTGTATACCAAGTTTCTGGATGATTGTGTTTTTCAACAGTTTGATTGAATCCGAAATTTAAATCGTTATAGATAAAAATAGCTGGCAAATAAGCATAATACCCCTTGCCATCAGAAACTATAGTATTGTATTTTTGGTTGTGACCAACAGTGTCGTCTAAAAATTTGTATTGTATAACAAATACTAGTGAAATCAGAAAACTTAGAGTCACCCAAAAATTAAAATTTTTAATGGCATTTTTCAGATGGTTAATCACCAAACAATATTCGCTTTAAATTACGATTTATCAAAGTTGATTAATAATCTCCACAATATATGGCTATATTAAGTATATACTATTTGTCTTAATTACATTTGAAGAAATGTATTACAAGGATATTTTGGAGACGATAGGCAATACACCGCTTGTCAAATTAAATAAAATTGTAGCTGATCTCCCATGTACTGTTTTGGCCAAGGTAGAATCTACAAATCCAGGCAACTCGGTTAAAGACAGAATGGCTTTAAAAATGGTTGAAGATGCTGAAGCAGAGGGCAGACTTAAGCCCGGTGGAACAATTGTAGAAGGCACAAGTGGAAATACGGGAATGGGACTTGCTATAGCTGCCGTAGTAAAAGGTTACAAATGCATATTTGTAACTACTGACAAACAAAGTAAGGAAAAAGTAGATGCCCTCAAATCAGTTGGAGCGGAAGTGATTGTTTGTCCTACTGATGTTGATCCAAAAGATTCGAGGTCTTATTATTCAGTATCTAAAAGACTTGGAGACGAAATTCCTAATGCTTGGTATGTGAATCAATATGATAACCCAAGTAATGTTCAAGCCCATTACGAAACTACTGGTCCGGAAATTTGGGAACAAACCCAAGGAAAAATAACCCATTTTGTAGTTGGAGTTGGAACTGGTGGCACAATCAGCGGTGTGGGAAAATATTTAAAAGAAAAAAATCCTGAGGTTCAATGTTGGGGTATAGATACCTATGGTTCTGTGTTCAAAAAATACCACGAAACTGGTGAATTTGATGAAAAAGAAATTTACCCATACATAACGGAAGGAATTGGAGAAGATATCCTACCTAAATGTGTCAACTTTGACGTTATTGACCATTTTGAGAAAGTCACTGATAAGGACGGTTTACTTTGGCAAAGGAAAATAGCAAGAGAAGAGGGTATACTTGCTGGAAACAGTGCAGGAAGTGCCGTTAAGGGTATTTTGCAATGTGCACACATGCTCAAACCTACGGATATAGTTGTTGTTCTCTTTCATGATCACGCTACTCGATACATGGGCAAGGCATTCAATGATGAATGGATGAAAGAGCGTGGATTTTTAGATGCAAAACCTAAAACTGCCGAAGATATGATATCTAAGCACAAACATCTACCAATGCTTACGGTATCGGATACAGATGAGGTTAGTGTTGCATTTCAGTTAATGGAAAAACACGGAATATCACAACTTCCCGTAAAAAATAGTCAAGGTGGTTTTGTGGGCTCAATAAATGATAATCAACTTCTCTCACAACTACTCAAAAATCCAAAGTTATCATCTCATAAAATTGCTGAAGTCATGCAAAAAGCTTTCCCAGTAATTGATGCCTCTGAGAATATTGAGGTCGTCTCTAGACTTATCAATAAAGAAAATCCAGCAGTACTCGTTCGTGAATTAAGTGGTACTATTCATATCCTAACCAAATACGATTTAATTGGTGCACTTTCTAGTTGACATATAAAAACTCTCCAAATAATGTGTAGGATTTTTTATTTCGTTTGAGTAACTATAATGAATTTACGTTATTTAAATCGGCAAAGGCTTTTTCTAATCTGCTGATGAATGTTAATTCTCCCTCTCTAACCCATTTTCGTGGGTCATAGTGTTTTTTATTTGGTTGCTCTGCACCATCTGGGTTACCAATTTGAGATAACAAGTAATCTTTTTTTGTAAGAACATAATCCCTAACTCCCTCTGTGAATGCATATTGTAAGTCGGTATCAATATTCATTTTTATAACTCCATAGGAAATTCCCTCACGAATTTCTTCCAATGTGGAACCTGACCCACCATGAAATACAAAATCAATAGGATTGTGACCCGTGCTATAATTTTCCTGAATGTAATCTTGCGAATTTTTGAGTATGATTGGGGTTAATTTCACATTACCCGGTTTGTATACTCCGTGAACATTACCAAACGCTGCTGCTACAGTAAATCTTGGACTTACTTTCATAAGCTCCTCGTATGCGTAGGCTACTTCACTAGGTTGTGTATATAATTTACTACTATCCACGTCTGTATTGTCAACTCCATCTTCCTCACCACCAGTAATTCCCAACTCAATTTCTAATGTCATACCCATCTTACTCATTCGTTCGAGGTATATTTTACAAATTTCAATATTTTCCTCAATAGGCTCCTCAGATAAATCAATCATGTGAGAACTGTATAGTGGCTTACCAGTTTCGGCAAAATGTTTTTCACTTGCATCTAATAATCCATCAATCCATGGCAATAATTTTTTTGCTGCATGATCAGTATGAAGAATAACGGTAGCTTCATATGCTTCCGCAAGTTCATGAACGTGTTTTGCTCCGGCTATACCACCTTTAATTGCAGCTATTTCGTTATCATTACTTAGTCCTTTTCCTGCAAAAAATTGTGCTCCGCCATTACTAAATTGAATAATTACTGGGGAATTTAATTTTGCTGCAGTTTCCATTACTGAATTAACTGTACTTGAACTAGTAACATTTACGGCAGGAAGAGCAAATCCTTTCTCTTTTGCATAAGCAAAAATGGCTTGAACTTCTTCTCCTGAAGCTACTCCAGGTTTAATCGTATGATTCATTTATTCTCAATTTTGAGGCAATATTACATATTTTTACCTACTAATCTTAATCTGATAATTAGATAAGTTTTTAATTTATTTTTTATTCTAACCGAAGGTTTGAAGATCCACTAATTTTTTGTAAATACCATTTTGAGAAATTAGTTCTTCGTGTGTTCCTTGTTCAGCAATTTCACCTTTATCTAGTACTACAATTTTATCCGATTTTTTAATAGTACTTAATCGATGGGCTATAACAATACTTGTCCTGTTTTGCATTACCTTTTCTAATGCATCTTGAACCATCTTTTCGCTTTCTGTGTCTAAAGCACTTGTGGCCTCGTCCAAAATAAGCAATGGAGGTTCCTTGGCAACTGCTCGTGCAATACTCATTCGTTGTCGTTGACCACCACTCAGATTTGTTCCCTTCTCTCCTAAATTTGTATTATATCCTTCATCTAAATTTTTGATAAACGTATGAGCATTGGCGATTTTAGCAGCATCTAATAACTGATCACCAGACAAATAATGATCACCCATTTTAATGTTATTGGCTGCTGAGTCATTAAAAAGTATGGCATCTTGAGTAACGATACCCATCAAGCTTCGAAGTGATGATAAATCTATTTTTGTTATATCCGTTCCGTCAATTGTTATTTCACCTCCATTAAGTTCATGAAAACGGGGTATCAAGTCTACTAATGTTGATTTACCTCCTCCCGAAGGACCCACCAGAGCTATGGTATCTCCTTTCTTTATCTCTAAATTAATATTCTTCAATATAAGCGTATCTGTATATCCAAAAGATACATTCGTTAATTTAATGCAATCCTCAAATAAAGTATCTTTGATTCCGTGATCATTAATTTCTTGATTACTTGCTAAAATTTCATTAATTCTACCCATAGAAGCTGCTCCTTTTTTTAGTCTAAAAAAGGCTTCAGAAATGCCTTTTGCTGGTGGAATGAGTTGTGAAAATATAGCAATATATCCTATTAATATAGATGGAGGTAGTGATGAATTGTCAGTCAGTATCAATGATCCACTGTATACTAAGATACTACTTAATACTATACTCGCCATAAATTCACTGAGTGGAGAAGCTAAAAATTCTTTTCTATTAAGTCGAACCATTTGCTTGAAATGATCATCATTCAAATCCTTGAATTTTTCTTGTTTATCTTCAGAGGCACTAAATGCCTTAATTATTTTAATACCGTGTAAACTTTCCTCTAAATGAGATAAAACATCAGATAGTTTCTCTTGGCCAGCTTGTGCTGCATTTTTTAATTTCTTTCCGATTCTACTGATTAAAAAGCCGCTCAAAGGCAAGACAACAATTACAAATAAAGTCAGCTTATAACTCATCACAAATAATACGACAAGTGGAATAAATATTGCCAGTGGATGCTTAAAATATAATTCAACTACACCCAAAAGACTCCATTCTACTTCTTTCACATCATTGGTGAATCTAGACATGGTATCTCCCCTCTTTTCTTTATTGAAATAACTTAAGGGAAGTCGCAATAAATGATTGTAAATCTGCTCTCTAATATCTCTTACAACAGCACTTCTAACGTAAGCTAGATTATAAAATGATAAATAAAGAGCAAGATTCTTTAGAAAGAATGCAATCATGATTCCTATCGAAAAATAAATTAGAGCTGTTTGTTGACCAAGTTCATTGATTTTAGCACCCATTAAATAATTGAAATATGCCATCCAAGAATTTGGATCTGATGATAATTCTACAATATTTAATTGTGAATTATCACCATAAAAAATCAACTCTAGAAAAGGAATAATCATAGCAATACTCAAGACATTGAACATCGAGGTCAGCAAGTTAAAACCAAAAAATTGTGCCAAACGTGATGAATAAGGTCTAGCTAGTGCATATATGTTCTTAAATCCGATCAGAGTTACGAAGATAATCGTCTAACTTATATCCTACTGAAAAAAGAAATCTCCAGCGATAATTCCAGCATAAAACTGATCGATTAATTCACCATTTTTATCAAATCTTAATATCGAACTGTTACTCACAAAATCTACTACATCAGAAACATATAATTCTCCGTTATTCGGATTAATATCTAAAGAGTAAAAGGTTTTGCCTTGTCCATCGTAAATTAAATTTGGAACTGTCTCACTAGATTTCATCGACCACACTCCATCACTTATGAAGTATAGGATATCATCAGACTGATCAAAAACTAAATTTGTTGGTATTTTATCAATATCAATCTGAAGATCAATCGATTCATCAGTTTCATCGATTCGCATCAAAGCTGCCTTTTCTTGAGCATTTTCATCACCTCTGCAAAGAATCCAAAGTTGATTACTATTGTCTATAACTAATGATTCTGGGAAACCAGCTACTTGAATACTGTCTATCACCTTATCTGTCAAAATATC
>CAJXBI010000024.1 GCA_913050005.1 uncultured Bacteroidota bacterium
CAGCTTTTGTACCTACACCATTTAAACCAACCGATTTTTGAAATACCTTACTATCGTATTTTGCACCAGTGTTTATTTTGCTAACAACGTCAACAACTTTTCCTAGAGGAATTCCTCGGCCATAATCTCGAACAGATACTTTATTCTCATTGAGTTTTATATCAATTCGTTTTCCGTTTCCCATCATAAATTCATCAATAGAGTTATCGATGACCTCCTTCATTAAAATATATATGCCATCTTCAGCTGAAGAACCGTTTCCTAGTTTACCGATATACATACCCGGTCTTAAACGGATATGTTCTTTCCAGTCTAAGGAACGAATACTATCTTCATTATATTGATTTTCAGGCATTTATAGTTTGGGTAATAATTTTGTCTATGGTAAATGTCCAAATTTAGCATGGTTAGCCTTTTTACCATGTCCGTAGTTAGAGTATTTATGAACAGTTTGGTGGAAAACTAATTCTCACCATCCAATAAAATAAACGCTGAAAATCCAGTGATAGTGGACTTTTTAAAATTTAAGCATCAAAAGGTTGAAATGAAGTGTTAGCCATTACTTTTCTCATATTAGTAATTGCATAACGCATTCTACCTAGAGCAGTATTTATACTAACATTGGTCATTTCAGCAATTTCTTTGAAACTTAAATCACCGTAGTGTCTTAGTATTAGAACTTGTCTTTGCTCAGGTGGAAGTTTATCTATGGCAGCTCTTACCATACTTTCTTTTTCAGATCGTATAATTTGCTGTTCACGATTTTCTGTTTTGATTTTTAATGTTCTGAAAACATCATGACCGCTAGAATCTGTGATTGTGGGCATTCGCTTGGTTTTCCTAAAATAATCAATGGCCATATTCCTAGCTATCCTTGCAGCCCAAGGCAAGAATTTACCCTCTTCATTGTATTTTCCAGCTTTCAGATTTTTAATAATCTTTATGAATGTTTCTTGAAAAATATCCTCTGCAATGTATGAGTCTTTAACAATAAGAATTATAGTAGTAAATAGTCGGTCTTTGTGGCGTTGAATTAGCATCTCTAGACAAGATTCGTTGCCTTGGATGTACTGTCTTACAAGCGATTGATCGGAAATTTTTGAATTATGCATAATACCTATGGTTAATTAGTTGATTAATAAAAAATGGTTAACTAGTATAGGTATTACTTATAGGCTTTTCAATTTTAAATTTAACATCTAAAATAGTATTCATTTTATAAACATACAAGCAGTTGTGATGTTTAATAGATGAATAAAGTGAAATTTGCACTTTATTCCTCGAATATGATTTTAATATGACAAATCAGAAATACATAGATATCCAAAATGCGCATTTACATAATTTAAAAAATGTTAATGTTCGTATACCTCGGAACCAATTAACTGTAGTAACTGGTTTATCGGGTTCTGGTAAGTCATCTCTGATATTTAATACTTTGTATGCAGAAGGTCAAAGAAGATATGTTGAGAGTTTAAGTAGTTACGCTAGACAGTTTTTAGGAAGGCTTGAAAAACCAATGGTTGACAATATTCACGGCTTAACTCCATGCATAGCTATTGAGCAAAAAGTTAATACTAGGAATCCTCGAAGTACAGTCGCAACAAGCACAGAATTGTATGATTATCTTAAATTACTATGGGCTCGTATTGGTAAAACCATATCACCCGTCAGTGGTCAGGAAGTTAGAAAGCATACAACTCAGGATGTTTTAGATTACATTCTTCAATTAAAGGACGAGACAGTTTATGTCTGTTTCGATCCTTCATCTAGTGATTCTGGAAACACATTAAGTGATATGCTTCAAAAAGGGTACATTAGAATTCTTTACAAAAATGAGCTTATTCGAATTGAGGATGCAATTAACACTGATCGTTTGGGTGAGGATTTTTTAGTTGTTGTAGATCGATTGAAAACAAAAAAACCAGATGAGGAATTTATAAATCGTTTATCAGATTCTATCGAAACCGCTTTTTGGGAAGGACTTGGAGAGGTATTTATTGTTACTAGTGAAGTCACTAAAGAATTTAATAATCGCTTTGAATTGGACGGTATTCTCTTTGAAGAACCTTCCATAAATTTACTAAGTTTTAATAACCCTTATGGTGCTTGTGATGAATGTGAAGGGTTTGGAAGCATTATCGGAATTGATCCGGAACTTGTTATACCTAATCGTTCATTATCGCTATACGAGAATGCAGTTGCTTGTTGGAAAGGAGAAACTCTTAGTGCATGGAAACATGATTTTATTCATGCATCAGCTCAGTATAAATTCCCTATTCACAGGCCAATTCGTGAATTATCAGAAAAAGAGTTGAATTTATTGTGGAACGGAAATCGAAAAGTTAATGGTTTGAATCAATTTTTTGAGTATTTGAAAGGTAATTCATACAAGATACAGTACCGAGTATTACAAAGTAAATACAGAGGTAAAACTTCATGTCCTTCGTGTGAGGGAACACGAATAAGAAAGGATGCAAGCTATATTAAGATATTTAATGAGAATAATAACCCCACATTCATGGAGCACCAAAATCATGCCTCTTTGAAGGATGTTATATCTTTAAATATTAAACAAGCCTACGAATTTTTTAATAATCTGAAATTGTCCAGTCAATCTGCAGAAATAGCTAAACCTATTATGACAGAAATCAATAATCGATTAGATTATCTAATGAGAGTTGGTCTTAGTTATCTTGGACTAAATCGGTTAAGCAATTCCTTAAGTGGTGGAGAGAGCCAACGCATAAATTTAGCTACATCTCTAGGAAGTAGTTTGGTTGGGAGTAGTTACATATTGGATGAACCAAGTATTGGTCTTCACTCTAAAGACACTGAACGGTTGATTTCAGTTTTACAGGACCTTAAAGAAAGAGGGAATACAGTTGTAGTTGTAGAGCATGATGAAGATATTATGAATGCATCTGATTACTTGATAGATATGGGGCCAGAAGCTGGACACTTAGGGGGAGAAGTTGTATATGCCGGAGAATATGAAAATATTGTTAATCATGAAACATTGACTGCTAAATATTTACATGGAAAAGAAGAAATTAGCATTCCATCTGTTCGAAGGAAGTGGAATAATAAAGTTACACTTGTTGGAGCAGCTCAAAACAACCTAAAAGGATTTACAGTTGACTTTCCATTAAATACATTAACTGTAGTAACAGGAGTGAGTGGAAGTGGAAAAACCTCACTAGTTAAAGGGATTTTATACCCAGCTATACTTAGAGAGACTCAACAATACACTTCTCAAAAAATTGGTGAAGTAAAGGAAGTAAACGGTGATTTGAATTCAATTTCAACAACCGAACTTGTTGATCAAAATCCCATCGGTAAATCCAGTAGAAGTAATCCTGTTACTTACGTTAAAGCCTATGACCTAATTCGCGATTTATATAGCACCATGCCGCTATCCAAACAACGTGGATTTAGACCCAAGCATTTCTCATTTAATGTAGATGGAGGTAGATGTGAAAATTGTCAGGGTGAGGGAGAGGAAATCGTAGAGATGCAATTTATGGCAGATTTGCATCTAACGTGTGAAGATTGTGGTGGTAAGCGTTTCAAGGATGAAGTATTGGAAGTTAAGTTTAGACAAAAAAGTATTTTTGAAGTGTTAAATTTAACCGTTGATGAAGCTATTGAATTTTTTCAAGGTCAGAAATCCCTGATAAATAAGTTACTACCACTTCAAGAAGTTGGACTAGGTTATGTGAAATTGGGTCAGAGTAGTAATAGTTTGAGTGGGGGTGAAGCTCAACGAATAAAATTAGCTACTTTTTTAGCAAAATCTCAATACAAAGAGAAGGTCTTATTTATTTTCGATGAACCAACTACTGGTCTTCATTTTCATGATATAAAGAAGTTACTTAAATCATTCAATGCTTTAATTAATAAAGGTCACAGTATTGTTGTTATTGAACACAATTTAGATGTTGTCAAATGCGCAGATTGGGTAATCGATCTCGGAAAAGATGGGGGTGACGCAGGAGGACAACTAGTCTTCGAGGGTACACCTGAGCAGATGATTCAACCTGAGATATTAAAAAATTCTTATACCGCTCACTATTTGAAGGATAAGATGTGAGTTAGCTCAAAACTTCAGTTTTAGGAGCAGCAGCTAAAATTTCTTTGGTTACACCTTCAGCATACTTTTCAAAGTTTTTATTGAATAATGATGCGAGATAACTGGCTTTTTTGTCGTAGTCATTTTTATTGGCCCAAGTATTTCTGGGATTTAACAAATTTGAGGGAACTTCAGGGCATTGAGTTGGGATATTAACTCCAAAAATCGGATGCGTTTCATAATTTACGTTATCTAGATTTCCGCTCAAAGCTGCATTCAACATAGCTCGAGTATATTTTAGTTTCATTCTAGAACCAGTGCCGAATGGTCCACCTGTCCAACCAGTATTTACTAGCCATACATTTACGTTGTTTTCTTTGATTTTAGTACCCAACATTTCTGCATACTTTCCAGGATGGAGTGGAATAAAAGCTTCACCAAAACATGCTGAGAAAGTTACTTCGGGCTCGTTTATTCCTTCTTCAGTACCTGCCACTTTAGCGGTATATCCACTTATAAAATGAAAACTAGCTTGCTTTGGAGTTAATTTTGATATGGGAGGTAATACACCAAATGCATCAGCTGTCAAGAAAAAAATATTATTGGGTTGTGGTCCAACTGAAGGAACAGAAATATTGTCTATATAGTTAATGGGATACGCACAACGAGTATTTTCTGTAACACTTACATCGTCAAAGTTTACAACATCTGAATCTGGAAAGAAGCGCACATTTTCTACCAAAGCTCCTTCTTTAATCGCATTCCAAATGGTAGGCTCATTTTCTTCTGATAAGTTTATGGTTTTAGCGTAACAACCACCTTCAAAGTTGAATATACTATTGCCACTCCACCCGTGTTCGTCATCCCCAATAAGTTTACGTTTGGGGTCTGCACTTAGTGTTGTTTTTCCGGTACCAGATAAACCAAAGAAAACTGCAGAGTCCTCATTTTTACCAATATTGGCAGAACAATGCATACTCAAAACATTGTGGTCTACAGGTAGCGTAAAGTTTAGTACAGTAAAGATCCCCTTTTTAATTTCGCCAGTATATCCAGAACCCCCTATTATATAGATCTTTTTTGAGAAATCAATAATAGAGAAGTTCTCTTGTCTTGTACCGTCTCTATCTGGGACAGCTAAAAAACTAGGAGCAGCCAATATTACCCATTCAGGGTCAATAGTGTCTAATTCTTGCTCATCTGGACGAATAAACATATGATGAACAAACAAGTTTTGATAGGCTGTTTCTGTAACTACACGTATGGATAAACGGTATTTAGGATCGGCACAAGCATATACATCTCTTGCAAAAATTTCTTTACCTTTATAATGAAGAATGATTCGTTCAAGTAGAGCGTCAAATTGATCTGAAGAAAAAGGTTGATTGATATCACCCCACCATACTTTATTTTCAGTTACAGCATCCTTTACGGTATATTTATCTTTTGGAGATCTACCTGTAAATTTTCCAGTATCTCCAGCAAGAGCACCAGTGCTTGTTATTCTACCTTCACCGTTTGATATGGAAGAATTAATTAGTTGGTTGAGATTTAAATTTTTGTTGGTTTTTGATGCAAGTTCAAAAACTCGATCTGTTATATAATGTGGCTTCATCGATCTAACAATCTAATTATATGATAGTAAATTTAATTGGCACATCAAATATTATTATAAATTAGGATATTTATTCAATATAAGTGGATTGATTTGTAATAATTTTAGATTAATTAATAAAAATTCTACATAGTTGTTTTTTTGGCATTATAACCCTCTTTGATAAGTATTTTAACAACTTGATTAGCTTTATCTCCTTGAATTATAAATATCTTTTGGCTTACTGACCCTCCAACTCCACACTGCTGTTTGACTTTTTTGCATAGTTGTTCTAATGTCAGTGGATTCCCTTGATATCCTTCAACTACAGTTACTGTTTTTCCTCCTCTTCCTTTTTTTTCTTTGCGGACAAATAGTTTTTGTGCATTTGGAGGTAGTGAATTATTTTGATTAGGCTGTTTTCCGTCATTCTCTTGCAGTAATTTAAAACTTTCGTCTTTTTCGTTCTTAATGAAAAAATTATTCAAATCAAGCTTTTGCATTTTCTTTTTGGCCATGTGATACAATTATGGTTAAACTTTTGGGATGAATATTAACTGTTTTTTTATCTTTTAGTTGGATTGGTTCGCCGTCAATGTGCCAATTATCACCGCTATTTTCAACGTCTATTTTGTCACATCTAAAGTAGGTGACGAGTGGGTTTGACTTACGTTTATTTTTCATGAACAAAATCAAATTTGGTATTTGATGCAATTTTGGCTTTCTCATAACTGCAATTTCCAATCGACCATCTTGAATATCTGCCTTGCTTGCAATCTCAAAATTGTTACCCCATTGGTTACCATTTGCTATACTCAAGCTAAAGAATGGGAGTTCAAATCGATTATTATTTAGATAAAGAGTGATTTTCCTTTCTTTTTTTTCACCATAGAGTCTGAATATCGTTTTTACATATCCTAGTATACCTCTAACACCTGCTTTATCAAACGCGTGTGCTACTTCTGCTTCAAATCCTGCACCTGCTAGATTGATGAAAAAATGACCGGAAATATCAGCTGTATCAATTTGAATTTTTTGACCATTCAAAATTGTATTCACGTCTATTGGTATTTGCTTGGTATGGCCTAAAAAGCGAGCTAATCCATCACCAGAACCTTGGGGTATAATAGCTAATATTTTTTTTTGGTTGAATGCTCTTTTTGCGACAGTATTAACAGTTCCGTCACCACCTACAGCAACCAAACATTCATAATTATCAGTATCAAAGGAATCAAACTTTTGAATTTCGATAAAGTCTGATTGAAACTTACTGGGAAGATGTGTTTTTATTTCGTCTAAAATTGAAGTATTAAAGGTATTCCCCGCTTTTGTATTATAAACGAATAAAGTATTCACAACAATCTATTTTCTTGCAATAGCTCGTTGTGCAGCTGCAATTACATCTTTCACACCAAGACCATATTTATCAAGTAATTCAATAGGTTTGCCGCTTTCTCCAAAACTGTCATTAACTGCTACCATTTCAACTGGAGTAGGTAAATTTTTACTCAATAATTGACAAATACTATCGCCAAGTCCACCATTCATTTGGTGTTCTTCTGCAGTTACAACACATTTTGTACTTACAACAGCATCTAAAATAGCCTCATTGTCTAAGGGTTTTATTGTGTGGATATTTATTACTTCTGCAGAAATTCCTTGTTCCTCTAACGCTTTGGCGGCTTCAAGTGAGTTCCAAACGAGATGTCCAGTGGCAAAAATGGTCACGTCTTTACCTTCTCTCATATGAAGTGCTTTTCCAATTTGAAATGATTTTGTATCCGTAAAAATTGGCCATTTTGGTCGACCAAATCTTAGATATACAGGACCATAGTATTCAGCAATGGCCATGGTAGCAGCTTTTGTCTGATTATAATCACAAGGATTTATTACTACCATTCCAGGGAGCATTTTCATTAGTCCAATATCTTCCAAAATTTGATGCGTAGCGCCATCCTCACCTAGGGTTAATCCAGCATGTGATGCACATAATTTAACATTTTTGTGTGAATAAGCTATAGATTGGCGTATTTGATCATACACTCTACCTGTAGAAAAATTAGCAAAAGTTCCTGTAAATGGTATTTTGCCTGCTGTTGCTAATCCGGCTGCCATTCCCATCATATTTGCCTCAGCAATTCCCATTTGAAAAAATCGCTTTGGGAATTCTTCTTGAAAAGCATTCATTTTTAGTGATCCAGTTAAATCAGCACACAGGGCAACTACATCTTTATTTTGAAGTCCTAATTCGTATAATCCTGCTCCAAAGCCTGATCGAGTATCTTTTTTTTCTATTGTGGGATTAGTCATTGAATGATTTTATTTAAGATTTATATGTTTCATTTCACCAGATTTAATGATGAAATCTACTATTTTAGTTTTTATGGATTCTTTTACAGCAGCTTCTCTGTAAATTAATTGATATTTACCAGGTTGTAGCACAGTAATATCTTGATTTCCCTTTAAATTTAAATTTTTCACAAGTAGGGTTTCACCCTTCTTTTTTTGAAAAATTGATATGACAAAATTGTTACGCGTAACGATATTTAATTTCCCAGGTTGTTGAACTTGGAGCGTTGTAGTTCTGTCTTGTATAATATTTATGTTTTCTTGGGTTAATCTAGGAAGTGTTAGTATTTCTATTGTGTAATCGTTTACTAAATATTTTTGTTTGTCATTAAAATCTTGAACATTAATGATCTCATTAGTTTCGGGGTTCACAACTAAAGCTTGAAGATTCTTGTAGTTCGTAATTCCATCGATTTGTAAATATAGATAACCCTGTGGAGCGTCTACAGCTATGGTATTGTGCTTGCCTGCAGTAAATGTTACGTTCCTTTTGATTATGGGAGGAGTAGTATGGATTTTAATATCATAAGTATATGAGGGATCGATATACAAGGTGTCCGGATTTCCTCGATAATCCAACGAATGGATATAATTATAAATGATTTTACCTGTTTTAGCATTGGTAAATGTCATATTTACATCCGTTTCAGTGGGTTTCCCATAACTGTCTAAGAGATTAATTTGAGCTGAGGTATTATTAATAGCTTGGCTTATTACAACATTAAGCACATCTTCAAAATCATTTTCTGTTTCAGCCTCAAAATAACGACCTACACATTCAAATTGGGTTTTAAATTCGGCAGTTAGTCCTAATCCTATAATAAATGGTCGAAGTACAACTCCTTGTTTTTGTAAGGCTGTGGAAACCGCACACGGATCTCCGTCACATTCTTCAATACCATCAGTTATCAATATAATGATATTTCGAACATTTGGGTTTTTTGGAAAGTCATAAGCAGCTTCTTGAAGAGAGTATGCAATAAGCGTTGTGCCTTTTGGACGAATGGTTTTAATTTTATCCTTAATTATTTGATGGTTGTATGGGCTAAATGGAACTTCTAATCGAGTATCCTTACAATTTCGTTCGGTTTTTAAACTTTGATGACCGTATACTCTTAAAGCAAGTTCAAGTTCATCTTGATATTTTAGACTATCGACTAACCTGGTTAATAAGCGTTTTGCAACTGTTATGCGGTTATCTGTTCCCATTTTTGCATACATGCTCCCAGAACCGTCTAAAACAAAAAGTATTCTTGTTTTTGGAGTTTGAGCAGAGACATTAAGAGTTATGAACAAGGCCAGTAATGACAGTATTTTTTGATAAACGTTCATATTTAAATAACTCTTATAAATTAATATTGGTATCAGTAATCACCAATAGTTGATGGATTTTGTACTAAAGCAGACGCTAATTGTTCGTCGTTTGGAGGTATTCCATGCCATTTGTGACTACCCATCATAAAATCTACTCCATTTCCCATTTCGGTCTGCATCAATATACAAATGGGTTTGCCGTTTCCAGAGAGCATACCTGCTTTGTAAAGTGTTTCTTGAACATCATCAATATCATTTCCGTCCATACTAATGACATTCCAATTAAAGGCCTCGAATTTAGATTTTAGTTCAGTGAAACCCATAATATCTTTAGTGTCACCGTCAATTTGACGCCCGTTTACATCAACTGTAGCAATTATGTTATCCAACTTATTGTGAGCGGCATACATCACAGCTTCCCATATTTGGCCTTCTTGCAACTCGCCATCACCCATGAGAACATATACTAGTTTATTGTCATTATCAAGTTTTTTTGCTTGCGAGATACCTGCAGCTACTGATAAACCTTGACCTAAAGAACCCGATGCTATTCTTACTCCTGGTAATCCCTCGTGCGTGGTAGGGTGTCCCTGTAGTCTAGTATTTAATTTCCTAAATGTATTCAACTCAGAAACATTAAAGTAACCACTATGAGCTAAAGCACTGTAATAAACTGGCGAAATATGCCCATTTGAGAGGATAAAAACATCTTCATTATTTGCAGACATATTAAATTCATCGGAATTGTGGCGAAGTATATTTTGAAAAAGAACTGTAAAGAATTCCGCACAACCTAATGAACCACCAGGATGACCAGATTGTACTTCATGAACCATCCTTACAATATCTCTACGAGTTTGATTAACTTGATTTTTGAGTTCTGATGATGTTTTTTTCATTTTAATTTACCAAAGGTGAGTTTAATTGAAGTTTTATAAAATCTTTGTGGAAACTTCTTGGAAAAGTATTGTGTCTGTACACATAGTTGAAATAAGTGTTTCTATTCATGATTATCATACTAATAAAGATAATTTGTATGATTTTTTGGTCGCTAAATTACATGGCAAATACCCTAATATAAACGCTATAATAACACTTAAAAAGTCTACGGACGCACGAAAAAAAGTAATAAAACAAAATTTAAGATTAGAGGTATTTACTGAAAATGACTTTCCTTTAAAAAAGCCTAAACCTGAATATAAACCGGTTGATACATCAAAATTTGTTCATATCATAGGATTTGGTCCTGCTGGGATATTTGCAGCTATAAAATGCCTTGAACTTGGCATGAAACCCATTGTTATTGAACGAGGTAAATCTGTAAAAAATAGAAGGAGGGATGTAGCCCAATTGAACCGTTCTGGTATTATAAATACTGAGTCTAACTATTGTTACGGTGAGGGTGGGGCTGGAACATTTTCTGACGGTAAGTTGTATACCCGATCACATAAACGAGGTAAAATTCAGGAAATATTGGATCTTTTTGTCTCACACGGTGCAGATCCAAATATCTTATTTGAGGCACATCCTCATATTGGTACTAATAAATTACCAGAAATTATTCAAAATTTAAGAGAAACTATTCTTGAAAGAGGTGGAAAAATTCATTTTGATAACAAATTAGAGGATATAAGATATTCTGAAAATCATGTTCATGAAATAAAAGTAAATGGTGATTGGGAGAAATGTAATCATCTTATTCTAGCAACTGGTCATTCAGCCAGAGATATTTATTCAATTTTAGATAATTTAGCTATTGGCATTGAAGCTAAGCCATTTGCGATGGGTTTTAGAATTGAGCATCCACAATCATTAATCAATAACATTCAATACCATACGCCAGAAAATGTAAAAATACTTCCACCCGCAAGCTACAGTTTAGTATGCCAGATTAAACAAAAGGGTGTTTTTTCATTTTGTATGTGTCCAGGTGGGGTAATTGCTCCAGCAGCTACAGCTCATGATGAAGTGGTTGTTAATGGTTGGAGTCCTAGTAAGCGAAATGGAAGATTTGCTAATAGTGGTTGGGTGACTGAAATAGGACCTGATGAATGGAAAGAATATGCTCATTTTGATGCATTAGCGGGTTTGGAATTTCAAAAAAGTATCGAAAGGAAAGCATATAAGTTGGGGGGTGGAAAATTCAAGGTTCCCGCCCAAAATATTCAAGACTTTCTATCCAATAAAATTAGTGCTAAGTTGAACAATAGTAGCTATTTCCCAGGTATGACAAGTGTTAATTTAAATGAACTTTATCCAACTGAAGTTACCTATCGTTTGAGAGAGGGTTTGAAAGAAATGACTAAAAGATTAAAAGGGTTTAATCATAAAGATGGCGTCATTACAGCCCCTGAAAGCCGGACAAGTTCACCCGTTCGTATCCCCAGAACCAACTCATTATATCACCCTGATTTGATCAATTTGTATCCGTGTGGCGAGGGTGCTGGATATGCTGGTGGAATTATTAGTGCGGCCTTAGATGGATTTAGGGTAGCTAATTCAATTGGTGAGCAGTTTCAATCTAACGTTTAATAACTTTTCTGAGCATATCTAAAGCTTTATTAGAGGTTCTTTCTACAATTTGTTGACGTGTTCCATAAAATTGACATTTTTCAACCATCACAGAACCATCAGGTTTAGCCAAACCGATAAATACTAGCCCAACAGGTTTTTCATTAGTACCTCCTCTAGGTCCTGCTATGCCAGTTGAAGAAATACAATAATCTACCTCCAATATATCTTGAGCATTTTTTGCCATCATTTCGCAGACTTCTTTGCTTACTGCTCCAACCTCGTTAAGTAAATTTTGGTCAATTTTTGCTAATGATACCTTTGTTTCATAAGCGTATGTCAATAGGCTTCCTTTAAAATAAGCAGAACTGCCGGGTATTTCGGTCAATTTACTAGCTATAAAACCTCCTGTGCAACTTTCAATAGTTCCAATTGTATTCTTGTTGGTTACAAGTGATTCACCTACCACAGCAGACAATCGAGTTTCTCCCTCAAACCACGAATCACCAATAATCATTTTAATTTGTTTAAATACCTCTTTAATTTGCTTAGATAACTCTTCTACAGAATGCTCAATTGATTTAGCACTTAATCTAAGCCTGACAAGGTTTAAATGCGGTAGATAAGCTAATTTAATGTAATCTGGAAGACTATTTTCTATATGTTCGATACTGGTAGCAATATGAGATTCAGGAATCCCTACTACTGTAATTGTATGATGTTCAATAATATAGGAGCTATTTTTTGATTGAAGTCTTTTGAAAATATCATCCTCCATCATGGCTTTCATCTCGTAAGGAACACCAGGCATACTCACATAAATTGTGTTATTTTTCTCAAAATACATACCTGGAGCGGTTCCTTTTGAGTTTGGTATGGCTATGCATTTTTCAGGGACAAGGGCTTGATCAAGATTAATTTGTAGTATTTCTCTATTGAGTCGTTTTAAAATAGTTTGAATATTTTTTAGGGCAGATTTATCATAGACTAAATCACATTCGAAATATTCTGCAAGAACTTTTTTAGTAATATCATCTTTTGTTGGGCCCAATCCTCCGGTTATTAAAACAAGTTCAGCCCTTTTTTCTGCCTCGCCTAAAGCCTTGATAATGCTCGATTTTTTATCATTAATAGAAGTAATTTGTATTACCTCAATACCATATTCATTCAAACGATTTCCAAGCCAAGCAGAATTGGTATCAATGGTTTGACCAATTAAAATTTCATCTCCTATGGTGATTATTTCTGCAAGCATTTAATCTATTAACAATTTTAAAATTATTTTCGTTGCAAATTTTATAAAAAATGATGGAAGCAAAAGCTAATTTGGCAATTAATAACTTAATGAAGGATGCATCTAAAAAATTTGATGCTGATAAAGTAATTAGTCAACTCCAAGATATTCGATCACTTGCTTTGGAAGAGGAAGATCCCACAATAGTTAAAATATGCAGGCTTGCGAGTGAATATATCAGTGAAAATGGCAACTTTGATTTAGGGTATGTAGCTGATGAAGAAATTGGAGATATGACTGATTTTGAGTACTTGATGGAATTGATGCTAAAAGTTGATCGTCAAGCAAATCGAGAAGAGATCCAAGAGATTCGTGATCGAATTAAAGGAGAATTATACTAATGACAACTGATCAGTATAATGATTTAAGGAGCCGCACAGCAAAACTGGCGGGATATCTTTGACGTAGAAAAAAATTTAGCACTTATAGCTGATGAGGAGCAGCAAACGCATGATCCTAGCTTTTGGGGAGATCCTAAAAAAGCTGAAATTCACTTAAAAAATATTAAGAAAAAGAAAGTATGGACTGACTCTTGGACTGAAATTCAATCCGGAGTTGATGATTTATCTGTGCTACTAGAATTCAAAGACATGGGTGAACTAGTCGATGAAGAGATTGAAGACAAATTCAATGCTACATTCCAGAAGTTAGAAGATTTGGAATTCAAAAATATGCTCAGTGGTGAGGAAGACCAATTAGATGCTATTCTTGAAATTAATGCTGGTGCCGGTGGAACAGAAAGCAACGATTGGGCAAGTATGCTTAGTCGAATGTATATTATGTGGGCAGAGAATAGTGGGTATAAAGTTGAGATATTAGATCAGGTCGATGGAGATGTGGCAGGAATAAAATCTATTAGTATGCAGATTTCGGGGGATTTTGCTTTTGGTTACTTAAAAGGTGACAACGGTGTACATCGTTTAGTTCGAATATCCCCTTTTGATAGCAGTGCAAGAAGACATACTAGCTTTGCTTCTGCTTACATCTACCCCGTAGTTGATGATAGTATTGAAATAGATTTAAACTGGGGTGATATTGATATGCAAACATCAAGGAGTGGTGGAGCAGGAGGGCAAAATGTAAATAAGGTTGAAACAAAAGTTCAATTGACCCATAAACCAACAGGTATTATGGTTGTGTGTCAACAAGCTCGTTCTCAATTAGCAAATAAAGAGGAGGCCATGAAAATGTTGAAATCACAACTCTACGATATTGAGTTGAGGAAGAAATCAGATGCTCGTGCAGAGATAGAAAATGGTAAAATGAAAATTGAATGGGGAAGTCAAATAAGAAATTATGTAATGCATCCCTATAAGTTGGTTAAAGACGTTAGGACAGGGGAGGAGACCTCTAATGTTCAGGCGGTAATGGACGGAGAGCTACAAGCCTTTCAAAAGGCATTTTTGCTTGGTAAACAAAATAAATAAATCCTAGTTCATAAAACTACTTGAGTAGTTCCATGATAGAATCTAATTTGGGAGTCAAAATAATCTCAATTCTTCGATTTTTGGCTCTAGCTTCTTTTGTTTTAGAGGAATCAATAGGTAGATGTTTACTTCTTCCACTAGGTATGATTTTGATTGGATCCATCTTTCCTTCTGTGCTTAAATACCTAACAACGGAGGTTGCACGTAATACACTAAGATCCCAGTTGTCTTTTATGGTGCTGGATTTCATTGGAATATTATCGGTATGTCCTTCGACCATAATATCAAAATCTTCGATGTCTTGTAAACTCTCAGCCACTTTGAGTAAAGCTGTTTTCCCTTTCCAATCGATGTCAATTTTACCACTCTGAAACAATAGGCTATTGTCAAGTGAAACATAAACCTTACCATCTTTTTCTATGACAGATATACCACTATTTTGGTATCCAATAAGAGAATTTGTAAGTCTGTCTTTAAGTTCCTTTACAGCTGATTCTTGAGCAGCTAGTTTAGATTCGAGTTCATTTACTCGACTCTCTCTTTCTCTTAAAGACTTTGCAAGGGCTTCTAAATCCTTTTTCAGTTTATTTGCTTCCTGTTCTTTATCCATTAATGAAGATTCTTTGGAAAAAAGCTCTCTTTTTTTATCATTTAATTGCTTGTCTAATTGCTCTAGTTCGTATCGAAGGTCTTTCTTGGTATTTTCATTACTATTAACCAATTCCTTGTAATTTTTATTGAGCAATTCATAAGATGCTTGTGTCTTTTCGTAGTCTTTTCGTTGTTTACCACATTCATCTTTTAAAAGATTGTAGCTATTAGTCAAAGAGTTAAATTGGTTTTTTAGTTCCATTAAACTAGTATCTCCAAATTCTTTCAATGTTTTCATCTCCTCGTACTGGCTATGTAAATCATCGAAGGATAATTGGAGTTCCTCTAGTTTCCTAGCGGGAACGCACGAAATCATTGTAGAAATAATGAGTATGGTTAAAATGTATGAAATTTGTTTCATTGTATTGACTTTAAGTTACAAAACCAAACTTATGCTAATCAAAATGAATATACAAAGTCAGATACACACATATAAACAAACCTCTCAATTAAACATAACTTTATTTAGACATAGTCTTTGTTTTGTATTTTTTTTAATCAAATTTACAAGTTCATTTGGGTTAAGTTTTCATTTTCATTGTCAGATTGTTCAAGGGCTAAAATAAGTAGCTTGGATATAAGCTCATTGTAATCAATGCCACTAGCTTCCCACAGTTTGGGATACATGCTTATGTCTGTGAATCCAGGCAGTGTATTTACCTCGTTTACGATTATTTTATTATCTGGTGTCACAAATACATCTACTCTAGCCATTCCTTGACAACATAGTGTTTTGTATGTTTTTAATGCGATGGTTTGAATTTGATTTTGAAGGTCTTCAGATAAATCTGCAGGAATCACTGTTTTGGAACCATTTGCATCAATATATTTTGCCTCATATGAATAGAAATCATGATTTTCATTAATCGTGACAACTTCACCAACAAGTGAGGCTTTGGGATTTGTATTACCCAAAACAGCGCATTCAATTTCTCTACCTTTAATGTTTTTTTCAATGATTATTTTTTGATCAAATAAAAATGCATGATCAATAGCATTGTCAAATTCTCGTTTGCTATTTACTTTGCTGATACCGACTGATGAACCCAGGTTGGGGGGTTTGATATACATAGGCAATCCAAGACTGTTGACTGCTTTTTCAAATGTAATTTGATTTCGTTCTGACTTTTGATAGGACAAGAAGGCTGCATTTGGAATATGTGCTTCATTCATCAATCGTTTGGCTACATCTTTATCGATACATAAAGCAGATCCAATGACACCGGGGCCTACAAATGGAATCTGCATGGTTTTTAGTAAACCTTGAAGAGTCCCATCTTCGCCATTAGTGCCATGCACAATAGGAAAAGCAATGTCAATCTTACCGATACTTTCTTGGGTTTTTATATTGATTATTTTTTGCTCATCATATCCTGGAACGAGAGTAATAGGGTTATCGTTCCTAAGGACAATTTCTTCATTATTTAATTCTTCTAAGGTTTTGAGGTACCAAGTTCCATTTTTGGCAATACCTATAGGAATCATATTAAAAAGTGAGGTGTTTGTAGCCTTAGCAATATTCCGAGCAGAACGGATAGATATTTCATGTTCTGTTGAATTTCCACCATAAAGCAAGATGACGTTATTTTTACTCATTAATGAATGATGTTATTTAATACGAATAACTTGATTTACTTGAATAAATTATGCACTAAATAAATTAAGGATGTCTTTTTTTTTAAGCTATTCGATTGTAGAAATCTTTTACTTGATTCCCATAAAGCCACCTAACTACATTTTTTTCCCATATTTCTTGATGTTGTTGCTTAGCGATAATGTCTTGTTTTACGGCTAAGTCAAGTAATTTTCCGGGATAGCTACTTTGAGCTTCACTTTCCATTTCTCCCAGTGGGTAGGGATCATCCAATCCGAGAATAATCTGATCTGTTGTTTTGAGGCGTTTAATCATGACTTCTAATGACATGGTATCATGCACTAAGGTGTCAAAGTAAATGTTTGGGTGACCAGTGGCTTTATTTGGGCGATTTTTACCTTCGAATAAATCTGGTCTTCCATCAAATCCTTGTGTTCTTCTTCCAAGATTGATGTGGTTGAGTTGACCACCATGAGCGAAGCATATTCGTATGTTAGGATATTTATCATAATATCCATTAAGTGTGTAAAAATGGTAAGAGTCTGCACATTGAGCCAGCATCCACACCAAATGAAAACGCCAAGAAATGTTTTCTAATTGTATAAATTTTTCACCATCATAGGGGTGAACCTCAATTGCCAAATTATATTTATTGGCAAGTTCTAATATAGGTTCAGTTTCAGGATTGAAAATGCCTTTCCAGTTGCCAGCAGTATCTAAGTAATGAGTGGGTAGACATAACACCTTGAGATTTAGTTTTTCAACGCATCTTTCAATTTCCCATAAAGCTCCATCAATAAAACCGGCATGAATTACAAAACCAGATGTAAATTTCTTTGGATAATTAGTTTGAA
>CAJXBI010000025.1 GCA_913050005.1 uncultured Bacteroidota bacterium
CCGTATTCATGGGTTTGAATTTATTTTCTTCAAAGTAATTTTTGAGAAAGAAATCAAATCGTTCTCTACCCACAACAGATTCTAATTTTTGTAAGAAAAAACGTCCTTTCTCGTAGGCCACATCTGTAAGTCCATCATCTGGATTTCTTCCATCCAAATCCAAGTATAAATGCGTATCCTCTGAATTTCCCTCATTTATAAGATGTTCTAACGTTTCCTCTAACTCTCCCATGCCCAACTTTGTGAGCATTTCTTCATAAGATTTCCCAAATATTTTTTCCATAATCCTTTGCTCAAAATACACCGTAAAACCCTCATTTAGCCAAAAGTCATTCCATGTTTCGTTGGTTACCAAATTCCCACTCCAACTGTGTGCTAACTCGTGGGCAATAAGTGCTACCAAACTTCTATCTCCTGCAATAATTGTAGGTGTAGCAAAAGTCAAACGAGGATTTTCCATTCCTCCGAAAGGAAAACTTGGAGGTAAAATAACAACATCATATCGCTCCCAAGCATAAGGTCCGTACAACTGTTCTGCACTATCAATCATACTTTGCATTGAGTTCAATTCCCAAACCGATTTTTCTAACATCGCAGGTTCGGCATAAACCCCCGAATTCCTTCCTATGCTTGCAAATGCCAAATCGCCCACGGTTAAAGCCAGTAAATAAGACGAAATTGGTTGATTCATTTTAAAGTTATAAACTCCATTTTCATTTTTGGTAGTTCCATTTTCGGCACTCATTAGGGCAATTAAGTTTGGATCTGTTTTTATCGTTGCCTCATAGGTGAATTTTACTCCAGGGCCGTCCTGACACGGGACCCACGAGCGAGCTAATATTGCTTGAGATTGACTAAATAAAAATGGATGCACTTTCCCAAGTGTTTGTTCAGGTGAAAGCCATTGCAGTGCTTCTGCATTGGGACTTGTAGTATAATAAACCGAAACTACTTTAGTGGATGGTTCAACCTCAATAATTAACGGTTGTCCAAATACATCACTCTTTTCCCCCAATGAAAACAAGGTTTCTACACTATCTTCTAATAAAACTTTGTGTATAGTTAAATCCTTTGAATCTAATATTAGTTGCTTCGTTTTTGTATAATTTTCAATAGAAATATCGACTTTGCCGTCCAATGTTTTTTCTGAAAAATCTACATTTAAATCTAACTTCAAATGTTTGATTCTTACGTCATTGAAATTAGCATACGAGTGTGTATCTTTATTCAGAAAATTGTCATTTTTTTGATTTTCTGAACAACCCCAGAAGGTAATAATGAGTGTTAATGATATTAAAAGATATTTGCTCATGGCCTAATTTTTAACAAGTTATGATGCAAATAGATAAAACAAATTGATTAATCAATACGTTTATATAACAAATTTTTAAAAACTTATCTGGTTGTTAAAAATAAATTAAAGGTTATTTTCGTTAGCCTTGTTTAAATAAGATCAATATTTTAATACTAGACCTAATAAACGCATTCTTATGAAAAAAATATTATTTATTCTCATATCACTAGTCACTTCAAGCTCCATAACCTTTGCTCAATCTTGGGATAATCAGCAAGATGGCTGGGGTGATCAAGAAGACGGTTGGGGTTCAGAAGAAGAGAGTTCAGAAGCTACTGATGAAAAAAATTCCGAAGATTCCTGGGGCGATAGTGAGAATATCGATGAAGATTGGTCTGACGACGACGATAGTAATCTCAGTTTTGGCGGAGTTGGTGACGATTATGTTAGGTCATCTAGACCAGATGTTAAAGCTAGGCCTTATCAACGCTTTACAAGTATGCCTTTTGATAGTGCATCACAGCTAATTACATTCATGGAGGTTGTAGAGGTAATTGTTCCTGAACGCTTTTTAGATTTGGGTGGTGATGATTATTCTTTGTCTGACTCACTATACCAAAGAGCGTTAACTTTTATGCAAACTAAGTTTGGAAAACGTGAAGCCAAAAGTATGGTTGATGCCGCTGGTATTGACCCAGATGGTAAAGAAGGTCAAACTATAAAAGCTTTAGTGCACATGCCTATAATTGTGCAAGTGAATGAATTTCAAAAGGTGAATGCCGGTATCATATATTTTGATATGGAACTTAGATTCAAAGACGAAAGATACCGTTATAAGTTCAATAATTTTGTTCATAAATCTAAAAGTACAAACGGAAAAGAAGACGATATAACATACCTAGAATATTACATGAATGCAAAGAAAAATGCGAGAGGTAATGACCAAATTCTCATTGCATGCAAAAATCATATGAATAACTTTATTGATGATCTCAAAACTACATGTGCTGCAACTCCGTTCATCGATGATGACGATTGGTAAATTTCATAATGAATTACAACCCAGTTCATACTGGGTTTTTTTATGCAATAAATTTTTTAACTACTCACACGATTAACCTAATATTGTCTTTGTCTTGCAAAAACAACCCTCAAAAAATAAAGCATACATTCAGCTGCATATCGCCGTCTTTTTATTTGGGTTTACTGCTATTTTAGGGAAGTTAATCTCTTTGGACGAGGTTGCATTGGTCTGGAACAGGTTATGGATTGCTATACTTGGATTGATTTTCATACCTGGTGTTATTCAAGGAATACGATCAATAAGCAGAAAAAATTTACTAAGATTTATCTGCATTGGTGTTCTAGTAGCACTCCATTGGTTGACATTTTATGGGAGTATAAAAATAGGACAAAGTGCCTCTGTCACTTTAGCATGTCTGGCTACAGCTTCACTTTTTACCTCTATTTTGGAGCCGCTGATTACAAAATCCAAATTTCAATGGATTGAATTGATTCTTGGGGTTGTAGTCATTGCAGGAATTTACTTGCTCAGTGGTGTTGGTAAATCCTATCACCTAGCAATTATTGTTGGGATAATTTCTGCTTTTCTAGCAGCATTATTTTCTACATTAAATAAAAAGTATATCGCAAGACAAAATTCATTATCGGTAACCACCATAGAACTAACCTCTGGATTTTTATTCATTTCGTTAGGATATCCATTCATTGATAACTATATGCCTCAACCTCAATGGATTCCGGTTGGTAGCGACTGGACATGGTTAATTATACTCGGTCTGCTCTGTACCAGCTTAGCTTTTGCTCTCGCTATAAATTCACTCAAAGAGTTGTCTGCTTTTATCTCAAATTTAAGTATCAATTTGGAGCCCGTGTATGGCATTTTGTTGGCCATCTGGTTGCTCAACGAAGACTCCTTTCTTAATTTCGATTTTTATTTAGGAACTTCAATTATCTTGTTGGCCGTGGTGATACACCCTTTATTTTCTAACCTAAAAAATAGGAAGAAACTAAAACAATAGACATTCATAGTTATTGACTTAGGGCTTTCTCTTATTTTTGCCGCAATGCCCAAAAGACATCTTATAACATGTGCACTACCCTATGCTAACGGTCCCATTCATATTGGGCATATTGCAGGGTGCTTTCTTCCCTCAGATATACATCATCGATATTTGAAAATGAAAGGTCTAGATGTTCTTTTTGTTTGTGGTACTGACGAACATGGTGTACCCATAACATTAAACGCTAAAAAAGAGAATAAGTCTCCGCAACAAGTCGTTAATGAAAATCATGCAATCATTGCCAAAAGTCTTTCCAAATTTGGCATTCAATTTGACCGATTTAGTAGAACAACTAACCAGCTACACCACGAAACTGCTCAAGATTTTTTCAAAACTTTGCATGAAAATAATGTATTTAAAAAAATTACTTCAGAGCAATTTTATGACCAAGAAGCTAAACAATTTTTAGCGGACCGCTACATTATAGGTACATGCCCCAATTGTTCATACGAAAATGCTTATGGCGACCAATGCGAGCAATGTGGAAGAACCAGTAACCCAAAAGAACTCTTAAACCCAAAATCTGTTCTTACCGGAAACAAGCCTGTCCTAAAAGAAACTACCAATTGGTATCTGCCACTTGACTCGATTCAAGAGGAGTTTTTGGATGATTGGGTTAACAATCAAAAAGACAGATGGAAATCCAACGTATATGGACAATGCAAAAGCTGGCTAAATGACGGATTAAAACCAAGAGCAATGACACGAGATCTTGATTGGGGTGTTAATGTTCCTATACAAAATGCGAATAATAAGGTGATGTATGTTTGGTTTGATGCACCTATTGGATACATAACTGCCACAAAAGAAGTAGCTGGTGATCAGTGGACTAAATGGTGGAAAGACTCTGAGACTGAAATTACACACTTTTTAGGCAAGGATAATATCGTATTTCATACCATTATATTTCCTGCTATGCTGCATGCACATGGTGGATTTAACTTGCCTACAAATGTTCCTGCTAACGAGTTTTTAAATTTAGAGGGAAACAAAATATCAACCAGCCGCAATCATGCGATTTGGCTCCATGAATATTTAAAGGAATTCCCAGACAAAACAGATGAGCTTCGTTATGTCATCAATTCTATTTTGCCCGAAACTAAAGATGCAGACTTCACTTGGAAAGACTATCAAGCAAAAGTGAATAATGAGCTCGTCGCTATTTTGGGAAATTTTGTAAACCGGGTAATTATTCTTACCCATAAATACTTCAATGGAAAAATACCTGATGGGAATTTAGATTCATTGCCAGATTTTTCTGCCAAAATCACAGCGGCACTGGACCAGTTCAACCAACGTCAAGGCCTAGAGGCTTTTATGGAGATTGCTCGCTACGGAAACAAGTATCTGCAAGATACAGCTCCATGGAAACTCATAAAAGATGATGACAACCAACAGAACGTAGCCGATTGTATCCTAACATGCCTACATGTTGTTCATCAAATTGGTTTATTCGGACAAATTTTCTTGCCAGACACCTCGCATAAAATCCTTAAAAATTTGAATCTTAAATCATACGAGGATAAAATTGCTATTGGACATAATATAGGAGAGAGTAAACTCCTATTCGAAAAGGTTGAAGATGATGTTATAGAACGGCAAATTATAAAATTAAACCAAAAAACTCCAATAAATACATTTAGTCAAGAACAAAACAATCAACCATTAAAGCCCATGATACAATACGACGATTTTGTGAAATTAGATATTCGAGTTGCAACCATTACTGCTGCTGAAAAAGTAAAAAAAACAGACCGACTTTTGCATATCACCCTTGATATAGGGACAGAAACGAGAGAGGTAGTCAGTGGTATTGCAGAACATTTTGCCCCAGAAGATATCATTGGAAAACAAGTTACCTATTTGGCCAATTTAGCTCCCCGAACACTAAAAGGAATAGAAAGTAACGGCATGATTTTAATGGCAGAAAACGTGGATGGATCATTAAGATTTGTAAGTCCAGACGAGCAAACTAAACCAGGAAGCATTATCTCATAAAAAGGCTTCGTAGTTCAACGGATAGAATAGATGTTTCCTAAACATTAGATCCAGGTTCGATTCCTGGCGAGGCTACTTGCTGTGATTTTTCACGCGTAGTAGACTTTTTTATTCAAAAATCGTACAACTAGTTTTTAATCACTTTAATGCTCTGTTTGAGTTCTTCTCCGATGGTTATCAGGTAGATTCCTTCTGATAAATCTTTAAGATCTAAAACAGTTGTTTTATTCTTGATGCTTCCTGTTAAAACCTCTATCCCTGTGCTAGAATACACTGAATACGCATCTCCTACATGGGCATCTATGATCTCGATGTTTACTTTGCCTGTTGTAGGATTTGGATATATTTTATATTCATTATTTAAAGCTACTTCTGGCACATTTGCTCTGTCTATTGTCAACGTGGCTTCCTCTGAAGTCACTGTACAAGTTGACGTAGCCACTACGCAACGATAGGCCTCATTCTCATTACTTACGGCTATATTGGAAATAAGTAAAGTATTGGATGTACTACCCGAGTACTGTCCAGCATTACTTAAATCCTGAAAACCGGTTCCATTATCTCTTTGCCATTGATAGGTTGTGTTTGGGTCTATTGTAGACACCACACTAAACGTTGCATTAGTTCCAGGCACTACTGATTTATCTGTTGGGTTACTTGCAATTACGTCATCATTTTTTACAATGGTCAGGTTATAAGTGATAATGCTGTCACAGCCAGTTACATTGGCAAGTGTGTCTAAATATGTTCCTGTACTTGTCCAAACTTTTCCGGTTGGAGAAACAAAATTTTCACAATCCGACGCATTAACTTCAGAAGAAGACGATTCTAAAATGGTTAGGTTTAGCCTTACCACACTATCACAGCCCGACTGATTTACAAGTGTGTCTTCTGCTGTGCTGTTGCTCTGGTTATAAGTTACGCCATTTATCCAAGTGTAACTATTACACGTCATTATTAAATCTATTTTTTCAGTTGTAATACATTCTGAAAAAATACTTACTTCTCCTGCATTTTGAGGAGGCATTCCATAAAGAGCACCCACAGCGGCTGTGCTTCCATCATCAGATAAGGAAACGGAATAACCAAATCTATAGTTTGTTGAGTCACCATCTAAGTCTGAGCCTAGTTGAGTCCAGGTGCCATTTACATTTTCAAAAATCCTAGCATGACCAGCACGTGATCCATTTCCATCATTAAACATTGTGCCCGATATAAATCGAGTTCCGTCTCCTGACAACGACAAAGAATATCCAAACTGATCGTAGAGTGCTTCTCCTATGACGTCTGAACCTATTTGAGTCCAGGTGCCATTTACATTTTTAAATACTCTCACATAACCCTTATCCCAGACGTGAGTCCCTCTAGCCATAGTCGCACCAACAGCTACTATCGATCCATCAGCAGATATGGAAACAGAATGTCCTAATTCGTCTTCATCTCTAGTTCCATTAAGATCTGCACCAATTTTGGTCCAAGTATTACTCACATTCTTATAAACACGTACATGACCCGCAGCGGTTCCTCCGCCGTCGTTACCTGGGGCACCTATAGCAACAGTAGTTCCATCACTTGACAATGAAACAGACCATCCAGATCCGTCACTTCGGGCCTCTCCATTTATATCAGCACCTATTTGAGTCCAGGTACCGTTTATATTTTTATAAATACGCACATGACCGTAGGCATCATTATAAGGAGCACCGATAGCCAATGTGGTGCCATCTCCAGAGAGAGAAACGGAATAGCCAGAATGGTCATTTTCTCCCTCCCCGTTTATAGGCAATCCTACTTGGGTCCAGGTTGAACCTACCATTTTATAGACTATCACCCGACCTCTTTGGCGAAGCAACAGATTAGTTGAAGTGTAATAACGTGCCCCTATGGCGACTGTATTCCCGTCATTAGATAATGATACAGAATATCCAAAATTTTCAGGGTATTGGGTAGTGCTTGGTGGAATGACAGTATAACTACCATCTAAGGTGTTACCTTTTTGAGTCCAGGTCCCATTTACATTTTCAAATATTTTGACTTGTCCACGTCGGTTATTTGGATGAGGTGTCCCAATAGCCACCGTTGATCCATCGCTAGATAGAGAAACAGCGTGGCCAGCCTGGTGACTTGAAGTAGCTCCTACTATTTTGGAACCTACCTGAGGCCAGTCTTGGGCATAGGAAGATGAAAAAAGAAGAAAACTGAATAAAAGGTAAGTGATTTTTTTCATGAAAACTTATTTGATACAAATATATATATAGGGCAATAATAAAAATCTCACAGAGCTATCTAATCAATAAAACAGCTTCACTTTTAAAATGAACTGTATTGTCTAATTCTTCTATTCGTAAGATATACTGGTACTTCCCAGGCTCGCAAGGTTTTCTGAGGTACAAACCGTCCCAAGTTTCTACATCATCATTTTCTAAGTCCTACTCATAGAGTTTGTCGCCCCATCTGCTCGATGCGATTTATCGAACTAATAAATCTTGTTGGTCTAGATTTAACTTCGCTAGTTGCAGGTACATATTATCTAAATATTTTAGGTGGTTCAACCAATGAAACTGTAGCAATAGTCAGGCTTTATTAATTGAAAATTTTAGCTTTTATTTTAGAGATATGCATTCTAATTTATAAGTAAAGGAGCTTCACCATCTGTAACTATAATTTTACTGTTGGCTGATTTTGACAACTCTCTGAATGCCTCTATACTCTTTAGTTTTATTATTTCTGGCGTAAGGCCCTCAGCTAAAATTTTTTGAGCTTCTCTTGTTCCTTTAGCTTCAATTATTTTCCGATCAGCTTCTAATTTTTCTTGTTTTAATATAAATTCCATTCGCATTGCATCTTGTTCGGCTTGAAGTTTCTGCTCTATTGACTTAGCTAGTCCGCCAGGTAATTTTATACTTTTCATAAGAACAGATTCAATTATAATACCGCTACCCTCAAGTAGTTCATACATTTTATTTTTTATAGACAGCTCTATGTTAGCCCTCATTCCTGAGTGCATATCTTTGGCATAATACTTAGCACATACGTCTGAAGAAGCTGACCTAAATACACTACTAATAATAGACGTATAGTCGCGTCCATAAGTTCTTAATACCTTTTGTATGCTATCTGGTTCTATTCTATGTAGAATAGAAATTTCAGAGGTAACACTTAGTCCTTCTTTACTTGGTATATTTAATATTAGCTTTAAATTATTTGTCTGAGTAGACGCTTTAATTACTTTTACTACAAATGGATTAAAAAAAACTATACCCTCCTTGTGGACTTTATTGTCTAGTTTTCCAAGTCTTTGTTTTACACCTACTTTGCCTGGTCTTATAATATTACAGTTAGTAAAAAATACAGTTAAGATTAGTATTAAGGGAATATGTATGTGTTTCATTGTTTAGTATAATTAATGAAACTAATATAGTAATTTTTTACTTCGTTGAGAAAAAAACTCTTCCAAAGATTCGTCATGAGTCTTAAAGGCTCTACCAGAGCAGAATAGTTGAATTTGTTTTCACTATTCTATTTATATTCGTGGTTCAGATTTTATATGAAATTATCAGAAGTAAAAATTGCCCTAGAGCGGTTGAATAAAATCGCCTTTAAATTGGAGAATGGTATGGAGGTTCCTCCTCATTTTCATATTACTGAAGTGGGTAAAATCTCCAGACATTTTATAGACTGTGGCGGAATAGAACAAAATGAAAAAAAAATAAATTTTCAACTATGGGAATCAAATGATTACGATCATAGAATAAGTCCAAAAAAGCTCCTATCTATTATCAAAATGGCTGAAGATACTTTAAGCCTAGATGATCTGGAAGTTGAAGTAGAATACCAGGCAGAAACAATCGGTAAATTCGGACTGAGTTTTGATCAAAATACATTCATGCTTATCAACACGCAAACAGACTGTTTATCCCCTGACATGTGCGGTATTCCTGCTGAAAAACCAAAAAGCAAATTATCCGACTTAATCATTCAACCGTCTTGCCCGCCAGGAGGAAATTGTTGTTAAATATCAAGCAGAAATCGGATTGAAAAACTGGTCTTTTTTCGCCCCCATTAATTAGAATCTGAAAACTTGTATTATTATTCCTGTTCTAGATTCTATGCACATTTGACAAACTTACCTTTTGCCTTTTAACTGAATTGATGTTTCTTTGACAATGATGCTTAAGCCCCGAGTGTTCATTATTTTGTTTCCAATATTATTAGGTGTTAGCTACTTTTATAATAGCTGGACACAACCCCTTCTGGCAGATGAGCCTACACGTGCTATTGTGTCGTTAGAAATGCTTTTACGTGGCGATGCTTTCCCAACTATTAATAACGAAGCATACTTGAATAAGCCCCCATTATATAATTGGATTCTGGTTCCTTTTTTGATGGTCTTTGGTCAGTCTGAATGGGTAGTTCGGTTGCCAGCTATTTTATCGCTTTTGACATTAGGGTATTTAATCTTTTATTTCTACCAGAAAATAACGGGAGATAAAGAAGTGTCCTTCTTCACTGCAATGGCTTTTCTGACGAGTGGTAATATCCTTTTTTATTCTTCTCTTTTGGGACATATCGATGCAACCTTTTCGATAGTGATATTTACCCATTTTATGTTATGTTACCTGTTGGGTAAATCCGGAAAATGGAATCTCCTTTTTAGATGGAGTTATTTACTATGTTTTATCGGGTTTATGCTCAAGGGACTCCCAGCCATAGTATTTGTCGGTGTTTCACTTTTAGTTACTGCGTTGTTTTTTAAACAATTTAAACGCCTACTTTCTGTATCGCATTGGCTCAATGTGCTCTGGTTTGTAGTGCCTATTGTGCTCTATTTTGGAGTATTTTCGCGGTTCTATCCGCTTACAGATTATGTCCATAACCTTTGGGTTGAGTCGAGCAAACGAACGGTTATTGAAAAATCATTTTTAGAAAGCATCGGACACCTATTTACTTTCCCATTTGAATTTATCATAGAAACAGCTCCTTGGAGTTTTCTAATCGTCCTATTCTTCAATAAAAAGTGCAGGCAACTCGCTAAAGAAAACGAGTTTATACGGTTTAGCATCTACTTGTTTTTTGCCAATGTAGCGGTATACTGGCTGGCTCCAGACACGCGGGCAAGGTATGTGATGATGCTCTATCCCATCTACTTTTACCCTTTATTTTTCGCTTTCAATGCCCTTAAACCTTCCGCAAAAAAAGCCATAAGGTTTATTTCTCCCCTCATGGCTTCTATTTTAATGGTAGGGCTTTGTATATTTTATTTTGTAGATCCCCTTTTAGTAATGGATTACTCATATGAGTGGATAGTTGTTTTAGTATTACTGGGCATTGGACTGATGTTTGCTCTGAGTAGTTATTGCCACTCGTTATACCCATTGCTATTTCTGCTGATCGTGGTAAGGTTTGGGTTTGATAGTATCATAATTCCCGAACGAGCAAAAACTGGTGAAACAACACAAGATAAAAAAGAAGCTTTGGAGATAGCCGAAATAGTAGGATATGAACCGTTGGCTATGTTTAATTCAAATCTTCATCACAGTAGTACCTATTATCTCACAAGGGAACGACAAGCATTATTACCCATAGCTACATCAAAAGATACATTTAATAAAAATAAATATTACCTTACTCCTACCGATCTGATTATAGATTCAGCTAAAACCACAATACACTATACTTTTGTACGGAGACATATGAATAAACCATTTAGCCTTGTAAAATTTAAAAGCGGATTCCCAAAGAAAAAAAAATGAAAGAACTATCAGTCGTAATTCCCGTAATGGATGAAGAAGACAATATTGAGTTAATGATTGAAGGCATTACGAATGCCCTTAAAGATATAGACCACGAGATTATCTTTGTAGATGATGGCTCTAAAGATCGTACGCTTAGTTTGCTAAAAAAACATACATCCGAATCACTTATTACAATAGAATTTAATAAAAACTATGGGCAAAGTAGTGCTATGCAAGCTGGTATCGATATGGCAATTGGAAAATATATCACCACCCTAGATGGCGATTTACAAAATGATCCGATTGATATCCCAGAAATGCTAAAACTACTTAAAGACAAAGATGTAGACCTAATAGCAGGTGAGCGTCTAAATCGTAAAGACGGGGCCTTTCTGCGTAAAATACCCAGTAAAACCGCCAATGCAATCATTCGGAAAGCGACCGGCGTTTACATACGAGATTATGGATGTACACTCAAGGTTTTTACTCGAAAACTAGCTAAATCATTGAACCTCTATGGGGAGTTACACCGATTTATTCCGGTATTGGCTGCTTTCGAAGGGGGACGAATTATCCAAGTGCCCGTTCGTCACCATGCTCGTCAGTTTGGACAAAGCAAATACAGCATTAATAGAACTATAAAAGTGATAAGTGACCTGCTATTTATGGTGTTTATGCGTAAGTATATGCTAAAACCTATGCACTTTTTTGGTGCTTCGGGATTGGGTGTCTTAAGCTTGGGTATGCTTATTAATTTCTACTTTCTAGTCAAGAAAATTATGGGAGATGATATCTGGGGGAGACCAATGCTCTTGCTCGGAATACTTCTTTCATTAGGTGGTTTCCAGCTGATTACTATTGGCATCATGTCTGAACTGCAAATGCGAACGTATTACGAAAGTCAAGACAAAAAAATATACAATATTAGAAAAGTACATGGAGGAACAAAAAACCAAGAAGTTTAAGCTCCAGCAATCTGATGTTTTTGTTTATTTGATCAAACTACTCGTTAGTGTTCTGGCTATTCTATTTTTAATAAGTTCCGTTGGAAGCAAAGAGCTGGTTAATTCGGTTTCCTCATTTGGTTTTATATCGCTTCTACTTGCCGCTTTTATTTATTTCCTTTCGCAATGGGTGTCTAGCTATCGTCTTCGGAGGTTACTGCACATGATTAGCGTATCAATTAGTGAATTGGAAAACTTCAAACTCTACCTCGTTGGTATGAGTTACAACATGTTCTTGCCCACTGGAATTGGTGGAGATGCCTATAAATTTCTTATTTTAAAAAATAAGTATTCTGCACCCCAAAAAAGTACGCTTCAGGCTTTGTTGGTAGACAGATTATATGGCCTGATGGCTATTTTTTTGTTACTCTGTGGAGTTGCTTATATCCATGTTGACCTATTTCAATTCTATATCCACCCTTTCTTAATGTTCCTTATATTCCCTATGATTTGTTGTGTTGGGTATCTGGTTTTTAAAAAAATGTTTTCCCTTTTTCATCGAAGCTATTGGGTATCTATCTTTCTATCATTAGTAATTCAAAGTATTCAAGTGATAATGGTTTGCATTATTGCCAATATGTTGGGAGCTAAAGAGCCTACTCTAGTAGCGGGAGTTTTTTTGCTTTCTACATTAGCTACTACAATTCCTATTTTTCTAGGTGGAGTGGGAGCAAGAGAATTGGTTTTCGCCTACTTTGCTGATATCCTAGATATTAGCTCATCAGTAGCTGTTAGTATTGCCCTTGTTTTTTCGGTTTGTACCATTATAAATGCTATTCCTGGATTATTTTTTGATTGGTTTTCCAATAGGAAATAAAGCTCCTTAACAAGGAAGTAATCCTTATAGCAAATCACAAACTTTTTTAAACCTTCACGCAAGGACACTTCTGAACTAAATCCTATGAATTTTTCAAGTTTAGATGTATCTGCATAAGTGTTTTGCACATTACCATCTTGCATTTCGTGTTAGGCCTTTTTAGCTCATGGATTTCCAGCGAATGTGTTCAAACTACTTTTCAAGTTCTAAAACAACTGGTGATCCTGCCGCTCTCAGGGTTTTATAAAGCTGTTGGAGTTTAGCGTTCATACTGGTTATCTGCTCTTCATATGTATCCATCAATCGATTTGCGATGGCTAATCCTGCTTTGGCAGTGGCAGTGGGCCCATAATTACTTCCCCACAATGTGGCTCCTGCAGCATTCATCCGATCGTTCAGTGTAGGAAACACCTTCTCTCCCACGGCATTTTTAGCTTCGTTTCCGTACAGCGCTGTTTTTAATGTTTGCAGCGAATCACGGATTTCTTCTATCGAACTGATTGCTGTTTTCAACGGGCTCGTTCCTTTCTTATTAGATACCAGCATTGCTATAGTTTTGTTCTGAATTGTGTTGTAATGTTGCATCAGAATACTTCTACGCACGTGAGCATCCATATATTGATGCATATATTTTTGTTGCTCATCCGCAGATTGAGGGTTGATTGTGCTGGGTCTCAAGGGTTTTAAAACTACATCCACTGGATCGCCAAGTGGAGTGACATCTCCCGCATACAAACGATATAATTGGGCGGTATAATTTCCGGGAGCAACATACCATCCTTGATTTCGACTGTTCTTATCTGAAGTGTTTTTATTGACAGGCCAATGGTCTGCTCCTTTCATATCCCATGCCGTTCTATGAATTCCTTTGCTATTTTTTAACTTAAGTTTTCTTATAATTTGCTGTTTACTGTCACTAATTTCAAGCCAATATGCTGGGCTTTTATCTTGATTTTCAGCAGCTAAGGTTTCCCAACCTGGAAAATCAATATCCTTTCCGTTTTTGTCTCGTTCTATTTCTTTTTTGTCTCGTTCTTGTTTTGCCGTTTTAGGTTGGTCTTTAACGTAGTAGTCAAATAGAACTCCATGCTCGGGGTTTTCACCATAAAAATGTTGACCACCTAAACTCCCACTTTTTTGACGACCGTCCCTTCTTAATCTGAATAAATAGGTTGCTCTTGGAGTGAACAAAAAAGCTTCTTCTTCTAAAATTGATTCACTTAATTCTCGAAGAAAGGCATAATTATCCAACACATAAAAACTCCTTCCAAAACTTGCTGCTACAAGGTCATTATACTCCCGTTGAATAACCAAATCTCTGAAGCTAATAGTAGGTAGCCCATTTTTAAGTTGTTTCCAAGAATCTCCTCCATTGACAGACACGTAGATTCCAAATTCTGTTCCAATAAAAAGGAGATTGGGACTAATGTGATCTTGGACAATTCGCCAAACGTAGTTTTTTTCTTTGATTCCGTTTGTAATCCGTTTCCATGAATTTCCCCCATTAGTACTCACAAATAGATGGGGCTTATAATCGCCTTGCTTATGTGCATCAATGGCAATATAAACGGTATTTTCGTCAAAAAGATCAGCTTTAATGTCATTTACATACGCCCGTTTGGGTACGCCTTCCAGGCTACTTAAGTTGGTTTTCACCCAAGTCTTTCCACCGTTTTTAGTACGCTGAATGAAGCCATCGTCTGTTCCAACATACAAAACTTCTTCGTTGATCGGACTTTCTGCTATGCTTGTAATGGTGTTATAAGTGCTCATGGCATAAACATCCCATGCGTTTTCATAACGTTGTTTGCGTCCCATGATTGGAAGTTCAAATCTTTCTTCGTTACGCGTTAAATCTCCTGAGAGTGGTGTCCAAGAATCTCCGCGATCATCACTTCGCCACAATCGATGCGAGGCCACATATACTCGAGCTGGATTATGACTACTTACAAAGATTGGAGCATCCCAATTGTAGCGCTCAAACTCTTCTCCAGCTCTTGGTTGAGGACGAATGCCAATGCGTTCTCCCGTAGCTATATCTATTCTAGAATACCACCCTTGCTGGCTTTGGCCATATACAATATTAGGATTGCCTGGTTCTGTTGCTGGTTGGTGACCATCACCTCCCAATACAACATCCCAATCTGCATTACTGATTCCCGCACTATTTTCTGTTCTACTTTTACCACGTTGGGTGTTGTTGTCTTGTGTTCCCCCATAAATATGATAAAAAGGCTTGGCGTCATCTACAGCTAATTTATAGAATTGCGTAATGGGAAGGTTTCCCATATGTCGCCACGTTTTTGCAAGATCAAAACTTTCGTACAAACCTCCATCTGTTCCTACCATGAGATAATCAGGGTCGTTCGCTTTAAATGCTACAGCATGATTATCGACGTGTTTGTATGCCTTACCCACACTTTTAAACGTCTTGCCACCATCGTTAGTAACTTTAAAATAATTATTAGCGAAATAGACTCGATCAAACTGGTGAGGACAAGCCCAAATTTCTTGGTAATAGTGGGGTCCTGTTCCTGCACTTATTTGATCACTTTGTTTACTCCAACTCATGCCTCGATCAGCGCTTCTATAAAATCCGCCCTTTTTTAATTTAGTCTCAATGGCTGCATAAAGAACATCTGGATTTTGAGGAGAAATAGCCAGCCCGATTTTACCCAGGCTTCCAGAGGGTAGGCCTGTTTTTAACTTCTGCCAAGTATTTCCCCCGTCAATACTTTTATAAATTCCACTTTTAGGTCCACCTCCCATGTAGGAGGCTACTGTTCGATGACGTTGCCAAGTTGCAGCATACAAAACATCAGGATTTCGTGGATCGATTTGTAAATCTGTTGCACCAGTCCACTCGGCATCTCCAAGCACCCGTTTCCATTTGTTACCCCCATCCACCGATTTATAAACTCCTCTATCACCACCTGAACTCCAAAGTGGCCCTTGAGCTGCTACCCAAATAGTTTCAGAATTAGACGGGTGAATAACGATTTTACTAATATGATTAGAATATTTTAGCCCCTTGTTTTTCCAAGTTTTACCGCCGTCTTTACTTAAGTATATTCCGTCACCAAAACTAATGTGTCTACCTCCAACATTTTCTCCAGAACCAACCCACAAGTTTCTAGCATTAGTGTCTAATGTGATACAGCCAATACTGTATACTTTTTGTTGGTCAAATATAGGTTTGAACGATACACCCGCATTTTTAGTTTCCCATACACCACCACTTCCAACACCAATATACCAGTGGTTCTCATCTAAAGGATCAATTACTACGTCTGATATTCTTCCGGTCATAAACGCTGGACCTATACTACGAAATTGAGCCGCTGAAATTGAAACGCTGTCTATGGTGACCTTTTCTTGTGCAAATGAGATTGAAGTCGTATATAAAAAAATAAGTAATAGGGTATATTTGATAAAACGCATATTGAGCGAAGTTAAACTAAAAATTGAGTCTGTATATAACTGAATTTATTTTATTTAAAACCGCGAAATAACACAGTAACTATTTTGATTAAAGGAAATAATATAGACTTATTCTAAAGGTTACAATTTAATTTATTTAAAATTGCATAATGCGATATAAAATATTAATCTCAATCCAGATTATAAGTATTACACTTATTGGTCAAATTATTGAAATGCCAACAGTTCCTATAAATGGAGTAAGCTATAATTTTGATCAACTTGAAGATGATTCTGAACCCATATCTTTCAGTGACGAGGGACCTTGGGATTTTTCATCTGTAAATACAACCTCAACATACGAAATGAAAATCCTCCCCATAAGTCACTCTTCATCTCAATTAAAATACCCAAAAGCCACTCATTTCATTAGTTCTCAAAATGGTGAATTCTTTTATTCGTATGAAAATAATGAAATACATAATCATGGTCGTATGACTGAAAATACCGAGTCTAGTTACCAAAATGCAGTTCTTTGGATGAAATTTCCTCTAAACAGCACCTCTCAATTTACTGATGAAATAGAATCTGATTTTCAATTTAACGGGACACAAGGTTCTGTTAAAGATAATTGTACAAGTAAAGTTCTTGGTGTTTCTTCGTTAACATTACCAAATGGTAAAAAATATGATAATGCAATTTTAGTAGAAACCACAAAAACTATGGAAGGTTCTGTTTTTGTAATAACAGCAACTATCACTGAATATGGAAAATATTGGTGGGTAAAGGGAATTCCATTGCCCGTTGCGGCTTTAGAAACGTTTTATTTAAATGATGACATTCAATATGAGCGATCTTCTTTTTTAAAGGCAGAAAAGCTTTTATCTGTTAATCCATTAAGTCAAAAAATTATTGATTTTTATCCTAATCCTACAAATGACCATTTAACCATAAATCTTCAATCTAAAAGTGAAGTAACTATATACGATTTGCAAGGTAAAGTTATTTATCAAGAATTATTTTCAGCAGGAAATCAAACATTGAACATCGAAAATAATCCATCAGGAAAATATGTTTTAACTGTCAATGATTTTGAATCGATAAAACATCAAATATT
>CAJXBI010000026.1 GCA_913050005.1 uncultured Bacteroidota bacterium
AGATCCAGCACCAGCAACTATCATTATAGGCCCATCAGTTTGAATAACTGCAGCTTTTTGTTCAGGATTTAACTCATTTAGATAATGCGGTTCTGACATTTTAATATTTATTATGTACAAATGTCATTTAATTAGTATTTTTTTTAGCTTATATATCTAACAATTTTTAACAACTTAATAAGTTATTTATCATTGTAGTTATAAATGGATGTTTCAACAACAAATATTGAAGGATTATTAGTTATTCAACCAAAAGTTTTTGGTGATGAAAGAGGCTATTTTTTTGAGAGTTTTCGGGACGATATTTTAAATAATTACGGAGTTTCTACAAAGTTTGTTCAGGACAACCAATCAAAAAGTAACAAAGGAATTCTTAGAGGTTTGCACTTTCAAAAAGCTCCTCATGCTCAAGGTAAAATAGTAAGAGTAATAAAAGGATCTGTTTTAGATATCGCCGTAGATATTCGCAAAAATTCACCTACTTATGGCCATCATTTTGCAATAGAGTTAAATGAAGTCAATAATACTATATTTTATATTCCACCAGGTTTTGCACATGGATTTTTAACATTGGAAGATAATACCTTGTTTTCTTACAAATGCACAAATTATTATAATTTAGAATCTGAGGGTTCAGTTCTTTGGAATTCTGAATCGTTAAATATTGATTGGGGAATAGAAAAACCAATCTTATCTGAAAAAGATAAGAAAGCCCGTAATTTTATGGACTTTAAATCTCCATTTTAATTATCTAACTTTAAGTAAACTTCTAGTTTGAGTGACTAAACCACTTTGGTAAGTACAGTAATATGTACCTGGTTTAAGATTAGATGCGTTAAAATTGATTTCATGTGTTCCATGGGGAATATTGTCATTCACTAGTGTACTGATTAACCTTCCATGAACATCTGTTATTGATATATAAATCAAATCACCATTCGAGAAATATTTAACTGTAGTATCATATCCAAACGGATTGGGATAATTTGTTATATATGCCTCTCCAGCTTGTTTTTGTTTTAATCGGTCTGTGGAGGCAGCAGAACATACATCTTGGATAATATCCATCTTTTCAAAATCTTGAAGCAATACGCTATCAGTGTCATTCTTATCTAAACAAAACCAATCTTGAAGAATAGAACTATAAATAGTTCTAAAATCAAATTCCATATCGAGGTTGTCTCTTGCTGTGACTTCATCAGGAATTATTGGATTTGTTCCAGACATACCAGATTTCACTTTGGATCCAAACATAAATAACGGTGCTGCAGATCCGTGGTCAGTTCCTGTGCTTGCATTACTAATTATTCTCCTTCCAAATTCACTAAAAGTCATTCCGAGAACACGATGATCAACTTTTAGTTTTTCAATGTCATCCTGGAATGCATTTATTGCTTCTGATACAGTTTCAAGAAGGAATGCATGGTATCCAGTTTCATTGGTATCTACAGGATCAACTTGGTTTGCGTGAGTGTCAAAACCTCCAAGTGATACTATATACACACGAGTTTTTAAACCTCCAGCAATTAATTGAGCTACAATTTTGAGCTGGTCTGCAAGTCGGTTGCCTTCTGGATATAAATCAGATAAATTAGTTGCACTCTCTGCGGCTCCCTTGATTTTAACTGAGTATTCGTTTGTCTGTCTAGCTACTGTTCTTAAGTAGTCTAATTCTTTACCAGCCCAAGTATTAGGGGTATCGGGATAATTTCCTGTGAGTAATTGATAGTAATTGGTCGGATTTGAAAGAGCAAATCCCATGTTAACTGCAACTCCTTGACATACTTGTGAAACGAGTGATCCAATTTGAATTGCGAGTGGATCCTCCATGTCTTCGTTTGGAAAGCCATTTGGATAGTTGGGCCATTCTTCAGACAAGTATCTGCCTACCCATCCACTTTCAAGAATTTCATCTGAATTAGATCCAGACATCCATATATCTGTTGACCTAAAATGGGAGTAGTTTTGATTTGGATATCCTACCGATTGTACTATGTGCATTTTACCTTCATCAAACATATTCTTCATTTTTGACATAGAAGGATGTAATCCTGTTCCGTCAATTCCATCAAGTGATAGAACCTTATCTTCTGGTAATATTACATCGGGTCTGGCTTTCGTTAAATTTTGATACTGGTCAAGTGGAATAAGTGTATTTAATCCGTCATTACCACCATTCAATTGTACAAGAACTAAAACTTTATCTGTTTCAGTAAAATCTTCTGCACGTGTTCCAAGTAATTTTCCATAAGCAGTAATGGGCTGTCCATTAATCGCGAATGGAAGTAATGAGGCTGGTGCAACTTTTTTGAGGAAGTCTCTTCTTTTCATTGATTATTTGGATTAAGAAAGCTGAAATTCGCTTAGGTTCATTAAATATTTATAAAGGGATGATAATCGCGATGAAACGATATTTGCTTTCGTAGTGTTATTTTGATCATTTAAATATTCATTCCAAGCTTGAGTCCAGTAATCATCATTTACCTGACCAGACAAAAGTATAGATTTCATAAACTCACGTTGATTTTGATCAACATCAAGAGTATGCATAATCTCAATGAGTTCATTTATGAGTATGTTAGGATCACTCGCATTATTTAATTTTTTTGCAAAATGCAATGGATCAATTTTTAGACGAGTTGATCCAACAATATAGCCATTTACAGCTAATGTATCTGAAATTCTGTTCCTATTTGAAATTGTATCACTGTTAATCCACAATTCATGGAATTGAGGAATTTGATAATACGCTGGCCAGCCAGATACACTTGGAGGATCCCCAAGATCTTGCTGTGTAAGCGATGCAGAAGAACGAAGTCTATTCCACGCACCATATTGTGTAACATAATTATCTGATCCAGGTATAGGAATATCAAAGGTTCTTGCTAGTCCGAGTATGAAGTCGGCTGGACTTTTTATAATTGCTCCACGATTTGCAGTATCAAAAAAGTGTTCACTATTGAACAGTGCTTGAAGTACTGGTTTGATCTCATAACCATTATTTCTGAAAATATTTGCAAGTGGTTTTATTACATTAGCCTCGGTGTTTACATCAATCTCGTAATAAACAAACCAACGATATAATTTACGAACAATATGATTTGCTACTTCGTTTTTAGCAAATATCATATTCAACATGTCGTCTAATTCGGCTGTACCTTCCTGACCTGTTTTTCCACTGACTGTGTAGTTATTGTAATACGATGAAAAAACTTTATCTGTTATATCATGCCTTGAATTTTGAAAATAAACATCACCATTTGTTCTGTTGACTCTCCATCCAGTTAGCACTTTGGATCCAGCAATGACATCAGCTTCAGTATATTGTGATTCAGGACCTTTTCCTAAAGTGAAAAGTTCTTGAAGTTCCCTTGAATAATTTTCATCAGGAGCAGATTTGCTATTTCTCTCGCCATTCAAGTATATTAGCATTGCAGGGTCAAGAGTAACATCTTTTACGAGTGATTTAAAATTCTTTAAGCAGTTAGAGCTTAAAAGCTGATGGTTTTGGTATCCAAAATTGGCCCATGAATATACAGCAGATTGAGTAGAAAAATGATTATGCCAAAACAAGACCATTTTTTCACGAATTGTACGGTCTTGATTGATTATTTGTCCGACCCACCAAGATTTGAAAGATCGTCTTCTAACATTATTGAGTTGACCATTGTAATCATTTACCCATGTTTCTCCGGAGTTAACATTAGGATCTGGGTTCCTTTCATTGTAATCGTTAATAGGTGGCGAAGGTACATTGTAATCAATGTTTAGTATCTCACTAACTGCTTCTGCTTGAGTTAAATTACTAAAGTAGTCGATGTTCTCTTTCGTTACACCAAAATGGACTCTTCTAAGAAGATGAATGACCGCAGACCTGTCCCAAGGACCAGAATAAGTTGAAATTCCTGAATTTGTTCTTGTTTTAGATAATACTGCCATTAGATAAAATCCTAAAAATTAATTAGTTAGTATGTAAATATAATGCTTAAACTAATAAAAGCGTTAGTTTATTGTGAAATTATCTGCATAAGAAGCGTACATGCTATTGCACCTATAGTTCCAACAGCATATCCAAAAACAGCCAATAATACTCCAACAGTTGCCAACGAAGGATGAAATGCAGATGCGACTACAGGAGCAGAGGCTGCACCACCAACGTTTGCTTGGCTACCTATCGCTAGGAAGAAATAGGGGGCTTTGATTATCTTAGCAACTAGAATTAGAAGAACTGCATGAATACTCATCCAAATTAATCCGATAGCTAATAATCCCAAATTATCTAAAATCATTGTTAAGTCCATTTTCATTCCAATGGTAGTTACTAAGATGTAAATGAAAACGCTTCCTAATTTACTTGCACCAGCTCCTTCTAGTTTTCGAGCCTTGGTAAATGATAGAATTACGGCAATAAGAGTTGCAATACTTATCATCCAAAAAAAGGTTGAACCTAGGAAAGTGAACGTATTTCGAATAGTCTGATGTTCAATCATGGAAATTTTTTGTTTAAAAAATGGAGCTAAAATATCTGCTACAAAATGAGATATACTAACTGTACCAAAAGCTAAAGCCATTAAAATAATTAAATCTGTTAAGGAGGGATTTTTAGTTACTTCTTGAGTGAATTTTGAAACTTTAGATTTAAGCTCTTCAATTGCTGAGGTATCAGCATTCAACCATTTGTCAATTCTTGCTGTTTTCCCAATGCCAATTAGCAAGATTGCCATCCAAATATTAGCTACTACAATATCGACAAACACCATTCCACCATATAGTTTTTGGTTGTATCCATAAATTTCTAACATTGCTGTTTGATTAGCTCCTCCTCCAATCCAACTCCCAGCTAGCGTAGAAAGTCCTCTCCATACTGCATTAGGTCCTACTCCACCGATTGCCTCAGGATAAATGAAGGATAAGATATAAATTGCTATTGGACCTCCGATAATTATGCCGAGGGTGCCAGTCAGGAACATAATCAATGCTTTTGGTCCTAGATTAAAAACAGCCTTTAAGTCAAGACTTAGAGTCATTAACACAAGTGCGGCAGGTAAAAAGTATCGACTAGCAACAAAATATAGGTTAGATTTATTTTGTATTACTTCACCAGTTTCAGAAATTGAATTCCATTCAGGGGCAATAATTCCAATAGTTGTTAGTATAGCTGGTATGAAATAGGCCATGAAAAGAGCTGGAACTATAGTATAAAATTTTTTCCAAAATTTATTGTTAGAGCTACTTGTTATGAATACAAATCCTAAGCATGCTGCTAGCAGTCCAAATAGAATCGTATCTTGTGTGATTAGAGGTTCAAAAATAATTTCTTGCATATCCATTAAGATAATAATTTAAATACAAACCTATTAAAATACAGCAAGTATTGTTGACATGAAGATTGAATAAAAATAAATATTTAATATGTTGTGAACTTATATTAAACATTTGGGTTTTTTTATTAACCTAAATTTAAATTTGTAACATCATTTAAATTGTAAGAAATCAAAATGTATAAAGAGCTTTTTTCTGACCGTCACAATAGCATTAATACACAAGAAAACCAAAAAATGCTATCCATTCTTGGGTATGATCAAATGGAACAACTTATTTCAGATACTATACCTGATGAAATTAGACTTCAAAACGATCTAGAACTAGACGAACCATTGACTGAAGTTGAGTTGTTGGCCAAGTTAAAATCAATTGGAGAAAAGAATCAAGTTTCAAAAAATTACATTGGTATGGGTTACTATGGAACCCACACTCCTAAGGTTATTTTAAGAAACGTACTTGAAAATCCTGGTTGGTATACTCAATATACTCCATATCAAGCTGAAATAGCTCAAGGAAGACTAGAAGCACTTCTTAATTTTCAAACCATGGTTATGGATTTGACAGGCATGGAAATCGCCAATGCAAGTCTTTTAGACGAAGCAACTGCTGCAGCTGAGGCCATGGCGATGGTCTTTTCTGCTAAAAGCAAACAGAATGGAAATAAGTTTTTTGTTTCTGATAAAGCTTTCCCTCAAATTATAGACGTTATTGAAACTAGAGCAGAACCTTTGGGAATAAAAGTTATTAAAGGCAATCCAACAGATTTTGAGTTTAATGAAGAATTTTTTGGTCTCATTGTACAATATCCAAATGGTGAAGGGGCAGTTGAGGATTATGCAACTCTTGTTGAGAGAGCATTAACTAAAAATGTTAAAACCATAGTCGCGGCAGATATTTTGTCACTAACCCTATTGGAAGCACCTGGTACATGGGGTGCAGAAGTAGTTGTAGGAAGCACACAAAGATTTGGTATTCCTATGGGAAATGGTGGCCCACATGCTGCTTATTTTGCTACTAAAGAAAAATACAAAAGAAGACTACCAGGTCGTGTGATTGGTGTTTCTCAAGATTCAAATGGAGATACCGCATTAAGGATGGCTTTACAAACTCGTGAACAACATATCAAAAGAGATAAAGCTACTAGTAATATATGTACAGCCCAAGCACTTCTTGCTGTTATGGCAGGAATGTATGCGGCCTATCACGGACCTAAACGACTAAAACAAATCGCATCTAAAGTTAACCATCTCACTAGTATTTTGGCCAATAACTTGGTGAAAATTGGTTTTGATCTTAAAAACAATAGTGCTTTTGATACACTGGCAATTCTGTTGGATGAAAATGAACAATCCAAGTTAAAAAATATACTAGCTCAACATAAAATTAACCTTAGATATGAGCTAAAATTTGTTGGTATCAGTTTAGATGAAACAGCTGAGCTTAATGATGTAAAGTTATTGATTGATTTGTTCGCTGAATTGAAAGATGTTAAAGTTTCTTTTGAGCAAAAAGTTTCTCAAATGTGGGATTTAAATTTAGATAGGAATACTCCATATTTAGAACATCCAGTTTTTAATTCCTATCATACAGAACACGAGATGTTAAGGTATCTCAAGTCACTTGAGAATAAGGATTTATCACTTGCTCATTCAATGATTGCCTTGGGTAGTTGTACGATGAAGTTGAATGCAACAACTGAAATGATTCCTGTAACATGGGAGTCTTTTGGAAATATTCACCCATTCGCACCAAAAGAACAGCTTGTTGGATACAATGAATTATTGAATGATTTAGAACGAGATTTATCCGAAATTACCGGTTTCCATAAAGTCAGTCTTCAACCTAATGCGGGTGCACAAGGAGAGTATGCTGGCTTAATGACGATCAGAGAGTATTTTAAAGACACCAATCAGCACCATCGAAATATTGTTATTATACCAGAGTCAGCTCATGGAACGAATCCTGCAAGTGCTGTTATGGCTGGAATGAAAGTGGTAGTTGTTAAGTGTCATGAAAATGGATATATTAATTTAACTGATTTAAGAGAAAAAGTAGAACTTCATAAGGACATATTAGCAGCAGCGATGATTACTTATCCTAGTACAAATGGTGTTTATGAAGAGACTATCAAAGAAGTAACATCTTTAATTCATGAATTTGGAGGACAAGTTTACATGGATGGAGCTAATATGAATGCACAAGTAGGATATACTAACCCAGCAAATATTGGTGCAGATGTGTGTCATTTAAATTTACACAAAACCTTCTGTATCCCTCATGGTGGAGGAGGTCCAGGTATGGGGCCAATTGGGGTAGCCGAACATCTTTCTCCTTATTTACCAGGACACTCGGTAGTTAGCGGTGTTAGCACTGATAAAGCTATGAAAGCCGTTAGTGCGGCTCCATTTGGAAGTGCGAGTATATTGTTGATTAGTTATTCATACATTAAGATGATGGGAGGTGAAGGCTTAAAGAAAGCAACAGCAACTGCTATTTTAAATGCCAATTATATGAAATATCGTTTGTCTGATGGATATGATGTTTTGTACACTGGTCAAAATGGAACTGTTGCTCATGAGATGGTTCTTGACCCAAGACCTTTAAAAATTACCTCAGGCATTCTCGTTGAGGATATTGCAAAAAGACTTATTGATTATGGTTTTCATTCACCAACAGTTAGTTTTCCAATTCCGGGCACGCTTATGATCGAACCTACAGAAAGTGAAAGTAAATCAGAATTAGATCGTTTTTGTGATGCACTTTTATCTATTCGAGAAGAAATAGCCGAAATTGAAAGTGGAAAAGTTGATAAAGATAATAATGTTATTAAGCATGCGCCACATACTGCTCAACTTGTTTCAGCGGATAATTGGGATAGACCATACTCAAGGACAAAAGCTGCCTATCCAGCTTCATATGTTAGTGAAAACAAATTCTGGCCAAGTGTGGGTAGAGTGGATAATACGTATGGAGATAGAAACTTAGTTTGTAGTTGTCTGCCAGTATCACATTATATTGAGGTTTAACATAAAAAGTCTTAAATTGGCTGTATCATTATGACACTTTCTATTGTTGCATCTTTTGTTATCCTAGGACTTTTATTAATTCTGATTGAAATTTTTATTGTACCAGGATTTATTGTTGGGATTGTGGGTTTTGTAATGGTTGTAGTTGGAGTATATTTTACTTACAACGATCATGGAAAATTTTATGCCAATATCCTTCTAGCATTGATAGCTGTCGTCATGACGATTGTTGTCGTCTATGCTTTTAGAAACGGTGCATGGGATATGTTCTCTAATAAAGAAACCATATCTGGTAAAGCTAATGATATTCAAGAATTAGAAATCAAAATAGGCGATACCGGAAAGACAATTAGTGCACTCCGACCATCGGGTATTGCAGATATCAATAATCAACGCGTTGAAGTTCATTCAGAGGGAAGTTTTATTCCATCTGGTGCTGAGGTTGAAGTCAATAAAATAATTAAAAATAAAATCTATATCAAAATCCAATAAAACTAAAATCTCATGGGAATCATACCTTTTATAATCGTCGGAGTAGTCTTACTCTTTGTGTTTTTTTATTTTGTACCATTAGGTCTTTGGGTGACTGCTCAAGTCTCTATATCAGGTAAGAGTGTAAGTATTATTCAGTTAATTTTTATGAGAATAAGAAAAGTACCACCCTCTCTAATTGTTAACGCATTAATCAATGGAAATAAGGCTGGAATACCTGTTTCCTCCAATGAGTTAGAAACTCATTTTATGGCTGGAGGTAATGTCAATAATGTTGTAAAAGCACTGATATCTGCAGATAAGGCAAGTATTCCTCTAGATTTCAATATGGCTGCTGCTATCGATTTGGCTGGTCGTGATGTTGCGGATGCTGTTCAACTATCAGTTAATCCAAGAGTTATTAACACACCTCCAGTTGCTGCTGTTGCTAAAGATGGAATTCAATTAATTGCAAAAGCGAGAGTTACTGTTAGGGCAAATATTGCACAATTAGTAGGTGGAGCAGGAGAAGATACAATTCTTGCTCGTGTAGGTGAAGGAATAGTTACAACGATTGGATCGGCAACTACTCACAAAGCTGTATTGGAAAATCCAGATACTATTTCCAAGACAGTTTTAGCTAAAGGTTTGGATGCAGGTACCGCATTTGAAATTTTATCCATTGATATAGCCGATATTGACATCGGTAAAAATATTGGAGCAGAATTACAAACAGATCAAGCAGAAGCAGATTTAAAAGTTGCGAATGCCAAAGCAGAGGAGCGAAGAGCCATGGCAGTTGCTCAAGAACAAGAAATGAAAGCGAAAGCACAAGATGCTCGTGCTCTTGTAATCCTTGCCGAAGCAGAGGTGCCTAAAGCAATGGCTGAAGCATTCAGAAGTGGTAATCTAGGAATTATGGATTATTATAAGATGAAAAATATCCAAGCTGATACTGATATGCGAGATAGCATCAGTAAGCCTAAGAAAAAATAAACTAAAGTTTTAGTTGTATTGCAAGCATGATGTTTCTACCCGGAGCTGTTAGTCTAGAACTATAGGGTCTATATCTTTTATCAGTTATGTTTTCTATTCCTAAATTTAACTTGGTCTTTGTATTCAGATAACAACCAAATTTAAAGTTTAAAGTATACCATGCTGGAGAATAGGCCAAACCGAATTTATCTCTCAAATAAAACTGTGTTTTATTTTTTTCTGAGTTGGAAAATTGACTATTATTAAATCTCTGATTATAAATACTGTAAATCGTCATATTAAACTTTTTGTAATTTAACATGAGTGTAGTCCCACCAAAATTTGGAGTAATGTGTCTTATTGCATTTCCAGAACTTGACTGACTGGCTAAAAAAGTATAGTTAGTTTTTAGTGAGATAAACTCATTAGGCGTGTATTTCAAAGTAATTTGATTTCCTAAAACAGATGCAAATTGTTCATTGGCAAGCATTTGCACTTGACTAAATGAGTTGTCGTAAAGTATGCTATCTTGTTCGTTTAACGTAGTGTTGGACAAACTAATAGATTGATCTAAGTAAGTATAAAAAATCGAATTTTGAACTTTGACATTTTTGAAAATATTATAGTCTATATTAGCTTCAGCGTGATAGGCATATTCTGGTTTGAGATTTGGGTTAGGAATGGTAACAAATCCAGGGTTACTATCAAACGTCTTACCGATATCATCGATATTTGGCGAACGAAAGGCAGTTGATAAAATAAAACTTATTGAGCCAAATCTTCTCTTTATTAATTGAGATATAGACCCCGTTATTGCTTGATTTGTGATGTTGAAATTTGAAATAGGATAGGATGTTAATGAAGTATCAAATTGTCCATTCATTCCAACAATATTATACCTTAATCCACCTTCTGTTATAGCATGATTATTCCATCTTTGGATAACATTAAAATAAATACCGCCAGTCTTCCAAGTTGATTGATCAGGATATCTAGAAGTGATGTGTTGTAGTGAATTGCTTTTAATATTTATTTGATTACCAGAACTTTGTATTAGATTTAATACGTACTCTAAGCCATAATTTATTTGAGTTTTGGTATTGATGTGCTTGATGAAGTCTGTATTTATACTCCAAGCGTTGACTTGTTCTTCTCTTTGCATTAAATTACTTGAATATAATGCTCGAGTGTTCCTACTTTCAACAAACTTTTGATGAGCAATAGTTGATTTAATACGATCGAACAATAAATGTTTTTTTGTGTACTTCAATGTCAAATTATTCATAATCCAGGTTTGTGGACCGTAATACCATTCCGCATGGTATAGCTGATTGGATTCGTCTCGCTCAATAAGTCGGTCATATCTGGGGATGTTCGATGTTTCACTGTAATGAAAATTATAATTGACTCTTAGATTTGAATTTGGTTTAAATGATATTTTATGTAAAAAATTCTTTTGATCATAACCGCTATTAAGTTGTATGCTTTCATCAGTATTAGGAATAATGGTGTCTAATTGATTCTCGGTAGAAATATAGTCGGGACGACCATATACCCTATTTCCTTTTTTCCCAATTCTTAAATCACCGAAATTACTGAATGTAAAGCTCGTAATTGATGCTATTTTTCGTCCACTAAGCTGAAATTGTATGTGGTACGTGTTTTCATTGTTTGCAGAACTATATCTTAAGTTATTTTTTGTTTTTAGGCTTACTCCTTCCTCAGAAAATTCAGGATTTATAGTTGTGAAATTGAGTACTCCACCGATTGCATCACTTCCATAAAATTGACTTGATGGCCCAAAAATCAGGTCTGTGCTTTCAACGGTATATGGGTCGATAGAAATAACATTTTGAACATTTCCAGATCTGAAAATAGCGGTATTCATTCTAACTCCGTCAACAACTAATAGTATTCGATTTGTAGCAAATCCACGTATAATTGGGCTTCCTCCTCCTTGTTGGCTTTTCTGTATGTAGATGTTTTGGTCCACATTGAGAAGATCTGCCGAGGTTTGAGGAAGAAATAGTTCAATCTTCTTTTTATCTATTCTTTGTGAAAGCAATGCAATATCTTTTTTATAACGAATATTCCTGCCACCGGAAACGACAATAGGGTCAAATGTATTTATCTTTTTTGTCAAAATAATGGTAGTATTGCTTTGTAAAATTTCAGGCGTGAGTTCTTTTTGATAATAGTTTTTGTGCGACAGAAATAAATTGTCTAGTTCTCTAGAAGAAGTGTCTATATTAATTATTCCAGATTGGTCAGAAATACTAATTATCTTACTCGATTGAATTAGTAGCACACCAGAGATATGCTCCAGATTATTATTTACAATTTGAATTTGAGCATTGATAGCAAGGTTTACAGTAATTAGAGTTATGAAATATAGCTTACGCACTTTATGACTGTCTGATCGTTTTAGTCTTTCATATTCAAATATAGTACCTTATTGTTTTTAGCTAGTTTTTTTGAATTTGTAAGGTAATTCTTTGTTATTTGAAGAATGAAATTGAAGTTTTTGAATATCTTCTTTATTTCTTTAGTTATTTTATCAGTATCTTCATGTAAAGCAAAGCATTGTGCTGCACTTCAAGACGATATGGAAGGTTATAACCCAAAGTCAGCAAAAAAGAAAAAAGGGAGGCAAGAAGGTCTATGGGGGAAATAAGTCCAGCTTTATTCGCTCTATGAACTATTTAATTTCTCGTATGTTTTATAAATATGTTTGGTCTATTTAAGAAAAAAACTCAAAAAGAACAATTGGAAGAGACTTACGAAAAACTTCTCAAAGAATCATTTAAGCTAAGTACAATTAATCGAACAGCCTCTGATGCCAAAGCAGCTGAAGCTGATGCCATATTGAAACAAATTGAAGCTCTAGAAAGCTAAAATTTATTCATCTAACGATTGTAAAACAATCTTACAAACCTCATGAATCTCTGATTTTGAAATAATCAAGGGTGGGGATATACGAAGACAATTCTTGTTGTAGAGAAACCAGTCTATAATGACTCCTCTGTCTAAGGATCGTTTCATTGTTCGTTCTACTTCTTCAAAATTATCAAGTTCGATTGATAACATAAGGCCTTTGCCACTTATTTTTTTAATTTTTGGATGAACAAGTAAAGCCCTAAACAAATCTTCTTTCTCTGGAATACTATCTAAGAGTTGTTTTTTATAGATATACTTTACTGCTGCATTTCCTGCAGCACAAGAAACTGGGTGTCCACCAAATGTAGTGATGTGACCCAAAATTGGATTGTCTTCAATGCTTTTCATGATTTCACGGGAACTAATAAATGCTCCTATTGGCATGCCACCTCCTAATGCTTTTGCACTCACAAGTATATCAGGGACAACATTATAATGTTCGAAAGCAAATAATTTTCCTGTTCTACCGATTCCTGTTTGGATTTCGTCGAAGACTAATAATGTTTTGGTTTCATTGCATTTTTCTCTGAGAGTATTCAGGAATTCTTGTGTAGCAGGTAAATAACCAATTTCAGCTTGTATGGGTTCAATAAATACTGCAGCAGTTGTTTCATCAATAATATCTAAAGTGTTTAAGTCATTGTAATCCATGAAAAAGATATTTGGAAGTAACGGCTTAAATAGTCCAGAATAATATTCATCACTCATCATGCTTAGTGAACCACTAGAACTTCCATGATAAGCATTTCTCATAGCAACAATTTTTGATCTACCTGTATATTTTTTGACTAGTTTCATAGCTCCCTCGATTGCTTCACTTCCGCTATTTAAAAAGTAAAAAGATTGCAGGTTTGAGGGAAGATATTTTGCCACAGTTTTGGCTAATTCTATTTGAGGGTGAACAACATACTCACCATATACCATCTGGTGGCTGTATTTGTCAACCTGATCTTTAATAGCTGTTATGACATCCGGGTTACAATGTCCGACATTATTTACTGCTATTCCGCTTATTAAGTCTATGTATGATTTTCCATTTTCGTCATAAAGATAAATTCCTTCACTCTTAACAAATTCGTACATTGGAGGATTCGGAGAGGTTTGTGCAATATGTTTAAGGAATGATTTTTTGATTCTGCGAAGATAGGATTTAACAAGGTATATTCAGAGTTTCAATTGTTGCAAAAAAAAGCCTCTGCAGGATCCTACAGAGGCTTCTAGTATTTACAATGTAAATTTTAGTTAACTTTATCAGAAAGTCCAGAACCTGCTTTGAATTTTACAACATTCTTAGCAGCGATTTGAATTTCTTTTCCAGTTCTTGGGTTTCTACCAGTTCTAGCAGCTCTGTTACTTACTGAGAAAGTTCCGAATCCAACAAGGATAAGTTTCTCTCCTTTTTTAAGTGCAGAAGAAGTAGAATCCATAAATGCGTTTAGTGCCTCACCAGCTTGTGCTTTTGAGATACCAGCTGAATCAGCCATAGCTGAGATTAAATCTGATTTGTTCATTTTGTTATTGTTTAAATAATTATTATTCTCCAATGTTAACATGAAGAACCGCATGGATACAAGAACTGTTACCTATTTGTTAATAATTTCAAATAATTTGCTAATTTCTGGGTCTTAAATACAGCGTTAATAGGCATCTTAAGCTGTGATTGTTCGTAATACAAGCTTCTTTTATTGAAAATAGCTCTCAATTCAGCTATAGAATTTTGATTAATAAGTGGTCTATTTTCAAGTTTTGGGAGGCTTTTTTCAATTTCCTCCCACGATTTGTATAAATATATACATAGGTTGTTTTGGAGTACCAAATTGCAAGTTTCTTGATCAGTTAGGGTGCCACCACCAAGGGCAATTACAGATAAATTCTTCTTTGTATTAAGTTTAATTAAGGTGTCTTTTTCTATTACTCTGTAATATTCTTCACCGTTTTTATCAAAAAGTTCTGTAATTGATTTTCCTGCTTGGTTAGTTATTTCTTGATCAAGATCAAAAAAATCTAATTCAAGAATTTCGGACAAATGAAGCCCAATTGTAGTTTTTCCAACACCCATGAAACCTGTTAGAAAAATATTCATCAGCTTAATTTAATTCTTGGATCAAGTTTGACATACAATATATCAACAATAATATTTGTGATTATAAATATAAAACCTACAAATAAAATTGACCCCATTACTACTGGCAGATCATTCATCTCTAAAGCTTCAATCGTTAATTTTCCTAATCCTCTCCAATTAAAGATATATTCTACAAAAAATGCTCCAGCAAGTAGTGAAGCAAACCAACCACTGATTGCTGTTATTACTGGATTTAATGCATTTGGAAGTGCGTGTTTAATTAGTATGTTTGATTTACTAATTCCTTTAGATTTTGCTGTTTTGATGAAATCTTTATTTAAAGTTTCGAACATGGAACTTCGTGTGAGTAAGGTAAATATTGAAAGGGGCCTTACACCTAAGGCAATTGCAGGTAAAATAAGATTTTTCCATTGGTAATATTCTCCTGTGAATGGATCGATATCTACCCAACTCCCTGTCATAAATAATCCGGTGTAGTCGTGAAGTAAAAACCCAAAAAGCCAAGCCAAAATAATTGCAGAAAAGAAAGAGGGTACTGAAATTCCGAGTGTACTAATAAAAACAATAATTTGGTCCAGTGTAGAATTGACTTTAATCGCAGAAAATATACCCAACAATACTCCAAAAATGACAGCGAATAAAATAGATACGAGAGCCAGTATAAAAGTGCCTTTGAATGATTCTCTTAATAATGTAGTTGTTTTTATCCGTGATTGAAATGATTTTCTGAGAAATGGTCCTTTAATTAATAGAACATGATTTGACAAATAAATTTGAAATATTGGGTTATATTTCTTTATCAATTCCTCACTTAACGAATGATATGAGATAGGGGATAAGTCATTTAGAAAAAGTAAATATTGAGTGAAAGTAGATTTGTCAAGACCAAATTCTTTTTTTATAGATTCTTGAGTTGCCAAATCAGTTCGTTGACCAACTGCCATTTTTTCTGGATTAGGAAAAGAAAATTTAAAAAGGAAAAATACTATAGTCACTACACTGAATAAAATGAAAAAACCACTCAATATCCTTTTTAAAATGAATTGAATCATTGAATTATTAGTTTACTGAGTTGTTTTTCTGACGGGAGACGAGTGCTTGGCCAATTTTCAATTACTGTATTTTTTTGAAATAAAATAAGACCAGGATTACTTCGAATAATTGATTTAAGATTGGTCTTATCCCCATAATAAAATGGAAT
>CAJXBI010000027.1 GCA_913050005.1 uncultured Bacteroidota bacterium
GAAAAACCAACGGATGAAATTAAGGATACGGTCAATATTTTAACAGAAAATGGAGTGCTAAAAATTGGTTTAATGTGTTTAAAACCAAATGCAATTATTAGGGTTGCACTACCTAGAATAATGTCTTTGTAAAAGCTTTCCCATGGTGTAAGTTTGATAGCATCACCAAAACACCCACAATCTGTAACTTTATTGAAGTACGCACTATACCATGTTAAAAATGTAAAAAATATAGTAAGAATAAAGATACTTGATAAGATTAGACGAGGTGCCCATCCTAAAATTAATGCAATACCTAATAAAACTTCAATAACACATATACCTATAGCAATGAATATGCTGTAAGGTCTTAGTTTTTGGAAGAAATTTACCCAAATTGAATTTGGGATGATATGAGAGCTGATATCAATTGACTCACTGACATAAGATAGATTCCCAATCTTTTTGTGCCCGATTAGTTTATTAGAAATTTTAAAGTTCAATTCACTGGAGTATTTCAGCGTGTCTGATGTTAGAATGTTTGAATTAAAAATTTCTTGTTCACTTACACTAAAAGTAATTCTACGTTCAAAAATAGATGCTTCGTTAGAGCTATTAATCCATGGATTTTGGTTAACAACAATATCTAATTCTTGCTGATTAGGATTAATCTTCGATGAAAAAGTGTCTGTATGGTTTTGCTGATTAAAATAGAAAATAACACTATCTTGTTTGGGCTCTAAATCAGCTGAAAAAACGGAGAAATATTCGTCTAATTTATAACTGAATCCAGTTGGGTCATTTGATTTTATCAATCCAGAAAAAATGAAAAGTAGACCTACACCTATTCGTAAAAAATTAGCTAAATACTTCATGGTTATTGATAGAATTTATTAATTCTTATTAAAGCAAAAATAGAATAGTTGAGCATATCACTAAAATTAGCATCAATTCCCTCTGAGATGAGTGTTTTCCCACCTTTGTTTTCAATCTGCTTTGTTCTCAAAATCTTCATTAAAATAAGATCAGTATAGGTACTCACTCGCATGTCTCTCCAAGCCTCTCCATAATCGTGATTTTTAACGATCATTAATTCTTTACACATGGCAGCTTTTTTATCAAATAGTGCTATAACTTCTGCGGGGTCCATTTCCATTTCATCATCAGAGTTGAGCTCAATTTGGATAAGTGCTATTATACAGTAGTTGATTATACCAATAAATTCATTTTCAATACTTTCACCAACTTTATTTTCTTGTTTTTCTTCTATACTTCTTATACGTTGGGCTTTTATAAAAATTTGGTCTGTAATTGAAATGGGCCTAAGAACTCGCCATGCAGTTCCATAATCGTGGGTCTTTTTTTTAAATATATCTCTGCATTTAGTAATAGATTTGTCAAAAAGTAAAGCTGTATCTGAATTCAAAATGATATTAATTTGTTGCGAATTTAAAGTACATTGATTTCATAATGAAGCGAATCATCAACATAAAAGAAAAAAAAATGGATGTTTCATCGCCAATTGTAATGGGTATTCTAAATGTTACACCTGACTCATTTTCTGATGGCGGAAAATATGTTTTTGCTGATGATGCTGTCAGAAGGGCTAATCAAATGGCCAAAGAGGGAGCTAGCATTATCGATATCGGTGGATATAGTTCAAGACCAGGTGCTAAAGACGTTTCTGAACAAGAAGAAATGGACCGAGTTATTCCAATCATTGAGAGAATAACACAAGAAATGGATATACCTATTTCAGTAGACACGTTTAGAAGCCATGTAGCAGATGAATCAATAAAAGCTGGAGCTTCAATTGTCAATGATATCAGTGCTGGAGGTGATGATGTAAATATGATTCCTACAGTGGCTAAACATAATGTACCATTTATAGCCATGCATAAACAAGGTCATCCGTCGGATATGCAGATTAACCCTCAATATTCAAACGTCTTGGAAGAAGTTTATTCGCATTTGAAGCAAGTAATTGATAAATGTAAATCTGCAGGTATTGAAGATGTGATTATTGATCCCGGATTTGGCTTCGGCAAATCGGTATCTCACAATTATATGTTATTGGGTCACCTGAGTGAATTTAAGAGTCTGAACGTTCCAATATTGATTGGTATCTCTCGAAAAAGCATGATATACAAATCCTTAGACATTGATGTGAAAGATGCGTTAAACGGAACTACATTTTTACATGCTTTTTCACTTAAAAATGGGGCTAATATTTTGAGAGTTCACGATGTTAAAGAAGCCGTGGAGTGTACTGAATTATATAAATTGATAATTGAAAATCTTCTCTAGTCATCGGTTAAAAAAATATTTTACCATCTGCTAGTTTTGTTTATAGAGCAACATCGGATGTCAATGTTAGGATAGCTGCATCGCAAACTATTGCTAGACCATCATTTAAAGAAAAATCGCTAGCACAGATCTATGATCCAATTTCGGGTAGAACATTTATAGGTAATTTAGATTTGGAGCAGACTGAAATAACCAATCTTGATTTACGTTTTGAGAAATTCATTAAAAGAGGAGAATTAATTTCTGTGAGTGGATTTTACAAACATTTTAATAATCCAATTGAGATTGTTATTTGTAAACCAGAGACACCAACCAACTTTACTCCTAGAAATGCAGTGAGTGCAGATATATACGGTGCAAAGTTAGAAATCAGAAAGTCGCTTTCTTTCTTGTCTGACAAACTTTCATTAGCTAGTAATTTTTCCTACATATTATCACAAGTAGAAATGACCCCTAATGAGAGAATTGGTAAAATGAATGAATTGCGGAAGGGACAAACTCTTGATGACAAGAGAGAGATGCAGGGACAAGCTCCTTATATCATTAACGTAGGGATGAACTATGATAACAAAGAATCTGGTTTTATTGCTAATTTCTCTTACAATGTTCAAGGGCCTAAATTATCGATTGTAGGAATTGGACGTTTGCCAGATGTTTATACGGAGTCTTTTCATAGTTTGAATTTTAAGTCATCTTATTCGCTTGGAAAAGGAAAAAGATCACAAGTTTCTTTTGCTGTAACGAATATCTTAAATGATATTCCAGTTCAAGTATATCGTGGATTTAATGCTGAGGATCAAATTTTTTCTCAACGTCAACTACAAAGAACCTTCAAAGTTGGTTATAGTCTAAAGATTAAGTAGAGGGTAGGTCGTTTACATCCTGTCCGGAACTTGAATCCCTAATAGGTTAAATCCATGTTTTATGGTTTCTCCAACTATATTTGAAAGCGTTATTCGAAAGCTTCGTTTGTTTTGATCTTGCTCACCAAGTATAGTATGCTCATGATAAAACTTATTAAATGTCTTAGCAAGTTCATACACGGCATTGGATACCTCAGATGGATTGTAATTGTTAGCAGCTGATGTAATTACATTAGGGTAGTTACTAATTAATTTGATCAAATCTTTTTCTACAGGATTTAACTCTTTAGGGAATTTGAAATCAACTTTTTCAGCAGCTCTAAGTAGTGATGCTATTCGCGTATATGTATATTGGATGAATGGTGCAGTATTGCCTTGAAAATCAATGGATTCTTTAGGGTCGTACATCATTCTTTTTTTTGCATCAACTTTAAGTAAGTAATATTTGAGTGCACCTATACCAAGAACTTCGTATAGTTCTGTGAGTTCTTTTGAGCTCATACCATCGGTTTTGCCCAACTCTTCCGTTTGTTTTTTTGCAGTTGCTACGACTTCATCCATTAACTCATCAGCATCAACCACAGTTCCCTCACGACTTTTCATTTTTCCTTCAGGTAGGTCAACCATACCATAACTTAAGTGATAAAGACCATCTGCATATGATTTGCCTAATCGTTTTAGGATAAGTTGAAGTACCTTAAAATGGTAGTCTTGTTCATTTCCAACAACATAGACGAACTTGTCCATTTTAAATTCATCATATTTTAAGTCGGCAGTACCTATATCTTGGGTAATGTATACTGATGTACCATCAGATCGTTGGACAATTTTTTCGTCTAATCCCTCAGGTGTAAGATCGATCCATATGCTCCCATCCTCCTTTTTGAAAAAGACATTTGATTTTAAACCTTCTTGGATAATTTCCTTACCGAGCAGATAGGTGTCTGATTCATAGTATATTTTATCGAAGTTAACACCAAGTCTGTTGTATGTCTCCTCAAACCCTTCATATACCCAGTTGTTCATTTGCTTCCATAGAGTAACGGTGCCTGAATCACCGTTCTCCCATTTTCGGAGCATATCTCGGGTTTCAACCATGAGTGAGGATTTCTCTTTTGCTTCCTCTTTATCTATTCCATTAGAAACTAATTCCTGAATTTCTTTTTGATAATTCTGGTCAAATTTTACATAGTATTTTCCAATGAGATGATCCCCCTTAAGACCAGAAGATTCAGGTGTTTCATTATTTCCCCATTTTTGATAAGCAATCATGCTCTTACAAATGTGAATACCTCGGTCATTAACCAAATTGTTTTTTACAACTTCGTAACCAACTGCATCAAAAATTTGACAAATTGAATATCCCAATACATTGTTTCTGACATGCCCAAGGTGAAGAGGTTTATTGGTGTTAGGAGAGGAGTATTCTACAACTATTTTTTTGTTATCACCAATTTTAGGGACTTGGATTCCTTCATCAAAACGATTTTTTAATGCATTCAGCCAATATTCATCACTAAATTCAATGTTTAAGAATCCTTTTACTACATTAAATGCTTTGATTTCATTTAACTGATTGGAAATGTAGTTACCGATTTCTTCGGCAGTATCTTCAGGTCTTTTTTTACTGAATTTCAAAAACGGGAATACTACTAGTGTGAGGTCACCGTCATATTTCGTATTGGTTTGCTCGAAACTAATATCAATATCAATCTCATCTAACCCATATAGTTGGCTGAGTGCCTCTTCTGTTTGTTTGAAAAGTTCTGTTAAAATTTTCATTAACTTTTTATTGGAGAGTCGGGTTCCTTTGCAATGGATTTATGAATTCTTTTTTCTAAAAAGCGAGGAAAAAATTTATTAACCCAATAGATGATTTTACCCTGTTTGTTTGTAAGCATAAAATCTTTTCGATCTCTTATAGCTTGTAAAATATCAAGTGCTACATCCGATGCTTTGTCCATTGTGGATTCATTGCCTGGACTATTTTTTTGTTTGGAACCGTTGGATGTTAGAGCATTGTATCGAATTTTACTTTTGGTAAACCCAGGGCATGCAATTAGTGTGTGCAATCCTTGATTCATATATTCCATTCGGATACTCTCAAAGAGACCATTAATTGCAAACTTTGAAGATGCATACCCTGTTCTACCAGGTAGCCCTTTAAAGCCAGTAACTGAGGAAACTGCAACCAAACTTCCTCTACTTTTTAATAGTGATGATATAGCTGCTCTTGAGCAATAGACTGTACCCCAAAAGTTCACTTTCATGACCTTCTCCAATACACTTATGTCAACTTCATCAAATGCCGATCTCATAGATATGCCAGCATTATTAATAAGGATATCAATACTTCCAAGTCTTTCGTTCGCTAATTGCATTAAATTTTCACATTCTTTTTGGTTTGTTACATCTGTTTGCACACATAATATTATTAACTTAGGATTAGATATTTCTGATTTAATTGCTTCAAGTTGATCTATTTTTCTTGATGCTAAAACTAAATTAGCACCACATTTGGAGGCTTCTATTGATAGAGCTTTTCCAATCCCTGATGAAGCCCCTGTAATTACGATATTTTTACCTTTGAGTGAATCCATTGGATATTACTTTTTCCACTTTATACTGCAGCCTATAGCAGGTATTTCAGTATAATCAGGTTCCATGCCATCTAATGTATATTCAATAGCATCTTCTAGGTAAACACGTGTTACCATCTTTTCATTTTCCCAATTATCATCTATAGCTCCTTTATAGACTAGTTTTCTTTTACTATTGTAGACGAAAATTTCAGGCGTACGCGTAGCTTTCAATTTTTTGGCAATTTTTTGAGATTCATCGTGTAAGTATGGAAATGGTAACTTTAATTGTTTATGGAGATCTTTCATTGCACTAAATGAATCAGCAGGATATGTCTTAGCGTCATTAGAATTAATAGCTAGAATCCCAAGATTATCTTCTTCAAATTTATTGTATAACTTGATTAGCCTACTCCAATATGCTCTTGCATATGGGCAATGATTACAAGTGATAACGATTACCAATGCTGTTCTATCAGCAAATGTATAATTATTGTATGTTCTATTGTTGGTACCTTTTAAGCTAAATTTAAAGAGACTTGATCCTAATTTCATGACTCGCAAATTTAATGGAATAGTGATTATTATACCTAGTTTTTCACTTAAACCATATTGATTTAAACTTTTGTCAAATAAAAAAAGTCCTCATCATAAACAAGGACTTTTAAGTTATGCAGTTCTATTTTTAATTTAGAAATTATGATTATCTTGATTACTAAGAAGTCACCGCTATTTATCAAAAAAAGTGTTTGCCATTTAACTAATACTGATAAATCTGTACTGGATGTAACATTTATGTTATCAGTTGTATTATGGTCTAATTGGTTTCCTAAAATGTCTTCTAGATAAAAATAAAAAGGTTAGCGAGTTTATTTATCTTTTGTAGTAATTTTTACTTTTTCTTTTTTGAAGACTAATTTGTCTAGTTTTTTGTTGTATTTAACTAGAATTAAATCACCTTCATTGACATCGGATTTCAAAATTTCCTCTGCCAATGGGTCTTCTAAATATTTTTGAATAGCTCTGTTAAGTGGTCGAGCACCAAAATCAGAATCAAAACCTTTTTCAGCAAGATAGTTTTTAGCTGGTTGATCTAGTTTTATGTCAAAACCAATTTGTTTGATTCGAGAAAATAATTCTAATAAAGACAGCTCAAGTATTTGTTGAATATGTTCTTTCTCAAGTGAATTGAAAACAACTACATCATCAATTCTATTTAAAAATTCAGGAGAGAAAAATCGTTTGAGAGCATTTTCAATAACTCCTTTAGAATTTAAATCAGCTGCTTGAGTTTTGGCATTAGTACCAAAACCTACACCCGCCCCGAACTCTTTAAGTTGTCTAGAACCAATGTTGGAAGTCATGATAATAATGGTATTTCTAAAGTCTACTTTCCTTCCTAGACTGTCTGTTAAGAACCCTTCGTCCAGTACTTGAAGGAGAAGATTAAATACATCTGGATGAGCTTTTTCAATTTCATCAAACAGGATGACTGCATAGGGTTTTCTTCTAATTTTTTCAGTCAAAATCCCCCCTTCTTCGTATCCAACATATCCCGGAGGAGCTCCCACTAGTCTTGATACTGCAAATTTTTCCATGTATTCACTCATATCAATTCTTAGAAGTGCTTCTTTGGAATCAAATAAGTATTTGGCAAGTGTTTTTGCCATCTCTGTTTTACCAACACCTGTGCCTCCAAGGAAAATAAATGATCCAATGGGTTTGTTGGGTGATTTGAGTCCTGCACGGGTACGTTGAATAGCTTTAGTGAGTTTAGCTACTGCTTGATCTTGACCTATCACACTGCCTTTTAATTCATCTCCCATTTTAAGGAGTCTATTTCCTTCTTTTTGAGCAATTCTTTTAGTTGGAATACCTGTCATCATTGCAATAACATCAGCTACATCATCTTCTTTTACTTTGTATCGTTGAGTTTTACTGTCTTCTTCCCACTTAATTTTTTCTTCTTCAAGACTCTCTAGCAGTGATTTTTCTTCATCACGCAAACGAGCAGCCTCCTCGTATTTTTGACTTTTAACTACTCTATTTTTATTTTCCTTTATTTCTTCAATTTTTTGCTCGAGTTCTAGTATGTTTTGTGGTACGTGAATGTTACTCAAATGAACACGTGCACCAACTTCATCAAGCACATCAATGGCTTTATCGGGTAGATGACGATCTGTTATGTACCTAACGCTCATTTTAACAGAAGATTCGAGTGCCTCAGTGGTGTACTCAACACTATGGTGATCCTCGTATTTAGATTTTATATTTTCAAGGATTTCGAGAGTTTCTTCAGGAGACGTTGGTTCTACCATGACGCTCTGAAACCTTCTTTCTAAAGCTCCGTCTTTTTCAATATATTGACGATATTCATCAAGAGTAGTTGCTCCTATGCATTGGATTTCTCCTCGAGCAAGTGCTGGTTTAAACATATTAGAAGCGTCCAAAGAACCACTTGCACCACCTGCACCAACAATGGTGTGAATTTCATCAATGAACAATATAATATTATCTGTTTTTTCGAGTTCAGTCATGACAGCTTTCATGCGTTCTTCGAATTGACCACGGTATTTTGTTCCGGCCACAAGACTTGCTAGATCAAGGGTGACAACTCTTTTATCAAATAAAACGCGAGATACTTTTCGCTGAGAGATACGAAGAGCTAATCCTTCAGCAATGGCAGTTTTACCTACTCCAGGTTCTCCAATTAAAACAGGATTATTCTTTTTTCTTCGACTTAAGATTTGAGAAACACGTTCGATTTCTTTTTCTCTACCGATAATAGCGTCCAATTTATCAGCTTCTGCCAATTTGGTTAAGTCTTTTCCAAAGTTATCCAATACAGGAGTTTTACTTTTTGATTTGGGTTTGCTTTGTGGGGGAGTTGATTTTTCAGATTCTTCATGATAAAACTCTTCTGGTGAGTCGTTACTCATTTCGATTGATGTATCCGGAAATTTATCTTCCATGGCACTTTTAAATAAGTCGTAATCTATGCCAAATTGGTTTAGAATCTTTGATGCAACATTGTCTTCATCCCTCAGTATGGAAAGAAGTAGATGTTCCGTTCGAATAATATCATCTTTAAAAATTTTAGCTTCCAAATATGTAATTTTGAGTGCTTTTTCCGCTTGTTTAGTCAGTGGAATATTTCCAATATTTGTGGTTTTATTGGAATTGTCTTGAATACTATCTTCAATTGCTTTTTTTAGTCTGAGCATATCAATACCCATTGCCTTCAAATGTCGTATTGCTTTTCCGTCACTTTGTCTTATTAGACCTAGCAATAAGTGTTCTGTACCAATGTAACTATGGCCTAGTCTTATTGCTTCTTCACGACTAAACTGTATTACTTCTTTGACTCCTGGTGAAAATTGTGCCTCCATTATAAATATACTTAACAAATATAAGACCAAAAAAGTGTGTCAGACCATCATTTCAATTCCTTTACTTATTTTTTACATTTTATCCTGATTTGACTACTATTTGCGTTTAAATTGAGTTATATAAATTATATTAGTTGATAATTATAATTGATTTGATTATCAGCTAATTACATTTTTTTATTTCTAAGGTATTGACTAGTATTTTCGTGAAACTTTTTTTGTTTAAAAAAACTATGTTGATAAAATCGCTCTGATTAGTAGTTGTTTATGGTTTTAGAGGTTGTTTATTAACGTTCCACCAACATTTTTTTATCGTATGTTAATAATTTTAATTAACTAATGAGATGTTAGGAAATGTTATTGTACTAGATAATTTTGAGGAACATAAGCGTAATTGTATAAAATTTTAAAAGTTATTAGTTAAGAAACATGATGAATAAAAAGCAAGTTAATACACCTAAAACTAAACTTTCAATCAATAATTTAAATAAAATGTCCAAATTACAACCTCAGGCTCGTGAACTAGAGGAAGCTGTTTTAGGAGCTTTAATGCTTGAGAAACATGCTGCTGAAAAAGTAGCAAGTTATTTAAAGAAGGAGGCATTCTATGTAGAGAGTCATCAGGTGATTTACGAAGCAGTTCTCCAATTATTTATGGCTGGAAATCCTATTGATATTCTCACTGTAACTGAGCAATTACGTAAAAATGCAAACCTAGAATCTGCTGGAGGTGCATTCTATATTACCTCACTTACAAATCGAGTAAGTAGTGCTGCTAATATTGAATATCACGCGCACATTGTCATTCAGAAAAGTGTTCAACGACAATTAATTTCTGTTGCTGGTGAAATAGGGGAAAAGGCATTCGAAGAAACTTCCGATGCTTTCGAACTTTTGGATGAATCTGAAAAGCAATTATTTGAAATTAAGAATGACAGTATGACCAAGAATTATGATTCTGTAAGTGATTTGATCGCAAAAGCCATCAAAGATATTGAGGAATCAAAATCAGATAATAATGGTCTATCAGGTATTGGTTCTGGTTTCACGGAATTGGATCGAATGACCTCTGGATGGCAAAATAGTGATTTGATTATTTTGGCTGCCAGACCAGGTATGGGTAAGACCGCTTTTGTGCTTTCGGTTGCTAGAAATGCAGCAGTTACAGCTAATAAAAATATTGCTCTTTTCTCCCTTGAAATGAGTAGCTTACAGTTGGTTAAACGATTAATTTCTTCCGAAGCAGAATTATCATCGGAAAAGATTAGAAGTGGTAAACTAGCAGAACACGAATGGCAGCAACTGCATACTAAAATCAGTACAATTGAGGATGCAGGTATCTTTATTGATGATACACCAGCATTGACTGTTCTTGACTTGAAAGCTAAGGCAAGAAGGCTAAAACGTCAACGAAATATTGATATGATTATCATTGATTATCTCCAATTAATGAGGGCAGACGAGGGTAATAAAAAGTTGGCTGGTAATCGTGAACAAGAAATATCTTATATATCTCGATCCTTAAAATCGTTGGCAAAAGAATTGGATATACCAGTTATTGCTCTTGCCCAATTAAGTAGGGCAGTAGAGCAAAGACAAGACAAACGACCAATGTTGTCTGATTTGAGGGAATCAGGTTCTATTGAGCAAGATGCTGACCTTGTAACTTTTATTTATCGTCCAGAATACTATGGCATAACTCAAGATGAAGAAGGAAATGATAATGAGGGCTTAACAGAAATAATCATTCGTAAGCATCGAAATGGTTCACCTGGAACAGTTAATTTGAAATTTGTGAAGCATTATGGTAAGTTTACAGATTGGGGTTATAGCAATTATGGATCAGACACATTTAATGACAGCAGTGTAACTTTATCAAGCAAGATGAATGATATGTCTCCTTTTGATCCAGGAGAGGATGACCCATTTTAAACTTATTTAGTAAAAAATGTACCTTTCATAATCCCCCAATGACCCGGGTAGGAACAAATGAACATATACTCTCCCGATTTAGGAGTTTTAAATGAAAAGTAAACAGTCTCCCCAATTTGAGCAAGTGGTGAGTGTGCAATAACATTTTCATCATTTGGATCAACATAAGCATTGTTTTTATGGCTTAGTCCCCCTTGACCAACATCATTTGCTTGTCCTTTTTCAATGAATACAATATTGTGAGGCATAGTTGCATCAGTGCTTTCATTAGTTAAAGCAATAGTTATATTTTTTTCTGAAGGAACACGAATAACTTTTTTGTTAAACCTCATTTCACTCATATTTTCACCCAATGCCACTATAAAAACTGTGTCGGTCATGATGATTTCTGAGTTTGTAATTGGTGCAGATGAAATGGGTTCTTCATTTTCAAAACCTGATTGTGAGTTATTCCCACAGCCAAGAGCGAATATGATAATTAATAAAAGTGGTAATTTATTCATGATTATTTAGCTATGAAATGGATATTCGTAAGACAATGGAGAAACAAATGTTTCTTTAATGGTTCGCATTGATGTCCAACGCATTAAATTTACAGGTGCTCCAGCTTTATCATTAGTTCCACTTCCTCTAGCACCTCCAAATGGTTGTTGTCCAACAACTGCTCCAGTTGGCTTATCATTTATATAAAAATTACCTGCTGAGTTTCTTAAAATATCTAATGCAGTATTAATATGTTCTCGCCCTTTTGCGAAAATAGCACCAGTTAAAGCATATTCTGAAGTATTATCTACCAAATGGAGCGTTTTTTCGTATTCATTGTCAGGGTAAATGTATATGGATAAAACAGGTCCAAATAATTCATCACACATGGTCGCATATGCTGGATTTGTTGTTTCAATAATAGTTGGACGAATAAAATATCCATCACTATCATCATAAGAACCACCAGCAATTATCTCAGCCTCTGAACTCTCACTCACTTTATCAATATAGCTCGAAATTTTATCGAAGGATTTTTGGTCAATTACGGCGTTAATATAGTTACTGAAATCCTCAGTAGTACCCATTTTAAGGCTATTTGTAGTTTCGACAAGGATTGGTTTTAATTTGGTCCACATACTTTTTGGAATGTACGCTCTAGATGCTGCAGAACATTTTTGGCCCTGGAATTCAAAAGATCCTCGAACAAGAGCGGTATTTACTTGATTGATATCTGCACTTGCATGAACCATCACAAAATCCTTACCACCAGTTTCGCCAACAATTCTAGGATAACTTCGGTATTTATCTATGTTGTTTCCTACGGTTTTCCATATATGTCTGAATACTTTTGTACTTCCAGTAAAATGGATACCCGCAAAATCACTGTGACTAAAAATCACATCACCTGTAGTAGGTCCATCTACATAAACAAGATTGATAACTCCATCTGGTAAACCTGCCTCTTTGTATAGTTCCATAATCACTTGAGCACTATAGATTTGTGTTTCTGCTGGTTTCCATACAACAGTATTTCCCATCATTGCAGGAGCTGAACATAGGTTTGCAGCTATACTTGTAAAGTTGAAAGGTGAGAGTGCAAATACAAAACCTTCTAAAGGCCTGTATTCAAGTTGATTCCATACACCTGGTGAATTTTCTGGCGGCTGTTGTGCATAAATTTCACTCATGTATTGAACATTGAATTTGAAAAAATCAATCATTTCACATGCTGCGTCTATTTCAGCTTGCATTGCATTTTTAGATTGCGCAAGCATGGTTGCTGCATTCATTCTGTCTCGATATGGCCCTGCTAAAAGATCAGCAGCTCTCAAAAAAATAGCAGCTCGAGATTCCCAAGGCATCTTTGCCCAGCTTTCTTTGGCCTCCAAAGCTGCAGAAATTGCAGCTTCAACGTGAGAAGCATTTCCTTTGTTAAATGTACCTAATGTATGATTGATCTCATGCGGTGGGTGCATGGATATTTTCTCTTCTGTAAAAATTTCTTTACTGCCGATATACATTGGAATATCTATCGGAGTATTTTTCATTTCTTGAAGTTGACTTTTTAGATTAAGAGTCTCAATATCACCTGGGGCGTATGATTTTACAGGTTCATTTTTAGCTCGGGGTATTTTTACGATTTGATTCATTCTTTCAACAAGTTTTTTTCGATGTCTTTAAAAAATTTCCAATTTCCAAATCGAGGCATTGGAGCATGCAAATTTAAATTTTCTTTGCTTACAGGATGCATAAATAATAAACCAAGTGCGTGTAAATAAATACTTCTATCTGATGTTGGTTTTGTTTGACCATACTTCACATCTCCAACGATTCCAGTAAATGTTCGAGCAAGTTGAACACGTATTTGATGAGGCCTTCCTGTAATTGGTCTAACCTTTACCAAAAAGCAATGGTTCGCAGTATTGATAAATTCGTAATGAAGGATTGCTTTTTTACTACCACTTTGTTTTTCATGGTATAGTTTTGTTTTATTCTGTTTTGAATCTTTTTTTAACCAATGTTCAAGTGTGCCAGCCATTGGTTGGGGTTTTCGCCGAATTAGAGCAGCGTATGTCTTTTGAATTAATCGATTTTTGAATTGATCATTCATCCGAGTTAGAGCCTTACTTGTTCTTGCAAATAATACGATACCAGTAACATTGGTGTCTAACCGATGAATACATCCTAAAAAAACATCTCCAGGTTTGTTGTATCTTACTTTTATATAAGACTTCACATGATGCTCCAAAGATGCTAGACCGTGTTCATTATCTTGAACTACAAGACCTGCTGGTTTATTTACAGCAATTAGGTGATTATCCTCGTAAATTACTTCCAGATTCATTGTTCGTTAGCAAAGTTAGGTGTATATGTATAAAAAACTTTGATTAATAACTTATTTGAATAGTGATGCTCGACCATAAGTTTTACATATAGGACAAGTTCTTGGGTTATGACCTCTAGCCGGACAGTATTTTCTTCCAAAGAAAATAATTTGGAGATGCACTTTATTCCATGATTCAATTGGAAAACAAGATTTTAAATCTTTCTCTGTTTGTTTTACATTTTTACCTGTGCTTAACTTCCAACGGTATGCAAGTCGGTGTATGTGAGTATCAATAGGAAATGCGGGAACACCAAATGCTTGACTCATGACTACACTTGCTGTTTTATGACCAACAGCTGGGAGTTTTTCTAGGGACTCCATATTTTGAGGGACTTGACCTTCATATTCTTCTATTAAAATTTTACTTAATCCGTATATTCCCTTACTTTTCATAGGTGATAAACCACATGGTCTAATAATCGATTTAATTTCTTCGATGGTCATTTTAACCATATCAT
>CAJXBI010000028.1 GCA_913050005.1 uncultured Bacteroidota bacterium
GTGGTTACGAAGTTGGCAGCAATAATTTCAAATGCTTTACCATCTTTAGGTTGTTGGTAAGGCATTAGCTGATGGTATTTCTGACCAACCAATACAGCACCCTTTATTTCTTTAACTATTTCAAATGGAATTACTTTATCACCCTCTCGATAATCCGTTAATTCAATAGCTTTATTTTTAGAGGGGAAATATTTTTCAACCAGTTTAGTAGCTAATACTACAGTGATTTTTTCAAATGTATAGGGGTTGAAAGTTTTTATGACAGTGTAGTCAATTTTAGGTCCAATACCCAAAGCTGTATTACTTGGTAAAGTCCATGGTGTAGTAGTCCATGCAAGACAATAGGTTTTACCCCAATTCATATTTAAATCTACTGCATCTGGATGTTCTAATTGGAATTGAGCAACAATTGTAGTGTCCTTTACATTCTTGTAAGTACCAGGTTGGTTGAGCTCATGAGAACTAAGCCCAGTGCCTGCAGCTGGTGAGAATGGTTGAATTGTATGGCCTTTATATAAATATCCTTTATCATAAAGTCGTTTTAGTAAGTTCCATACCGATTCAATATATTCATTTTCATATGTTATATATGGGTGATCTAAATCTACCCAATAACCTATTTTTTCAGTAAGATCATCCCATTTATCTTTGAATTTTAACACATCTGCACGACAGGCCTTGTTGTAATCTTCAACGGATATTTTGGTACCGATATCTTCTTTAGTTATTCCTAATGTTTTTTCTACTTGTAATTCAACAGGAAGCCCATGCGTATCCCAACCCGCTTTTCGATTTACTCTAAAGCCTTGCAAGGTCTTATATCTACAAAATACATCTTTGATACTTCGGCTTATCACGTGGTGTATACCTGGCATTCCGTTTGCAGAGGGAGGCCCTTCATAAAAAACATAGGTTTCTTCATCTTGTCTATTTTTAATACTTTTTTTGAAAACAGCATTTTCTTTCCAAAAATTTAAAACATCTTTTTCTATAGATGGGAGGTTGAGTTGCTTGTATTGAGGATATGAATGACCTTTAGACATAAACTTTTTTCTTATCTAATTATGAAGTTTGCAAAGGTAGTATTTTACAACAAGTATAAGATATGATAATAAGTCTAGTTTTTTAAATGATGTTGCTATAATTATTTAAGGCTTCTTTTTTCTTGAGCAATATCATAAGAAAGAAGTAAGGATGGCAGCAATATTAAATTTGAAAGCAGAGCGATGAGTAGTGTAATTGCTGTAAATAAACCAAGAGCAATAGTCCCTCCAAAATCTGAAAAAATAAATATGATGAAACCAAAGAATAGAATAACTGCGGTGTATATCATGCTTGTGCTAATCTCTTTTTGAACGTTTGCAACTGCATTAGATATTGAGGATGCATTTTTTAATTCTATTTTGTATTTAGTTAGAAAGTGAATGGAGAAATCCACTGCTATTCCAAATGCCACACTAAACACTAATACAGTACTTGGCTTGAAGTTTACTCCAAAATAACCCATAATTCCTGCGGTAAACAATAATGGAATCAGATTTGGTAGCATCGAAATCAAAATCATTCGCAATGATTTAAATATACTGGCCATGAGTAAGGAGATAATAATAAAAGCAATAAGTAAACTCATTAATAGATTGCTTATCAAATAATCATTTCCTTTCAAGAAGATAATACTTGTGCCTGTGATTGATATATCAGTCATTTTACTAATATCGACAGGGTTATATGTTATAATCTGTGTTGAATAGTAGGTGGTGTCATACAAATTGGTAGCCGAGTCAAATAATTCAATAGATATTATAGAATCAGTAAAAATATCTTCAGTGTTTCTTTGATAGTTGAAGATGGTATCTGCAATATTCCCAATTTCTTGTTGTAATTCTTTAATTCGAACACTTCCAACGTCAGCCATTTGAACACTGATTCTAGCCTTGCTGTTATCGTCATTGATTAGGCTATGTATCAAATCATCATTAGTCTCATTCTCCGGGATAGCACTCATGATATTTCCTAAATCAAGTACACTTGGAGTCCGAAATCTTCTGGGGTCTCCGTCAAAATATGCCTGATTTAAGAATTTCATTGTTTTAGAAATACTTACTGGACTGGAAAACTCTGGGTATGAAAGAATCTTTCGTTCAAGCAAGTTAATCTTCATTAAAGTTCGGATATCAAAAATGCCTTGAGGCTTTTTTGAGTCAACAATAATCTCAAATGGCATTACACCATTAACATTCTTTTCAAAGAATTTTAAATCTAAGTATAACTTGTCTTGTTTTGAAATATCGTCCACCATGTACCCAACATTTTTGAGAAGAGCCATTCCAACAAAGGAACCTATTACGATTATGATGGTAGATAGGTAAACCCATTTTCTATGGTGAAGAACAACGAATGATATCTTATCAATTAATTTATTTAAAAACTTGTAGTCCAAATGTTTAGTTTGTCTCGTATTAGGAGGGGGTAGAAAGCTAAAAAGGACTGGAATTAATATGATGGAGATAATAAATACCGCCATGATGGATAAAAAGGCAGTTAACCCAAATTCTTGTAATACGGAACTTCCAGTTAAGGTGAATACACCAAACCCAATTGCGGTAGTTAAGTTGGTGAACAAAACAGCTCGACCTACCTTAGATATAACTCGTTGGAGTGCCTTGATTTTATTTTCATGAGAACGATATTCATCATGATATTTATTGAGAAGATAGATGCAATTAGCTATGCCAATAACCACAATCAATGGAGGTAATAAACCAATGAACATAGAAATTTTATAACCGAGTAATACAAGTATTCCAATACACCAAATTACACCTATAACTACAGTTAGTAACGAGAATGCAATTGTTGGCAAACTTCTAAAGAAAAACAATAGAATCAACGAGGTCAATATCATGGATACCAACGTAAATCGAACAAGCTCTTGTTTGATCATCTGCGACATTTTGGTCCGGATAAAAGGTAATCCCGAATAATGAACTTCAACGCCATGTTGAGAGCATATTGATGATATATCGTCTTGAATTTTATTAACAAATCCAACTCTTTCTTTGGTATCCAAAACTGATTTATCTAGCGTTATGGCCATTAAAGCAAAATCAGAAGTATCGTTAAAAAGTAGACCTTCATAAAACCGAAGATTTTTAACGGAATTGTAAATGCTATCTAAATCTGATTGAGTTTCAGGTTTTTCTGTTATGAACGGATGGGGAAGAAATACACTTGTTTCAAAAGAATCTTCTTCAAAATACTTAAAGCTTGATTCTTTGGATAACGTAATTAGGTTAGCCAAAGAAATCACTTGTTTAATATTGGGTGTAGTATCTAACCGATGAGTAATATCATACCAATCGTTGAAAAAATCGAGCTCAAAAATTTTCTTGGATTTAATGCCAACTACCATTACACTTCCATCATCACCAAAAATTTCTTTAAATTCTTGGTAGGTAATCATGTCCGCATCATTATCAGGGATAAATTTGGGATTGTCATAAGCTAATTGAACTTGAGTGGATTTGTATACCATCAAGACAGTTGAGATCACAAGAAAGAGAATTAGAGAAAGTCTATTTCTTAAAATTGTGTTGGCTAACTTTTCCCACATGATTTTATTGGAGTGCAAAGGTAGTTAATTTGTACCCAAAAATTCACATGTATTAACACAAGTTTTGTAGGGCGAAATAACGTAGAATTTTGATTTATAGTATTGGCTCTAAAGCATCAGAGGTATAGCCATTCAAAAAGTCAGATATCATCATTTGACGTTTTCCTTGAAGTTTAATTTCAAGTAATTCAATATATCCACCAATCACGCTAACTGCCAGGTATTTCTTGTAGTCTGAAAAGAATTTTCCTACTGGATGATTATGGCTTTTATTTACAAAATTTACTTGATAGACTTTAAGCTTTTTACCGTCTAAAAATGTGTATGCAATTGGATAGGGGTGTAAACCTCTCACAAAATTTCTGATTTTGTATCCAGACATATCCCAATTGATTTGCGTATTGTGTGAAAAAAGTTTTGGAGCACTTTTTAAATTATTTGAATCGATTTGAGGTATTTCTTCAATGGATTTATCAGAAATTCTGCGTAAAGTTTCGACCATGGTTTTAGCACCCAGAGTCATTAGTTTGTTGTGTAATGATCCTGCGGTGTCGTTTGTTGCTACATCACATTCATTTTGTATGAGAATACCACCTGTATCAATTTCGTGTTTTAACCGAAAGGTTGTAACGCCTGATCTCTTTTCACCATTTATAATTGCCCAATTTATTGGAGCTGCACCACGATATTGAGGGAGTAATGATGCATGTAGATTCACAGTACCTAGTGGAGGCATATTCCATACAGATTCTGGTAACATCCGAAAGGCAATGACTACTTGAATATCTGCTTTGTATGATTTAAGCTCTTTCTGGAAATTAGTGTTTTTTAGATTAGTGGGTTGAAGGCATGGTATGTTTTTAGATTTGGCAAACGTGGTGACTGGAGTTGATTGGATTTTCATCCCTCGTCCACCAGGTTTGTCGGCAGCAGAAATCACAGCTACAACATTAAATCCTTCCACTAACATTCGTTCAAGATGGTAGCGGGCAAATTCAGGATTACCCATAAATATGATTCGCAATTTATGGGAGTTTTTCACTAGTGTATTCTGTTAAAAAGTCTGCTCCATCGAATTCTACTGAATATATTTTTATGCCTTCCTCCGTATATTCCATCTTGCTCTATACTCATCCAAATGAAAAGAGCTTTCCCAACGACATGGTCTTCAGGAACAAATCCCCAATAACGTGAATCGGCACTTCGATGTCTGTTGTCTCCCATCATAAAATAGTAATCCATTTGAACTTTGTATTCCGTAATTTCCTTACCGTCTATGTAAGCTTTACCATTTTCGATAGCATAACTTGCATTGCTTTCGTATTTTTTGATTAAATCTTTATAAATCCAAATCGATGTTGAATCTAGTTTTAAAATATCACCTCGTTTTGGGACATAAATACTACCATAGTTATCTCTGCTCCACGGAAGTTGATAGGGAATATGAGGGAATATTTCAGGGTAGTTTCCTTTTTTATCAATACCTGGAAGTATTTCAATTACACCGGGTAACCTAACCACTTCTTCTTCGTTATAGCGAGTCATCCACATTTCGTATCCTGCCAAATATTGATTGTACCCATACTCTGAAACATCTATTTTTTCTAACGTTCTTCGATCAAGAACATTGGTTGTGTTGACTCGATAGCTTGTTTGGCCGTGAACAGCTACATTAGCTAATTTTCCATTTACAGATACTTTACCATCTTTAATAGATAGACTGTCACCTGCAATAGCAATACAACGCTTGATATAATTTGTTTTTTTATCTACCGGAAAATCATCTTCACCGGGGTAGTTGAATACAACCACATCATTATTTTTAATTTTTTGAAATCCAGGAAGTCTGTAAAATGGTAGTTGAAGTGCTTCAGAATAGGCCTTTCCTCCAACAATTGGAAGCTCTTGGTGTACAAACGGAAACGAAATAGGAGTTATTGGTATTCTTGGTCCAAAATTCAATTTGCTTACAAAAAGGAAATCTCCTCTTAAAAGCGATTTTTCCATTGATGAAGTCGGTATTTGATAGGCTTCAATAAAGAATGTTCGGATTAGTGTAGCAGCAATAACAGCAAACATGGCAGCATCAATCCATTCTCCACCTTTCATTTTATTTCGTTTTTTATAACGAAACATGTAGTATATCCATATTGTAACCTGCCAAAATAAGTAATAGATCAATGAAGATATTATGCCAGCATCAGTTTGTGTGAATAATAGCATAAATGTAATTAAGTTTATTACACTGAAAGCAATATAAAAAATAGCAGCTCTCTTACTTAGTAATTTCCAATCTTCTTTTAAGTTAATTTTCATGGTTTAAAATTTTAATAAATCGTTCATTGTGAATACACCCTTCTTACCTATAATCCATTGAGCAGCAAGGATTGCTCCTTTTGTAAAGCCTTCTCTAGTTTTGGCATTATGGTGGATGGATATTTCGTCAATGTTGCTGGTATACGAAACTTCATGATAACCGGGTACATTTTTTTCTCTCTTACAATTAATGTGCAAGTCTAACGATGTTTTTTTGTGATAAGTTTCATTAATACGACCAAGATATCCTGTTTTTCTATCTATAGCCTTAATAACCCCTTCAGCAAGTTTGCTGGCGGTTCCACTGGGGTGGTCCTTTTTTTCGAGATGGTGAATTTCTGTCATATGAACATCGTACTCAGGAAACTGATTCATGATTTCAGCTAGTTTTTGGTTTATATTAAAAACTATATTGACTCCTATACTAAAATTTGTTGCAGTAAATAGTGATTGTCCAGTTTCATCAGCCAATTTATAAATTTCTTCATATTGGTCATACCAACCTGTTGTGCCCACAACAACTGGAATATCAGCTTCAAAACATTTTTTTATGTTTTCTACAGCTACATTTGGTTGTGAAAACTCAATAGCAACGTCAGCATTAAATAAATCGGATGGGGTAAAATCTTCCGAATCAATTTTAGCCACTATTCGATGACCTAGGTTTAACGCCATTGCTTCTATGGATTTACCCATCTTTCCGTAACCAATTAATGCAATATTCATTGTAATAAAAGACAAAACTAATATTTAAGTTTACTTTATTTGCGTTTTATAACTATCAGATTTGAAGAAAATGAAACGAAAATACGTTGGCATACTTTTAATAATAGTAATGTTATGCTTATCTGTTGGTTATTATGTGTTTTTTGCTGTGAATACAACTTCATCGAGTGATGGCACTTATTTTTACATTCGTCATGACGATAATTATCAGACAGTTCGGCAAGGATTAATTAATAATGAGATTGTAAAGAATGTTCAAACTTTTGACTTAGCTGCACAAAAAATGAATTTATCAAATACTTTTAAGCCTGGTAGATATAAAATTGATGGGCGATTTACAAATGTTCAGCTCATTCGAAAAATAAGAAATGGTGATTGGGATAAGGTAGTCATAAAGATTAATTTAGAAATGACTAGAACCCAAATTATAGATCATTTAGTTTCTAATTTAGAACCTAGCAAAGCAGATTTTATTGAGGTATTAAATAATGATTGGGTAGAACAAAATGGTTTTACTGATGAAAATAAGTGGTGTGTTTTTCTATCGGATCACTATCATTTCAACTGGGCTGTTTCAGCTGATGATGTTATTCAACGGTTTCTATATGAGTACAATACGTTTTGGTCTCCAGATCGAAAAGACAAAGCCAAATCAGTGGGTTTAACAACAAAAGAAGCGTGTGTACTTGGAAGTATCGTTGATGGAGAAGCAGTTCATGTCAGTGAAATGCCAGTTATTGCTGGGCTATATCTCAATCGAATTCGAAAGAGGATGTTACTTCAGGCCGACCCAACTGTATTGTATGTTGTTGGTAGAGAGGGCAGGAAACGTGTTTTGTATCGAGATTTAAAAACTAAGCACCCTTATAACACATACTTGAATAAAGGATTGCCCCCTGGTCCAATATTTACTCCTGATAAACGGGCAATTTTGGCGAGCATAAACCCCAAAAAACATAATTATATTTTTATGTGTGCAAAACCCGATAGATCTTATTATCATAATTTCACCTCGAGTGCTTTAGAGCATCGTAAAAATGCGCGTGCATACAGAAGAAGTCTAAATGCAAGAGGAGTAAGACGTTAATATCTTCTTCGTCGTTTAGCACCATGGCTTCCGCCACTTGGTCTTCGTCTGCTTCTTCCGCTATTTCCGCGATTATCACTGCCCCTATCTCGACGTCTACTGCGTTTTTCTTTTCGATCACTACCTTCAGGTCTCGGTGAACTCTCTTCAATAGCGACCTCTCTACCGTTAAATTCCATTTGCTTGGCTGCACGTTGAAGATCTGACGTATGTCCAGATTCCATCTCAAAAAATGAAAACATTTTCATGATCTCAATCTGTCCAATTTCAGGAGATAAACCATCCATGTGTGAGTTAATCATTCCCATAAGTAACTTCGGGCTAAAACCGTCTTTTTTACCTTGGTTAATGAAGTATCGTGTCATATTTGCAGCAGTTTTGTGCTCACGTCTTTCTTTACGGTTTCTTCTTTCGCTGCGATCATCTTGATCTCTTCCGTTATTTTTTTCTTTATTTCTATCTCGCTCTCTTTTGTCAGACGTCTTGTTGAGATCAGGGGCATCACGATAATATTCTAAGAATCTGTTAAATTCTGTAGATACAATTTTTTTAAGAACCTCCTCTTTGGTCATGTCTTTAAACATCTCAAAAATTTGAGGTAAGAAACCATCAATATGACTATTTGCTATTTCAGTTTCTTTGATATTATCGATAAGACTAAATAGTTGCTTTTCACAGATTTCTTGTCCATTTGGTATTAATACTTTTTTAAATTCCCTACCAATCTTTTTTTCAAGATAACGAAGTCGATTTTCTTCCTTAGCCGTAAGAAGCGAAAGTGATATCCCAACATTTGTTGCTCTTCCAGTTCTTCCACTTCGATGGACATAAACGTCATCTTCATCAGGCAATTTAAAATTAATTACATGTGTGAGTTCGTTAACATCAAGGCCTCTAGCAGCAACATCCGTAGCAACTAATAATTGTAATTGACGATTTCTAAAACGATTCATTACATGATCACGCTGGGCTTGAGATAAGTCTCCGTGAAGTGCATCTGTGTTATAGCCATCTTCAGCTAGACGTTCAGCTACCTCTTTAGTTTCTGCTCTAGTTCTACAAAAAATAATACCATATATGTCTGGTGCTATGTCAACAGCACGTTTAAGTGATGGGTATCTGTCTCTTGAGTTAATTTTATAGTACTGATGAGTTACGTTGGTATTAGCTTGCTGTTTGCTTCCTGCAGAAATTTCGGCAGGATCAGTCATATATTTTTTACTTAATTTAACCATGTCAGGTGGCATGGTAGCAGAAAATAGTAAAGTTTGTTTTTCTTGTGGTGTATTTGCTAAGATAGCATCAAGGTCTTCTGCAAATCCCATACTAAGCATTTCGTCTGCTTCATCCAATACGAGATATTGAACCCTTTCAAGATTGAGGCGATTTCGTTTAATAAGGTCAAGTGTTCTTCCTGGGGTTCCTACTACTACATCACATCCACGTTCTAATTTTCTCATTTGCTGGTTAATGTCAGCGCCACCATAGACGGCCACTACTTTAAAACCGGGGATATTTTTCGAGTAGCTTTTAATGTCTTCTGCAATTTGAAGACCAAGCTCTCTTGTTGGACTTAAAACAATGCACTTGATACCCTCAGCACTTGAATTAATTTGGTTGAGAATTGGTAGACTGAATGCAGCTGTTTTTCCTGTTCCTGTTTGTGCAAATGCAATTAAATCTTGTTTGGATTCCAATACCTTTGGTAAGGCTAGTTTTTGAATAGGCGTAGGACTCTCGTAGCCTAGGTCTTTGATGGCACTTAAAATCTCTGATTTTAAGCCCATGTCTTTAAATGTACTCATTTTGTTATTTAGTTATAGCAAATGAGCACTTTTCGACATGTGTTGTTTGAAACCAGACTGCTCTACTGCTATATGTTGGTGCAAAGGTAGCGATAAAAAAGTGTTTTGGATTAGTTTTAGTTTTCTAACCTAATAACCGCTCACAACAAATGGCTGTTGCCATAGCAGCATTTAAGCTTTCAGTTTGAATATTACCAGGGATTGTTATGGGCGTGTGATTAAGCTTTTCAATTAAAGATTCTGAGATGCCATTTGCTTCATTACCAATTAATAAAACACCCTTATTTATCGTTGGCAACTTTCGTATATTCTCTCCATTTAACATTGTTGCATATACATCCTTATGCTTTAATAATTCATTGAGATCACCGTATTTTAATTGAACCCTAAGGAAAGAACCCATACTAGATTGGATAACTTTGGTATTATATAAATCAACTGTATTTCGACTACAATAGATTGTGTTAATCCCATACCAGTCAGCTATACGAATTATGGTCCCTAAATTTCCAGGATTGTTGATTCCGTCTAAAGCTATTTGCCTAGATGTTTCTATTAAATTAAGTTCATGAAATTGGGCGATAGCTAATATTCCTTGTGGATTTTTTTGTTGAGAAATAGACTCGAATTCTTTAGGTTTGACTAAAAAAAGATCAATCGAATTGATCGATTTAATATCACCCTCAAAATCATTAGAGCATATAATAGATTCAATGGGCCATTTACTTTGAATTAATTCATTTACAGATTTTAGTCCTTCAACCATAAATAGACTATAATTTTGCCTAAACTTTTTTGATTGAAGCTGTTGGTATTGTTTTATTTTAACTTTGCTGAGCAATGATAATATACTAATTGAATACAAAACTAAAATATTGTCTGACACTTTGGTGTTTTTTAAGTTTGACGGCCTGTCATATTATGCGTGTTGTCCCTGATGGTGAGCAGTTATTAGTTAAAAATAAAATTGTTCGTGAAGATTTACATAGTGTTGATTTAAAAACAGAAAGTAAAAACTTAAAGCAAAAACCAAATCGTGAATTATTAGGTTTTATAAAATTTCACCTTTGGGCATATCAGTATGGGAAAAAAGGACTTGGGATTAGAAAAAAACAACGTACATTAAGACGGCTTGCGGAAAAAATTGGTGAACCACCTGTTCTTATTGATTCAAATAAAATTAATATTTCTACTCAAAAACTATCTGACTTTTATTTTGGAAAGGGGTATTTTGATAATAGTGTAACCTATTCAGTAAAGCCCAAATTAGGATATAAAAATAGATCGAAGGTTATTTATAATGTTAATTTAAATAACCATCATACCATTCAAAAACTAACTTACATAACATTATCCAAGATTATGGATGACATTTTACGTTCAAATCAAGCCGAACAAAAATTGAGTGTTGGCCAAAGAATTGATTTTCAGAATATTGAAGCTGAACGTAACAGGATAACAGATCTCTTCAGAAATCGTGGATTTTATAAATTTAATAGTTCATATATTGATCTAGATATTGATACTAGTTTAGGTGAAAATCAGGCAAGTGTTATTTTAAATATTCGAAATTTAGATGATACACAAACCCATTCGCAAAAATATATTGAACAGATTTTAGTAAAAATAGACGATGCTTCACATCAAGAAACGATACTATACCAAGGTATTCAATTTATAGAGGGTAGTTATTACATTAATCCCTCTACACTATCAAAAAACATATTGTTTAGGGTAGGTGAATTGTATAACGCGGATCAAGTTCAGAAAACATATGCCAATTTACTTTCAATGGACTTGTTTGAGTTTGTGACTATTCGTTTTAATCCATCAGATGAGGATAGCTTAACCAAACTTTTTACTGCCGAAATTATTCTCCAAACTGCACCAAAACACGATTTTACGTGGGAACCACAAGCAATATATACAGATAGGAGTGATGTTGTGCAGTCAACGTCTGATCAAAATTTTGGTATTGCAAATAACTTTAGGCTGAATAACAGAAATGTGTTTGGTAGTGGGGAATCTTTCAGTTTGAGTTCGCTTACAGCATTTGAAACTCAATTGATAAATGATAATAATGGAAATTTGAACGGATTTAGACAAAGTGTAAATGCAGAACTTAAAATTCCATCATTGGTTTATTTTGAGCGAAAAAAAATCAGTCAGACATTCACAAAGAAAAATACCCGAATAAATATTTCATATCTTCACGATCGAAATGTAAGTTTTACAAGGAATGTTATCCCGTTTAATTTCACCTATGCTTTTTCCAAAAACCAATTTTCATTCGGAATAACTCCTCTGAGGGTTAGTATAAATCAAGCTAATATTAACCCAGACTTTTTAAAAACTTTGGATAATAGTGCACAATTTTATACAAGTCAATTATTGACAAATAACATTATTGCTGGTCCGAAGGCAACGATTCATTGGAACAATAAAACTAATAATAGAAAATCATATTGGCAGATTAGGTCTAATGCTATTGAATTATCTGGGAATCTGATTTCTTCATATTTTGATTTGTTTACTAATGAGACTGCTAAAAACCGTGAAATTTTTGGTGTGAAATATTCTCAGTATGCCAGATCTGATATCGATTTGTCGTACACATTTGTTTGGGATGAAAATAACTCAATAGCGTATCGATTTAACACTGGTATTGGTTTACCATATGGAAATACAGAATTTTTGCCTTTTGAACGCCGATTTTTTGTAGGTGGCGGAAATAGTCTTCGTGCATGGAGACCAAGAACGCTAGGCCCAGGTGGTTATCAAGATTCGAGTAATGCAATTACAATTGAAAAGACAGGAGAGATTCTACTGCAAGCAAGTTTAGAATATCGTTTTGATATTATCGATAAATTGATTGATGGAGCTGTATTTGTTGATGCTGGTAACATTTGGAATTATAGTAAAGATATGAACTTCCCTGATGGTGAATTTAGGTTTAATCGTTTTTACAAGGAGCTTGCTTTAAATAGTGGTATAGGCATCAGATTTGATTTTTCGTATGTAGTTTTTAGAGTGGATTGGGGAATTTCGTTACATGACCCATCATTGGTTGATGATGAAAGATGGATTATCAGATATTTTTCACGAGACAGATGGGTTTTTGATCACTCTGCCGTTAACTTTGCAATTGGTTTCCCATTCTAAATATATCAGAATTTAATATTATTTCTGTATTTAAAGACTAAGTGTTTGCATTTTGAAATATAAATATCTTTGAATCAATATATTTAGATTTAAAGAACAGTTTAACTAGATAATATAATAAAATGGAATTAACTAAAAGAGGTTATAAGTTTGGTGGAGTTTTAGTTTCGGAACTAACCAAGAATTATGGAACTCCTTTATATGTATATAATTCAGAAGTAATTGTAAATAATTATCATTCGTTAAAAAATGCTTTTAAAGGTATTGATGTTCATTTGAAATACGCATGTAAAGCACTAACAAACATTAATGTATTAAAAATCCTCCAAAAAGAAGGTGCAGGACTTGATACAGTCAGTATACAGGAGGCAGAAATTGGATTACGAGCAGGTTTTAAACCTAAAGATATTTTATATACTCCAAATTGTGTTTCATTTGATGAAATAAAGAAAGCTGTTGAGCTTGGACTTGTAATAAATATTGATGAACTTTATACCTTAGAACGATTTGGAAATGAATATGGTGATACAGTACCATGCTGTATTCGATTAAATCCTCATATTATGGCAGGGGGGAATACACACATATCAGTGGGTCATATTGATAGTAAGTTTGGTATAAGTATATATCAAGTTCCTCATATTAAAAGAATTGTTGATAATCTCGGAATACGTGTCAATGGACTACATATGCATACTGGTAGTGATATTTTAGATGCAGAGGTATTTCTAAGGGGAGCTTCGCTATTATATGAGGCAGCTAAGTCATTTAAA
>CAJXBI010000029.1 GCA_913050005.1 uncultured Bacteroidota bacterium
CAGCACCACTATTCGGGACATAAACATTAACCAAATAAAAGTCCGCGTATTCAGCAGTAATAACTCGTCCTTCTTGGTCATGCTCCTCTATCTGAATATCTGCAGTAATTTTTATGGGTTCCGTTTTGGATAAGATGGCAACACCACTGTAGCCTTTTTTTACGGCAGAATTACTAAAAATAGAATAACCAGAAAGTTTAGTGAGAGCTTCTTCTACTTGATCGTCTTGAGCTTTTGTCTCTTGAATACAAAATATATCAGCGTCTAAATCTTGGATGATATCAATCAATCCCTTTTTGACTGAGGCTCGGATACCGTTTACATTCCATGATATTATTTTCATACTTTAAATTTAGTTGATGGATATGATTTTTTCTGTGTTTTTACCAATGCGTATTTTGTCATGGGGCATTTTCCCAATGATTGCATGACCAATTGGAGACTTAAAAGATACAGCAAAAACTACTTGTTTATTCAGTTCTATTTTTCCTAAACCAACGGATAGGTAAAGCATTTTTTTATTAGTTTCTACCAAAGCTCCCAGCTGAACAGAATCACACGATTTTGAGGCATTAATTTGATTAAGAATATTCATTTCCTGATTTAAATTGTAGAACTGACCATTGAGTCGATTTAATTCTTCATGACCCATGGCTCGGGCTGTTTCAAATTTATTGCCAGCAGTACTACTTTGTTCTCCTTCTATTGATTCTTGAACCTTATCAATCGCAACTTGCAAATCGTCTATCTGGAGTTGCAATTTTTCTATGCACCGATTGTAAAGAATCGTTTTGTCAATCATAACATGATTAGATTAAGGGAGGTATTTTTTATCGAAGTTGGGTTTTCTTTTTTCAAGAAACGCATCACGACCTTCTTTTGCTTCGTCAGTCATGTAGGCTAAGCGGGTAGCTTCGCCAGCAAATACCTGTTGTCCTACCATCCCATCATCTGTAAGATTCATCGCAAATTTCAGCATTTTGATGCTGGTTGGTGATTTTTCTAATATTTCTTGTGCCCATTCGTAAGCAGTATCTTCTAATTTTTCATGGGGTATAACTTGATTGACCATTCCCATTTCAAAGGCTTCTTGAGCGGAGTAATTTCTACCTAAAAAGAATATTTCTCGTGCTTTTTTCTGACCGACCATTTTTGCTAAATAGGCAGAACCATAACCACCATCAAAACTAGTTACATCTGCATCAGTTTGTTTGAAAATGGCGTGCTCAGCACTAGCCAATGTAAGGTCACACACCACATGTAAACTATGCCCTCCTCCAACGGCCCATCCAGGGACTACAGCAATGACTACTTTGGGCATAAAACGAATTAATCGTTGAACATCCAATATGTTTAATCGGTGGTAATTGTCATCACCCACATACCCCTGATGACCTCGTGCTTTCTGGTCTCCACCACTACAAAAAGAATATACACCGTCTTTTGAGCTTGGGCCTTCAGCACTTAGTAGTACAACTCCAATGCTTAAATCTTCTTGAGCATCATGAAATGCATCTAATAATTCACTCGTTGTCTTTGGGCGAAAAGCATTTCGGACGTCTGGCCTATTAAAAGCTATGCGTGCTACACCATTACACTTTTTGTAAGTGATGTCTTCATATTCTTTAACTGTAGTCCATTTAACTTGAGTCATAACACAAAGGTATAGGTATTTTTTAAGGACAAATAGATTTAATAACTTGCTTCTACAATTGATTTTACCGCATCAGGGGTAACAGCTTTGTGTTCACCAAGGGCGACCCAACCACGACTCTCTAATGCAAAGCTTACTTTTTCTGCTGTATTTTCATAATCATCTGTATATTCAGAAATTTGGGTTGGTATGTCAAGCGAATGAAAGAAGGATTCTGTTTTTTCAATGGCTTGCTTGGCTCGTTCTTCGATGTTACCCTCTGTAATATTCCACACACGTTCACCGTATTGAGCTAACTTCTCTTTTTTATTTTCCAAGAAATAGGCATAGTGTCTTGGGGCTATGATTGCCAAAGTCCGTGCATGGTCTATTCCGTGCAGGGCAGTTAACTCATGACCCATAGCATGAATTGCCCAATCGTTAGGTACTCCTTTTTGTATGAGTCCATTAAGTGCCATGGTACAGCACCACATAAAGTTGGAAGCAATGGTATAATCGCTCGGGTTATCAATTAGTTTTGGAGCGGTATCGATTAGACTACTCATGATACTTTCTGCAAATCGATCTTGTAAATCTGCTCCAATAGGGTAGGTCATATACTGTTCCATAACATGCGTGAATGCATCAGTAATTCCATTGGCTAATTGGCGGTTTGGGATTGATGCAACTACAGTAGGATCTAATACGCTAAATTTGGGAAACAAACCTGGTCCACCCATGCCTAATTTTTGTCCCGTTTCTTTTCTGGAAATAACAGAACCGCTATTCATTTCAGATCCTGTTGCTGGGAGTGTTAAAACGGTGCCAAAAGGCATTCCTTTTTCGGTTCGAATTCCTTTAGTTAAAATATCCCAGGGCTCTTCGCCATCAAATAAAGCAGCTGAAGATAAAAACTTAGCTCCATCAATGACGGAACCACCTCCCACAGCGAGGATGAAATTGATTTCCTCATTTTTAATAATGGATAATGCTTTCATAAGAACTGAATATTCTGGATTAGCAGGGATTCCTCCAAATTCCACAATAGCGTGGTCTGATAAAGCGGAGACAACTTGGTCATAAATTCCATTTTTTTTGATACTTCCCTTGCCATAGAGTAACAATACTTTGGCTTGATTTGGTATCTGTTTTTTTATCTTAGCAATTTCACCTTTTCCGAAGAGGATTTTTACGGGGTTTACGAGTTCAAAGTTGAGCATGATTATTTGTATTATTTGTAAAACACTTGGTTCACCATTTGGTTCAATGGTTGGAATGCTATTGATTAAATCCATAAATTCGCTTCATGTCACGATTTATAGCTCAAAGCAAAATGCAATATGATGGTTTGTACCAAGAAAGCATCAAAAATCCCGAAAAATTTTGGTCTGATTTTGCTGAAAAAGAGTTTATATGGCAAAAAAAGTGGTATAAGGCTTTAGATTTTGATTTACGAAAACCATCAATCAAATGGTTTGAAGGAGCCAAGTTGAACATTACAGAAAATTGCATCGATCGACATTTGGATACCATAGGCGATCAAACAGCAATCATTTTTGAGCCCAATAATCCTGATGAAGATTCACAACATATTAGTTATCGTGATTTAGCTGTAAACGTGAATAAAACAGCTAACATGCTTAAAGCATTAGATGCAAAAAAAGGAGACAGAATTTGCATATACATGCCTATGACCCCTGAATTGGCATATACTGTATTGGCATGTGCTCGCATTGGAGCAATACATTCAGTGGTGTTTGCTGGGTTTAGCTCTAAGAGTCTTTCAGACCGAATTGAAGATGCTCAATGTTCGATACTCGTTACGGCTGATGGTGGTTTTAGAGGACAAAAAATTACCCCTTTGAAAGAGATTGCTGATCAGGCATTGAAAAACTCTAATTGCATAGATCGAGTATTAGTTCTGAAAAGAACAGGCACCGATATTACCATGCAAGAAGGGAGAGATGTTTGGTGGCATGAGGAGTTTGAGAAAGCTCATGATGAATGTCCTGCTGAAATCATGGGTGCCGAAGACATGCTCTTTATCCTCTATACAAGTGGTAGTACCGGCAAACCTAAAGGGATGGTTCATACCTGTGCGGGCTATATGGTTTATACCAATTTTTCTTTCAGAAATGTTTTTCAGTACCAACAAGGAGATGTGTATTGGTGTACCGCGGATATTGGCTGGATTACGGGACATAGTTATATATTATATGGTCCATTAAGTGCTGGAGCAACTACATTGATGTTTGAGGGTGTACCGAGCTATCCAGATATGGGGCGTTTTTGGAATATTGTTGAAAAACATCAGGTAAATATTTTTTATACGGCACCAACAGCTATACGAGCATTGGCAAGTTGTGATTTAAGTTTTGTGAATTCGTATGATCTAAGTAGTTTGAAAACATTAGGAACAGTAGGTGAGCCTATAAACCTGGAGGCCTGGCAATGGTATGATGAGCACATTGGCAAAAAAGAATGTCCTATTGTAGATACATGGTGGCAGACCGAAACAGGCGGTATAATGATTTCCAGCATTGCCGGTATAACAGAGGATATTCCCACATTTGCTACATTGCCCTTGCCAGGAATTCAACCCTGTTTGATGGATGATCTGGGCAATGAAATATCCGAAAAAAAGTCTGAAGGAAAATTGTGCATCAAGTTTCCCTGGCCAAGCATGGCACGAACGATTTATGGAGATCATCAACGATTTAAAGAGACTTACTATAATGCCTTCGAAGGCAACTATTTTACAGGAGATGGTGCCAAGCGGGATGAAAATGGAAACTATCGAATCACGGGCAGAGTGGATGATATTGTAATAGTTAGTGGCCACAACCTAGGAACAGCAGAGATTGAAAACGCAATCAATGAACACCTAAAAGTAGCTGAGAGTGCAGTTGTGGGTTATCTTCATCCAATCAAAGGGAATGCAATCTATGCCTATGTTACGTTGAGAGGAGCATTTGATGTTTCAACTATTCCTAACCTTCAAAAAGAAATTAACGAATTAGTTTCGAGTACTATTGGACCCATTTCAAAGCCCGATAAAATTCAGTTTACCAATGGTTTACCCAAGACACGAAGTGGAAAAATCATGCGTAGAATATTACGAAAAATTGCAGAAAACGAATTGGATAAATTAGGAGATACATCCACGTTATTGAATCCAGAATGCGTGCAAGAAATTATTGACGGAAGGCTAACAGATTAGCCTGAAATAAGATAAATACAAGGTTTTTTGTGAAGTTCAATTTCGTTGGGTTTCCAGTCTTTTATAGGTTTTGATAGGATGGTTTCTTTTCCTTCTTTTTCCAAATCAACGGCTACACAGAGTTGGGTAGAGTGCTGCAAATTTTTAATTAAGAACTCCAAAAATGGATTGTTTCGATATGGAGCTTCCATGAATATTTGTGTCGTCTTTCTAGACCGATGTTCCATATCTTTAAGAGCGATCATTCGTTCTTTGGCATCAATGGGTAGGTAGCCGTTGAACTGAAAATTTTGACCATTAAAACCACTCGCCATGAGGGCCAAAAAAATAGAAGAACTCCCTGATAGGGGAATCACTTTTACATTTTTCTGGTGTGCATATTTTACAATTTCATTTCCTGGATCTGCAATGGCAGGAAGTCCAGCTTCAGACAATAGTCCTATTGAAAAATCTTGAATATGGGTATCAAAAAAAGGTTTAAAACCAGTATAGTTATCGTGTTTGTTAAGCTCTACAAACTCAAATTCGTTTTGAGCTATTGGGTGGTCAATGGCCTTTAGAAAAGCTCGGGCTGTTCGTTCACGTTCTAAAATAAAATGTCGGATAGTGTAGATGTGCTCTAAAGTTCGTTTTGGTAAGTAATCTTTAGAAAATTCACCGATGAAATTAGGAATTAAAAAAAGAGAATGATTAGCCAATGGTTTTTAAAAATTGAATACTAGTTTGATTGAAAATAAGGGGTCTTTCTACGTTGACCACGTGTCCACAGCTTGGGATAATATGAAGTTGAGAGTGCTTGTGATGACCTGCTAGTTTTTTTATACTGGGCAAAAACATATGGTCTTCGGCTCCCATAATGTACAACGTTGGGATAGGTAGGTCGTTAATGCGAAACAATTTAAGCAAGGGATTAATTTCTGCTACCAATGTAAACCAACGTTGAAACTCTTTTTGATACAGTTTTTTAGCTTCGTTAATAAATAGGTTTCTACTCTCTTTGTGAGATCGTTTGGGCATTATGATATGAGCAAATAATCGATAAAGCATTAGGTAGGGAACGACAGATTTTAGTATAACACCTAGTCGCATAAGTAATTGTCCACGTAGGTTCATCTTCATGATAGCTCCACCTAAAATCATACTCTGGCAGCGTTCAGGGAAACGTTCAGACAACTCACGAATAATGATGGTTCCTAGAGATATTCCCACCCAATGGGTAGAAAAAATTTGTAAGTGGTCCAATACCTCAATAACTTCATCACCAATAGTATCGAAGGAATACGATTTTAACTTTTCGTAGATGGGTTTTTTAGATTTTCCGTGCCCACGAAGATCAATCAAGAGTATGTTGTAGTCAGATTTAAAATCGCGAATTTGCTTATACCATATACTACTGCTACCTCCAGCACCATGCACAAAAGTGACCCATGGAGCATTTTCAACGTTGATATAGGTAATGTAGTGAAGCACGATTATCTAAAAAACAAATGTAATTAAACGAACGTTTTAATTGCGGCCTATTTTTTAGAGATAATAATCATATAAACAAATTCGTCTTATTAAGATTTGATAAAAGTTGTTTGTTGCAGCCTAGATCTATTTATATTTTTTCTAATTTAATAAATACAGATCTTTTTAAGTTCGGAGTTTTTTGTTATAGTTATCATTGCACCCGTGCAACAGCCCAAAGCTAAAAAAATACGTAAGGAATTAACCATTCATGGAGACACCCGTATAGACCAATATTTTTGGTTAAACCAACGTGAAGATCAAGAGGTTTTGGACTATCTTAACCAAGAAAATGCCTACTGCAAATCAGTGCTTAAACCAACTGAACCAATGCAAAACGACCTATATGAAGAAATTGTGGGGCGTATAAAAAAAGACGATGAATCTGTACCTTACAAAAAAAATGGCTACTGGTATTATACAAGATATATCAAAGAAGGAGAATATCCTATTCATTGTCGAAGACCAGGTGGAAAAGTATTTAAGAATTCGGGTGACGAAGAAATTTTACTGGACGTAAATGAGCTAGCAAAAGGACACTCATATTATGCAATAGGAGGGTTGAGTGTCAGTCCTAATAACCAATTTTTGGCTTATGGAGTAGATGCCGTCAGCAGAAGAATATATACCCTAAAAGTGAAAGATTTGCGAACAGGAAATCTTCTTGATTTTAACATTGAACAAACTACTGGTGGTGCAACTTGGGCTGCAGATAATGAGACGATTTTTTACACTCAAAAAGAGGAAAAGTCACTTCGTTCGGCAAAGATATTTTCATATAATATATTCAATCATGAACGCCAATTAAGGCATCATGAAATGGATGAAACCTTCAATTGTGGAGTGTATAAAAGTAAAAGCAAAAAGTACATTATTATTGCTTCAGGGGCAAGTATTACATCCGAGTTCAGGTATTTAAACGCTCATACACCACGCGCGGAGTTTATGGTATTTCAAGAGCGCATTCGTGGGTTAGAATATGGAATTACTCATTTTGAAGATAAGTGGTATGTTTTGACTAATTGGGACGCACAAAATTTTAGATTGATGAAAACGAACGAAACTAAAACTTCACGAGATTTTTGGCAAGAGGTCATTCCACACCGGGAAGAAACATTAATCGAAGGAATAGAGTTATTCAAAAATCACTTAGTATTAGAGGAACGTACGAAAGGTCAAAATTTCCTTCGAATTATTAATCAAAAGACAGATGAAGAGCATTATATAGATTTTGATTCAGAGACGTACGATTGTTGGACTAGTATAAATCCAGAATTTGATTCGCCCATTTTGAGGTTTGGATATACTAGTATGACAACACCCAGTTCGGTGTATGACTACGATATGAATACGAGAGAAAGGACCTTGCTTAAACAGCAAAAAATTGTTGGAGGATACGATGAGTCTAGTTATGGGAGTAAGAGAATTTGGGTAGAGGTTAGAGACGGTGAGCATGTCCCTATGAGTATGGTTTATAAAAAGAATAAGGATGGTGAATTGCCTCAAAATATTCATTTGTTATTATACGCTTATGGTTCTTATGGTCATTCATTGGACCCTTATTTTAGTTCTATTCGACTTAGTTTGTTAGATCGAGGATTTGTTTATGTTATTGCCCATATTCGAGGAGGAGAAGACTTAGGAAGACGATGGTACGATCACGGGAAATTACTTCATAAGAAAAATACATTTTACGATTTCATAGACTGTGGAGAATACCTTATTAAAGAGGGCTATACCTCAAATCAAAAACTCTATGCCATGGGAGGCAGTGCAGGAGGACTATTGATGGGAGCAGTTATCAATATGCGACCAGAATTATGGCATGGGGTAATTGCGGCAGTTCCATTTGTCGATGTATTAACGACAATGCTCGACGAATCAATCCCATTAACTACTGGCGAGTATGACGAATGGGGCAATCCTAATGAAGAAGATTATTATCACTACATCAAGAGTTATTCGCCGTACGATAATGTGGAGCGAAAAGCCTATCCCAATTTACTAATTACTACAGGTTTGCATGACAGTCAAGTGCAATATTGGGAACCTGCAAAATGGATTGCTAAGCTGAGGGATTACAAAACAGACGATAATATTATGATTATGGATTGTAATATGGAAACAGGTCATGGTGGTGCAAGTGGGCGCTTTGAGGCACTCAAAGAAACAGCCATGGAATATGCTTTCCTGCTGATGTTGGCAAGAATTAAGAATTAAATTATATTAACTAACTTAAATGAAAAAAATAACACTAATTTTCCTATTGTTTTCCAGTTTTAGAGCATTTACTCAAATAGAAACTGACCGACCAGATTTTACCGAAAGTCCGAATACTGTTCCCAAAGGTGCTTTGCAAGTGGAAACGGGGGTCATTATAGAAAATGATAAAATTGACAATTTAGGAGGTTCTATTGAATATCTGAATTTCACCTTGAACACCACCCTGATAAGATATGGGTTACTTGAAAACCTTGAACTTCGTTTTAATTGGTCTAATAATCGAAATGAAGAAACACAAAATAGATTAATTCAAGGAGGTATAGATTCTAATTTCAGTTCAGTTAATAGTGGGTTTGAAACCTCATTTGTGGGATTCAAGACGAATTTGTTCAAAACAGACAAAATAAGCATAGGTTTTTTAGGTCATTTGTATATTCCTGATTTATCATCTGGGGATTTTAAGGCGGATAACCAAAAAGTTGCATCGGAACTATTGTTTCCTATAAGTTGTCAAATTACCGAACGATTTGGGATGGCCGCTCAGTACGGAATTAATTGGGATGGCTTTTCTCCTAATCCAACAACTAGCTATACACTCTCTTTTGGTTATGCGATCACAGACCAACTGAATTGTTATTTGGAGCCATATGGTTTTCTATCGAACAACGGTGAAGAGTTGCATTTTGTGAATGGAGGTTTTACGTATTTGGTCAATGATAATTTTCAATTGGACTTGACTGGTGGTTTTGGTTTAAATGAGGAAGCTCCCGATAACTTTATCAGTTGTGGTGCATCCTTTTTATTATTTAATAAGTAATGAAAATTTGGACAGTACTTCTATTAATAATTTCAATTACTGCATGTAATTCTCCCCAGAAGTGGGAGACTAAACTTGAATCTAAATCATTGGAGGAGGGTCAATCAATCTATACTCAAAAAGTAATTCGATACAGAGATAGTATGGATGCAGTCTTTTATAGTGGCTCGAACGGTATTTTGCCGAAAGACGCAATTTCTAATGAAGGAAAGCTCAACTATTTTTCACCCGACGAATCCTATCGGGTACAGGCTGAATTTGAACCAATTATTGACGGAGAGGTTTTTCAGATGAAAACTAATACCGATCGATTGCCTGAATATAGAAAGTATGGAAAAATATCTTTTACACTTCAGAATCAAAATCTTTTTTTAACACTGTATCAAAATGTAGAACAGCCCGAATATTTGTTTTGTCCGTTCAAGGATAAGACCAATGGAAAACAGTCCTATGGTGCAGGAAGGTTTTTAGATTTTGAAGAAAAAGACTTAGAAAATATGGTACTTGATTTTAATTATGCTTATAATCCATATTGTGCTTATAACTTAAATTTTTCTTGTCCGATACCACCGCTAGAAAATCACTTAGAGATAGCGGTAATGGCTGGAGAAAAAACATGGCACTAAAGTGAATTAGGATTTAGTACATTTGTCACATAAAAGTTGATGATGGATAAATTTTTAGTAATAGGTGCTTGTGGTCAAGTTGGTACCGAATTGGTAGAAAATCTTCAAAGCATTCACGGCAACAGCCAAGTAGTGGCTAGCGATATCAGAACGCCTAACAGTGAGGTGTTTTCGAACAGCGAATTTGTAGATTTAAATGTATTGGACAAAGTACGGATTAAGGAAGTTTTTCAAACATATAAACCAACAATTGTTTATCATTTGGCAGCGTTATTAAGTGCTACTGCAGAGGAAAATCCAAAGTTTGGTTGGGAGCTAAATATGGATGGTACGTTCAATATTTTTGATGCTTGTTTAGAGTATGATGTGAAACGAATTTTTTGGCCCAGTTCTATAGCAGTTTTTGGCCCGACAACTCCTCGAGTAAACACTCCACAAAGCACGATTTTAGAACCTAATACAATTTATGGAATCACAAAACTTGCGGGCGAACGCTATTGTGAGTATTACTTCAATCGGTACAACTTGGATGTTCGTTCGGTTCGCTACCCTGGACTAATCGGTTGGAAATCTTTACCTGGTGGTGGCACTACAGATTATGCAGTTGATATTTTCCATCAAGCTTTGAAAACAGAGCAATTCGATTGTTTTTTGAATGAACATACTACATTACCAATGATGCATATGGAAGATGCTGTTAGAGCAACGCTAGAAATAACGGATGCACCGTCGAATACATTAAGTGTGAGGAGTAGTTACAACATTGCTGGGGTATCTTTTAATCCAGACCAATTATCACAAGAAATACGAAAACACATCCCTCAGTTTGAAATCTCCTACCATCCCGATCACCGCCAAAAAATTGCAAACAGTTGGCCTCAAAGCATAGATGACCAGATTGCAAGAGCAGATTGGGGTTGGCAAGAAAAGTACGATTTGGAGAAATTAGCTGTCAATATGTTAGACAACCTCCGATAGGATTAGTAGTCTATTAACTTTTGTATTTCGATAGCTACCTTTTCTTCATTAGGTAGCATAGCTTTTTCTAGTTCGACATTCATCGGGACAGCTGGTAAGTCTATAGATCCTACACACTTCACAGGAGCATCAAGTTCTTGGAAACAATGTTCTTGAATTCTTCCTGCAATAGCTTGAGCAAATGAATTGTTGAGGGTTTCTTCTGTCAATACAATTACCTTATTGTGTTTTCTCACACTGGCATAAATGGCTTCGTCATCGCATGGGCTCAACGTTCGTAAGTCTATAATTTCAATTCGACCTTCAAAATTTTTGGCTGCATTCGTTGCCCACCAAACTCCCATCCCGTAGGTGATGATGGTTATAGTTTCTCCGTTATTAAGCATCGTTTGGTCTGCTTCGAGATGTACGCGAGCTTTACCGAGCGGAATAACGTAGTCATTACTTGGTTCGATGGTTTTTGCACCCTCTGTTCCCGCTACCTTACTCCAGTAGATACCCTTGTGTTCAAACATGACTACAGGGTTTGGGTCATAAAATGCACTTTTCATCAGGCCTTTCATATCTGCTGCATTACTTGGGTACACAATTTTGATTCCTTTGATGGGTAAGATACTCGATTCATTTGTGCCACTGTGGTATGGCCCACCGCCTCCGTATGCTCCTGTCGGAACTCGAATAACGGATTGAACCGGGAATTTTCCTCCAGACAAATAGCTACTTTTTGAGAGTTCTGTAACGAGTTGGTTGACTCCTGGCCAGATATAATCTGCAAATTGAACTTCAACAATAGGTTTACACCCAACGGCACTCATACCCGCAGTACTTCCAATGATGTATGCCTCCTGAATAGGGGTGTTAAAAACGCGATGTTTTCCGTGTTTTTGAGCGAGTGTGGCTGCTTCTCTAAATACGCCACCTAAACGATGGCCAACATCTTGACCATACAAAAGTGCTTCGGGGTGCTCTTTGAGAATTTCATCAACAGCGTGCAGTGCTGCATCTACCATAATAATGGTTTCGCCGTCTTTTGGCGTTCTTTCACCCTGCTCTTCTTTTATGGGAGTTTCTGCAAGCACATAGTCTGCCACATGTTCAGGGTTTGGGTTTTCAGCATTTTTTGCTTGCTCAAATGCATCTTCAACACGTTGAGCGGTATCGGCTTGTATTTGATCAATTTCTTGCTGTGAAATTCCTTTTTGAAGTACTGTTTGAACAAGAAAATGTAAGGGATCTTGTTTTTCAGCTTCCTTTAAATCGTCACGATACCATTCGCTTCGAACTCCACTGGTATGATGTCCAAGTAGAGGAACTTTAGCTTGAAGAAGCATGGGTTTTTGATTTTTTCTAACCCAACGTATTGCTTTCCCTACTTCATGATAGCTCTCGGTAAAACGACTGCCGTCTGTTCTTCTTCTTCGAATACCTTTAAACCCTTTTGAAAATTCGTATGCATCCATAGCCCGCATTTCGTCACCACTTGCAGAGATTCCCCAATCATTGTCTTGCACTAAATAAAGGATTGGTAATTGGTGAAGAGCAGCCATCTGAAGAGCTTCTGAAACCTCGCCTTCTGTCATTGAGCCGTCTCCAATAGAACAAACTACAATTGAACCTTTAGTCCCAACAGCATTCAGTTGATTATTTTTTTGGTATTGTAATCCGTGTGCAATTCCTGTAGTAGGAATAGCTTGCATACCTGTGGCACTACTTTGATGAGCAATCTTGGGTTTATCGTCATCCAGTAATGAGGGGTGTGAATAGTAGGTTCTTCCTGCAGAAAATGGATCATCTTTTTTGGCAAGCAACTGAAGCATCAATTGATATGGACTCATTCCAATACCAAGAAGGATAGATTCATCACGATAGTAGGGAGCTACCCAATCAATTTCTTTGAGATGATAGGCCGTAGCAAGTTGGATAGCTTCATGACCTTTTGAGGTAGAATGTACATAGCTGGTGATTTGTCGATTTGAATCATAGATTTCAGCCATAGCACGTGCAGTAAACATATCGTTTAACGCTTTTAGATATATGGATTTTTTGATGTACATATCAGGTTATTGATTTAAATTAAATAACCTATGCAATTTTAAGTATTTAAATAATCAGTATTATTGAAGAAAGAAAATAAATATGA
>CAJXBI010000030.1 GCA_913050005.1 uncultured Bacteroidota bacterium
TGCAATTTTAAGTATTTAAATAATCAGTATTATTGAAGAAAGAAAATAAATATGACACGACTATTTGTATTATTGATTTTTATCAGCAGTTCATTTATAGGAGCAATGGCTCAAATGCCCCAGTCTGATGAGGTAAAAGGGACTTATTGGAATGCTGAAAAAACATCGCATATCCGTATTTACAGAGCTAAAAATGGCAATTACTATGGGAAGATAGAATATCTCAAGGAACCAAACGATGGAAATGGGAACCCCAAGACTGACCCAGAAAATCCAAATAAAAAATTGAGAAGTAGAAGCCGACTAGGGATGGTTATCATGAATAGCTTTTCATGGAATGAATCTGAGTCGAGATGGGAAGACGGAACAATTTACGATCCTGTTTCAGGGAACACATACGATGGGTATATGTATTTTGAGGGGGATAACCGCACAGTGCTCTACCTAAGAGGCTATATGCTTGGTATGACATGGCTCGGCAGAACCTCAGAATGGACTAGGGTAGAGTAGTCGCTGAAACAATAATCCGTATTAAAAAAAATTCTTCGATGCCTATCTAATGAATTTTGTGAGGCCTATATTGCCTCTTGTAACTACTCTTATAAAATAAATTCCCTTAGGCAAATTATTCACATTTACATTGACCTCAGGTGAAGAAGTATTTAATGATAATTCATCAAGAATTTTACCTTGGGAATTAATAATTTCATACGACAAGATAAGTTCATTGGAGGAAACGGTGATGTTTTCTTCGACTGGATTTGGGTAGATGTCAATAATTAAAGAAGGGCTTTTAACACGCCCAATTTCTTGATCTACTTTAATCTTTTTGTCTGTCCATATTTGATATTCTCCAGCGGACAAATTAAGTTCTAAAGCGACATCTTGAACATCCATACTGTCACCACTGAAATATTCATACCAAACACCAGTATTTTTAAAGTTTGTAACAACAGATTGATTTACAACATCAAAGTTTCCTAAAACCAGGAAATTTTGCTCGGTGTGATTTAATTGGATACGCTTCACCTTACCAGACAAATCTGAGCTAAAGTCGTTTCCATCAAAAGCAGGATAATTAGTTTTTAGTTTATTAACTTCAAAAAAAACAGTATAAATATCTTTTCTATTTGAGGCGGCATTATATTCCCATTTAATTGGCTTATTACCTACTCTTCCATTGTAATCTATGCTGTAGTCGTATCCAAGTTCGCTAAATTGCCAAATTAATTTAGGCCCAGGAATACTATTAAATACGACCCAAGTCAGTTCTAAACGGTCCAAAGCAGTATTAAAATCTTTAACAGAATAGGAACCGGAAACATTACCAAATTCTAAATTTTTATACATCATTCGCTCCTCATCGTGACTCTGAGCATATGCAATTAATTTGGGGTTATTCCATCCGCGGGATTGGTGATTTGCCCAATTGAAACTTCCGTTGTAACCCATAGACGATTCCATAGCGTCATGGCTAATATTCCCCCAAAACATACAACCGTAGTTTGCTAGGTCTTTTTCCTCAGAATTATCTGCAAAATGTTCTAAAATTATATAAGAATCTGGATTAACAGCTCTAACTTCATTAAAAATGCGTTTAATGTTGTTTACTCTCGATAAATCATATCTACCCCAAGCACTCACATCACCCAGTGTATTATTCTGAGTAAATCCTTTAGAAAGATCAAAACGGAAACCATCAATATGGTATTCGGTTGTCCAATACTCCAAATTTTGTTTCATGTATGCCTTAAATGCTGGGCTTTCATGATTAAAATCATATCCTACATTAAAGTCATGTTTAGCATTGACATTAACAAAGGGATTAGTGTTATCGGGCTTATTATTTTTGGAATCCCAATAAAGTTGGCATAACGGATTTTGACTAAACCCATGATTGAAAACAACATCTAAGATTATGGCAATTCCTCGCTCATGGCAAGCATCAACTAATTTTTTGAAATCGTTTGGTGTTCCGTAATATTTATCCAATGCTCCATGATAAGAAGGGTTGTATCCCCAACTTTCGTTGCCTTCAAATTCGTTGACAGGCATAAGTTCGATTGCGTTAATACCAAGATTCGCAAGGTAGTCTAATGTGTCGTATAGACTATTATAACTGTGGTCCTCCAAAAAATCTCGAACCAATAATTCATAAATGATTAATTTGTATTCATCTGGAGCTTTAAAACTGCTATCATTCCAATTATATTCTTTCTTTGCCATATTAAGTATAGTGGCATAACCTGTGAAAGTTCCTGGTTTAATAAGATATGGATCGGGGTATACATCAGCACTAATGTATTTATCATTCCAAGAGTCTGCAACTAGCTCGCTGTATGGGTCAGCAATTTTAATTTCTCCATCAACCAAGTATTGAAAAGCGTATTTTTTAGTTGGGTCTAAATTATTGATATATATCCACCACGTAGAATTATCATAATCAAGTTTCATCGAATAGTCGCTTTTTAAGTTCCATTGGTTAAAGTCGCCAATCACATGAACGTGTTTTTTATTTGGAGCAAATAAGCTAAGGAATACGCTAGTTGGTGAGACTTTGACAATTCCTAATTTGGTAGAAATCGGTAAATTTGATTTTTCAGGACCATTGAATATAATGAAGTTAACGGTATCGTGAACTAAATCTGAACCGTTTTGTGCGGTTAAAACTACTTCATAGTCACCATCTGTAGGTGGCTGATAAGCATAAACAATACTATCGCCAATTTCCTCTTTGACCTTTGTTCCATTTACAAATAACTTTAAGGTTGCTGATGACGAGGCAAACCCTTTAAGTTCAATATTATTTCCTAATTCATAAATGGTATTTGATGTTGGTGATGATAGTTGTGTGTAAAAACCATCGTCATATAAGTTGATAAAAATATCTGAACCATCAGCATTCCTTCCAGTAATTTCACCATTTTCACTTCTAAATAAAATAGCAATTTGTAAAATCTTTTCAGTTTTTGGAGCTCCGTAAAATGCATAAATATCCCCTATATTTAGGGTATATTTGTTGTCAGAAATTTTGGTCATCAAAGGAGCATTATTAGTACCCCATGTTCCTTGAACATATTTCCAATCAGAGCCTGTTGTACTTTGATCAGTAATTAAGCCTGTATGAGCATAAACCAAACTTTGAAAACCCTGTAAACCTTTGCTTCCTAAAGTAGCATCAAAAGTTAGAGTAATATTATCTTGTGATTTTGGAAATGTTGGTTCAGGCGAAACGACTTGCGCATTTGTTTCTAAACCTATAACTATCAAAAAAAGCGATGCGATTATTGAGCATTTCATAATTACAAAGTTGCATATTTTTAAGTTATTTTAATTTGTTAGGTAAGTATATAGTTGCTTAAATGGAATAAATTCAAGTTATAATAAGTTTAATAAGATATTGTATCATATTAATATTCAGATATTTAATTAATCCAAATAGCTAAATATTATCTTAATGTAAAATTAAATATATATTTGCGATATGATACTTTGTGTAAAAAGTACACAAAGATTATGATTAATAATAATCATGAATAGAAAAAATTCAATTCTTGGAAGAATAAGTTTAATGACACTTGTGTTGTTGTTAACATTTGTTGGTTATTCTCAAGTAAATATTTCAGGTACTATTTTAGACAATATCACAAAAGAACCATTAGTTGGTGCTTATGTAGTTCCGGTTAATGGTAAAGGGGGCGCTATTTCAAATACAGAGGGTAAGTTTACGTTAAATGTGACCCAACAAGTTAAGCAATTCAAAGTAACTTTTGTGGGATATACTTCTCAGACTATTGATATTAATAACAAATCGACGTTTGAAATTCTTTTGTTTTCTGAAGACAAGCTTGATGAAGTAATTGTTATTGCATACGGAACTCAGAAAAAATCGGATAAAACAGGTGCAGTTACACAAGTTACATCTAAAGAATTAAATAAAGGAAGAATTACCGATCCTATCCAGGGTATGCAAGGAAAGGCTGCAGGTGTAAATGTCTCGAAACAAGGAGGTGATCCTAATGGTGGATTTAGCGTGAATATTCGTGGTGCTGCAAGTATCACTGGAGGCACAGGGCCATTGTATGTTGTTGACGGTGTTGTAGGAATTGATCCTACTACTCTTAATCCGGACGACATAAAGTCATTTAATATTCTTAAAGATGCTGCATCAACCTCATTATATGGAACCCAAGGTTCGAACGGTGTAATTATCATCACAACAAGAGGTGGTGCTTTTGGAAGAACTAGTTCCGATCAAATCAAAGTAGAGTATAATAATTTTATATCCTTTGATAAAGTGGCAAATCGTTTGGATTTTTTGACAGGCGATCAACTACGTCAATATGCAAGTGATGTTAATTCACAAAATTTCTCGGATAATGGTGCAAATACAGATTGGATGGATGAAATTTATAGAACAGGTATTTCGCAGCAACACACATTATCTTTCAGTAAAGCTGATGAAAATACAAGTTATCGAGCTTCTATTTCTGCAAACAACTTAATGGGAGTCATTAAGGGTTCAAGCCGAGACCGATACATCGCACGTTTAAATATTTCTCAAAAAGCATTAAATGATAATCTTACACTTACAGCCAGACTAAGTGGAACCTTTCAAAAAAGTAATTTTGTTCAGTATGGTGGAGGAAGCAGTCCTGATAATGTAATTTATCAAGCCATGAGAAGAAGTCCAACGGATCCTGTTTATAATGCAGACGGAACTTATTATGAGTCAGACAGAAGCTTTCAATACAACAACCCAGTTGCTCTTATTGAACAAACTCAAAATGAACAAGACGCAAAAAAATTACTCGGAAATTTTGATGCATCATATAAAATTACGGATCACTTAACTGCTCAAATCAATACAGCATACACAAGAGATGATAATCAGTCATTTTATGCTCAACAAGCATCAGCTTTTAGTAACACGACCAATGGTATTGCTGCTCGATCGTATAATAATAAAAATTATAAGTACACTTCTGAGGTGTTGAATTACAATAATACTTTCAATGAAAAGCACAACCTGAACTTGATAGGTGGTCATTCATGGCAAAGTGTTTCTTATGATGGGTTCAGAGCAGAAGCAAGAAATATTGATCCATTTTATGAGGATGTTCAATCCAATAATCTTCAAGCCTATTCTCAAATTGAATGGGGATATGTGTCGTCTTATCGATCAATCGAAGAAGGGTTGGCTTCTGTTTTTTCAAGAGCCATCTATGATTTTGATAAAAAATATTATTTAACGGCATCGTTACGAAGAGATAAGTCCACTAAATATGGAGATGATATTGAATGGGGTACATTTTGGGCAGTTTCATCTGCTTGGAATATAGCCAAGGAAAAATTCATGGAAAATGTTTCCTTAGTTTCTGAACTAAAATTACGCGTAGGGTATGGACTAACTGGAAACGCTGATATTCCAAATGGTATTGATCGAGTATTATATCGCCCAACAGGTTTAGCACAAAATGCTGAGACGGGCGAATTAGAAGTGGTGTGGAACAACAACCAAGGAAATATTTCAAATCCAAACCTTGCATGGGAAGAAGTAAACGAATTGAATGTTGGGCTAGACTTCGGGTTATTAAAAAACAGAATCACAGGCTCACTTGAGATATATCAAAAAACGACGAAGGGGCTTATAATGGAAGTGGCTGTTCCTGTGCCACCAAATATTGCACCTAAGAAGTATGAGAACGCTGGTGAAATACAAAATAATGGTTTTGAATTAACCTTAAATGCCGTGGTTTTAGATAATAAAAATCTTACTTGGAAATCAACGGTCGCTTTATCTAGCAACACGCAAGAAACGGTTACGCTTGGAAATCTTGAAACTAACCAATTGGGTATCAAAAAACTATATGTTTCGGGTCGTGGATTAGTTGGAGGTGACAATTACACACAGGTTATTTTACCTGGACATGAAATTGGTTCATTTTTCTTGCCAGTATATGTTGGTTTGTCTGGTGATGGCAAATTCTTATTTGAAACTGCATCTGGCGGTGTAACAAGAGATGTAACAAAGGCACAACGGCAATTTGTAGGATCTGCCCAACCAGATTTAATTATAGGTTGGTCCAACTACTTTAAGTTGTTCAAAGGATTTGATGCTAGTTTCAGTTTACGTGGAATTTTTGGTCACCAAATATTCAATGTAACAAAAATGGTATTTAGTAATCCTGCAGATGCTCCTACATTGAATGTATTAGAGTCTGCAATTTCAGGAGAAGCTGCAAGTATCACAAGTGATCCAACAATCAGTACATATTACCTAGAAGATGGTGATTTTATAAAACTCGATAACATATCATTTGGATACAACATACCTTTTAAACCAGAAAGCAGTATCAAAAATTTGAGAGTTTTCGTGAACAGTAATAACTTGTGGATGTGGACTAAATACACGGGGTTAGATCCTGAGTTGAACTTTAGCGGAACTGAATTCGGAAGAGATCAATATGATGTATACCCAAGAACAACAAGTTTAACGATTGGTTTAAACGCCTCATTTTAATTATATTAGAAGTTGTAAAAATGAAAAAAATACTTTACTCAGTTTGTATATTACTTGCGGTATCATGTACCAAATTTGATGACGCGTTATATGACAGTAGTCCAATAGCTAAACAGTCTATTGGGCCAGTATATAAAGAACTTGCAGACCTAATAGATGACAACGGTTGGTGGTTTTGGGCCCAAGAAGTCAGTAGCGACGAAGTCGTTTTCCCTGTTCGAGGTACGGATTGGAATGACGGTGGCAAGTGGAGGGTTCTTCATCAGCACGCCTGGACCAATGATGTGGATGCAGTAAACTCCATGTGGTCTCATTTGTTTGACGGAGTAAGAGAGGCTAATAAGTTGCTGGATGTTTTATCAGATCAAAAAGGCGATCCTTCAGTGGCAGTAGATATTGCTAAAATTAAAACGCTCCGTGCATTTTTCATGTATTTAGCAATGGATAATTATGGAGATATTCCAATTATCACATCATTTGTAAATGCACCTCCCCTTCCGTTTAAGTCAGAACGAAAAGAAGTCTACGAATTTTTAATTAACGATTTAAAACCAATCGTTTCTTTACTTCCAATAAGCACCAATAAATTTGCTGTCTCTAGAGGAATGGCGTACAGCTTAATGGCCAAGCTTTATCTAAACGCAGAGGTATATACAGGAACTCCTGCATATACGGAAGCTGAAGCTATGTGTGATAGCGTAATTAGCTTAGGAACGTATGTTTTGCAGAACGATGTTACATCAGCATTTGCAGCCGACAATGTAAATGTTCCTGAAAATATTTTTACAATTGCATTTGACGAATTTGATAACACAGGCTTTAGACTTCACATGCGGACTTTACATTATCTTCATGATGCTACCTTCAATATGAAAGTAGGTCCATGGAATGGTTTTGCTATTTTAAAAGATCATTACGATAATTATGAAGACGATGATTTAAGGAAAAATGATTGGTTCATTGTTGGACAACAAAAAGATGTTAACGGGACTGACTTGTTTGATGAAACAGCTGGGACTAAGCTTGTTATTGATCCATATATTCCCAAGTTGGTCATGGATGCTTCAAATACACCAAACGAAATACGAAATTCGGGTGCACGTGTTAAAAAATATGAAATTGAAAGCGGGGCACTTGAAAACTTGAATAATGATTTTCCATTATTCAGGTATGCAGATATCTTATTGATGAAAGCTGAATGTACTGTTAGAAACGGCTCTCCGGGAGACGGTGACGAGTGGTTTAACTTGATTAGACAGCGAGCAAATATCAGTGCAATTGCTGGCGCTAACTTAGATGATATTCTTGAGGAAAGAGGACGAGAACTATTTTGTGAAGGTCATCGTAGGCAAGATTTAATAAGATTTGGTAAATTTGGAGATGCTTGGTGGGAGAAATCTCCATCAGGTCCGGATAAAACCACTTTTCCCATACCGCAATGGGCTATAGACGCTAATCCTAACTTAGGCTTATAATTAATTAATATACAACAATAAATAAAAACAAAAATGAGAGATTTATCTTTAAAACTGACAAAAAACGTGGCTATAATCGCCGCATTATTTGGATTGATTTCATTGAATTCGTGTAAAGACGACGATGAGGATCCAGTCCCAACTAACACTGCCATTGTAGAAGATGGTTTTTATATCCAAGGTGATGCAACTGCTTACGCTGACTTTGATATAAAAGCAACACTTTCTACTACTAAAAATGAAGTTCTTCAAGAAGAAAGAGCTAGCTTAATGGAGATTTACGTAGCTGTAAAAGGTTCAGGTGGATTTAACATTGTACAAGTTAATGGTTCTGAAAGAACTACATGGGGTCCTTCTTCGGAGTTTGCTTTAACTCCTTCAAGAAATGAAGAGCCCAACGAAGATGGTATGGACATTATCCAACGAGGGGCAATTGAAGCAACTGATGCCAAATTTACAGTAGCTGAAGATGGACTTTACCACGTAATCATTGACACTGAATTAGGTGTTGGTGCAATCTTACCTGTAAAATGGGGCGTTATTGGGCAGGCTACACCTTCTGGATGGTCTGGTAGTACTGCATTAGAAGTACCTTCATTTGATTTCAACACAATGACATTTAAAGCAGAAAATGTTGAAATGTCAAATGGTGAATGGAAGTTCAGATACTCAAATGGTTGGAAAGTACAATTAGATACTAGTTTAGATCTAGGAGTTGATGGTAAAAAAGGTGTTTTTGCAAACTGTAACTATGGAGGAGCAGTTGAAGCACTTGATGCAGGTGGAACAAACTTTAATACTGGTCAAAGTGGTATCTATAACGTAGATATCACCTGGACAGCTGGTTCTGGTCATACTGCTTCGCTAACTCGAGTAGGAGACGTTCCAGCTAGAGATTATTCAACAGTAGCTGTTGGACTTATCGGTGACGGAGTTGTAGATGGTAACTGGGATGGTGAGAAATATGCTACCACACCTTCTAAGGATGGAGACGTTTATACTTGGAATTTCAATGAGGTTGAGTTAAACTCCACTGGAGGTTTCAAACTAAGAACTCAAGGTACATGGGATGACATCAATGAAGGATATAGTGATATCATTGGAGGTCCTGATGCAAGTGAAATCCAAGATAATGGAGGAAACATGCAAGCAGTAAATGGTGGTATGTTTGACATCGAATTTGTTATTGATGCCGCTGCTGAAACTAAGAGTATTTCAATTACTAAAAAATAAATAAGCAATTAACTTTATATTAAGAGGGATCCCATTTGGGCTCCCTCTTTTTTTATTACTTTTTTATTATGAATTAGAAAATTAAACATTTTCAGTATTAGAGAACCACTTTATTGGTTAATCCATAATCGCCTTTTTATTGGTAATTATTAGGTTGCATAAGCCAGAAATAATCAAGCAAGTCCCGGCTAATAACATAGGCCCTATTGCTGCAGTACCGAAGAGTAAATCTGCAAATAGATTAATGCCACCAAGTGAAGCAACAATTTGTGGAATAACAATAAACATATTGAATAGGCCCATAAAAATCCCCATTTTTTCAGCTTCAATAGAACTAGATAACATCGCATATGGTAATGATAAAATACTACCCCATGCAATACCTATGAGTGCAAAAGATACATTTAGGTCATTGTAATTACTGGCATAATACATGTAGAAAAAACCTATCCCACCTAAAATTAATGATATCATGTGAACCATTTTTCTGTTGATGGAAATATTTCGAGTAATTAGTGTGAATATGAGTGCAAAAAGCATAGACGAAAGGCCATATGTTCCCATGGAAGAACCAATTTGATCGGCTGCGTCATTATATAATCTGTCTTCTTGTTGATAGGCGTCTAAATCGTTTGGAACAGATATTTCAAACATTGCTATATCTGGCTTTGGAGCTTGAAAGACATGCTCTGAGAGAGCTGGTGTAGACATGCTCCACATCGTAAAAAAAGCAAACCACGAAAAAAACTGGATTAAGCCTAATTTTTTCATGGTGAGTGGCATGGACTTAATATCGCTAATGATTGCAATTATGCCCTTACCAAAACCAGCGGTTTCTTTTTTGTAGTTCTCAAAGGCTTCTATATCTTCAGGTGGATATTCTTTAGTAGTGAAAACAGTATATAGAATGGATAATAAAAATATGACGCCACCGATAACAAAGGCAACCTTAACATTTGGTGGGATTACAGATTCTGCGGCGGTGTTACTAATCCCCATTTGATTTAAAAACCAAGGCAATTGACTAGCAATCCATGTACCGACACCTATAATTAGGGTTTGAACCATGAAGCCATAAGACCTTTGAGAATCATCCAATTTGTCAGCAACTAAAGCACGAAAAGGCTCCATGCTAATATTAATTGATGCATCGAGTACCAATAAACTTCCTGCAGCAACCCACAAAAAAGGAGAATGTGGCATATATATTAAAGCAATTGATGCGAATAAGGCTCCTAATAAAAAGTAAGGTTTTCTTCTTCCAAATCGACTACTCCAGGTACGATCGCTCATGTAACCAATTATGGGCTGAACGACTAATCCTGCAACGGGAGCAGCTAACCATAGACCAGGTATTTCTTCAGGCGATGCACCTAACGTTTGAAAAATACGAGACATGAACCCTCCTTGAAGTGCGAATCCAAATTGAATCCCTAGGAATCCAAAACTCATATTCCATACTTCCCAAAAACTTAAAACGGGTTTCTTTTTCATTTTTAATAAAATTTAAATTTTTGATTATTGTTACTCGTAAACTTTTTTTCTACGAATGTGAAAAGGCGTGCGGGCTTGTGGGGCACTCCTTCTTGAAAGTTATCTGTTTCTTTTAAAAACCCTGTTTTTAGAATTCTTCTCAAAAAATTCCTTCGGTCAAGTGTAGAATTCAGAATAGTATTATAAAGGGTATACAAATGATTAAGCGGGAATTGCTTTGGCAAAAGTTTAAACCCAACAGGTTCGTGATAAAGTTTATTTCTAAGTTTTATGATAGCTTCAGACAGTATAACGTTGTGGTCAAACCCTAATTCACCAACCTCATTAAAATCTTTCCATATCACATGTTTTGCAAATCCAGCTGGCTTAATGGTATAATTTTTAATATTGACCAATGCAAAATATCCGATTGTTATAACACGAGAATCGGGAGTTGGACGTACTAAGTCTAACCATATTTTGTCCTTATCTTTAGAGAGGCGATCAAGATTTCCAAAAGCTCCAATTTGTTCTAAAAATAAATTATCAATTCCAGTTAAGTCTAATAAAACTCGAGAAGCGGCATCGAGTATGTCTTCATCTTCAAAAATTAAATCCCCAGGCAAAACCAGTGTGTCATCATCGATATCTAAATTGTCCCTCAAATCTCGTTGAACAAGTAAAACCTTCAAATCAGATCCATCAAAACCGAAAACTACGCAATCAACTGATACAGTTGGGTTAATATTATTGGTTTCTCTGGTTGATTTCATTAATAATTAATTCAAATAAAGTTAAAAATTTAGCTATTTTTATCAAAGTGTATTTTTTACACTAAGTTTGTTTATAAGTATCCTAAATATTATGTTATTAATAAGTATTTTTCATTCATTTGTGAGGAATTTATATAAGTAATAAAAGTTTGTATTTAAGAAATGATAAGACATTAATTTTAAAGTATAGTAGCACATAACTTTAAGATATTAGTAACTAATGAAGAATCACATTAAACACCACCCGTGGGAAATTATAGAGGATGGCTTTAACACTGAATTTAATCGTGTGTCTGAAAGTCTATTTTCAATTGGTAATGGAAAATTCGGTCAACGCGGAAATTTTGAAGAAACTTTTACTGGAGACTCTCTGGTTGGCAATTATGTTGCAGGGGTTTATTATCCAGACAAAACCAGAGTTGGTTGGTGGAAAAATGGTTATCCAGAATATTTTGCTAAGGTGCTAAATGCTCCAAATTGGACAAAATTATCGATTAAAATCAATGGCGAAATTTTAGATTTATCCCATACTAAGATTACTGAATTTAGGCGTATTCTTGATATGAAAAACGGCGTATTTAAACGGAACTTTAGTGCCAAACTTAAAAATGGAATTTCTGTTACTGTACAGGCGAGTAGGTTCTGTAGTTTAGATCAGGATAACATGGGTGCTTTGTCTTACAGTTTCATTGTTGATCAATCTGCTGAAATTGAAGTTTCTTCGTATATAGACGGTAATATTAAGAATGAAGATGCCAATTACGACGAGTTTTTTTGGGAAAATATCAAATC
>CAJXBI010000031.1 GCA_913050005.1 uncultured Bacteroidota bacterium
GCACCACCGACAGATAACTTTAGGGCTCTTCTAGCTCCTTTTTGGGTTAATATTTCGCACGCTTTATCTATGCCAGTATTGGTGCCAGATATAACCAATTGGCCAGGGCAGTTATAATTAGCTGCAACAACAGTTTCATCAAGATTTTGACATACATCTTCAATAATAGAATTATCCAAACCAACAATTGCGGCCATAGTACTTGGGTTCATCTCACAGGCTTTTTGCATTGCTTGTGCTCGGAGTGATACTAGCTTAAGTCCATCCTCGAAGTTCAGTGATTCGTTGGCAACTAATGCAGAAAACTCACCCAAACTGTGACCTGCTACCATGTCAGGTTTGAAATTTGGAAGTGTTTTAGCTAAAATTACGGAATGAAGAAAAATTGCGGGTTGAGTTATTTTAGTTTGTTTCAGGCCTTCCGCGGTACCTTCAAACATTTCTTTTTTAATGTCAAATCCGAGAACTTCGTTGGCTTTCTCGAATAAAAGTTTAGCGTCTTTGTTAGTGTTATATAGTTCGAGTCCCATACCTACAAATTGGGCTCCTTGTCCCGGGAAAATAAACGCGTTCATATTATTTTTTAATTGTTTGATCTCTTCCAGGTCCTACAGATATGATACTGATTGGAGTGTTTATTTGTTGCTCAATATTTTGAATGTAATTCTTAAAAGTTTGAGGCAGTGAATTGTGGTCTTTAATTTGCGTGATATCTTCTTTCCAACCAGGATGAGATTCGTATAGTGACCTAAAATTATCTACATTTAGATCAAATGGTACTTCATTCGTTTCCATTAAATCACCTTTATAACTAGTCCCAACTAACACTTCGTCAAAACCACTTAAACAATCAGCTTTCATCATACATAATTCGTCTACACCACTTAGCATAATAGAATATTTTAAAGCTACTAAATCTAACCATCCTGTTCTTCTAGGTCGACCTGTAGTAGCACCATATTCATTACCAACATCACGAATACGTTGACCAACCTCGTTGTCAAGTTCAGATGGAAATGGCCCACCACCTACACGGGTACAGTAAGCCTTGAATATACCTATTACTTTATTGATGTGTTTGGGAGCTATACCCAGTCCAGTAGATACACCGCCAACGGTTGTATTACTTGAAGTTACAAATGGATATGACCCAAAGTCAATATCAAGCATACTCCCTTGAGCTCCCTCAGCAAGAATTTTATCATTGTTTGTAATGTGTTCGTTGATGAGGTATTCACTATTCATAAATTTGAATTTTCGGAGTCGTTCAACAGCTGTGAAAAATTCTTCTTCCATACTTTCTAGATTGAAGTCTGTAAATCCAAATTGCTCAACCAGTTGAAGGGACCTTTTTTTCTTTTCGTGATAATTTTGTTCGAAGTTAGGAGCAAAAATTTCACCGATACGTAATCCTCCACGACCAATTTTTTCCCGATAAGTTGGTCCGATACCCCTTAGTGTACTCCCAATTTTTTTATCACCTTTACTCCATTCACTTGCAGCATCAAGTATTTTATGGGTCGGCATAATGATATGAGCCTTGTATGAAATTCTTAAGTTTTTCATAACATCAGCACCAGCGGCAACCGTGCGATCTATTTCAGCCATAAATAATACAGGGTCAATCACTACTCCGTTACCTATAATATTAATACAATTCTCATGAAATATTCCTGAAGGAATAGTATTTAAAACATGTTTAATGCCGTTAAATTCGAGTGAATGACCAGCATTTGGTCCGCCTTGAAATCGAGCAACTACGTCATATCTTGGTGTGAGATAATCAGCAATTTTCCCTTTTCCTTCATCTCCCCACTGGAGTCCTAATAATACGTCTACCATTTATTTTATGTCTAAAACTTCAACTTGATTATCACAGTTCATACATAGTCCTTGTTTATCTATTTTAGGTATGCCATATAAATTTAGAGAATGTCTTGAAACTTCGAAATTTAGTAATTCAGCCATTTTTGAAGTAATTTGTTGAATACGAGGATCACAAAATTCCATAACCTTGCTACATGTGTTGCATATGATATGATCATGCTGTTTGTATCCGTAAGCTTGTTCAAATTGAGCCATATTCTGGCCAAATTGATGCTTAATTACTAACCCACATTCTATCAAAAGATCAAGAGTATTATATACAGTAGCTCTGCTTACGTGATAATTTCTATTTATCATTTGAATGTATAATGTATCTACGTCAAAGTGTTTTTTGTTACTGTAGATTTCATCAAGAATGGCATAGCGTTCTGGAGTTCTTCGTTGTCCTTTTTTTTCAAGGTAGGCTGTAAAGAGTTGTTTAACATCTTCTTTTATGATTTCTAAATCTTCCATTTTTATTCGTTAATGTTATGTTCTATAGGTAATCTGTTCACATTAATATATTTGTCTATGCCACTTAATTCATTCATTAATTGTTCTAAGTGGGATTTGTCTGACACATTTACTTTTAAATTCCCCACAAAAGTTCCATCTAAAGATTCAAAACTGATGGATTTCATGTTTACTTTCAACTGTTTGGAAATAATGTCAGTAACTTTACTCACAAGACCTAATGAATCAATCCCCACAATTTCAATAGCTGCTTCAAAATATTCAGACGATATTACTTGGTCTGTCCATCGTGCTTTTATGATTCGATAGCCATATTTTGACATCAGATTTTGAGCATTTTTACAGTTAGTCTGATGAATTTTTACTTCACCACTAACTGTTATAAAACCTACAACTTGGTCTCCAGGTATAGGGTTGCAACATACAGCTAACACATGATCGAAATTTATTGATGCATCACCGATAATGAGTTCTTTTGAATGGTTTGTATTAATGTTTTTTAGTCCAAGCCTTGCTGTCCCTGGTTTATGTACTGATTTTATTTCAATCAAAATCTCGTTGAGTTTAATTTTCTCCTTGTCAAGAATTCCAGAACCAATTTTGTAATTTAGTTCAAGTTCATCTTCAACATCAAAAAACCTTACAAGTTTATTTAAGTTTTGAGTAGTGTAATCAAACCCAGAATTTTTCATTTTTCTAGAAAGAGATTCTTTACCAACTGATGCTACTGCTCTTTTTTCATCTTTAAGACTTTGCTTTATCTTATTTTTTGCTTTTGATGTTTTTACAAAACTTAACCAATCTTTATTGGGTTTTTGTTTGGTAGATGTAAGTATTTCTATTTGGTCACCATTTTGTATTTCATAACTCAGGGGTACCAACTTACCATTAACTTTAGCTCCAAGACATTTTGCACCAATTTCAGTATGAATATCGAATGCAAAATCAAGGGATGTAGAACCTTTTGGTAGCTTCTTAAGTAAACCTTTAGGTGTAAATGCAAAGACTTCTTTAGAGTATAAATTCATTTTAAATTCATCCAAAAAGTCAAGTGCATTATTTTCTTGATTTTCAATAATTTCTCGAATTTGCCTTAACCAGTTATCTAAGCTATTACTTGATTCTTTTGTATTTTCATGTTGTTTGTATTTCCAGTGTGCAGCATAACCTTTTTCTGCAATTGCATCCATTCGCTTACTTCGAATTTGAATTTCAACCCATTGACCCCTTGGTCCCATCACAGTAGTATGTAAGCTCTCATAACCGTTACTTTTTGGGATACTTATCCAATCTCTTAATCGTTCAGGATTAGGCTTAAAAATACTAGTGATAATGGAGTATACATTCCAGCAATCCATTTTTTCGTCCTCTGGTTCACTATCTAGAATAACTCGAATAGCAAATAAGTCGTATACATCCTCAAATTCCAATTTTTTTGAGATCATTTTTGAGTAGATACTGTATATTGATTTTGGTCTTCCTTTTATTTCATATTTAACACCAAGTCCTTCTAATTCAATTTTTACAGGCTTTATAAATGATCTTATGTATCTATTTCTTTGCTCTTTTGTGGCATTTAACTGGTGCTTTAGGTCTTGATATAAAGCAGGTTGAGTATATTTTAGTGATAAGTCTTCTAATTCAGTCTTAATTGCGTATAATCCAAGTCGGTGAGCTAATGGTGCATATATAAAGTTAGTCTCAGAAGCAATTTTAAGCTGACCCTTGTCACTCATGTGTTCTAGCGTTCTCATATTGTGTAGTCTGTCACATAATTTGATAAGGATTACCCGGACATCATTAGCCATTGTAAGTAGCATTTTTCTAAAATTCTCTGCTTGTGGTGATTTTGTATCATAAACACCTGATATTTTAGTTAGACCGTCAATTATATTTGCTTCCTTTTCACCAAATTCTGATCGTATTTCATCTAGCGAAACATCTGTATCCTCCACGATATCATGTAATAGTGCACATACTATGGATGTAGTACCAAGTCCTATTTCTTCTGCAGCAATTCTTGCAACCGCTATTGGATGATATATGTATGGTTCTCCAGATTTTCTTCGCATTTGACTATGAGATTCCAAAGCCAATTCAAATGCTTTCCTTATAACCCTCACATCACCCTTTTCCCGAGACCACTTAGATACTCTCAGCAACTGTCGATACTTATTTACTATTTCTTTATTTTCTGATAAATTTTCGTTTTTCACGATTCAATAATCCAATGTTAAGTTATAATAAGTATTTTTTTTTTTCATTAAACCAAATTTTTCTTATTGGTTATTGTTATCAAAAAAAGGAAGTAACATGTTACTTCCTTTTTTTGATAAAATATTAAGGTCAGCCTCACTTACCGAATAAGTGTGATGGTACCTGTATAATTATAAACTTCATCATTTAAAGAGGTAACATTAAGCTGGTAAGCATACACATCTTGTTGTGCAGGTTCACCTTTATACGTACCATCCCATTGTTCATTGACATCATTGGAAATGAACATAATTTCTCCCCATCGATTAAAGACAATAAGTTCCATTGCTTTTTCACCACTGATAATTGCTTTGAACCCCTCATTTTGTCTGGGACCAGAAGTATTTGGTGTGAACGCATTTGGTATAAATACAATCAAGTCAGGACCAATAACAACGCATGAGTTAAACTCATCAGAACAACCTTTGTTCGTAGTAACCTTTAGATTAACGCAGTATTGGGCGGTATCAGTAGGGTAGTAGTGAGACGGGTTTTCTTCAGAAGAAATATCATCAGATGCATTAGGGTCTCCGAAGTCCCATTCGAATTGTTCAATAATACTACCGTTAACAGGATCAACAGTACTGGTATTGGTAAAAATAAAACGAGGCAGAGCTGCAGTGGTGTAATTATTAGGATTAGGTAAAAAACTAGCAACCGGAATCGGGTTAATGAGAACCGAACTAGTAATAGTAGTATCACAACCTTTATCAGAGGTAATAATTAAAGTAATATTAGCTTGACCATCATCTGTGTAAGTGACAGTGTTGGAAGCACTGTTAGCGGTATTTCCGTTACCAAAGTTCCAAGAGAAAGTTGATACAGAAGGATCAATTTGATTATCAATTACCACCCCAAGATCGGTAGTTACAGGATTACAATCCTCAGGATTACTATTGGTGATAGATGCATCCGGTATAGGGTTAATGATAATTTCAAATGAGCCGTTTATATCCGAACAAGAGGCAAGCCCACCGGCATTTGCTCCAATTCTAAAGGTGTCAGCTTTTTGATTTTGAAGAGCGAGTGTTATAGTACCTTCACCTTGAATATTATCAATAGCACCTGCATTAATTCGATCTTTGTTACCATATATATCTGTAGGGATCCAGATTAGGCTAGAATTATTGGTAGCTGATATAGGAAGGGTTAGAGGCATCGACATTTCACCTTGATTACGGCAGTATATTGCGTTAGTAGGGAGTGAAATTGTGGGTTTAGGATCTACAAGGGCCTCGATCGAATCGTTATTGCTACAACCTGTGGCAGCATCGGTGTAATCATAGTATAGTTTGATGACCTCATTATTACCAACAATAGAAGCAGAACCGGGGCTAAAATTATTACCACCAACAATAGCATTAGGGTCATTACTAGACCAATTACCACCAGCAGGAGTAGCGTTAAGAGCTATATCTGCAGCTGTTTCACACAAACGGTTAGGGGTAAGTGGAGTCAGGTTGAGGTTAGGTAAGGGGTTAATACGCAGGGTTGTATCCTTAAAGGTAGGACAACCAGTAGCTGTATGGGTGTATCGAATTCTCCAAGAGTTAGGAGTCACATTAGCATTGGCCATAGGAACACTATTGAAAGTGTTGATTGCATTGTTAATTATTCCACCAAGATTATTAGTATCGCGATATGTTGAGGGAACATTAATAACTGACCAAATACCATCAGTAAGGTTGACACCCATAAGACTGTTCAAAGAGACGTCTCCTTCATCATAACATAAATCACGATGAGAGGTAAATATAAGTTTTGGAACTTTTGATATTTCAATAGAGACGGTATCCTTAGCTCTACAACCAAAACGATTGACGTACGTAAATTCTAAAACAATAGTATCGGTATTACTATTTTGAATAGTGTAAGCACTTTCACTCAGGTTTACCCAAAAGTCGGGGGCAAATTGAGAGCCTCTATTTTCGAGCATATCATCTATAAATCGGTTATTAATGGAGTTGGAGTCTATACATCTCCATGAAGGAGAACCCAGGGAAGTATTAGAAGGACTAATAACGACGTCATCATCTAAACGAATAGCACCAATATCTTGACAGTATACACGATCTTGAAGAATCATACGAGGAAGGCCATTGATGGTAACAAGAATGGAATCCTTATTAATACAAAGTGTAGATGGTTCTTGGAAGGTATAAACTGCATATTTATTAATAGAAGTAAAAGGAGACACGATTAATCCGCAACCGGCGTCAGTATCAAATTCATTATTATTAACAAGACTAGGAGTAGAAGTACAACTCCAGGAGCCAGTGGATGGATTTCCAGTGGGAGTAGTTAGTTTAAAATTAAGGTTAATAGCTCCATAATCACAACAGACAGATTCGTCAGGACCCAAAACAATGTTGGGCAGTGGGTTGACAGAGACTTTAATGGAGTCGTCGTCAAAACACTCAACCCCACCTTGTGTTATGTATAATTCGAGACGATATTCTTCGTCATTAGTAGCTACAATATTATATTGGTCATTAGTACCAATAATAATGTCACTGATATTTGAGGGGGTTACATCGGACCATTGGTATAGACCAGTATTGGAATTACCTGCGGTGTCGATGCCACCAGCTTTTAGAATGATGGTTTGATTGATGCAGAGGGTGGTGTCATTACCTGCAAAAGCTGTTACAGTATCATTTACATTAAGATACAACGTATCGGAGTCAGTACATTTAAGACTATCAACAACACGTATTATATATGTTCCACGTTTGTGAATGGTTACACTATCATTGGTATCAAATAATATACCGTTGTAGTACCATTCCTTAAAAAGTGTGTCACCCTGAACTAAGGTATCACCTTTGATTGGGTCAACCCAATAGGCAGAGTCAAGATTAGGCACTATTTTAATACTATCATAGCTACAGATGCGTGGATCAGGTGGTAATTTAGCAATTGGGTTTGATTTTAAGAAGACTTGAATGGTATCTTCAGCGGTACATCCGGTTCCGTCTTTAATAAAAATACTTACTGCTGTGTCGTATTGAACATTAGGAATTGATAAAAGAAAAGTATCTTTATTATCGGTAGCTTTAGCTGTTGCATTTTTTAAGAACTTTCCGTCATTAGTTACACCCATTGTACTCCATTGGTAGGTAGCAGGAGCAGTATAATTGCTCAAATATGGTTTAAATAGAATATCTGTTCCAGCACAAACAAAAGTATCAGGACCAATAGATAAGTTAGCTTCTAAAAGTGGTGGCACTATTATGGTATCTAGGAAGGTACTGGGACAATTAACAGGAGAATTATTTAGAGCCAACTGAATATAATATTTACCACCTTTTCTAAATCTTATTGTATCCTCACCAGAAGTACTTAAAAAGTTACCTGAGGATTTAAATGTAGCTATTTTTTTATTGAATACTATATTACTGTTAGAGTCCAATATTGTCCAATTGTATGAGGCAGTTCCTTTAAAACCGTCATTTAATACGGCTTCAATTGGATATATGCCACAATCCATAGTATCAATATCAATTATAGCTTGGGCACGAGGTTTAACCTTGATCCGAAATGCCCGAACTGAAACAGCATTAAGCGGACATGCGTCATCACGAGCAGTAACGGTAAATGTATATGGTAGTTGACTAGCTTGACCAATCCCAGGTGTCCAGCAGAATCGACCTGCCTGTAACCTAGCTGCGGCATTTTTTACCTTAAAAGATGCTCCTGGAATACCTCTATTCCAGGATATTGTTACAGTATCGGGTGAAGGTAACGGTGCAGGAGGAGGAGGAACAAAAACTGGGTCATTTGTTGTAACATCAAAGCAAAGTTGACTACCTTCACAAACATCATAATTATATGGGCCATTAACAATAGGTGGTTTATTTCCTGGGCAAGATTTTACTATAAATTGCATATCCCGCCTGGTTTTTCCAATGGCTTCGTATTTTCCTTTACTATTTTTACGCCATTCAGTGATTTCAATAACTGCTACTGTCACCTCACTGCAGTTAGTTGGTGTAAGAACAATATCTCCAGTTAAAGGATCAAGGTAAAGTCCAATTGGTGGATTACTGCCCGGGATTGGGGAACCACCATTAGGTCTTGGATCATATACTGTGAATGGATTTAAGTATGAAAATGTTCCACTGTAAGCTGTATTTACGTTATATCCTCTTTGAGGATTGGCCCAGGCATATGAGAGTGAATCAAAGTTGGCTGTATCTAAAGCACCATTATTAAAATAAAATGGCTGGTCGCAGCAAAGAATAGCAATAGGTTCAGAAGTAAGAGCAGGTGAGGTATTGCAAGGTGCTTTATTTAAATCGATGGTACAGTCTGTGTAAAGAGTTCCATTAGGACCAGTAGTGATTGCTCCATTACGAGCGTTAACAGCTCCTCCAATTATAATTTTACCTGAACATTTTGCAAGTGCATTGAGTGGAGTTTTGTTAAAATCTAAAGTACCTTTATAGGTGTGTTCCTCAACCCCTTCACCAGTTCCTCGTGTATTAGATGGGCTACATCGAGAAGGTTCAGTAGCACAAACAGGAGTAATTTCTCTAATCGATTTTAATGTTAAAGTAGCAGTCCTGCTTCCACCTGAAGTACATCTAATTGTGAGGGCTCCAGCATTATTTAGGGAAATACCCCTACAATCACGATACCACTTGAGTGTAATCTCAAATTTGAGAGTGTCGATACATCGATAAGTAATATCAGCTCCCATCATGTGAGTGGCCTTAGCAGTATTGAATGAAAATAGGAAAGGTAGCAAGAATGCTACCAAAAAAATACGTTTAAGTAAAATTTTTGCCATGCTCAAAATTGTTAGAATGATTTATTAACTTGCAAGGTAACGAATTGAATTCTATAAATCTCATTTTTACGTAAAATTCCTATAATAAGTTTCTACGCATTTGGTAGTTGTATTTAGATATTTTGAGTAATTAAATAGTCAATATTTTGATAAATTTATCCATTTTAGCTTGAAAAATATGCAAATTTGTGGTCAAATGAGCTTTATTTCACATTCGGAATTATCCAAATTTTCTATCCAATTATTTAGTGCTATGGGTGCATCAAAAGATGACTCAAAAATTGCTAGCGATGTATTAATATCTGCAGATTTGCGTGGCATTGATAGCCATGGTGTTTCCAGACTAATTAGTTATGTAAAATTGTGGGAATCTGGTAGAATAAACATGTCACCAAATATTAGAATAGTTAGAGAAAATAAATCTACATTTACAATTGATGGGGATTCTGGATTGGGTTTAATTGTAGCTCCAAGGGCAATGGAGATAGCAATTGATAGGGCAAAAAAATTTGGAAGCGGATGGGGAGCTATCAAGAATAGTAATCACTTTGGAATTGCTGGCTATCATGCTATGAAAGCATTGCCTTATGATATGATTGGTATGGCCATGACAAATGCAACTCCACTTATCCCACCAACTAACAGTAAGCAGGCTATGTTAGGGACAAATCCAATTTCTTATGCATTTCCAACAAAAAATGAAAGACCTTTAGTTATTGATTTAGCTACATCTTCAGTCGCAAGGGGGAAGATAGAAATTGCTAGGAGAGAGGGAAGGAAAATACCAAAAGGTTGGATGATAGATAAGCAAGGTAATATTAGTCAAAATGTTAATGAGCTAAAAGAAGGAGGGATGTTGACACCTCTCGGTAGCATGGAAGAATTAGGAAGTCATAAAGGATATGCATTAGGTTGTTTAGTAGATATTCTCTCTGGTGTTTTGTCTGGTGGTAATTTTGGTAAATGGGTGCCACCATTCGTTAGTTTTTTGCCTCTTTTACCAAATTTGCCGGGGAAGGGGTTAGGTCATTTTGTTGGTGCAATGGAAGTAGACGGTTTTAGATCTGTTGAAGAATTTAAAACAAATATGGATATATGGATTAATTCTTTCAAAAGTGCTAAACGAGTAGATGAAAATAAACCGATCTATGTTCCCGGTGAAATTGAATTTAATATTGAAGAAAAACGATTAAAAACCGGTATCCCTTTAAATGATAAAGTTCTTAAAGATCTTTATAAAATCGGAAGAAAATTTGCTATAGAACTATAGCTTTTATCAATAATTATTTTAGGATAAAACCATTGAATGCTTTAAGCTAAATTATTTTTTGAAATCTCATAATTTAATTATTTTCAAAATTTTTAATACGTAATTAAAGAAAGTAAAAGTGGTCTATAATAAATCTCAAAAAAGCTACATCAAAAATAGTCTTATTGCTTCCCATGTAATTAATTAAATTCGCAACGAACATAATTATGTATAATAAGCTAATAAAATTATCCATTTTATTTCTATTTGTAGCTATTTTCATAAGCGCTGCTATATGGATGTATAAGAAATATGTGATACCAAATAGTCCATATCATACAGAATTAAAATTAAGAGGTGCAAAGTGATTGAGTTGCTTCCAAATTCCTGGAAATCATTATTATTAGAAGAATTATCAAAACCTTATTTTATTGAAATTCAACAGTTTTTAGATCAACAGAAAAATTCTGGATTAACAATTTACCCAACTTCAAAAAACATTTTCAAAGCCTTTAGGATTACATCACCCAAACAAGTAAGGGTAGTTATTATTGGTCAGGATCCTTATCATGGAAATGGTCAAGCTAATGGTTTATGTTTTTCTGTAAAAAAAGGGACTAAAATTCCTCCTTCTTTAAGAAATATTTTCAAGGAATTAGAAGATGATATTCAATGTGAAATACCTATACATGGTGACCTTTCTCGCTGGGCT
>CAJXBI010000032.1 GCA_913050005.1 uncultured Bacteroidota bacterium
CCAAGAGCTCGAGTAGAAACTGTGGTTTCAACAGGCTCAGCAACTGGTGCAGCTACTGGTATAGTTTTTTCTTCTACGACCTTTGCTTTCGCTTCAACTTCATCAGCTGTTGGCTTGATATGTACAAGGTCGCTTCTGTCTAAATACTCAAAGCCAAGTAGTCTAAATATATAATCGATAATTGAAGTCGAGTTTTTGATGTTTGGATGACCTTCAACCATTCCACTTGGTTCGAATCGTGTGAACGTAAACTTGCTTACATATTCATCCAATGGAACGCCGTATTGTAGTCCTATCGAAACTGCAATGGAGAAGCAATTCATTAGAGATCTGAATGTCGCTCCTTCTCTGTGCATATCAATAAATATTTCACCTAAAGTGCCGTCGTTATATTCTCCTGTTCGTACAAATAGGGTCTGGCCGCCTACTTTGGCTTTTTGGGTAAATCCTCTTCTTTTCCAAGGTAATCGCTTACGCTCAACTATACTAGACAACTGACGCATAAATTCTGTACTCTTCGAATTATCAAGTATTTTTTGCGCGGCCTCTAACACTTGGTCTTGAGTAAGTTGCTCAATACTCATGCCTGCTGCTGACCCTAAAGCTAAATCAACTGCATCAATAGATTCATCTTCAGTCTCTTCCACGTCTGATTTATTACTCAACGGTTGAGATAATTTAGAACCATCTCTGTAAATAGCATTTGCTTTGGTACCTAATTCCCAGCTCAATTGATAACAAGATTTAATATCTTCTTCTGTTGCTTCATTAGGCAGATTAATCGTCTTTGAAATTGCTCCAGATAAAAATGGCTGGGCCGCGGCCATCATTTTAATGTGCCCATGTGCGTGAATATATCGCTCGCCTTTTTCACCACATTTATTTGCACAATCAAAAACTGCTAAATGTTCGTTTTTTAAGAAAGGTGCACCTTCTACTGTCATTGTCCCACAAACGAAATCATTTGCAGTAGCTATTTCTTTCTTGCTGAAGCCTAAAGCTCTAAGCAGGCTGAATCCTTCTGCATTGTACTGTTCAGCAGTAAACCCAAGTCTTTCCATTGATTCCTCGCCAAGTACCCACTGATTGAAGGCAAAACTAATTTCGAAAGCTGAAGCCAATCCACTCTCTACCTTTTCAAGATCTTCAGTGCTAAACCCTTTAGATCGTAATGTATCGTGGTTAATGCTTGGTCCATTTTTGAGTGTTGCATATCCTTTTGCATAATTAACAATTGCATTAATCTCATCTTCTGAATAACCTAAGTTTCTTAGTGCAAGTGGCACAGACTGGTTGACAATCTTGAAATACCCTCCACCTGATAACTTCTTAAATTTAACGAGTGCAAAGTCTGGCTCAATACCTGTTGTGTCACAATCCATAATTAAACCTATTGTTCCTGTAGGAGCAATTACTGTGGTTTGTGCATTTCTATAACCGTGCTTCTCTCCCCACTGAACTGCCTTATCCCATATACTAGTAGCTGAGCCCAAAAGGTATTCTGGACAATATGCAGGGTCGATGCCAACGGGTTTAACGCTCAAACCATCATACTCGTCAAGATTATATGCTGCATATCTGTGATTTCTCATCACTCTTAACATATGCTCTTTATTTGTTTCATACTGATCAAAAGCACCTAAAAAACCTGCCATTTCTGCTGATGTTGCATATGATGTACCTGTTAAAATTGCTGTTACAGCACCGCCAATAGCAGTTGCTTCTGGGCTATCATACGGTATTCCGCTAACCATTAATACAGAACCAAGATTTGCATAACCAAGACCCAAAGTTCGATATTGGTATGACAGCTCTGCAACAGCTTTACTGGGAAATTGTGCCATTAAAACTGATATTTCTAAAACAACAGTCCAAAGCCTTGATGCATACTCTATCGCTTTAACATCTAAAGTTTGATCTTTCTCATTGTAATACTTTCTTAGGTTTAATGATGCTAAATTACATGCTGTATTGTCTAAGAACATATACTCTGAGCAAGGATTTGATGCGTTGATCGACCCCCCTTCAGGACATGTGTGCCACTCATTAATTGTTGTGTTATACTGGACACCTGGATCTGCACACGCCCAAGCAGCAAAAGATATATCATCCCAAACTTGCTTTGCAGGCACACTGCTAATTGGTTTTCCTGTTGTTCTTGATATCAAATCCCATTCACCATCATTTTTTAAAGCCTCAAAAAACTTATTTGGTATTCTTACGGAATTATTTGAGTTCTGACCAGAAACAGTTGCGTATGCCTCACCCTCGTATGACGAACTGTATCCTGCATCAATTAAAGCTTTAACTTTTTTCTCTTCTTCTTTTTTCCAGTTGATAAATTCTAATATCTCTGGGTGATCCAAATCAAGACAAACCATTTTAGCAGCTCGTCTGGTAGTTCCTCCAGATTTTATAGCTCCAGCTGCTCTGTCACCAATTTTAAGAAAACTCATCAATCCGCTAGAATTTCCACCGCCACTGAGTTTCTCATTTGCCCCTCTAATCGAAGAAAAATTTGTTCCCACTCCAGAACCATATTTAAAAATACGAGCTTCTCTAACCCACAAATCCATAATACCTCCCTCGTTAACTAAATCATCATCCACTGACAAAATAAAACAAGCATGGGGTTGAGGTCTCTCATATGCAGACGTACTTTTTTTAGTTTTTCCTGTTGTTGGATCAACGTAACTATGACCTTGAGCTTTACCGGTTATTCCGTAAGTGTTATGCAGACCTGTATTAAACCATTGAGGACTATTAGGTGCAGCCATCTGACCAAGAATGCTGTACACTAATTCGTCATAAAATATTTTTGCATCTTTCTTAGATGCAAAATATCCATACTTTTCGCCCCAAGTTCTCCAACAATCTGCTAATCTGTGAGCAACTTGCTTCACTGATGTTTCAGAGTCTAGCGAACCATCCGGCTGCGGAACGCCTGCTTTTCTAAAGTATTTTTGAGCTAAAATATCGGTTGCTACTTGCGACCAATCTTTTGGAACTTCAACGTTTTCCATTTTAAATACTTCATCTCCTGCGGGATTTTTAATTACTGAAGTTCGATACTCGTATTCGTATAAATCTGTTGGAGCTACTCCCTCTTTTGTATTAAAACGCTTGAATTTTAGTGCATTCTTATTATACGCTTTTTTAGTGGTCATTTTTTAGTTTTTGAATCGTTACATTAAATTTGAAATCAACTCATTTTTTTATAGTGAGTTTTGACTCAAAAGTATGTTCTAAAAGTGAGTCTTATAATGAGGTGTTTTCCACACTCCAACATTAAACTTTTTCAGTTGACTTATTTTTATGAGATTTGCACTGTTGATAAGATAAAAATAGAAAAAAATTAACTTCAATTGAAAACTGTTGGTGTTCATGACACCTCTTTTCGCAACCTTAAGATTATTAGTATTTTAGAGCAAATATCGTCCTGTCAGAAACGAAAAATGATTTCCATTTTGATTGACCCTGATAAAGTAACCGAAAATCAAATTGACAAATTAATTGGTCACCCAGATTTTATTAATGTAGATTTTATATTTATTGGAGGTAGTCTTGTTACTGATGGCAGTATGGGTCATTGTATTCATCTTATCAAACAGAGAACTCAAAAGCCAATAGTTATTTTTCCAGGAAGTCCAAATCAAATACACAATCAAGCAGATGGTATATTATTATTGAGTTTAATTAGCGGACGAAATTCTGATCTGTTAATTGGACGGCATGTTGAATCTTCCCATAAGCTTAAAAATTCCAACTTAGAATTACTTTCTACAGGCTATATCCTATTAGACGGTGGAAGAACAACGACTGTCTCCTACATTAGCAATACAACACCTATACCTCAAGACAAACCAGATATTGCTGCTGCAACTGCTCTTGCTGGTTGTCAAATAGGGCACAAACTCATCTATTTAGACTGTGGAAGTGGTGCAAATAAACACGCCTCAGAAAAACTAATCCAACAGGTTAAAAATGAAATTAATGTGCCGCTTATTGTTGGAGGAGGAATCAAAACTCAATATGATGCTGAAAAAGTTTTTAGAGCTGGTGCAGACATCGTTGTTGTCGGAAATCATTTAGAAAAAAATCCTTACTTCCTATCTGAATTAGCTGCAGCAAAATACAACAGCTAACCAGGCTTAAACCAACTGCAATTCAAAAAGTGTGATTTCGGGTAAAAAACCAAACCTTCCTGGGTAACCAAGATAACCAAAACCCCTGTTGACATATAAATATTGGTTGTTTTCCTCGTATATATCTACCCATTCTGGATATTGATATTTAACAGGGCTCCATTTGTAATATTTGCTATCTATCCCAAATTGCATTCCGTGCGTATGTCCAGAAAAAGTGGCTTTAATCGTAGGGTTTTTATCGAGTATTTCTGCTCGCCAATGGCTTGGGTCGTGAGAAAGCAATAACTTGTTTTCTATATTTTCAACTCCACGAATAGCTTTACTTAAATCCCCATATTTAGGAAACCTTCGATGAGCACTCCAATTCTCAACTCCTAGTATCGCCAGTTCTTCACCCTCTATTGTTAAAACGTGATTTTCATTAACCAAAAGATTCCAGCCAATATCATGGTGATGTTTTTTTAACCTCATCAAGTTTTCGCTTTTAGTAACCCCATCTTTATTTGGCCATCTCACATAATCCCCGTAATCATGATTTCCCAATACTGAATATGATCCGTATTTAGCTTCAATACCACTAAACATTTCTTTAAATCCATCAAACTCGTCAGCTGAATTATTAACCAAATCGCCTGTGAAAAAAAATAAGTCAGGCTTTAAGTCATTTATCATTTTTATTCCTTCTTGAACGCTGCTTTTATTCCAAAAACTTCCAGAATGAATGTCTGAAATCTGAACCAGCCGAAGACCGTCAAAAGGTTCTGGTAAGCCTTTTATTGGTAGTTTCCTTTTCTTGATTGTGTAGTTGTGTGCTCCCTTGGCTATACCGTATACCAAACTCCCAAATAATGTGCTTGCCGAAAAAAATCCAACTGTAATAATAAACTCCGATCTTGAGATTTGATTTGCTGGTGTTGGTTTTATTAATTGATTGGACGTATAGCGAAAAAGTCTTATTAGGTCGTCGGTTAGCATAAAAAACACCCAAATAAGCTTGGCTAAAAAAAGGCCAATTAAAGCGCTGTATACAAAAATGAAATAACTATTTTTTGATGAATCAGAGAACCAAACAGCTCTAACGACTATGACAGCTAAAAGCAGCACAGGAATAGCCCAATAAAGAAAACGCGCCAAACATCTATACGAGGAGGGTATCCACTTTTTTACGATAACTTTAAATCCTTGAAAAACATAAAGGTCAATTGCAAAAATTAAAGCAATAAATATGATTGTTCCTATTACTTTTTGCATGGATTTTTACCTATTTTTTTATGCAATTATATTCATTTTTATAGCATAAATTTTGGTCAACTTTCACAAATATGGTAATTCATTGATTTGGTCAACTGATATTCGCACTGAAAATTTAATTTTATTACTAAATGACTATTCAAAAACAAGTTAAGTTAAAACAGCTAAAGGGTAAAACTAAAAAGGCTGTCGTAAATATAGCACTTACACACAGCTCCTTTTCATCTAAAATTAGTGGTTTTCTGAAATAATACACTATTTCTCGTCAACAATTTAATGTATTACGCATTATCAAAGGGCAACACCCAAGACCTGTTTCCGTAGGAGGTATCACCTCTCAGATAATCGTTAAAATGTCGAATGCTTTTTGAATAATTAATAAATTGAAAAAAGTTTAGTTCAGCCCTCAAGTTGATATTTTTTTAACTTATCACGAAACTCAAGTTCTTGAGAAGTTAAAAAAATTAGTAAATTCAATGATTGATGAGCGTAGGCACGTCAAAAATGGGCATTTATCAAAAAAACACAATATTGGATTCGTTCCAATTGGGTTAATTATTTATCAACTATTATTTTGGCTTCCTCTTTATGTACTACAGAAAAATAACCCAACCCTCCGTTACTAATGTTATTATTAGGATTTGCTGGAGGTGGGTCAAATGGAGTTCCACTTCTTCCCAATTGGGCCTCAATATCAAAAATATAGTAGAAGTGCTGTTCTGTAATTGCACATTGCTCAATCCTCACAGTATCTCCAGGTTCAACTGTAAAAGGAAACGGACGAGGTGTTTTACCTTTACTTAGCTCTGAAACTATATTATTGATGTCGAAATTTTCATTTAGAAATGAAACACTGCCAAACTCATCGTTATCTAAATTCGACCCAAAATCGTCCATCAGAGTATCGTTTCTGTATGCATTAAATAGATAAAAATCTCCTTCTGCTTCTCTTTCTTTACCTTGTATAAAAACATAATAACCCTTTTCTATGAAGCCATTATTGTCAGGTAAATAATACGAAGCAATGGTGTCTATCGGAAAAGCCAAAGGAGCTTGCTCGGACGCAGAATAATTCTCACCGTCATATTTTACGTACAAAGTATACGTTTCTCCCGGTATGCACTGTTGAAGAAGTTCAGACTTATAATATCCGCTGTCGGTATGGATTAATTGAACATCTGCGCCATCAGTTCCTGTAATCCGAACCTCGGCAGAAGACACATAGTTCAAATCGCTTTGATCAAAATAAGGTTGAGACATTGTCAAACGTATTTCCCAGGGCTCTGATTGAGATGTAATCTGACCTTCAACTACAATTTTTGGATTATCCGATGGTATTTCTAAATCCACAATTCGCTCACAAGCTGATAGTGCAACTACAAAACATAATAATAATTTAATTTTCTTCATAATAATCAATATTTAAAATTCAAAATTCCAGGTTACTGCAGGTATCATTCTAAATAAGGTAGTTTGAAATGCTGCTGTGTTTCCTTCTATTGCTCCGGGATTTTTTTCGAGGTCATCTACTATAACTTCTCTAAAATAGAGGGCATACGGATTGTCTCTATTGTACAGGTTATATATTGAAAAATTCCAATTGCTTTTATATTTTTTATTTAGTTTTTCTTTCGATTTGAGAGTAACCCCAATATCTGCTCGGTGATATGCCGGGGCACGGTAATTATTTCTAATTTGATCATATTCAGCATTCCAATCTCCGCCATAATAATACTTACTTACTGGCGTGGTGAAGGGCTTGCCTGACGAATATACAAATGATGCTGTGGCTAATAATCTTTTAGAAAATTTATGAGTAAAAACTAGCGATAAATTATGCCGTCTATCAAAATTTGCAACATATGGATTACCGTCACTTATTCCATCAATTTGTCTCATTGTTTTAGCCCACGTATAAGACATAAAGCCGGTCGACTTTCCCTCTGTTTTAGCTACATATAATTCTGCACCATATGCCCAACCTTTTCCCAACAATAGCTCTCCATCTAGATTTTCATTAAAAGCTATCTGTGCGTTATCTCTGTAGTCAATTTGTTGATCCATCCACTTATAATAAACCTCCATTGAGGTCTCTAAGCCAATATCAAAGTTTTTGAAAATGCCCAATGCCACCTGATCTGCTCTTTGGGGTTTGATGTTTTTATTAACACTAAACCATTGGTCGGTTGGAAAAGCCGATGCTGTATTTGAAGCCTGCTGGATGTACTGGAAAGTTCTATTATAAGACCCTTTCAATGCAAGTGTTGTTGCGAGATTATAACTAATAGATGCTCTGGGTTCAAAACCGACATACGTATTATAAAAATCACTACTTGAAAAAGAATCCCTAATGGTTAGTGAAGAAATTGGTTCATAGGTTTCTAGGTTCTTAGTATAAGTATACTCTGATCCACCAATGTTAGAAAATGAACTAACCCTTAATCCGTATCTCATATTTAGTCTTTTACTGTGCATATATTCGTGATCAATGTAGAGCCCGTTTTCGAGTGCTTTCTTTTTCTCCAATTGGATGTCTTGAAATATCAATCTCGAATCTTCATTATTTGCTGAGAATAAACCCGGATTAAACCTGTGATAGGTAACCTGACCACCAAAATTAAGTTTGCTACTTGGATTTAAGTAGTTCGTCCAGTCAGATTTTATATAAATATCATTAATGGCTTGGTCTAGCCCAAAACTTGCATTTTCAGCAAATTTTATATCAAAACCATAGTTGAAATCGCTATATACTAATGAGGTATTAACAAACATCTTTTCATTTACAAGGTGGTTCCACCTTAAAGTTGCTGTAGCATTTCCCCAATTAATTCTAAATAATTCGCTAAGGCCCAAAGCGTCTCTACCAAAGTATCCACTAACATATAGTCGATCTTTATCGCTTAGTTCGTAATTCGCTTTCATGTTCAAATCATAAAAGTACAGCTTGCTTTCCCGAATACTTTCATCCGATGAAAGCGGTAAAAAAATATCTGCATAACTTCGTCTTCCAGCAATCATAAAACTTGATTTATCATTAACTATTGGACCCTCTAATGTTAATCTACTTGATATTGTTCCAATACCACCAATAGCTGAAAAACGTTTGGCATTTCCATCCCTCATTTTAATATCAACAATGGAAGATAGTCTACCGCCATACTTTGCGGGTATGCCTCCTTTATACACCTCTAAGTCTTTTACTGCATCTCCATTAAAAACACTGAAAAAACCAAGCAGATGAGAAGCATTATACACTGTAGCCTCGTCTAATAGTATCAAATTTTGATCTTGTGATCCTCCCCGAACATTAAAGCCTGAATTTCCCTCACCAGCAGATTGAATACCTGGCAATAAAGTAATGGTTTTTAAAATATCAACTTCGCCAAAAATCACAGGTATTTCCTTGATTTTTGCTGTTTCCATCTTAACAACACTTATTTTCTTGTTTTCAACCTTCTTTTCTAGAGATTTAGCGTTTACAATAGCTGGGCCTATAACATTTGCCTTTGCCATTAGCTCGACATTTATTGTCTTGTTTTGAACTAAATCTATCGTCTTTACAATGTCTTCGAAACCTAAATATTTGTATGTAATTGTGTATTTCCCTTTTTCTAATGAGAGCGAATAAAAACCATACTCATTGGTGATTGCTCCGCCTCCCGATGAGACTAGAACTGTTGCCCCAAAGAGCGTTTCTCCGTTGGCTGCATCTTTTACTCTTCCACTAATTGTATACTCTTGAGCAAAAAGTAGTGATTGGCAAGCAAGTAAAATAGATAGTAAAAAATAAATCTTCGCTGTTTTGATCATATTAAATTTAAATTCACGATACAAAACTATAACGTAACTGTGTAATACATTGTTTACCTCGTCGAATAAAAACCATATTTAAACCTATTAAAAAAAGAAAACGACATATTTGTTGCACTTCATGGAAGGGTTTTTGTTTTTTTTAGGTTTTGTAGTGCTTATCAAGGGTGCAGATTGGCTTGTTGTTGGCTCTTCGGCCATTGCAAAAAAAAATAATATTTCAAACTTAGTGGTGGGCTTGACCATAGTTTCTATAGGAACAAGTATGCCAGAACTGATTGTAAATGTTTTGGCTAGTTCTAAAGATGTTTCTCAAATTGCAATTGGTAATATTCTTGGGTCAAACATTGCCAATATATTGCTCATTTTGGGTGTTGCTGCATTTATCTACCCTATTATCATCAAAAAAAGTACCGTTTTTTATGAGATACCCTATTCGGTTATAGCGTTGTTGCTAGTCACTTTTTTGGCTAATTTTAACTTTTGGGGCTCAAATACAAACGCCATTCATCAAACTGACGGCATACTTTTAATGGCCTTCTTTGGTCTATTTGTTGCCTACATTATCAAACTTGCTAAAAACGGAAAAGCTGATATTCTCGATGAGGTACCCAGTGCCGAAATAACTACAACAAAATCAGTTTTTATGGTTGTATTCGGAATGGTTGGGCTATTTTTCGGAGGCCAGTGGGTTGTAGACGGTGCAATTGTCGCAGCCAATCACTTTGGCCTCAGCGAGGCTTTCATTGGACTAACAGTTGTGGCTATCGGAACTTCATTGCCAGAACTAGTTACCTCAGCAGTCGCTGCATACAAGAAAAATACAGATATCGCTATGGCGAACGTAATTGGTTCTAATATTTTTAACTTATTGTGGGTTTTGGGTATTAGTGCCATTATTAAACCTGTAGAGTTTGATACAAAACTTAATGTTGATATTTTTATATTGGTAGGTGCTAGCTGCCTTATCTTATTTAGTCTTATAACGGGTAAAGTTAAAAATCAAATGGGTAAGCCGACAGGAATATTTTTCTTGATTTTATACGTTGCCTATATTTCTTTTCTAATTTACAGGGGTTAAAAGAGCTTATAAATCCATCACAACCTGACATACTGTTTTACCAACAGCTTTCAAGGTTTTCTTATCAATCGTTTCCATGTTGTCATCGTGAGTGTGCCAAAAATCACCAAACCCTGTATTTTGTCTCACATCATAATGAATAAT
>CAJXBI010000033.1 GCA_913050005.1 uncultured Bacteroidota bacterium
GTTTTTAGAAATACTTGAGAAATGAGCTGATTATTCCGAGAAATACCTCTCGAAAAAACAGAGATAGAATCTAACCCAACCACTTGCGAGGTATCACCACTACTTAAAGTAGCAGATGATTTGACTTGAGCCTTCAAACAAGTACTCAAACAAATTAACAAAAATGCAGCAAAAGCTGATTTCATGGGTTTCTAATTTTAATTCTAAAATAAACTCCTATGAGAAAAAAAATATATAAAAGACCTGATAGTTTGTCTGGCTCCTATAGCTTTTCTCCCCGAAAGCATTAATAGTAACGTTGCAACAAGTAGGTCTTCTGACTAAGTTCTGATTTTGCAGTCCTTCCCATTCAAATTTGAACAGTGGAAATAGATAAGCAATACCATTTTAGAACATTACAGCTGCGGGTACAGTGGAAGATTTTCACTTCGCTTCCCTTAACTAATTGCCACAGCAAATTTAATCCAATTTAAACCACCTAGCCAACAACATATGAACATTAAATAATTGGGATGTAATATATTTGCCAACCATATGGCTACAACACAAGATCTATCCCGCGGAATGTTTCTAAGATACAACGGACAACTTTGTCAAGTGATCGATTATCAACATACCATGCCCGGAAAAGGAGGGGCATTTTATCAAGTAAAAATGAAAAATGCCATTACTGGAAAATCCATTGAAAATCGGTTTAGAAGTGGAGAAACTATTGATGATGTTCGAATAGACCAGGTGGAAATGCAATATTTGTACAAGGATGGCTCCAACCTCATGTTAATGAATACCGAAACCTATGAGCAAGTTGCTGTAGCTGAATCCATGTTGGGTGATCAGATGAAATTCATCAAAGAGGAAATGCTCCTGAATGTTTATTTTGACGAAGGCAACCCCATTATGGCTGATGCTCCCAACCACGTAGTGCTCGAAATTACATACTCTGAACCAGGGGTAAAAGGAGATACAGCTAACAATCCACTTAAACCAGCAACCTTAGAAACAGGTGCAGTAGTAAATGTTCCTTTATTCGTTGAATCGGGAGAGAAAATCAAAGTAGATACCCGAACTGGTGAGTACATCGAACGAGCAAAATAACGCTTATATTTTACAGACAAATGGTTGATATCAAACCCAATTTTCTTGGAATTATCAAATCTAAATGGCGAGAATATGAATCATCATCTTGTGTGATTCAACAATTGCCTTACGAACATACATCATCATTCAAAAAAGGATCTTCCAAAGGGCCTAATGCCATTATTCACAATTCACACTACGTAGAATATTTCGACTCCGAACTTGGTATTGAATCGTATAAAAAATGTGGAATTGCATGTACCTCACCGCTTGATTTTAAAAATAAAATCAACCAAGAAGCAATGGGATACATCCAACAAGAGACAGCGAAGCACCTAAAAAACGATAAATTTTTGGTAAGCTTGGGAGCAGAACACACCATCACCTATGGCGTTTTTAAGGCCTTTCACCAAAAATGGAATGATATAGGCATACTTCAATTGGATGCTCATAGCGATTTGAGAAATGAGTATGAAAATAATCGTTGGTCTCACGCTAGTGTCATGGCTAGAATTCATCAACTTAAACCAGAAATTTTTCAGGTTGGAATACGAGCCCAGTGCAATGAAGAACGACAGTTAATTAACTCCTCTCCAAACATTCACACTTGGTACGATCATCAAATTTGGAATAATGAAAAATGGATGGATGAGATCATCCAAAGGCTTCCCGAAAAGCTATACATTACGATAGATACGGATGCTTTTGACCCAAGTATCTGCCCCAGTGTAGGTACACCAGAGCCCGGTGGACTGCAATGGTATCCTACCCTTAAATTTTTAAGAAAAGTGTTCGAAAAATGCGATGTTAAAGGTTTTGATATTGTAGAGTTAAATCCAACATTCATTGATGATACAACAGCCTATATCATGGCACAACTTTGCTATAAACTAATTGGCTACAAATACATATGATTATTCTTAAAATTGTTTATTTGCAATAGGAATGCAAGTTTATTTAGATAACGCAGCCACTACAATTATGGACGCTCAGGTCATTGATGAAATGACTCAAACTATGAAGGATATCTATGGAAATCCCTCTGCAATACATACCAATGGAAGACAAGCAAAAGCGGTTGTCGAATTAGCCAGAAAAAGTATTGCTAAAATCCTTCAATGCCATAGTTCGGAAATTATATTCACAGGTAGCGGAACTGAGGCAGATAACATGGCCCTTCGATGTGCCGTTAATGATTTAGGTGTAACTCATATTATCACAAGTACTATCGAACATAAGGCTGTTTTGGATACAGCCGAAACATTAGAAAGAAAAGGTCTGGCCAAAGTTAGTTATGTGAAACTAGACGTATACGGTAAGGCTGATTTAAAAGATCTTGAATCACTTACAAAAAAACACCCAGGCAGTTTGATTAGCTTGATGCATGCCAACAACGAAATTGGTTCATTAAACGATGTTCATGCCATCAGTCAGATAGCTCGAGCAAACCAATGTTATTTTCACAGCGATACCGTACAAACTATTGGCCATTATCCTATTGATTTATCTAATTGGGATGTAGATTTCGTAACCTGTTCTGCTCATAAATTTCATGGACCTAAAGGAGTCGGTTTTATGTATAAAAACAAATCCGTCAAGATTAACCCCATATTAACTGGTGGAGGACAAGAGAGCGCTATGCGAGCAGGAACAGAAAATGTCATGGGTATCATTGGTTTGTCTAAAGCATTTGAAATAGCCAATGCAAGAATTGAAGATAAAATTAAAGCTATACAGGATATAAAATCTTATTTCATTAAACAAATCGGAAAAAAGATTATAGGAACCTGTTTTAATGGAGACATCTCAACAGAAGGTGGATTATATACAGTATTAAATGTATCCCTTCCCCCATCTAAAAAATCATCTACCTTGTTATTTCAACTCGATATCAATGGCATATTTGTAAGCGGTGGTTCTGCCTGTAATAGTGGCACTGTAGGATCAAGCCATGTTCTTACTGGCATTAATCACCCCAACAACCGTTCAGTAATTCGTTTTTCATTTAGTAAATTTACGACAATTCAAGAAGTAGACTATGCTATTGATACCCTTAGGGAGTTAATTTAAACTAATGTAAATTTTATCTATGAAAAACAGTATTCTATTTTTTTTAATCACATTTCTGGGGTGTTCTCCCTCCAATATAAGTCAACTTAAAAATCATCAAATAGAGACTATTGATCAACTGATTAGCAAATGGCACAAAGATGCGGCAAATGCCAATCTAGGTGGTTACATGAAGCTAATGGATTCAAGCTTTGTATATGTTGGTACAGATGCCAGCGAAAAATGGACTAAAGATGAATTTTCAACGTTTTGCAAACCTTATTTTGATCAAAATAAAACATGGGATTTTAAATCAATTGATCGTACGATAAATATAAGTGCTGATCAAAACTCAGCATGGTTTTATGAAATACTACAAACCCATATGGGTACTTGCAGGGGTTCTGGTATTTTGGAGTTGAAAAATAAACAATGGAAACTTAGACAGTATGTCCTTTCATTAGCTATACCCAATGAAAAAATGAGTGAGGTAAAACAGTTGATTTATCACAATGACTCTATTTTTCAGTCAAATTATAAATAGTAACTATTCTACCCAGTCTGAAATGAATAGATTGGTCTCTCGTGTGCCTCCATTGTTTCGATTACTGGAAAAAACCAATTGAGTTCCGTCTGGCGAAAACATAGGAAAACTATCGAACACATCATCAAATGTAATTTGTTCAAGACCTGTTCCGTCTAGGTTTATCATAAATAAATTGAACTTGGGTCTACCTCCTTTTTTACTATGGTGATTACTACAGAAAATAATTTTATGACCACTTGGGTGAAAGAACGGAGCCCAATTGGCTCTTCCTAAATCAGTAATCTTTCTTATATTAGTACCATCTACATTGCACACATAGAGTTCCATATTAGTTGGTTGAACCAAACCTTGAGACAAAAGATCTTTATATTCTCTAATTTCTTCATCAGTCTTTGGACGCGATGATCTAAAAACAAGTTTACTCCCATCAGGTGAGAAAAAGGCTCCACCATCATAGCCTAGCTCATGTGTTACTTGATGTATATCAGAACCATCAATGTTCATGGTGTATAATTCTAAATCTCCTGAACGTGTACTTGTAAACACAATTTTATCTCCTTTAGGAGATACTGTAGCCTCTGCGTCATACCCGACTCTGTTTGTCATTTTTTTTATAATATTCCCATTCAAATCAGCTGTGTAAATTTCAAAATCCTCATAAATAGGCCACACATACTTAGCTCCCCTTGGTGGTTCAGGAGGGCAATCGTCGTCACCTTCGTGCGTACTTGCATATATAATAGTTGAATCGCCTGGCATAAAATAACTGCAAGTAGTTCTTCCCATTCCTGTACTCACTAAGTCTGGAATTGAATCTTGCCATGATTGATTTGTTTGAGTGATGTATATCTGATCACAAGGAACATTCCATAACGGATTTTTAGCTTGAAAAACGAGCTTTGAACCATCAAAGCTGAAGTAGGCTTCAGCATTGTCACCCCCAAAAGTAATTTGTCTAATGTTTTTAAAGTGTTTTTCACCTTCATATGCTAACCTATCTCCACTATACTCAACAGGAATTACTACTTGTTCTGAATTTTTATTGTCTTGATTTGAATAACCCCAAACCAAAAAAACTAAATAAATCCACCCGTAATTAACCATTATTCAATATTACTCAATAAACTTTATCAATTTAATAAAAATTAAAGTAATTAGCTTTACTACAATAGCTCATACTCAAATGTGGGATGCCCAGATATTCCTTGTTCGTTGAGGTAATCAACAAATCGTAATTTACATGGATAACTAGAATTTGTAGAAATCAGATAGGTCATATTAGGTAGAATCTCATAAGCATTCTTATTCAAGCTAAATCGTTTCCAATCCCAACCGATTACATCCTTTCTCAAAGAAAGTTGAGTGTCATCAAAATCTGTAACATTAATTTCATCAAATTCTTCATTCAAAAGGTAAGCGGATGCATTTCCCAATATCGCACCATAAATAATATAGTCTTGTGATACATCATCAACCGTTATATAATCAGTGTACTTTCCAAAAGCAAGATCATATTCTTTGGCATTAGGCAAGTTCTGTTGAGTTTCATTTCTAAGATTGTAGTAAAAATCATCTTTATCTATTTCATTCACAAACTCATCCTCTCCTTCTAAGTCTTTACACTTTAAAATAATACCATTAGGCGTTCTATTAACTTTTAGAACAATAAATCCCATCGGATCATAATCATTGTCTAGGCCCATGTTGATAACATAAATCTGATCTTCTGATAATTCCCATTGAGATAAGCTATCGTTAGACTGATCTGTCAAAAAAGAAAAAGATAAGCCTATAGTATCATTCGTAGATTCCCAATTTTTTGTGGCTTTTGCTACACTCATACTTCTATAATAGTTGATTCTTATCACCTCCTCATCAATATACAAATCCCAATCCATGGGACTCGCTTTTGCAACTATCTCTCCCTCATCCAATGAATAAAAAACAACATCATTTTTATTTGGACCAGCATCAATAGATACTGATTGGTATATTCTAAGGCTTGGTTCAACTTTCTCTTCTTTTGGGAAACAAGAGACAATTGTAACGACAAATGCTAATGAGATTTTATTTAAATAATTCATATTGAATGGTAATAAAATAGGTTCTTCCTGGGCTAATAGAAATGAAAGAGGTGCTGGGCGTATGAGCTCCCACATTTGTTGCATTCGCATTTACGTTAACAACATCTAAAATATTATGAGTACCTGCTGTTGTTTTTAATCGTTTATTCCACCATATTTTGTGAATAGTGGCATCCATCATAGTATAAGCATCTTGTTCTTGAATATTTAAGTTTGAATTTTCCTCATCAGAAAACACACGACTAACCGCACCAAAATGATTCAAAAACAAACTAAATGTGGTATTAACAGTCGACCAAGTATACCTCGGATTAATGGCCAATTGAGGTGAGAAAAAGAAATCTTTTTTTGAAACATCTACCCCATTATAAATACCTGTATAATTGAAAGAGAAGTTAATTTTAAAACCTTGATAAGCTAAATTCTGGCTCAGCCCACCACCTAATGATTGAAAAATTCCAATATTACCATACTGAGCTTGAATAGGACCTGTAACTATCAATTCAATTTTATTTTGAATGGTATTAAAAAACGCATCTACACTGGTTGAAGATTCTAATTTTCTAATCTTAAAATACTTAGTATAAGATCCTGTAAAAGAATGAGAAGATTCAGAACTTAGTGATGAATTACCAAACACTTCGTGCCGACTATCACTAAAATCTAGATAGAGCTCTTTCAATGAAGGAGCTCTGAAACCCCTACCATATGCTAACTTAAGGATTTGTGAATTACCCAGATTAACCTTAGATTGCAAAGAGTATAATAAAGGTGCATCAAAGGCCGAATTATAAGCATATCTAACACCAGCTCTGAGTAACAAGTAAGACGTAAATTGCTTTTCAGCACTACCAAAAAAAGCTACATCATATTGAAACCGTTCATTATCCTTTAAACGATTTCCTCTGCCTATTTCATAATTTGCATCTAAGCCAATTAGCGTCTCAATACCTCGTGTTTTATTTTGATCTGGTCCAAATATCAGCCGAAATACCGAAGCATTAAAAGTTTGAGTATCTTGCTCTGACTTGTCAGGTACTTCTTGTTCTTCCAAGGTGATTAAATCTTTAAGGTACTTATTTTTGATGCGTTTGAAATTATTGTTTCCCGCAATCAATTGAATGGTAGATTCGCCTATTTTATTTTCATAACTCAAACTATTATCTATTCTTGAGTTTATATAACGTTGATCGATTGCTGACTCTCCGTAGGGTAACAATGGAATGCCTCGATCCAGTAACTTTGATCGAATAAACTCCGACCTAACATTTATTTTAGCATCTTCATGCACATAGCTATACTGTAGTCGAGAGCTATATTGTTCTTTCGGAATCCAATCAAAGGTTCGGTCCTTATTAGATTGACTCCAACCAGTAAACATCATTCTACCACCGCTGAAAGTTAAAAAGTGATTATTAATGCGGTTGGATGCTGTACCTGAGACATTATATTGACCATCAGATTCATAATTAGAGCTAAAATTAAAACGCGGCTTTAACCGATTGTTTGAAGTAATCAAGTTAATACTACCAGCAAGAGCATTGCTCCCATAGATGACAGACATTGGACCTTTAATTATTTCTATCTGTTTCATATTCTCCAAATTGAATTGTTCTAAATCCAATTGGTTAAGTAAGCGACCAATCACAGGCACTCCGTCTATCAAAAGTTTAACATTATCTCCGCTCACTCCCATCAAACTCATACCAGCGGATCCAATTGCATTATCTCGACTTAGTCGAATGTTATTTTGAAAAGACAAGGCATCTTTTAAATCAACAGCACCTAATTGTTCAATTTGTTGACTGGATATTTTCGAAACATTTAACACTGTATTTGTGAATGATCGTTTCGAATGAATATCTGTTACAATTACTTCATCTAGATTATAGAATGGTTTTGAAAGTCTCAATTGATAGATGGTGTTTGGGAAAACTAGCTCGGTTTTAGGTAAATATCCCTCAGCATATATAACTATCTTACTTGAGTTTTTAATCGGCAAAATAGCTTCGCCATTTTTTGATTCAATGATTGTAATGTCTGAAATTGAATCAACATATTGACAACTAAAGGTATTTATTTTAAAGCTTGTTTCAGCGTCAACAGGGCGAATAACGGTTTGTGCCCACCCGAGGGTAGGCACTAGCATTATAAAGTATTTAAAACAGAAGAGTTTATTCAATAATCAGTTTCTTAAAGTCCAATCCTTTTTCAGATTGAAAACGTAGAGTGTAGATTCCAGATTTGTATGTTTCTGTATTGAATCGAATAGTTGAGTTTGGCAACAATTGTTCACTGTAAACTACTTTACCTTGAATGTCAACCACATCTAAGTTAATCAAAATAGAATTTTGGTTAGCAATGTTAGTATATGTTTTTGCAGGATTAGGATACATTGAAATTGCTGATGAAGTCGAAACCTCATTAATATTAGCACCTGATCTCATTTTCTGGGTATTAAATACAAATTTGCCTTCAGCTCCACCAGCATAGGCTGTGAACCAAATCTTCCACATTTGACCGTTTGGCAACTGAACAAAATAGGTTAAATCCTCTACCATATTGTACTTAAAACTACCGCGATCAAATGCTTTCCAATCGTATCCTATTTCAGTAATATTAGTATTCCAATCAAGAGATGAAGTATCATTACTTGAAACATCAACACCTTTTCGTTCTGCAACTTTACATCCAGCATTGATTTTCACACCACTTACTGTCATATTTCTAACTGAGGGTCCTTGTCTTACCACCGTAGTGTATCTGGTAAACAATAAGTTCCAATCTTCAGCAAGTGGATTTCCTACAGCAATTTCTTTATTGTGCAAATTAGTTAGTAGAAAGTTTTTACCATTAGCCTCTGATTTGTTATGCTTATGCTTAATTAAATTGGTTCCATCTAGGTTAGCCGTTCTGAATAGAAAGTCGCCTGTAGTAGTCATCTGATCAACAACCATTTTTAAATAATCACCCGTTTGAGTTTTAATAATAAATAAACGACTACCATTGATATTGTGCTTATTCTGATCGTATGTACCCCAACCATAATCAGGATGATTAGTTCCTAAATTTGAAAATGCACCATTGTCCCAAGATTCTTCTGAATTATAAATGTTATCAAAGTTAAATCCTGTTGTGTCGACTGAATTCCATTCACTTGTATCTTTACTATATACAAAAAGTTCTATACCTGCGTTTTCGTTGATAATAATACTTGAACTTCTCATACTTGTAGATAGTCCAATGTCCCACTTAGAACGATCGACTGATGTTTGATTACCAGTCGCTAAATCATAGTATACATCCATAGTACCTGCTGATGTAATAACAGAATCAGCATTTTGAGCTTTTACATATCCAGAAAAAATAAATCCAACTAATAAGATATGTGTTAATATATTTTTAATCATGCAGCAAAAGTGAAATTACAAATCATGAGTAAATAACCTAAAAAGGAATAAAAATACCCAAAAATAAAATTAGTAAATTTGTAACAAATTAAATATAACACACTGATTAAACGAGTTTTATGTAAATAAATAAAAATTCAAACAAAATTGTTGTTTAATAAATAACCCAAAAATGAATGATTTAGCTATTCAACTTCAGATTCATGAGGTCTCAAATGATCAAACAAGTTATCAGTACCAAAAAGGTACCATAACTCTTTTCATAAATGATAGCCAACAAATTTACATGCCCATGGGTCAGCGAAATATTCCTCTACCAGCCCATGGCGTATACTTAATTTATGACCAGAACAGAAGCTTTAAAATGATGATGAAGTCAGACAAGATTACATCCATTTGTATTTTAACGCTTCCAATAGATACCTTACATAACATCATCAGCCAAGGAACTGACGAACTTAATTTTTCTCAATCTGCTATTTTTGAAAAAGAGCAATATCATCATTTTGAGGTAGCAAGTTCTACAATTACTCGATGCGTTCATGAAGTGATTTCAAATCCAAATAACCAATTATTAAGAGAGGCAAAAAAATATGCTATTTTAGACGACTACTTCAACTCATCTCGAAGGCAAACTAAATACAAATGCCCTTTCTTAAACCAAAAGGACAATGTCAACAAGGTTCGGGCTGCTAAAGAGTTTTTATTAGAAGATTTAAATAACTCTCCAACTATTAAACAAATAGCTAAGCAGGTCGCATTAAATGAACATAACTTAAAAACGGGTTTTAAAGAGATTTATGGAAAAACTATCCATTCCTTTTTAAAAGACTATAAAATGACTAAAGCAAGAGAACT
>CAJXBI010000034.1 GCA_913050005.1 uncultured Bacteroidota bacterium
AAGTTATTAAACGAATTCACCCAAAAAACATCCTCACCTGGCCCAAATGTAAAGGCACTGACTGTCTGCCACAATTTGTAAACAACTATATATTCCTCTCTAAACTGAGTCAGACTGGTTAATTGTGGATTATCGATAAAGTTTACACCTTGTTTGAGGCATTTATCGAATTGGTTGTCAAACGACTCAAGTCTAGGTATGATAATCTCATCTGTATAGTTTAATATTAAAGGAGAAATATCATATTCTGATATACAACTAGGAGTGAATTTTTGGTTATCATCATTACAAGAAGTAAAAAATCCAACAATAGCTAGTACACAAAAAGCTGCTAACAACCTATATTTGGGTGAGTGAGGATGTGTCATTTTAAACTTTAAAGTGTATCTTTAATGTCATCAAGACCATAGGTTGATGATAATTTATTTTTAGCATTGTTAAGTTTACTTTCATCAACACTATAAAAATCTAAATCCGCTAATAAGCCTGATCCTCCTAAATTAGCTAATACACCTGTTAAATCTGAAGCTTCAATAGTTTTATCAGTATTAAATTTTAAAGCATATGCAAAACCATAGGCTTCAGCAAGCATGTGGCCCTTTATACATACATCATCCATAGCCGCCAAGGTTGCATTTATGTAATGAATTGCATTTGCTGCAGCTAATTTTTCCATGGCTAATCTTACGTCTTTAATTGATATGTCACGGTTAGCTAAATTTTTATTGGTTATTGCTGCTCTACCAGCAATAAATGCGTCCATCAGCTGTTGATTACATGCTAACAATCCATCTCTCTTATTCGCATAAGAACCCCAAAATAACAAACCTTCTGTTGTGGCTGGATAATCATTAGGCACACCTAGGTAACCAAAAGCTTCATCCCAATGATGTTCCATTGCAGTTCCTTTTCCAGGAGTTACTTCTTGGTTATCTACATTCATTTTGGAATCGCCAGTATAAACCTCATTTATCTGGTATGAGAGGAATGCACCCATAAGTCCTTTTTCAAATACTTGAGCTTCATCTACACCATTTGCATTTAACCAGTATTTTTTAGAGTTATCATTTGATGTACTTACACCTGCTACTCCCTGACTATGAGTTTTGTCAGATGTACTTGCATTTACCATACTCTTAAGAACATTTTCAAATTCTGTTTGAACAGGTTCAAAAGTTTTACTCTTAACCTGCTTGGAATCTTCATACGTTCCTGCCCATCCCGCTTTCGAAGCATCATTAGAAAACATTGCTACAAGCTTTTCTTCATCTAATGCAGTTCCTTCCGAAAGTGTTGATTTAAAGTAGTTTTTAATCTCTAGTAGTTGATTTAACCGTTGAGTTTGCCCTCCGTAAGATACGTTTTCAAACTCAGTATACGAGGTTGGAACTACGTAAGAACTATCATTTGGAGTAGGTGTCGTGTCATCATCTTTACATGATTGTAAAGAGATAGAAATTAGAGCTAAAGAGCCTAATAAAAATTTGATGTTACTTTTCATTTTAATTGATATTTAATTGATATTTAATTGATATTTAATTGATATTTTGATGCAAAAATAATTACTATTTTTAATTAGTCTAAATAAATTTAAAACTTTTTTAATTTTTTATAAATCATCCTAAATCAATCGTTAACATAGCCATAAAAGGTTACATCAAATACCAATCAAAGCCTTAAATTTGCGTCAATGTATAGAACACATACTTGCGGCGAGTTGAGGTCTAATCATATCGGTAAAAAAGTAACCCTAAGTGGTTGGGTTCAACGAAGAAGAGATTTTGGAGCAATGACCTTCATCGATTTAAGAGATCGATACGGAATTACACAACTGAGTTTTAATGAAGACCAAGACAAAGAATTAAATACGATGGCAAGGTCTTTAGGTCGGGAGTTTGTGATAAAAGTCAAAGGTAAAGTTATCGAACGAAGCAACAAGAATACACAAATCCCTACTGGTGATATTGAAATTCAAGTAGGTGAATTCGAAGTACTCAATGCAGCCCTTACCCCTCCTTTTACCATTGAAGACGAAACCGATGGAGGCGAGGAAATTCGTCTAAAATATCGCTATTTAGATTTAAGAAGAAACCCTATACAAGATAAATTAATATTACGTAGCAAGCTTAATAAAGCAGTTCGAGATTACTTGAATGAAGCAGGTTTTATTGACGTTGAAACCCCTGTTCTTATAAAATCTACTCCAGAGGGTGCTCGAGATTTTGTGGTTCCAAGCCGAATGAATGAAGGACAATATTATGCTCTTCCTCAAAGCCCTCAAACATTTAAACAATTGCTCATGGTGAGCGGTTTGGACAAGTACTATCAAATTGTAAAATGTTTCAGAGACGAGGATTTTAGAGCTGACAGACAGCCTGAATTTACTCAAATTGATTGTGAAATGAGTTTTGTGGAACGTGATGATGTTCTCGCAACTTTTGAAGAAATGATTCGATCTGTATTCAAAAAGGTGAAAAATATTGATTTGGGGGATATCCCAGTTCTGACATACGACGAAGCCATTCGAAGATTTGGTAGTGATAAGCCCGATATGCGTTTTGGTATGGAATTAGTTGATATTGATGATGTTACTAAAGGAAACGGATTTGGCGTATTTGATAATGCCGATAGCGTGGTCGCAATCAATGTTACCGGCGGCAATACCTACACTCGCAAAAAACTCGATGAGCTAACCAACTGGGTCAAGCGTCCTCAAATTGGAGCTATGGGCATGATTTATTGTCGAGTGAACGAAGACGGAACTTACAAATCTTCTGTAGATAAATTTTTTGCTCCAGATCAACTTGCAAAATGGGCAGAGGCATGTCAGAGTAAACCCAATGATCTCATTCTAATACTAAGTGGTAATGAACAAAAAGTACGAAAACAAATGAATGAACTTCGACTTTTTGTTGCAGACCAAGAAGGACTTAGAACGAAGGACCAATTCAAGGGATGTTGGGTAGTTGACTTTCCATTAGTCGAGTATGACGAAGAAAGTGATAAGTGGCATGCAATGCATCACCCATTCACTTCACCTATACCTCAAGATCGGAAATATATGAAGTCCAATCCAGCTAGGGTTAAAGCAAATGCATACGATATGGCTATCAATGGTATGGAAGTTGGCGGTGGAAGCATTCGTATCCACAATAAAGAACTCCAAAAACAAATGTTTAACTTACTCGGATTTACTGAGGAAGAGGCACAAGCACAATTTGGCTTTTTGATGAATGCATTTGAATATGGAGCACCTCCTCACGGTGGAATTGCTTTTGGTTTAGATCGATTAGCTGCTATTTTAGCTGGCACAGATTCAATACGCGATGTGATTGCTTTCCCAAAAAATAATATGGGAAGAGATGTTATGATCGATGCACCTGCTAAACTTAATAATGATCAACAAAAAGAACTAGGGTTTTAATTAGTCTAGTGAAGTTTTATCAAACATGGCCTTTTGATATTCATTGTAGCATTCCAAAATCACTGGCATAAATTCTTTATTCTGTTCCTTTTCACTTTGTAATTCAATGTATTGGTATTCTACTTTTGAAAAATTATTGGTGATCGACACAGAAAAACATGAACAATATTCCTCGGTCTCTTGGGCAAATCGAACAGCACGTCCGCCTAAATCATTTATGCACATTTTTTTTAACTGTTCTTTATCCTCAACTGACCACTGGTTTGTGTTGGACAAATAGCCTGTTATTATTCGCGTTATCCCCCATATTCCAAACAACCCTATCATCACATAGGTCGCTATTTTTCGTATTCGATTTGAAGTCATTTTAAGCCACAAAACTCTTGTTTTTTAGGAAATTAACCAACTTTGCAACCGCTATACCTCGATGGCTTATCCTTGCTTTTTCATCTAACGACATCTCAGCAAAGGTCCTTTTGCTATCATTTGGTAGAAAAATAGGATCATAACCAAACCCTTTTTCTCCTAATTTTTGCAGAGTAATTTCTCCCTCGCAAATCCCTTCAAATTCATAAAAAACTCCATCTAGACATAAGGAAATACACGTTCTAAATCGGGCTTTTCGATTTATTTTATTTGATAAGTTTAACAGCAAAAGATTCATATTATCCTCCGCATTTTTTTGAGCTCCCGCATAGCGAGCGGAATATACCCCTGGGGCATCATTTAAGGCATCAACCTCTAATCCTGTATCATCTGCAAAACAACTTTCTTGAGTCTTGTCCCAAACTTGTTGAGCTTTTTGGCGAGCATTTGCATCCAGGGTAGTCCCTGTCTCTTGGAGTTCTTCAGGAAATAATAATTGGTCTAAACCGACTACAGTATAATTAGCTAACTGTGATTGTATCTCATTTAGCTTGTTATGGTTTTGAGAGGCAAAAATGATTTTCATTGAAGCAAAAGTAAGGTATCTCTATTTTTATTTTGGAGATTCATTAGTATCTCAAAAAATAGCATATTTGTTACATTATTGATTCCTCTGTTTTAATATCACAACAACCGCTTGCAGAACGCGTAAGACCAAAAAGATTGAGCGAACTAGTTGGTCAACACCACATAATTGGCAAAGGCAAGCCGCTTCGAAAAACTATAGAAGCAGGCAGCATGTATTCGTGTATATTTTGGGGTCCTCCGGGAGTCGGAAAAACTACCATAGCTCAAATTATTTCGAATACCCTTAATACTCCATTTTTTCAATTGAGTGCTATAAATGCCGGGGTAAAAGACGTCCGTGAAGCCATCGAAAAGGCGAAAAAGACAAAATTTTTAGGTAGTGGCGGTAGTGCTATTTTATTTATTGATGAAATACATCGTTTTAACAAAAGCCAACAAGATGCTCTCTTAGGTGCAGTAGAACAAGGCATCATTACCTTGATTGGTGCTACCACAGAAAATCCCAGTTTCGAAGTGAATGCAGCACTCTTATCTCGATGTGAGGTATTTGTATTGCAAGCCTTAGAAATTGATGATTTAAAAAAATTGGTCGAACAAGCCTGTCAAAAAGATACGATTCTGGCAAAAAAAGAAATTGTAGTTACCGAATGGGAATCACTCACAAAAGTCAGTGGAGGTGACGGCAGGAAACTTCTTAATGCACTTGAAATTATTATCAATTTTTCGGGCAAGAAAAATATCAAGATTGACAACTCCCTGGTAGATAAGGCCATCCAACAGCGATTGACTCATTTTGACAAAGATGGCGAACAACACTACGACATCATCTCTGCTTTTATTAAATCTATTCGAGGTAGTGATCCTAATGCTTCAGTATACTACTTAGCTCGAATGATTGCTGGTGGTGAAGATCCTAAATTTATTGCACGTAGACTCATCATTGCAGCAAGTGAAGATATTGGAAATGCTAATCCTAATGCCCTCCTATTGGCCAATCAATGCTTTAGTGCAGTCAATCATGTGGGCTATCCCGAATGTCGAATTATCTTATCTCAAACCGCCATATACCTGGCAACAAGTCCAAAGAGCAATGCGGCATATCAAGCTATTAATAAAGCTCAATCATTGGTCAAGGATACTAGTGATCTATCCATACCCTTGAGCCTACGTAACGCCCCTTCTAAACTCATGAAGGACTTGGACTATGGTAAAGGATACCCTTATGCTCATGATTTTCCGAAAAACTTTACCATTCATGAGTTTCTTCCTGAGGAAATAGAAAATACAGTGCTTTACGAACCTTGCAATAACCCTGCAGAAGATAAAGTACGTCAACACTTAAAAGCACTTTGGAAAGAAAAGTACGGTTATTGAACTAGTCTAAAATAATCAATTGAACTTTTTCAATTTTTTGTTCAAAAGCTTCAACGATTTTAATTTCAAACTGATCGATAATAAAGATTTCGCCAGTAGGCGGTATCTCTTCTAAATTGGCAAGTATGAATCCCCCAAGTGTTTCATATTCTCCATTAGGGATATCTAAGTTATACTTTTCATTAAGATAGTCAACCTCAAGTTTGGCGTTAAAGACTAACTGTCCACCATTGGTAACCAACTCATTATCCTCAACTTCGTCATGTTCATCTTCTATCTCTCCAAAAATTTCCTCCATAATATCTTCTACAGTTATAATACCTGCAGTACCTCCATATTCATCTACCACTAAAGCAATACTTCTTTGAGATTTGGAAAACTCATTAAGCATCTCATTAGCACTTTTAGATTCATTTGTAATAAGTATAGGCAACAAAACTGACTGAATACTTTTTGGCTTTTTATGTAGGTCTAAGTGATGTACATATCCAATAATATGATCAATATTTTCTTTGTAAACAAGAATCTTGGAATGACGAGTATCAATGAATAATTTTTCTAACTCATCAATAGAATTTTCGATATCAATTGCAATAATTTCAGTTCTAGGTACAAGGCAATCTCGTACTTCAACATTTCCAAAATCCAATGCATTTTTCAGAATTTCAGTATCTACATCAGGCTCATCTCCATCAGGTGGAAGATGAGATGACTGTGAGATAAAATGATCAAGGTCAATCTTACTGAAAGCAGGTGATTCATTGGCAAACTCCATTTTAAAAATTTTAACCAACATAAAATTGCTCAACCATCTCACAAATTGAACAATAGGCCACAGAACTACATAAAAAAATTGGAACGGATATACTAATACACTCAATATACCGCTAGGATTTAGTCTGAATAAAGCTTTGGGTAAAAACTCAGCAGTAATCAAAACTATGCCAGTTGATATGAACGTTGCTAGAATCAATGCTGGAAATGATCCAAAATACGAAAATTGGGGTCTAAATATTTCTTCCATTGTCACTCCATAAACCACCAATGCAATATTATTACCAACTAATATGGTGCTGATAAATTTGGAAGGAGATTTGATGTAGTTTGAACACAACTTTGCCCAATGTTTACCTTGGGTACTTTTGAGCTCTATACGTAATTTATTTACAGAAATAAATGCAATCTCAAGACCAGAAAAAAAAGCTGACAAAAGCAGCATCAAAATTACTAATGTAATGGAAGACATGAGTTAAAGCATACAAAGATAAACGATATCTTATTACTTAACTCGTGTTTTTGTTCTTGGTTAAATAATGATTTAACTTCGTGCCCAACCAAAAATTAATGAAGTTAAAGAATATACTGCTAGGAATTATAATGGCCACATTTATTGTTATGTTCTCAAGTTGTGAAGATGACGTTTGCGATGTATGTGGTCTTGAAACAGTTGAAGTTATTGGAATTAACACAAAATTTGGAAATATCTTCATCCAACTTTTTAAAGAAACCCCTATTCACTACCGTAATTTTGATAGTCTAATTAATGCTAATTTTTATGACTCTACAGAATTCCACCGATGTGTGGACGATTTTGTGATACAAGGAGGGAGTCCTACTAGTAAGGACAATAACCGTAATAATGACGGCTCCGGTGGCCCAGGTTATACATTACCAGCAGAGATTGACACAACAATACATAAGCATAAATATGGAAGTTTGGCTGCAGCTAGACTGGGCAACATGACTAACCCCGAAAGACGCTCAAGCGGATCGCAATTTTATATTGTCACAGACCCTGACGGAGCATCATTCCTTGATGGTGAATACACCGTATTTGGCAAAGTACTTTCAGGTATGGATGTTGCAAAAATCATTGAAAGTCAATCAAAAAATTCATCCGGTCTTCCCGATCAACGAATCAAAATGTTTATACGCAGTTTGTCTCTGTCACGGAATGAGGCAACACAATTAGGAATTGTGTTGTAGTGATAAAAAATAGACTGGTGAAATTACACAGAAAAACTTTCCCCACAACCACAAGTTCTGCTTGCATTGGGATTGTTAAATTGAAAACCTTTACCGTTCAGGCCATCAGTGAAATCGAGTTCGGTGCCACAGAGGTATAAAAAGCTTTTCATATCGCAAACGATTTTGTATCCGTTGCTCTCAAACTCTTGATCACCCTCTTGACTTTCGTTATCAAAATCCATTTTGTAACTCAAACCAGAACACCCACCTCCAACTACTGAAACTCTAATAAAATGCTCATTATTTAATCCTTCAGTATCCATCAGACTATTAACTTGTCGTGCTGCTCTTTCTGAAACTGTAATCATATCTTCTTTAATTAATAGTGTTTTTTGTTATCCTCGACAGGTTCTAACCCTTGCTTCTGACGGTAATCATTAATTGCCATTTTTATAGCATCTTCAGCTAACACAGAGCAATGAATTTTTACGGGCGGCAACGCTAACTCTTCAACAATTTCCATATTATCAATTTCCATAGCAGAATTTACAGTTTTACCTTTAAGCCACTCCGTAGCAAGTGAGGAAGAGGCAATAGCAGAGCCACATCCAAAAGTTTTAAATTTTGCATCCTTGATAATTCCTGTTGCATCATCTACATCGATTTGAAGACGCATCACGTCTCCACATTCAGGTGCACCGACAAGGCCGGTACCTACGCTTTTGGAATCTTTGTCTAACTTACCAATATTTCTTGGATTTTGGTAATGATCAATTACTTTTTCTGAATATGCCATTGCGTTATGTTTTTAATTTTTTCTGTTATTTAATGTTCTGCCCATTCGATGGTTTTCAAATCAATACCATCTTGAAACATTTCCCAGAGTGGGCTCATCTCTCGGAGTTTATTTACTGCTGTTTTTACATGATTTATTGCGAAATATACTTCCTCTTCAGTTGTAAACCTTCCCAATCCAAAACGTAGTGAAGAATGTGCTAATTCGTCGTCTAATCCTAACGATTTGAGAACATAACTTGGCTCTAATGAGGCACTAGTACACGCACTCCCACTTGATACTGCGATATCTTTAGTTCCCATCATAAGTCCTTCTCCTTCTACAAATTTAAATGAAATATTTGCTACATGAGGTAGGCGATGTGCCGGATTTCCATTCACATAAGCCTCCTCGATAGTAAGTAATTCTTTTTCTAATTTATCTCTCAAAGCACTCAATCTGATGGCTTCTTGTTCCATTTCCAGCTCACATAATTCGCACGCTTTTCCAAATCCTACGATTCCTGGCACGTTAAGAGTACCGCTTCGCATTCCTCGCTCGTGTCCACCACCATCCATTTGACTAGTTACTTTTACCCTTGGATTTTTTCTTCTAACATAAAGAGCACCAACTCCTTTAGGACCATACATTTTATGTGCTGTAAAGCTCAATAAATCAATACCATCAGCATTTACATCCACAGGAATTTTTCCTACAGCCTGTGTCGCATCAGTATGAAAGAGTACATTATTTTTCTTTGCAATTGCTGAAATGGCTTTGATATCTTGAATTACTCCAATCTCATTATTCCCATACATAATAGTAATGAGGATTGTTTTGTCGGTGATTGCAGCTTCTAATTCATCAAGGTTGATAAGTCCATCTTCGTTTGGAGAGAGGAAAGTTACCTCTGCACCCATTTTTTCTACTTTTTTACATGCATCTATGACTGCTTTATGTTCAGTAGTTACGGTAATAATATGATTTCCTTGAGAGCCGTACATTTCGTATACTCCTTTTATGGCCAAATTATTTGCTTCAGTAGCTCCTGAGGTGAAAATAATTTCTTTAGAATTACTGCCAATTAATTTGGCTACTTGATTTCGAGCATCATCAACTGCTTTTTCGGCATTCCACCCGAAGCTGTGATTTCTACTCG
>CAJXBI010000035.1 GCA_913050005.1 uncultured Bacteroidota bacterium
GTCCCCCAGACCAGCACTTTAACCGGACTAAGCTACATCCCGATAACTCGCTTTTAAAGCAGTGTGCAAATAACTAAAATTAAATAGAATTGAAAAAACTATTCGTTTGAAAGGTTATAAATAAATAATAGCATATTTGAAGGGTATGATGATTGAACCTGAGGTATTTTCATTTTTAAAAAATTTAGCACAGAATAATAATCGACCATGGTTTCATGAAAATAAAAAGTCTTACGCTTCTGTAAGGCAAAATATTATTGATTTTTCAAGTGATATGGAATCAAGATTGAACTTGTCTGATAGTATCGAACTGGGCAAGTTATTTCGTATTAATAGAGACGTAAGATTTAGTAAAGATAAATCGCCATATAAATTAAATATTAGTGGCTATTTTAAGCGTCTTAGCGAAGAAAGAAGAGGGAGTTATTATTTTAGTTTTCAACCAGGAGAAACCTTCATCGGAGGTGGATTTTATGGTCCTAATAAAGACGATACGTTTCGAATTCGTAAGGAGTTTGAGATGGACAATACAATAGAAAGCATTGTTAATACTAAGGATTTTAAAAAGTATTTTGGCGAATTGATTGGAGAAGGTGTAGCCACTGCTCCAAGAGGTTTTGACAAAGACCATCCCAATATCCAATGGATTAGAAAGAAACAATGGTATGTGCTTTGCAAGTTTACAGATGAGCAAGTTTTAGCTGCCTCATTTGCCAAAGAAGTACATAACACCTACCTTGCTATTCGGCCATTCTTTGATTACATGAGTGAGGTATTAACTACCAATTTAGACGGAGAATCTATTCTATAACGTCATACTCAATTTTATCATACAGTTTAGTCCAGCCATCGGGTATAGGTAGTTAAAATCTTGCCTTTGGTTATTTATAAACCCACTAAATGTATAGCCATTTGGGGCATAATATTGGTTTAATAGGTTATTGACATATAAACCGAGTGTAAATTGACGAACTCCTGGGATTTCATTGGTTTGATAATTCAATGACAAATCAATATTTGTGAAGGCATCTAGACTTCTCTCGTCACTTTGCGTATTATCCATGTATTGTTTCCCAACATACTTGGCTTGCGATGTCAGTGTGAAATTAGGATTGACTTTGTAGCTTAATACAGCAGCAGTTATCAAATTAGGAGAAAACGAGATGTCAGTATTTTCATATTCTCGATCTCTAATTCCATAGGGTGCAGACCATTCACCTACATACTCTGTAAACGTGCTAATCTTGTTTTCAGAGAAAGTGAAGTTACCTCCAGCTTGTAATTTATCGAATAGGGGGTATTGGAATTCCACTTCAACACCTCTTCGATAACTTTCGTCTACATTGGTTCTAATAGCTTCACCGACATCATTCACTGCACCTGTAAGCACCAGTTGATTCGTATATTGCATCTCATAGAAGTTGATATTGAACTGTTTTCTGATTCTCTGGTATTTATATCCGATTTCTATGTTATTTAGCTGTTCGTTTTGAGGCCATGCAGTCGGTTTATTATCCCTGAAGTCATCTCGAACAGGTTCACGATTTCCAACAGCATATACACCATAAAACGTAGAATGATTATGCAGATAGGTGAATCCTACTTTGGGGTTAAAAAAACCGTAGTCAACAGTCTGGTTTGAAAAATTAAGGCTATCATTTAAACCTTCAAATGTGTAATCAATTAATCGGTACTGTAAATCAACATATGGAATGAAATTTCGGAAGTTGTAACTTGCTTTTAGATAGGCATTCCCATCTTTTTTTGTTGCGGGGTTATCATAATAACGAGTGTTAATGTCTTCGTAACCTGTGAATTGTGTTGCAATTACTTCCCCAAAATGATCTCCTTCATACGAGTTAAAACCAATACCTGCAGTCAGATCAAGTTTGTTTTTTTGGAAGTGTAAACTCGTTAGACCACCAATAAGCGTGTTGTCTAACCATCTTCTCCTAACAATATCTGCACTTGTAGCAGTATCTCTAGTAGGGTGTATGCTATCGATACCGTAGTCTGCTACATCCTCACCTGCCTTAAATTGTTCGAAGTAGCCCTTACCCGTTATTACATAAGCTGCAGAGTTCCATTTTAAATGCTTGGAGAATGAATGGTCAAAAAAGAATTGATAATGATTCTGATTGTATTGATCGACCTCATTTTCATAGGTGTATGAATTATAGGTTTTACTTGAACTATTTTGGAGATTTGATAAGTCATCTCCACCGATGTATAATGACGAAACGTACCGGTTCAATTCGGCAATATCACCCTTGAATTTAGGCTGAGGTACCCCGTTCCAAGCCTGGTATGTTCGTTCTTCACCCAACATGATATTGGTTTTGAAAACAGATTTATTCCAATATTTAGCAGCAGTAAGATTGGCTGATCGAAGGTTTGTGTTTGCTCGATCGATGAATCCATCACTGTTGATGAGACTTCCTCGAAGTTGAAATGCCCAATTGTTTTTGTAACGTCCAGTTCCATATTCGAGCGATAGTTTTTGGGTATTGAAACTACCAGCACCTAAAGTCATACGGGTAAACTCTTTTTTGGATAAATCTGCTGTTCGGATGTTAACACTTGCTCCAAAAGCGGCTGCACCGTTTGTACTTGTTCCTACTCCTCTTTGTATTTGAACACTTTCAGTTGAGGAAGCGATATCTGGCATATTTACCCAATACATTCCTTGACTTTCTGCATCGTTAATAGGTATTCCATTCACAGTTACATTTACTCGTGTAGGATCAATTCCACGTACGCGAATTCCAGTATAACCGATACCATTCCCTGCATCAGATGATATAACTGTGCTGGGTGTCATATTGAGTAAAAATGGAAAATCCTTACTTTGATCAAATTGGATGATTTCTTCTTTATTTAGATTGGTAAATGTTGTTGGAGTGTATTCACTGGCTCGAACACTCGTTATTATGGCTGCGTCTAAGAAATTCATCTCAGGCTCTAGAAAGAATACCTTACCTGATCGGTTAAAGGTTAAATCTACAGAATCACGGTATATTTTGTATCCGATATGACTAATGATAATTCTATATTTACCAGGTATCACGTCTGTAATATTTAAAGATCCATTAGGAGTAGAATAATTAGAATAGTTGTTTTTGCTATCTGCTAGTTGAACAAATGCCGAACCGATTGATTCAAAGTTTTGCATGTTTTTGATTTGAGCAGAGTAGGTGTTTTGACCATAACTAAATACAGATGTCATGGTTAAAAATAAGATGGTTGTAAATTTTTTCATTCCTGTTTTAATTTTATTCACAGGAGCTTGAGAGATACAAGTGTTGTATAATTCCTACGGTAGCATTATCTACATCAGGTCTCATTGATTTTATTTCAATCAACTCGGGTATCATCTCAGCCTTTGCATTTGCAAAAAGCACCCCTTTATTGACTGCGAAATTAGAATAATAAATCAATTACGACCAAATTAGATTCTCTCCTCACATTTTATACCCAGCATTGGTGTAAATAAATGCCCCATACTACATTCGTACCCAAGGATATTAACTAATGAATGCATCATCCAATTTAGCCACAGTCGAGCAAGCAGAAGAACTTGGTTTATCAGCAGAGGAGTTTAAAAAAATTGAAGAAATTCTTGGAAGAACACCAAATTTTACAGAGATGAGTGTTTACTCGGTTATGTGGAGCGAGCATTGTTCTTACAAAAACTCAATTGTATGGCTCAAGAAATTACCAAAGGAGGGGCCTATGATGTTGGCGGAAGCAGGAGAAGAGAATGCAGGATTGGTTGATATTGGAGACGGTCTAGCATGCTGTTTTAAGATTGAAAGCCACAATCATCCAAGTGCTTTAGAGCCATATCAAGGAGCTGCAACAGGTGTGGGAGGAATCAATCGAGATATATTTTCGATGGGTGCTCGACCTATTGCTCAATTGAATTCTTTGCGTTTTGGGAATATTGAAACTGACCGAACCAAATGGCTTGTAAAAGGGGTTGTTCATGGGATTAGTGGTTATGGCAATAGTTTTGGAATTCCTACTGTAGGTGGAGAGGTTTATTTTGATGATTGTTACGAAACGAATATTCTAGTTAATGCAATGAGTGCTGGGATAATGAAGGTGGGAGGCGAAGTGAGTGCAATCGCCGAAGGTGAAGGAAATCCAGTGTATATTTTTGGAGCAGCTACAGGTAAAGATGGTATTGCAGGTGCAGCTTTTGCGAGTAAGGATATTGGTGAAGATGCTATGGATGATTTGCCAGCTGTACAAGTGGGAGATCCATTTTGGGAGAAATTAATCCTTGAAGCTACTATGGAAATTATTGAAACGGGAGCGGTTGTTGGTCTACAGGATATGGGGGCCGCAGGGATAACATGCTCTACTGCAGAAATGAGTGCCAAGTCAGAGACGGGTATGAGAATTGATTTGAGTAAAGTTCCTCTTCGACAACCAAACATGAAAGATTGGGAAATTTTACTTTCTGAGAGTCAAGAGAGAATGTTAGCTGTAGTCCATAAGGGGCGGGAGCATGAAATTGAAAAAATACTCGAAAAGTGGGATTTAACCTACAACATAATTGGTGAAGTTACGAATACAGGAAATGTAGAATACTGGATGTATGGGGAGAAAAAAGCAGAAATTCCTGCGGATAGTTTAGCCCTTGGTGGTGGAGCTCCTGTTTATCACAGAGAGTGGGAAGAACCTGCTTATTATGCAAAAAATAAGGTCTTTAGTATTGATCAAGTTGATCAGCCAAATGATTTGTTAGCCGTTGCTAAATTCATCAGTACACTGCCCAATATTGCTTCCAAGAAATGGGTCTATGAGCAGTATGATTCTATGGTAGGTACGATCAACCAAAGTACAAATGGCTCAAGCGACGCAGCTGTGGTGAAAATCAGAGATACAGACAGAAGCTTAGCTCTTACCACGGATTGTAACTCTAGATATGTTTGGGCTGATCCAGAAAAAGGTACAGCCATTGCAGTTAGTGAGGCAGCTAGAAATATTGTTTGTAGTGGAGGATCTCCAAGTGCGGTTACTAATTGCCTGAATTTTGGTAATCCATATGATAAAGGGGTTTATTGGCAATTTAAAAATGCCATCATAGGAATGAAAGCTGCTTGTGAGAAATTTCAAACGCCAGTAACTGGCGGAAATGTGAGTTTTTATAATCAAGATAGCAAAGGAAATGCCGTTTTTCCAACACCAACTATTGGTATGATTGGCATTATTGATGATGAAAAACACATCACTACTCTCGGTTTTAAAAATGAAGGAGATGTCATTATAATGCTGGGGAAAAGTAAAGATGACATCAGTTCTTCACAATACCTCGTTAAATATCATGAGGTAGTAAATTCTCCTTGTCCTTATTTTGATTTAGATGCCGAGGCGGCTCTTCAAGACAACTTATTGAACTTGATTAAGAAGGGGGTTGTTAAATCTGCCCATGATTGTTCTGAGGGAGGACTATACGTCGCACTGCTTGAAAGTGGAATTTCAAATAACCTTGGATTTTCAGTAATTAAAGATGACTCAAATTTAAGAAGTGATTCATTTTGGTTTGGAGAGGCTCAAAGTAGAGTAATTATATCTGTTAACAAAGATGAGGTTGAGCGAGTGAAATCCTTGATTACTATTCCTCATACGGTGCTTGGGGTGGTGACATCTGGGGAAATATCCGTTGATCAATCCAATTGGGGTTCAATAACCGATTGGAAAGCAGATTATGATTTGGCATTGGGCAGGGCTTTAGTATAAAAATTCAGTTTAAAAGATCTGAATTCCTAAGTTATAAACTTGAATAATTCTTTTTTTACATAATGGTGAGCCAATCGATTGTAGGCCTTCATTATTAGGTTAAATTTGCACCTCAATAATTTTAGATGTCAGCAAAGATTATATACACCAAAACAGATGAGGCTCCAATGCTAGCCACTTTTTCATTTTTACCTATTGTTCAAGCCTATACCGGAGCAGCTGGAATAGAAGTAGAAACACGAGATATTTCATTGGCTGGTCGTGTATTGAGTCAATTCCCAGAATTGTTATCACCTGAACAACGCGTGGGAGACCACCTTTCAGAATTAGGAGAATTAGCGAAGACGCCGCATGCGAACATCATCAAACTACCTAATATTTCTGCCTCTGTACCTCAGTTAAAAGAGACTATCGCTGAATTACAAAGCAAGGGGTATCCTGTGCCTGATTATGTAGATCAACCAGCTAATACTATGGAAGAAGAAATTGCAGCAAAGTACAATAAGGTGAAGGGAAGTGCAGTAAATCCTGTACTTCGAGAGGGAAACTCTGATCGAAGAGCTCCTAGGGCCGTAAAGAATTATGCTAAGAAAAATCCTCACCGAATGGGAAAATGGATTTCAGAAAGTAAGACCTCTGTTGCTACTATGCAAGCGGGCGATTTTAGAAATAACGAAAAATCGGTTACCTTGTCAAAAAACACTAAATATTCAATTCATCATATCGATAATGAGGGCAATAAAACTAAATTAAAATCTGAAGCACCTCTATTAGAAGGCGAAATAATCGATGCTACTTTCATCAGTAAAAAAATGCTTTTGTCATTTTTAGAAAAATCAATTCAAGAAGCAAACGATCAAAATATTCTATTTTCTCTACACATGAAAGCAACCATGATGAAGGTTTCAGATCCAATCATTTTTGGTCATGCTGTTTCTGTTTTCTTTAAAGATCTAATTGAAAAGTATCAAGAGACATTTTCTAAACTCGGTGTCAACTTAAATAATGGTTTTGGAAATTTATTAACCAGCATTCAATCTCTTCCTCAAGATCAACAAGATGCAATCGAATCAGATATTCAGAAAGCGATAGCAAATGGACCTGATTTAGCTATGGTGAATAGTGATAAAGGAATTTCTAATCTTCATGTACCCAGCGATGTAATCATTGATGCTAGTATGCCAGCCATGATTCGTACAAGTGGTCAGATGTGGAATTCAGAAGGGAAACTTCAGGATGCTATTGCGGTAATTCCGGATAGTAGTTATGCTCCTGTTTACGCTGCAACAATTGACTTTTGCAAAACAAATGGTGCTTTTGATCCGACCACGATGGGTACAGTACCCAATGTTGGACTTATGGCACAAAAAGCGGAGGAGTATGGTAGTCATGATAAGACATTTGAAATAGAAAATGATGGAGAAATTCAAGTTATCGATGAAAGTGGAGTTGTTTTATTGTCTCATGAAGTTGAAGCAGGAGATATATGGAGAATGTGTCAAGTGAAAGATGCTCCTATTCGCGATTGGGTGAAACTGGCTGTTAATCGTGCAAGAGCAACAAACTGGCCAGCCATATTTTGGTTAAATAAAGATCGATCGCATGATTCAGAATTGATTAAAAAGGTTAATCTATACCTCCAAGATCATGATACTTCAGGATTAGATATTCAAATTATGAGTCCATATGAAGCAACATTATACACCCTAGATCGTGTTAAAAATGGAGAAGATACAATCTCTGTTACAGGAAATGTTTTAAGAGATTATTTAACCGACCTATTCCCTATCCTTGAGTTGGGAACAAGTGCTAAAATGTTGAGTATTGTTCCGTTGATGAACGGTGGCGGCTTGTTTGAAACAGGTGCTGGAGGAAGTGCTCCAAAGCATGTAGAGCAGTTTGTTGAAGACAATTATTTAAGGTGGGATTCACTGGGTGAATTTTTAGCATTAACTGCTTCATTAGAACATTTGAGTAGCGTATTTGATAATCCAAAAGCGAAAGTATTGGCAGATGCATTGGATGAGGCCGTGGAGAAATTTTTGGAAAATGATAAATCACCAGCTCGTAAGATTGGGTCAATAGATAACAGAGGTTCTCATTTTTACCTAGCAATGTATTGGGCAGAGGCATTAGCCAAGCAAAATGAGGATGCAGATTTACGATTAAAATTTGGTAAAATTGCCGAATTATTTGGAAGCAATGAACAAAGGATAAACGAAGAACTTATTGAGGTTCAAGGCAATAATACCGATATCGATGGATACTATTTCCCTGATGAAATAAAAACCAGTAATGCGATGCGTCCTAGTGAAACATTGAACGAAATCCTAAGAAAATTATAAAGACTAACTGTGCAGTGCACGGTTATCAGTAGCAGCTAAAGCTGCTTCTTTTGTTACTTCACTTGTAGTCGGATGTGCATGACATATGCGAGCAATATCCTCAGCACTTGCTCTAAACTCCATGGCCACTGCAATTTCTGAGATCATGTCTGCTACCCTTGGTCCAATCATGTGAGCACCCAAAACCTCATCAGTTTCAGCATCTGCGAGAATTTTAACAAATCCATCAATATCCATTCCAGCGACGGCTCTACCATTTGCCCTAAACGGGAATTGGCCCACTTTATATTTTTTCCCATCCGCTTTTAATTGCTCTTCTGTTTGACCAATTCCTGCAACTTCAGGCCATGTATATACCACACCTGGTATAAGGTTATAGTTGATGTGGGGTTTTTGTCCAGCTATGATTTCAGCTACCATAACTCCTTCTTCTTCAGCTTTATGGGCAAGCATTGCTCCTTTAACAACATCACCAATTGCATAAATGTGAGATTGATTGGTTTGTAGGAGATCATTGGTCTCAATTCTACCATGATCATCAATTTCTACACCTGCTTTTTCCGCAGATAAACCATCTGTATATGGACGTCTACCGACAGATAGTAAGCAATAGTCGCCCTCTATAACAACGGCTCCTTTTTTCCCTTCTGCTTTGACAGTAACTTTCTTACCTTTTGCTGTTACATCTGTTACCTTGTGATTAAGGTGAACTTTTATCCCTTGTTTTTTGGAAATTCTAGCCATTTCCTTTCCAAGACCACGATCCATAGTAGCAATCAAGCTATCTGCATATTCAACAACAGAAACCTCCGCACCAAGTCTGTGATAAACAGATCCCAACTCAAGTCCGATTACTCCACCTCCTATTACGATCAAGTGTTTGGGGATTTCTTTTAATTCGAGAGCTTCTGTAGAAGTAATAATTCGCTTTTTATCAATATCAACTCCAGGTAATTTACTGGGTT
>CAJXBI010000036.1 GCA_913050005.1 uncultured Bacteroidota bacterium
GAAATGTAAATCCATTCCGATATTAAGCGATTTGTTGATTCTTTTAAACCCGTTTTCTCCTCATATTACAGAAGAGCTATGGAACTTAACTGGCAATAATGGTCTCATTGAAGATGCTCAATGGCCTGTTTTTGAAGAATCATACGTAACCGAAAAAAATAAAACTTATCCCATATCAATAAATGGCAAGACACGCACCAATATGGAATTCCCGTTGGACATGAGCAAACAAGACATTGAATCTCAAGTTTTGCAAAATGAGGTTGTGCTTAAATGGTTAGACGGTAATTATCCTAAAAAAGTAATTATTGTACCCGAAAGAATTGTCAATATTGTTGTTTAATGATTTATTAATTAACCAATCTATTTATTACTTTCGAACTTAAATATTATAAAAATGAACACCTGGATAGATATCCCAAATAACTCTGATTTTACTATACATAATCTGCCATATGGTGTATTTATGAGGGACCATAAGCCCACTCCTGGAATAGCTATTGGAGATTCAATTATCGATTTAAATGCAGCTGCTAAATGTGGCCTTTTTAAAAGTTTAAACTTCAATAGCAGTGTCTTTGAATCTGATGTTTTAAATGACTTTATCGAATGTGGTAAAAATGCATGGTCTTCACTAAGATCATTTTTGGTTACCGAACTTACCACTGAGGGTGACCTTTTTGAAAATAAAGACAAAATAATCGTCTTTAGAAAAAACGCTCAAATGTGTTTACCAATACAAATTGGTGATTATACAGACTTTTATAGTAGTATTGAACATGCCACTAATTTAGGTAAATTATTCAGGCCTAACAGTGAGCCTTTACTCCCAAATTGGCGACATATCCCCGTTGGATATCATGGTAGAGCCAGCAGTATTGTCATCAGTGGCACACCTATAAAAAGGCCTCAAGGTCAAATTAAACCTACGACCGAAGAGAAGCCCATTTTTGGACATTCAAAGCGTCTAGACATAGAATTAGAAATGGCATTTATTATTGGTTCATCTACTAAATTGGGAGAATGTATCACTGTAGAAGATGCAGAAGATCATATATTCGGAAAAGTTATTTTTAATGATTGGAGTGCTCGAGATATTCAAGGTTGGGAATATGTTCCACTTGGACCATTTTTGGGCAAAAATTTTGCTAGCACCATTTCTCCATGGATTGTTACTATGGAGGCACTCGAGCCATTTCGTTGTGAAAGTATTAAACAAGATCCACCTGTCTTACCCTATCTTAAATACGATGGAAACAAAAACTTTGACATTAAATTAGAAGTAGGTATCACACCAAAAGAAGAGGAAGAAACCATCATAAGTCAAGGTAATTTTAAATTTATGTACTGGAATATGTCTCAACAACTAGCCCACCATACGGTGAATGGGTGTAACGTAAATATTGGTGATGTTATGGCTAGTGGAACCATATCCGGAAGAGACAAAAGTAGTTACGGAAGTTTAATTGAAATTAGTAAAGGAGGAAAAGAACCCATTCAACTAAAAAATAATAAAGAGCGAACTTTCCTTGAGGATGGTGACTCCATTTCAATCCGTGCTTGGTGTCAAAAGGATGATTTTAGAATTGGATTTGGAGAATGTATGGGTACGATTGTTCAATAACATTATCTATCAATTTTGAAGTCTTTATAATAGATAAAAAGTTCGTAGCTATAGATTTAATTGATGTTTTTTAGAATTTATCATAACCATTTAGGTGCTCAACTGAACATTCCAAAGTTATTAAAAATGAGTAACGATATAATCTCCTTGCTTATTTTTGTTAACTCAAAACATGAAAAAAATTGCTAACTATATTAATGGCAAACTAATTGAACCGAAATCTAATAGTTACATTAATAACTATAACCCAGCCACAGGTCAGGTATATTCACTCATCCCAGACTCAAACGAGGAAGACGTAGAAATAGCTATTGAAAGTGCAAAAAATGCATTTCCTTTATGGTCCAAACTTAAAAATTCTGAGCGCTCGCGTTGGCTTGAAAAGATATCAAATGGCATTAATGATCGACAAGATGAACTTGCATTAGCTGAATCTATCGACAATGGCAAACCACTGAAATTGGCAAAAAAAGTAGATATCCCTCGAGCATGTGAAAACTTTAAATTTTATGCAACAGCTATTCAACATTTTGCATCTGAAAGTCATCACAATACAGACAGCATGATAAACTTTACCCTAAGAAAACCGGTAGGTGTTGCAGCTTGTATATCCCCATGGAATCTTCCGTTGTATCTTTTTTCTTGGAAAATCGCTCCGGCATTAGCTGCAGGGAATACGGTTGTAGCAAAACCTTCTGAAATTACACCAATGACAGCCTATCTTCTCTCAGAAATATGTCACAATATTGATTTACCAGCTGGAGTTTTAAATATTGTTCACGGACTAGGTAGCAACACGGGAAACTCAATTATTTCAAGTGATGACATCGATCTAGTGTCTTTTACTGGCGGTAGTTCTACTGGTGCTCATATTGCAAAAATTTTAGCTCCTAAATTCAAAAAAATGAGTTTAGAATTAGGTGGTAAGAATCCGAATATCATTTTTGATGATTGTGATTTTGATGAAGCTATTCAAACATCACTCAACAGCTCATTTGCAAACCAAGGTCAAATATGTTTGTGTGGGTCGCGGATACTTGTTCAACGAGGTATTTATGAAAAGTTCAAAAATGAATTTGTATCTCGGACTGATAGGATGATTGTTGGAGATCCAATGAATGATAAATCACGATTGGGAGCCATCGTCAGTAAACCCCATTACGAAAAAATCCTAAGTTATATTCAGCTTGCAAAAGAGGAAGGAGGTTCAATACTAACAGGTGGTGTACCTGTTAAACTTGATGGAGATTTGAGTAACGGATGGTATATCAGACCAACTATTATTGAAGGACTTGATCAACAATGCAGAACTAATCAAGAAGAAATTTTTGGACCAGTAGTAACTATTCAACCATTTGACACTGAGGAAGAAGCTGTTGAACTAGCTAATAGCAATAACTACGGACTTGCCGCTACCATTTGGACTTCAGATTTAAGTAAAGCTCACCGTTGCTCTGAGAATATAAAAAGTGGTATTATTTGGGTAAATTGTTGGCTACAACGTGATTTAAGAACACCATTTGGCGGAATGAAAAATAGTGGTGTTGGAAGAGAAGGCGGCTGGGAAGCACTTCGATTCTTCACAGAACCCAAAAACGTTTGTATTAAGTACTGAACTAAAACAAAAAAAGGGCAACATATAGTTGCCCTCTCAAATTATTATAGTAGTACTTAAATTATTTCAATGTGAAACCTACTCTAAATCCTGTATTAAACATAAAGTCTGAATATCCTGAAGTAGAACTCTCTGGAGTAGTTGTTGTTGTACCGTTTATAGTAGCTTTTCCCTCATCTACTTTATTTGAAAGCCATCCCCATCCAAACTCAGTACCCATGTAAAAAGACTCAGTAATCCAATAATCTGCTCCAAGTCCTAATGCAATGCCAAGATTAGAACCTGCATTTTCAACTTCAGCAGTGAAACCACTGTTGTATCCAGTTCCATCGTAATCAGTCCAAGTTTCAGTACTAGAATTAGAACCAAACTGCAATGCAGCAGAAGCAAATGGAGAAAATTTATCATTTCCACCCCAATGCTTTTCTGCTCCAACTCGCATAGTAAAACTTGATGTAGAAGTTTCTTGCGTTCCAGTGTTAGTACCGTCACTAAAATTGTTTTCTGCACTTTGACCTCTAGGAGCTAAATCAACTCTTAAGGCTAAATCATCAGCAAGAAAGTATCTAAATCTAAGATTTGGTAATGAGAACTCATTATTCCACTCATTAAGACTAAAATTTGCTTCAGTAAGTAAATTACCTTCTGAAGGCTTTTGTGCAAATGAAGTAAATCCAAATGCTACTGCGATTAATAATAAAATTGTTTTTTTCATATTATATATATATTTAATAGTTAAACTGACGCAATATGAGAATTTTTAAAAAGATTTCATTGGTATTAATCCCCATAGTATCCACATGTAGACTTCTAGTGTACAAAATGTATGACAAATAGATTAATAATTTCTTAAAAAAATGGGTGGATTTAAGCTCAATATGAATACAAAATAATTTCAATAATTATATAAATACTCCATTGCTGAATTAGTCACAAGGCAAAATATTAATTGCTAAACCAAATAAAAAAATACAGTTGATTAATTCAGACGTGCCAGTTATTTAACATAATAACATTTATTATTGAGTAGAATCCCATAAAAATAAAAAACCTATTTTTTTTAATACACGAACGCTAGGATTAATCTAAATGTTAACAAACCACATTTTACTTGGTAACAAAAAATTTCATTGAATCAACATATTCAATCAACCCGCTATATTTGTGATTCCAATATGGATTTTCATTACAATACACAACAGGAACAAATTAAACTTACCGAGTACGGTAGAGGTGTACAAGAGATGGTTGAACATCTGAAACTCGAAAAAAATAAAGAAAAGCGTAACATTCTTGCACATACTATTTTTCAAGTGATGGTAAACCTAAACCCCGACATTAAATCTCAAAGTAATTACCAGCAAACGGTGTGGGACCATATGCACGAAATTGCAAACTATGAATTAGATATTGACAACGACTACCCTACACCAACACCCGATATTCGTTCTACAAATCCTGACCCAATTTCCTATAAAGGCGTATTGAGTAAATACCGATATTATGGCCGTAATTTATTAGAAATGATTGTTGGTGCGAGTAAAATGGATGAAGGCGAATTAAAGTCTATGTATATTAATTATATCGCATCGTTTATGGTAAACTCTTCTAAAAACTGGAATGATGAGGTTCTTACCCCCCAACAAATTGCACAACACCTTGCTGATTTATCTAATGGGGACTTACAGGTTAATCCTATTACTTTGGCTATTCATGTAGAAACTCGAACTAAACGTCCTCATCACCAAAATCGAGGACACAAGAAAAAGAAAAATTATAATTCTAAGTTTAAGAAAAAATAAATGGGTACATTCAAAATTGAGGGTGGCCACAAGCTTAAAGGTAAACTTACCCCCCAAGGAGCAAAAAATGAGGCTTTACAAATTTTAGCAGCAGTTCTTCTATCATCGGAAAAAATAACTCTAAAAAACATACCCGAAATTCGCGATATTTTAAGAATGATTGAACTCCTAAAAGGACTAGGAGTAAAGGTAGAAAAACTCAAAAAAGGAGAATTTACTTTCCAATCTAACGAAATTAATCTGGATTATTTCCATACCGAGGAATTCAGAACTAAGGGAGCTGCTATTCGTGGTTCCATTATGATTATTGGACCACTTCTAGCAAGATTTGGAATTGGTTACATACCCAGTCCTGGAGGAGATAAAATCGGAAGAAGACGTCTTGATACACATTTTATCGGATTTGAAAATCTCGGTGCAGAATTTACCTATAATAAAGATACAGGATTTTATAAAGTAGAAGCCAAAAATTTAAAAGGTTGCTACATGCTACTTGAAGAAGCATCCGTAACTGGAACAGCCAATATATTGATGGCAGCAGTTATGGCTGAAGGAACTACAACCATATATAATGCCGCATGCGAACCCTACCTTCAACAACTTTGTAGAATGATAAATTCTATGGGAGGAAAAATATCCGGAATTGGGAGTAATCTATTAACTGTAGAGGGAGTTAAAGAACTTTATGGATGTGAGCACTCTATATTACCTGATATGATTGAAATTGGTTCTTTCATATCAATGGCTGCATTAACTCAATCAGAAATAACTATCGAAAATTGCAGAGTTGACCAACTGGGAATTATTCCAAAAATTTATCGAAAACTTGGTGTTCAATTTGAGATTAAGGATGATAACATTATAATCCCTGAGAATAAACATTACGAGATTGATAACTTTATCGATGGAAGTATGATGACAATTGCTGATGCCACATGGCCCGGTTTGTCCCCTGACCTATTGAGTGTAATTCTTGTCATGTGTACCCAGGCAAAGGGCAATGTACTCATTCACCAAAAGATGTTTGAGAGTAGACTGTTTTTTGTAGACAACTTAATTGATATGGGCGCACAAATTATTTTATGTGACCCCCATCGAGCAACGGTCATGGGGCTAGATCGAAGGTTGCCGTTAAAAGCTTCTACAATGGCTTCGCCCGATATTAGAGCTGGAGTTTCGCTACTAATAGCAGCCATGTCTGCACAAGGAACAAGTATCATTCACAATATCGAACAAATAGATAGAGGATACCAGGATATCGAACATCGATTAAATGCTATTGGTGCAAAAATTACTCGTCTGTAAACTCTCCTATTTTAAGAATAATTCATTTTAATACATAGGCTTGTCAGCACATTTTGTGTCATTATGACACAAAATTCATTGGCAATACTTTTGCATTATATTTTGAACATTTAGAAATTACCAAAATGCCTAAAGGAAAGAAAGGAAAAAAAGAAGAGGAGGTTCAAAGTGAAGATTTGAATCAAACTAACGAAGAACAGCAGTCTGAAGAATCAAAAGAAACTTCTCCTGAGGATCAAATAAATGAGCTAAATGAAAAATATCTTCGGCTGTACTCCGAGTTTGATAACTACCGCAAAAGAACGTCCAAGGAACGTTTGGAGCTGTTTAAAACTGCAGGACAAGATATTTTAACAGATTTATTGCCTGTTCTTGATGATTTTGAAAGAGCTATGCATAATATGGAGTCCTCTGATGATGCTGAAGCAATTCAAACCGGTATTAATCTTATTTATAATAAATTTAAAAGTATTTTGGAAAATAAAGGATTGAAACACTTTAAATCCATTGAAAATGATTTTGATCCTGAGGTTCACGAGGCAATAACTAAAATACCTGCTCCTAGTAAAAAATTAAAGGGTAAAGTTGTTGACGAGATAGAAAAAGGATACATGCTAAATGACAAGGTTATCCGATTTGCGAAAGTTGTAGTAGGAGAGTAAAATGGCAAAACGAGATTATTACGAGATACTTGGTGTATCGAAAAGTTCTTCTGCAGACGAAATTAAAAAGGCCTATCGAAAAAAAGCCATAAAATTTCATCCTGATAAAAATCCAGATAACAAAGAAGCTGAAGAAAAATTTAAAGAAGCAGCAGAAGCCTATGAGGTTTTAAGCAACGATGAAAAAAAACAACGTTATGATCAATTTGGTCACGCTGGGGTAGACGGCCAAGGGGGTTTTGGTGGTGGCGGTATGAATATGGATGACATCTTCAGTCACTTTGGTGACATATTCGGGAGTGGCTCCGGAGGTGGCAGTCCCTTTGAAAGTTTTTTCGGGGGAAGTAGAGGCGGTCGACAAAGACAAGCTGTTGGTTCTAATATTCGGATAAAGCTAAAATTATCTCTTGAAGACATCACTAATGGAGTTGAAAAGAAAATAAAATATAAGAAAAAAGTAGTTGCTACTGGAGTCACTTTTAAATCTTGTAGCACATGTGGTGGTCGAGGATCTGTGACACGAGTCCAAAGTACCTTTTTAGGTCAAATGCAAACTAGTAGTCCATGTCCAACATGTCAAGGAAATGGTAAAAAAATATCTAATATCCCTCCAGGTGCTGACCGTATGGGTCTGACTGTTGAGGAGGTTACCACATCGATAGATATTCCTGCTGGAGTTGCTGATGGAATGCAATTAAATGTTCAAGGTAGAGGTAATGAGTTACCGGGTGGAGTAGCAGGGGATTTAATAGTTTTGATTGATGAAAACAAGCACGAAAACTTAGAACGAGATGGAAATAATATTGTATTCAACCTACATATCAGCTTTCCTCAAGCAGCTTTAGGATGTGAAGTTGAAATACCTACTGTTTCAGGAAAAGCTCGCATTAAAATTGAATCTGGTACACAAAGCGGAAAAGTCCTAAGACTCCGTGGAAAGGGCATCCCTGACGTAAACGGATATAAAACTGGTGACCAATTAGTCTATATTAATGTATACACGCCTAAAAAGCTTAATAATGAGGAGAAAAAAACGCTACAAAAACTAATGGATGCTGAAAATTTCACTCCAGATCCATCGAAAGAAAAAGGATTCTTCGATAAAATGAAGGAGTTCTTTAATTAAATAGATTATCTAAAAGATCATCTTTAACACCTTGGGCTAGAGTTATTTTTAGACTCTTATTACGTTTCATCTCTCGCTTGATAGCAAATTGTGCGTTGGTATTTCTTGCCCAGCTTCTTCTTGCTATTCCATTATTAACATCAAATAAAATCATACTTTCCAACCCTTTACTTGCTTTTTTTGATCCATCTAACAGCATCCCAAATCCTCCATTCACTACCTCTCCCCAACCTACTCCTCCACCATTATGAATACTCACCCAGGTTGCCCCTCTAAAACTATCACCGATTACATTATGAATAGCCATATCAGCAGTAAATTTACTCCCATCGTAAATATTACTTGTTTCCCTGTAAGGAGAATCTGTGCCACTAACATCATGATGATCTCTTCCTAAAATTATAGGCCCTGTAAGTTCTCCGCTTGCAACTGCTTGATTAAATGCTTCTGCTATTTTTATACGACCTTCACTGTCAGCATAAAGTATTCTAGCTTTAGAACCCACAACCATCTGATTTTGATTTGCTTCATCAATCCACTTAATATTGTCTGCCATTTGTTGCTTAATTTCAGGGGGTGAATCATCCATAATAGTACGCATTACTTGAGCTGCAATTGCATCAGTTACGGCCAAATCCTCATCTAATCCACTGGCACAAACCCAACGGAATGGACCAAAACCATAATCAAAACACATTGGACCTAAAATATCTTGTACATAACTAGGATATTTAAAATCAATTCCATTTTGAGCAAGTATATCTGCACCAG
>CAJXBI010000037.1 GCA_913050005.1 uncultured Bacteroidota bacterium
GAAAGTAATTTTGAAAGTTTTCATGATAAAGTATTTAACATTATTCATTGGTATTATTTGTTGGTTTGGCAGTTTTGGTCAGTATGAAATCTCTGTTAAAATTGATGGTTTAAGTTGTGAGGATGAACTTCTTCTTGCTAATCATTTTGGTGATAAACAGTATTTGAGAGACACTTCCGAGTGCATTAATGGCGTTGCTACCTTTATAGGGGACGAAAACCTTCAAAATGGGGTATATCTTGTCGTTTTACCGAAAAAAAATTATTTTGAAATACTAATTTCACAAAATGAAGACCAGACTAACTACTCCTTTCATACAGACACCACTCTTAGTCCTAAAAAGATGATAGTTGGAGGTTCAAAGGAAAATAAATTGTTTTTTGAGTTTAACAATTTTGCCATTGTTGAGGGAAATAAAGCTGGTAAAATTAGAAGAGCATTAGATACCTTAGAAGAGGGTAAGGCTAAGAGTAAATTAGAATCAGAACTCCAAGATATAAATAAGGTTGTAGCTCAAAAAAGAGATAAAATTTCTCAAGATTATAGCGATTTATTTATTGGTAAGCTATACGGAGCAATGTCTGATATTTCTTCACCTGATTTTAAAAATGAAAGCGAAGAGGATCAACGAAAATTTAAGTATTTATGGGCTAGAGACCATTTCTGGGATAAAGTTGACTTATCTGAAGATGGGCTTGTTCGGTCGCCTGTTTTTCATAATAAACTTAAGTATTATTTTGATACTTATATGCCACCCTTAGCTGATACAGCAATACGGTTAGGTGACAATTTGATTAATAAAATAGAAGCCGCAGGTAGTCGAGAACAATACAAATACACGATACATTTCCTGCTTAGTTATTTTGAAAGTGCTAAATTTATGTGCTTTGATAAGGCCTTGTGGCATATTGCCAAAAATTATTATTGTGCAGGGAAGGCTTATTGGGCAGACTCTGCTTATGTCTCAAAGATGTGTTTAGAAAGTGCTAAAATGGAAGCTACACTTTGTGATAAGGTCGCTCCAGATTTGTACATGCCTGATTCTTCATTTAGGAAGCGTATTCGTATGTCTGAAATTTCAAAACCAGTAACAGTTCTTATTTTTTGGGATATAAACTGTGGACACTGCAAAAAAGAAATGCCCATAATTAGCAAGATGTATGACAGTTTGACTAATGAGAATTTAGAGATTTATGCGGTCTATACTCAGGGTGATTGGGAAGGTTGGAAAAAAAGACTCGCAAAAGACAAGTTTAATTTTATTAACGTGGCTAATGCGTTTGGTGAAGATAAGTTCCGTAAAAAATATAATATTCGGACAACCCCACAAATATTTGTCCTAGATAAGGATAAGAACATTCGGTTCAAAAAGATAGGAGCCGCTGACCTTGATAAAACGATAGAATATCTTTTGGAAGAACAAGGAATTGTTGAACCAACCGATTAATATTTATAGGTTAAAAATTAATTTAAATTCTTAAAAAACTGTATTCCTTCTCCAATGAATATAGCTAGTCCAAGATTATAGTATGGAGATGTTAGCCGAGTAACCTCTTTTTTGCCAATTGAAAATCGATAACCAATTCCACCTTTCAAAGCTGCAAAGGGTAAAATTTTTATATAAGCATTTGTTCCTAGCTCAATAGGAACATTGAGATAGTTGTCTTTTCTGATTAATCTATTTTGATCAAGTTCCCAATATTTATAATGCGTAGTGCCTACTCCAATCTGAAAAGGGATACTGAGGTACAAACTTTTATTATTATAAAAGGTGTAATCTGCACCAATGCTAATATTCTCCGTATTGATGGATTGATATACCGAGTCTTTGTCTGCGACAGGATGATTAGTTAATAATAGTTTGTTTGGTTTTACAAATCCATATACCCCTAGATATAATTTTATTTTTTTATTGAAATCAAACCCACCAACTATTCCGTATAACTTTGTTTTTTGAACGTTTACGACGGTATTACGATTATGAAACGCAACATAAAAGGTAGGCTTTTCTCTAAAAGCCATCTTTGCAGAGTCTAAAATATGATTTTGTGCTTGTAAATTGTTGGATATACTAAGAATGGATAAGACAACAAAAAATTGGATGAATTTTAATGATCGTTCCATTTATAACACATAGTATATTTAACTAAACAAGTTCTTGGCGTTGGCACTGAATAGCTTAACAGCAATTGCAAGAAGGATAATTCCAAAGACTTTATTTAATATTTTAGTTCCCGCTGGTCCAATTATCTTTTGAATAAATTTTACAGATTTAAGTACTCCGAAAATAAGAGCCATATTGAGCATAATTGCAATGATTATATTGATTAATTGGTATTCTGCTCGTATTGAAATAATCGTTGTTAGTGTTCCGGCACCAGCTAATATTGGAAAAGCCAATGGAACTACTGATGCAGTGGCTGTATCAGCTGCGTCTTCATTGAATATACGTACGCCCAACAACATTTCAAATGCTATAAATGCCATTAAAATACTACCTGCTACAGAAAACGAGTTAATGTCAACGCCTATAAAATGAAGAACAGATTCACCAATTAATAAAAAAAGTATCATGATGACTCCCGAGACAATAGTTGCTAATGCAGGACGAATGGTTGTTTTTTCTTTTATGGAAATGATCAGGGGGATAGATCCAATAACATCAATTACTGCAAATAATATGATGAATGCTGAAAAAATTTCTGTGCTACTCATGTTAAGCGGTTAATTATAATCTGCGAAATTAACCTTTAAACAGGTTTAAATCCTTCAAATGCTTGTTTGCAATTATTGCAATAATGTAGACTTCTACATAGTGTAGGACCAAATGGGCTTTTCATGGACGTGTTTTCGCTATCGCAGTATGGACAATTTGTGGATTCGAGTATTTCCATTGAAATGTTTGAGCAATTTCTTCTAGGAGGAGCTAATCCATGCTTTTTTATAGCAACGTGTCCTTCTGGAGTAATTAAGTCAGTGGTCCACGTAGTTTCAAAACTGGTTTCTACTGAAACATTTCCTAGATTATTATTCGTATTAAGATGATCTACGACCATGTCCTCCATTAGTCTGAGTGCGGGACATCCAGCAAATGTAGGGGTAAGTGTAACATGTACATCGGTATTATCTATTTTGATGCCAGTTACAATACCTAAATCAACAATTGAGATTGTTGGAATCTCAGGATCCTTAACTTGTTTTAATTCCTCGCGTATGTATGCCTCAGTAATCATGATTTACCAATCAGCAGATGGATCTATAGAATAGACCTCTGTCATTTCTTCGAGTAGAGGTTGTAAATTTTCGGTGTGTAAACCAGTTCTTCCCCCGAAAATGGGTTTCCAAGTATCTTCAGAAGGGATGGTTAAACCACTCTTTTTTAGTAATGGGATTATGGTATCAAGCCATCTATTTTTTAGACTTTCTTCTCCAATGAAAATATAATCGTCAATAAGGATATTTTCTGCAGGTCCTGGTTCAAAAATCCCAAGGGCATAATTCCAAGCGTAATTTAGTGATTCTTGCATTTTACGATGACTCTCTTCATTTCCGTTACCTAATTGGTTAACCCAAGTGTTGGCATGCATAGTGTGGTATTTTATTTCACCAAAAAATTTTTTGGAAACTTGAGCAAGAGGTTCATATGCAGAACTTCTTAGTGCTTCAAATCTAAGATGTTCAGAAAAGTCAAATAGAAAATGTCGAATCAGACTAAAACTGTAGTCGCCGATAGGCAATTCAACTAATCTAGATGAATGAAATTGATTGGCATTTCGTGTAAACGCGACCGTATCTGCATCAGCTTCTCCTAATTGATTTAGAAGATTGTATAAGTGCTCACTTTGGCCGATTTTATCTTGTGCCATACTCGAAAACGCAATGTCTTCCTCTAATATTGGGCCCAATCCTGTCCATTCGCTGTTTCGATGACCAATAATTAACTGATCATCTGCCATTTTATATAGTAGTTCTTTGAGTGCGTCTATGCTGTCCATGATTTTTCTAATTTGTAATTATACTTTGTCACTAGGTTTACTACCACGTTTTTTAAAAGCATTGATTCTATCAATAACTTTATAGGAAGCGGGGTTTCGATATTTTTTTTCTGGTGTAGTGCTAAAAATGTCATCATCTGAGTATTCAGTTGCAGAAATACAACTACTCGGCACTACCCATAAATTTGCGGTAACTTCTCTTCTAGCATATTGTTCTTTTGCGTAAAGAAGAGCCATATCTGGATTTGGAGCATGCACGATGCCAACATGTTTATGCTGTGCTCCTCGTTTATTTTGGTGAAATACCTCAAAAGTTTGAAAATGAGCTAAATCTTCCATATCAGATTTATCTCCAGTCTGTTCAATCTTCGCTCTTGTAATCCGAGGATCGATAGATTCTATTGCTTGATTACTTTTTTTATCCATGACTGATTTCTAGTTTTTAAATAATATATACCTGAGGGTAGCGAAGCTAAATGTAGCGTATTCTTACCTTGGATAATTTCATAAGTTGTTAACTGTTTACCTAAGGTGTTATAAATGTCTACTGTATTATTTTCAGTGGATTCTATGGTGATACTTATACTGAAAGGATTGGGATATATTGATGCATTTTCATCCAATGAATTAATGCCCAAACTTTTTGGTTGCATGACCAGTTCGATATTATCTAAATATAAACTACTATTTGGACCTCTGACACTGTCTGTTTTCCCAGAATAGAATATAATACCAGCACTATCAGGTGCTAAAGTTGATGAATAGTAGTTAATTGGAAAAGCAAAAAAGGTCCATTCATTTGCAGAGGAAAGATAAAAATTATCATTAGACGAATATCTTCCTTTACTCCAACTTCGCAGGTTAATTCGAGCGGTATCGTCACCATCAGGCAAGTATTTATAATAGCCCTGTAAATATTTGAATGTGTCTATTGGAAAATGTGGCGTGTAGTAGTCATTATTTTCAGTTCCCAGATAACAGTAGCCATATCTCAGGTTTCCGTTTGAGTTTGAGTAAGCATTTTTAATTAGAAGCGAACTTGATCCCATAAATACATCTGAGTTGGTTATGTTCAAAACGGTTGGTTCGTACAAAAAAGAGTAGTATTGCTCATACGATATGAGGTCAACGCTTCGCCAACCCGCAGGATAATTTACCCCAATATTCTCCCAATCCTCAAATCCATGGTTGAGAATATCCTCTTGACGTTCATTTAAGTTCGTAAAATGAATGTCATCAAATATTACAAAACCGTCACCATCAACACCATAGTCTGCATAAGAGTATAAATAAATCCAAATACTATCAGCAGTTCGAGATGAGGACCATTCTATAGGTACAGAGTATCTTACCCATTCGTTGTTACTTGATCCCGTAAAACGGAAATCTATTTTGCCTTTATATACTCCTTTTTCTCGAAATACAGCATAAACTCTTGCCGTATCACCCTGTGCTAAATTATATTTAGACCAAAAACACATGCTCAGTGGCTCTCCATTAAAATCTACTCCATCATAGTTAATCGCATACGAACGGTAACCCCTAGAGTTTGGGACATAAGTATTGGAAAGTTTTAGAGCATACTGACCTTCTTTGGCATCTATTGTTCGCTCTGCATTTCTAACTGTAGAAGTTACACTAGGAAGCTTAAAGTGATCTCTAACTCTCCAATTTTCAAAATCACCATTAGGAATATTCTGGCCACTTACGAAAAAAAAAGCGTTTAATGTCAGTGTTATGAAGATTATATATTTCATGGTAGGAGTATTTTAATGTATAAAACTAGCAAAACCATTTTGCTCTAACAAGTTAAAGATTAGTTTTTACTTATGCATATGGAGTGACATATTCGTCTTGATTGCTTTTAATAGCGTTTGATACCCATTTACCGTTTTCTTCAGCCATTCTCCGAACAGCAAGACGTTCTGCATTACAAGGGCCATCACCATTTATGACTCGCTTAAATTCATCCCAATCAGGTTCAGTGTAATCCCACAAACCTGTTTCTTCATTTTTCTTAAGTTTTGGGTCAGGTAAGGTTAATCCAAGATCCCAAATTTTTGGAACATACATATTTAAAAACTGTTGTCTCATGGCATCATTACTGGCCATTTTGACCTTCCATCGCATTAATGTTTCAGTGTGAACAGATATTTTATCACTTGGACCAAAAAAGTGCATGAGTGGTGGCCACCATCGATTCATGGCTTCTTGAACCATTTGTCTTTGTTTTGACGTTCCAGTTGCGAGGTGCACTACATTATCGTGACCATATTTCAAGTGAAATGATTCTTCATAACAGATGCGTTCTAGAGCTCTGCAATATGGGCCGTAAGAACCCTTACTATTCGCCAATTGGTTAACAATAGCCCCAGCATCAACGAGCCACGCAATGACTGCACTATCAGCCCATGTTTTGGCGGGATAGTTGAATATATTTGAATATTTAGATTTTCCAGTAATTAAATCGTTCATCATAGCTTCTCTGCTTTTTCCTAATGTTTCAGCAGCAGAATATAATAACTGAGCATGACCTACTTCGTCTTGAACTTTAGCCATTAATGCTAATTTTCTTCTGAATCCCGGAGCTCTAGTAATCCATGTTCCTTCTGGGAGTGAACCAATTATTTCAGAGTGGGCATGTTGCTCAATCATTCGAATAAGTTGTTTTCGGTACATAGCTGGCATCCAATCTTTAGGCTCAATTTTTTCGCCGCGATCAATTCTTTCTTGAAATGCTTCTAATAACTCAGGAGTTTCTTGCTCTGAACTAAATTTTTCGTTGGGGTCTACGTATGCGTTTCCGTACATAATTTTTATAATTTATTTTTTATTAAACCACTAAGTATGAAATTACTTAGTTTTTCTGCTATTTGGGTAGCGTTAAGCTTACCATTAGGGTTGTACCATTCTACAATCCAGTTGACACTGGACAAAACAGTAAGAGTGGCAAATTTGATATCACTTTCATTAAAACGACCTTCGTCTATGCCAGTTTGTATGATTTTTCGAATTCCATTTTCGTATGAGTTTCGTTTTTCAACAAATTTCAAATGCGATTCTCCAGTTAAATTTCTCCAATCTCTTAGAAAAATTATAGCCGAATCCAAATGACTCGTGAGTATTTGTACATGCTCTCGAATGGCCATACGAAGTTGTTGTTCTGCGTCAAAATAAAGAGTATTTATTTCCTGTATTGCCTTATCAAATTTACTTGCCATATCAAAACAAGTAAGTTTTAAGATGTCTTCTTTAGATTTAAAATGACTATACAAACTTGCAGGTTCTATTTCAAGTGATTTTGCAATATCTCGAACAGACGTAGCGGCATATCCTTTTTTTTTAAGGATAGCTTGTGCAGATTGTAATATTTGTCTTTTTCTTTCAGTCATTTTAGACTACAAACTAACGTTCGTTAGGCAAAAGTAGTTTTTATGAATGAAAATTCCAAAAGCAAATTTTTATGGGGTATTTAAAATTCTTGATCTAGGCGTTTTCGTGTGTACATATCTTATATATTTGACCAGTGAAATTTGGTAAAGTAGAAAATCCTGAATTGTATCCTTCCGATTTACCTGTAGATCACTCGGACACTCAACTTGTTTTAGCGAGTGGGCAGAATCACACACCAAAGGTATTTATTGGATGTCCGCGATGGGCTAAAGCTGAACTCAAGGGTTTTTATCCAAAAGGAGTCAAAGACGAGTTGTCTTACTATTCAAGTCAATTTAATGCCATAGAATTGAATGCATACTATTATCGAATTTTTCCTCCCTCAATTGTTGAGGGTTGGTATGATCGATCTTCTCCAGATTTCATGTTTTTCCCAAAAGTCCCTCAACTTATTAGTCAGTTTAGACGACTCAAAAATTGCGATGACGCATTGAATGATTTTTTTCTTTCGATATCCCATTTCAAAGAAAAGCTAGGTACTGTCTTTCTTCAGATGAATGACAACTACGGTCCACAAAATTTTCAGGATTTAACTGCGTTTTTAAATAAATGGCCGAAGGATTTACCATTAACTGTAGAATTGCGAAACTCGGGTTGGTATTCTGATTCTCATGTTGCGAATGATCTCTGTGCGGTGCTTCAGGAAAATAAAATAGCTCACACCATTACAGACACATTAGGTAGAAGAGATTTAATGCATATGCGGTTAACTAACTCTTCATGTTTCGTGAGATTTACAGGGGCAAATCATTCATCAGATGTTACTCGAATAGATGACTGGTTTGATCGATTAACACTATGGAAAGATCAAGGGATTAGTCAAATTAATTTTTTTGTGCATCAAACCATTGAGAAAGACTTGCAAATGTTATCTGCTCGACTGATATCAAAAATTAATAAAGAATGGGGTTATGAATTACCCGTTCCAGGTTCTTCTCAAGTTTCGTTATTTTAGTTGAAGTCCAATAGGGCAATGGTCACTTCCAAATATTTCGTTGTGAATGGAAGCATCAATTATATTTTCTGCGATTGATTTAGATGCTAAGAAATAGTCAATTCTCCATCCTGCGTTATTTGCTCGGGCATTAAAACGAGCACTCCAAAAAGTATATTTGACCTCCTCTGGGTATTTTTCTCGAAAGGTATCGATCAAGCCGATGTCTAAAATCGCGTTTAAACCATCAATTTCAGTTTGCGTATATCCACTGGTTTTATTGTAGTTGCTTTTATCATTTTTTAGATCGATAGACTGATGAGCTATATTAAAATCTCCTGTCACGATAATGGGTTTAATTTTTTCTAAGTTAGCCAAGTAGTTAGCAAATGCAACATCCCAAGTAGATCGATAATCTAGTCGTTTTAATCCAGCACCACTATTCGGGACATAAACATTAACCAAATAAAAGTCCGCGTATTCAGC
>CAJXBI010000038.1 GCA_913050005.1 uncultured Bacteroidota bacterium
TCTTTCTAACTCCTCCATTGATTCTTTTTCATATTGCTTCCTTCGTTCCTCTTGATGTTTTTTCTCTGCTGTAGCATAACCGGCGTTCTTAAATACCTGTGCAATGGTAGTTTCGTCCAGATCGAGACGTTCGCCCCCGGCTGATGTGGAATACACCCCGCCACGTACATGATACCTACCTGTGAGCATTTCGGCACGGGTAGGTGAGCAAACCGGTGAAACATAAAACCGGTCGAAAGTAACACCTGTTTCTGCCAGCTTATCAATATTTGGTGTACTCAGATTTGTATTTCCACTAATGCTCAAATCGCCCCAACCCTGGTCGTCGGTTAAGATTACGATTATATTGGGTTGAGATTCGGATTCCTTTTCTGTCCAGGAGAAAAGGAAAATAGCAATTGTAAAAAGGATTAGGATTTTTCGCATGGTTCTATTATTGATTTAGTCTTGCATTAAAAACCGACAATTCCGGATCAGCTGTTTCCTGCATTTCGTCGAGAAGTTTTTTTCTGTACGCCTTCAATTTTTCAGCATAATCCGGATGCTCTGACAGGTTATTCCAACACCCGGGATCTTCTTTCAAATCGAATAGTTCTTCGGGTGCACGAAATTCCATGTATTCGATTTTTTTCTTTAGTTTTTCGCTTTTCGGCAAACTGGAATTGACCACATCCATCCATCCACTACCCTTTTTCTTTTTACCCTCCGACCGGACTACGTAGGAATTAAATATGTAACAAAAAGATTCATCGATAATGGCTCGGTGCGGGAAAAATTGTTCTTCGGTACAACTTGATCTGTAGTTGCTGGAAGCATAAGCATATTCGCGCTTTGTTTGAGCCGACTTACCAAGTATTACATCAATTATCGATTTTCCTTCTATCGCTTGAAGTGAAGGTAATCCTGCAGCATCCAAAATGGTAGGAACCAAATCAACTACTGAAACTATTGATTTTTCATCCATCACCCCTTCTTGTATCTTTTTGGGCCAGCGCATAATGATGGGGGTACGTATGCCATCGTGGTACAATGTATTTTTAGCCCCCGGTGCTCCCATTCCATGATCGGAAAGAAAAATAACCAAAGTATTATCGCGCATATTACTGTCATCAATGGCTTGCAAAATGCTCCCCACACATTCATCTCCCCTGTTCAGAGCGTTGTAGTAGGGCACCAAAGCTTCTCTGATATCCGGCAGGTCCAGCAAAAATTCAGGCACTTCAATTTCATCCGTTTTGTATTTCCTTGAAGGCTCGGGGTATCTTTTATCGGGGTTCCACATTTCCAGCATTTTCTTCTCCTGTTCGGTGTTGTCCCAGGGGCGGTGCGGGTCAATGGGATTGGCGTAAAGGAAGAAAGGTTTATTGCTTTTTTTCGCGCTGTTTATAAACTCTTTTGTTCGTGTATAAAACGATTTTGGGTTTCGATCGTGAAATCCTACGCCATATGGAAACTCGTGATATTCGGTATCCCAGGTATTCAGGTATTTCGAGCGGCGCAATTTTAGTATGGCCCCGGTGGTATACCCGTTATCGTGCAAATAGGTGGAGATGGAAGGAGATTTGACAACCGGTTCTTCCCAAAGTGCCGGGGGCATGGTTCCATGTCCCATCATCCCGCTGCAATGCGGATATCTGCCCGAAAGTATAGCTGCCCTGGATGGTCCGCACATGGGCGACATTACAAAGCCACGGGTAAATGTAATACCTTCAGAAGCCAGTTTGTCGATATAGGGCGTAATTCCGGGTACGGTACATCCTTCTACTCCGGTGGTGCCATAACCCATATCGTCGAGGGTAATTAGCACCACATTTAAGGGATTCTCTTTCTGTTCTGTTTTATTGTTGGGCTGACAGCTGAGCAGCACTATCGCAAGCAAAACGCCGAATACCAATACATTTTTTTTCGATGACATATCTAATATTTTAAAATTACTGTTACAGTTTGTATCATTCCAACCAGTGTTATAAATCAGATAAAGCTTCAACAGGAACATATCCATCAGGATATTTTGAATTATCCTGAGAATAAGAATAGTTTGAAAGAGAAACTAAGGCTATAAATAAAAGTATTAGTTTTTCATGTCTCTAAAATAGAGAAAATAGCACAATTCGTATTTGCATTATTCGCAATCTAAAAATCTTTGATTAGGGCCAAAATCAGTAAAAAGTATCGATTAAATGCACTTTTGAGACCTTATGAATGCAGCATAAAATATAATTCACTATTTATCAGCAGTTTGCAAGCCTACTTGACATAATGTTCTTTATCTGATACCATGCTGCTCTTACAGGATTTACATCGAATCGAGAAAATCATTGAAGATTTAATATTCTAAACCAATTAGGGATTGGCAACTGACTTAATGCGAAGTATAGGGGGTGATTGTGGATTTACCAATCATCGTCTTTCTTTTTTAACCCAGAAACAGCATCATTTATGCTAATTGTTAATCCCTTTAGGTAATTGTTAAAACTGCCTGGCATTTCTTTTGCACCCATCCTTAACTTTCCTTTTTTGTTATAATAATATTGTAAATCCCACATTACTGGCACATCTTCAGAAGTTAAAATATCTTCAGGCTCATAAGTAAGCCTATACTTTCCTTCCTTAATATCAATAGTTAATGTGTGTTGTAAGTTATACCAAAAAGTTTGTCCTAATCCTTTAGTTTTAAATGCATGTACGCTGATTCCCCTTATTCTAACTTTATCACTTTTATCAACCATTAAAACCTTTTTGGGAGACACATATGTATCATCAACCCAACTGCTAATTCTTTGATAGATTTCTTGAGCTGATAAGTCATTAACCTCTAAGACTACTGGGGATACTGTTCTATCTTTCCACTCCAAGTATTCTTGGGTAAATGAATAATTATAAAAAAGAATTGATATTAGTATTAGTTTTTTCATACTACTAATATAACAAAACCTACAAAGGGGGGTTAGACGCTGCTTTTCCAAGTGCCTCCTTACTTGTAATGGATATTATTTCTTTTGTGCCATTTTTTCTAAAGCATCACGAATTTCTGTTAGCAGCAGAATGTCTTTTGGCGTTTCAACCGTGGTTTCGTTTATATCCTCTGACTTTCTTTTAAGGGTATTAAAAAACTTGATAATGACAAAAATTGTAAAACCAACAATTACAAAATCCACCAATGTATTGATGAAGAGCCCATAGTCAATAGATACTTCACTCAAATCCGAGGTTGCTGCCCTTAGTGTTATTTTCTTTTGCTGAAAACTTACACCTTCAGACATCAGCGAAAGCGGGGGAAGTAAAATATTTTTTACCAATACATCCACCACAGCGTTGAATGAAGCACCAATGACAATACCCACTGCCATCTCAATCATATTGCCTTTTATGGCAAATTCTTTAAATTCTTTTAAAATGTTCATAGGCCTTTATTTAATTAATATATAACGTTCACAAAATAAATGTAACACATATTAACTAAGATTCAAGATGAGAAAATAGTACAAATAAAAAACCCTCCACTTGGGAGGGGTAGAAAATATAACTTGCTATTAAAAGTAATAATAGAAATATTATTTATTAATAATTTTTCTAAATGAACTCCATGAAACTACCTTACCTTCAACTATATGGTAATATTCATAAAAAATTTCAGAATCAATTTTTGAATCTGGATTTGTATTTTTCGATGTAAATTGGGCATGTACCCAATCACCTGTATCCAAATCATTTTCATCTGATCCATCATCTGTTGCTGCAACTGCAAAAGCGAAATTGGTAGTCCATTCATAAGAACTTCCCTCTGATTCAACCCTTGCAACTTCAGATTTGATTTTATCAACAAATTCTTGTGGTGTTTTTGCTACGTATCCATCATGAAAACTTAATATTGCTTCATCTGCTATAAAAGTCTTAATTAATTCATAATCAAGTTTAGCCCAAGCATTATCTAATTTTTTGAATACCTCTACTGCATCTTGCGAACCCATTTTAGCTTTTGATTCGGTTCCTGAAATAAATCCGTTCACAGAATTTTTAACGACTTGCTGTTGACCACAAGATGCAAAAACTAGAAACATTAATAATATTGTTTTTTTCATTTTAAATAATTTTAGTTAAGATAAATTATCTTGAAGAAGCATATGTTACTAATTCAGCTTGTATGACATATCTTATGTCTCTTAATTGAGCTCTATCTTGTCCCCATTTTTTAGCAAAATTATCCCTCACCTTTTTTGGTATATTATTTTGTTTTGAATTATCAACGGCACTAAAATTCATGTAATTCCACTCTCTTGACCCAGCCGCATCTGTAGAATTTCTTTGTAAAGAGTGCCAATCAGTTCTATTCGAATATTTTTTAAAAATATCTCTTAGGTCTTCTTTGTGACTATTTTTGTATTTAGACATTTGAAATACTCTTTGGAATTCAAATCTGCCAGTTTTTGCAGGAGAGCCAGTTTCATTCCCATACCCTGTGACATAAATAAGTCTTGTATAGAATACTCGTTCTTTATCACTTTGTATTTGAGTCATAATATTTTCAATACCATCGGAAAGACCTGAACTAAATTCTGCATTACAATCCCCTCGTGAATTTTTCCCAGCTGGAAAAACATCAATAGCAATATAATTAAACTGTCTCGAAAAACTTGTTGAATTTGGTTTTACTCTCCTAAGCTCCCAATAATCTTGACAACCGTTATCAATCCAACTCTGAGCCCTTTTTTGAAAGTAATCAGACATCACTGCCTCATAATTTGCCATTTTATCCTTGTCGACTTTAAAAAAATGTAGTGCAACAGTTTGACCTTCGGTTGGTTGTCCTAAGGATATATTTACAATAGCCAGAACAAAAATGTTTAATAACAATTTTTTCATTTTAAATAATTTATGGTTAATAAAATCAAAAATAAACTATTTACTTTTAATATAAAAGTAAATAAATGCCAGAGCTTAATGAGGAGGATATGCCTATGATTTAAATTTTGGAGTTAGTTACAGTAGTCATCGTAAGAACTATCACTACTTATTAATGTAGTAGTTTCTTCACCCTCATCAATAGATATCTCTGTCATAAGCAGGTTTTCTCCCTGTGGAGTAAATTTCATTGTTCCTAACTTCTGTCCCATTAAAGTAGCCTCGAATAAAAGCTCATCAGCTTCATTTTTTAGAATTTCATAAGTTAACTCGATTCCGAAGATGACATTTGTGCCTTCTTTATACTGCATACACTCAAAGGTATCTTCTTCGTTACCTTCAATAGAAGCTTCCCCTCCAAAGTATTGACTGTAAAAATAAGTTCCATTAGAAAAGGTAAGTATTTCAACAGAGTCATTAACCGTCCAAGAAGTCCCATTATATTTATCCAAAAATGTCTCCCCTTCATCATCTTTTGAACAAGCAAAAGCTAAAAAGAGGGTAGTAAATAGGAGTAGTTTTTTCATAACACTAATATAAATAAAATCAGAACGCTAACCATTAGGGATTGGCAATTTACTTAATGCGAAGTATAGGGGGTGATTGCGATTAGGAGCAATTGAATTGTCTTAAAAAAAAATCCAATATATTTAAAAGAACAGGAAGTATAACCAAGCTACAGAAGGCTATGGGACACTCATCTATAAACGTTAGTTTGACTTATCTAAGAGGCTTAGAAGTACCAGAGCTTACTGAGGGGGATATGCCTGTTATTCATTAACAGTAATTGTCCCATACATTCCATTATGAGCTGAACATTGGTAGTAATACGTTCCTGCTGCCGATGGTTTCCAGTTCACTACTCCATCCGTTTGACCGTTGTTATTTACTCCACTAACTAAATTTTCAGTCCCTGTTCCTTGAACTGTTTTAAGATAGAATGGATGGTTTGCTGCATCAACGATAAAATTAATTTCATCACCAACCTTAAGGGTTACAGAAGGGTCATTTCCTGAAACAGCTCCATTTCTGTCATTACCTGATAAGGTATAATCAGAGCTTGAAGATGCGGTGACATTTATATTATAATCCGGACATGTGCCCCAAGCTGGTTTGTTCGGGTTTGATAATTTAGAAAGTTCTGAAAAAGGAATTGGCTCTGAAGTAATATTTGTGACACACCATCCAGACAAATTTTGATTGAAAGCGTCTGCAACATAAAACATATAGCTCATATCAGTTACATTAGAAGTATCCCAGTTTCCAATATCTTGATTAAATACTAATGCATCATTAAACATGTAGCTCATATCAGTCACATTAGAAGTGTCCCAGCTTCCAATATCTTGATTAAATGAAGCTGTAGGAGAAAACATTCCGTTCATTTCAATTACACTGGAAGTTATCCAGTTTCCAATATCTTGATTAAATACAGTGGCATCGTTAAATAAACCATTCATATTTGTAACACTAGAAGTATCCCAGCTACCTATTTTTTGATTAAATGTAGTTGAACCAGAAAACATATAACTCATATTAGTCACATTAGAAGTATCCCAAAATCCAATATCTAAGTTAAATGAATCATTGTTCTCAAAAAGTTCAGTCATATTTGTTACTAAAGTAGTACACAGGTTAATATTATTCTTTCCAATTTCACCTGCTATGGTTGAATTATCTACCACAGTATAGACAACCCCATTAATATTTGCAGTATCTCCAATAACTGCTTGTGGGCATTTACATGTATTATTTTCAATGTAAATAGATGCTTCTGTAATAGTTCTTCCATCAGGACAAGTACCCCAGACAGGATAGTTTGAAGCTGTTAACCCAGATGGAATTGCAAATTGACGGGGTTCAGATATAATATTACTAACACACCAGCCTGATAAATTTTGATTAAAAACCATTGCAGGGAAATCGCTTCTATCGTTGTTAAACATATTATTCATTGAAGTTACCTTTGAAGTGTCCCAACTCCCAATATCTTGATTAAATGCAGAGGCATCAGCAAACATTGCATCCATATTAGTAACATTAGAAGTATCCCAATTACCTATATCTTGATTAAATTTTATGTCTTGGGTGAACATATTTTGCATAGAAGTTACATTAGAAGTATCCCAGCTACCTATATCTTGATTGAAAGTCGTTTGAGTTTGGTTTGGAAAAAACATAAAACTCATATCAGTTACTTTTGTGGTTACTGTTTTTGTGATATCATCTCCATTAGCTATCATTGTGGTCAACAAATTTTTATCAACTACCGTGAAGCTGTCGTCAAAAAGTTCATATACTTCACCAACAACAGCAAAATCATATGATTTTATCGTAACTCCATTTTCATCTAAAAAAATAGCATTTAATTGCTCAAAAGTTGCTGTGATGTTTTGGTTCGAATTTAGGGTAATTGTCAAACTTTCATTTGTTGAATCATTACCTTCCCATTTAATAAACTCATACCCATCATTAGGGTTAGCAGTTATAGTTACCTTTGTCCCTTCATCATAAGTTCCTCCTTCAGTTGTCACACTTCCCCCTTCACTAGCACTAACTGTTAAGGTGTATTGAGTAGGAGCGGGAGGTTCTGGTTCAGGTGTTTGAACAACCGCTGCAGGGGTTGCACTATCATCTTCTTCAGTTGAGCATGAATAGATAAATACAAACAATAGTAATAAAACATCTAGATATAAGTGGGAGGTTTTCATATCTCTAACTTAGTTAAATATTTTGAATCACCAGATTATATACATTATAATCGCTCCAGCTTAAAAATAAAAGTGGATTAAATTTTAGGCAATGGGACATTCTTCTATAAACGTTAGTTTGACTTATCTAAGAGGCTTAGAAGTGCCAGAGCTTACTGAGGCGGATATGCCTGAATTGTAATAAAAAACCCCTGATTACTATTTACAAAGAATCAAATATTGTTTCAAAGCTTTTTGCTTCACCAGAGGCTTAGAAGTGATAGAGCTTCCTTTGGGGTGAGCGTCTCAACCAGTAAAGGAATATTTATTGACTTTGTTAATGCGAAGTATAGGGGGTAGTTTATTGTTCTGTCAGATAAAAAAACTGAAGTTACCCTATCTATTTACAAAGCTGGTTATAGGTTGAATTAGTCTTTGAATACTCGTTGAATTCACTTTCACTACCTTCAGATTCGATGGTTTCATAAACAAAATCACCATCAACAGAATAGGATTTTTGATAGGAATATGAGAATGAAGCTGGGCAACTTTTATCATAATAGCTAACATCTAGTTCCAGAAGATTTTCAATGTTAGTAATGATAGTGTAGATAACAGTGCTGTCACCTAGTTCTCCTTCACACTCCGAAGACTGAAGTATGTTCTCTCCCTCTTTATATGTTTCACAATAACCATAGTCTGAATCAACATTTATTTCATAAACTAAAACCTCGGCTTTATTGTTGGAAAACCCTAAGTAGGTATTTTGATAATATTGGTCTGTGGATTGCCACATTATACCGCTATTAATCTCAAGGAATGTTTCTTCAGCTAGGTCTAATTTATCTTCACACGAAAAAAAAAAGATTGCAAAAGCTAAAATTATCGAATGTTGTTTCATTATTAATTAATATTAAAGAATAATATAATTCAAATATAAAAAAATAAGAACGCTAACCATTAGGGATTGGCAACTGACTTAATGCGAAGTATAGGGGGTGATAATTAGCTTTAGAAGATTATGGTTAATCCGCTAAAATTATTTCCTTTAAAGGCTGTATTATTAATAATAAATTATTTATTATTTATGAGCCATTTCTGTCGTCTTAAATCAGGTAAATGTTTAACAGAAAAATCTTCAAATAGAGCATCAAAACCATCTCCATCAGGAC
>CAJXBI010000039.1 GCA_913050005.1 uncultured Bacteroidota bacterium
AAATTCGTTCTTTTTGATCACTACTATCAGCAAATTGGACTTCAGTTGTGTTGTTCGATTCTAAAACTTCATTAATTTTTTCGCAATCTATTAAGAGGTTATCCATATCATTACCATCGACTTCTATCAATAGAAATGCTTCTGTACTTTCTCGGGATAGCATTTCTTGTGTAATTTTCTTTTGAGATTCAGTGCCGTGCTTTTGAACAAATTCAATTGCATTTCTTTCCATGAGTTCAAGTGCGCTAGGCTGAACTCCTTGTATAAAAATCTGAGGAACAGTTTTACATGCATCTTCAATACTGTTAAATTTTGCTAACATAAGAAGATCATGCTGAGGAAGAGGTAATAGTTTGAACACAATTTTAGTAACTATTCCCAAAGTACCCTCACTCCCCAGGAATAATTGGGTTAGATTATAACCTGTGCTATTTTTTAGTGTGTCAGACCCTGTCCAAATAACTTTTCCGTCAGGTAAAACAACTTCAAGATTCAGGACATAGTCTTTCGTTGTACCATATTTAAGTGCTTTTGGACCACCACTACTATGAGCGATATTTCCGCCTAAAAAACAACTTCCTTTACTCGCTGGATCGGGTGGGTAGAATAGTCCTATTTCTTTAACTGCTGTTTGAAAATGATCATTAATTACACCACTTTCTACAGTTGCTTGAAAATTTTCTTTATCAATCGCTATAATTCGATCGAATTTTTCCATACTCAAAGAAACACCTCCATTAATAGGAATACTACCTCCACTCAAACCTGTTCCTGCACCTCTGGGTGTGACAGGTATCATGTGGTCATTGCAAAATGCCAAAACTTTTGAAATATCGGATATCGAATTTGGAGTAACAACAACTTGTGGTAAATAAGCTATATCTTCGGTATAGTCAGAGGCATAATTTGAGAGAATTTCTGGGTTTGTAAAGACGATTTCTTTTCCAACTAATTTTTCGAGACTTTCTATCCAATTCATTTAAGAATTCAATTATAATTGAAGTAAATTTAAATCCAACATGAAAAATACGTTCATACTTATTTTACTTGCATATTCCACACTATCATTTGGGCAAAAACGAAACATTGAATTATCCGATATATGGGCTAGTGGGACATTTTATCCGAAAACGATTAATGGGTTTGTAAATCTAAACGATGGAAAAAGTTATTGTGTTCAGGAAAAAAACGATGAAGGTCACGACGCAATTAATCAGTACGATTATGTGTCAGGGTCCAAAACAAAGGAGATACTCAATGCTAAAGATATATTTGGTGATGGAAAATATGGTATTAATTCCTATTCATTCAATCAAGATCAGACTGTTGTATTAATTTATTACAATTCACAACAAATTTATCGTCACTCAACGCGTGGAGATTTTAAAGTAATTCAATTAAATGATAAAAAGGTCATTGGGGTGGGCAAGGGGGTCCGATACCCATCACTAAACCCCATGGGTACTAAACTAGCTTATGTAAAAGAGAATGATTTGTATGTAATGGATTTAATGAGTCAAAAAGTAAAACGAATTACCAAAGATGGAGAATACAACACAATTATAAATGGGGCAGTAGATTGGGTTTATGAGGAAGAATTTGGCATGAGTAAGGGATTCGAATGGAATAGTGATGGTAATAAGATAGCTTTTTATCGATTTGATGAATCAGCAGTAAAGCAATGGCAAATGACAACTTATGGTATGCTATATCCAGATTTGTATAAATTTAAATATCCCAAGGCTGGAGAGTCTAATAGTATAGTTCAAGTATTCATTGCTGATGCTCAGAAAGGGGGCTGTAAATTGATTGATTTAAATTCAGATGCCGATCAATACATACCTCGAATAAAATGGACAAAAAATCCTAATGTGCTTAGCGTTCAGCGCTTAAACAGATTACAGAATAAGTGGGAGCTCCTTATGGTTGAAGGTAATAATGTTCAAGTATCCCTGGAAGAGACCAATTCACGTTATGTTGACATAACAGATAACTTGTTTTTTTTGAGTGATAAAAAGCACATGATTGTCAGTAGCGAAAGAGATGGTTACAAACATCTATACTTTCACAAAGTAGATGGACCTCAGATTTTTCAAATTACCAGTGGAGATTGGGAAGTTGATCAGGTTTTAGGAATTGATGAGAAAAATGAGCTAATTTATTATACAAGCACTGAATTAAACCCAACAGAGCGTCACATATACAGCATTGACTTTCAGGGAAAGAAAAAATTAAGATTAACAACTGAATCAGGTTGGCATTTTGCTCAATTTAGTACTGATTTTACCCTTGCACTGCACAACTATCACACAGCTACCCAACCTCATATCTTTAACATAAAAGATAAAAATTGGGAAACACAACGTGTCGTTGAGGACAATGAAGATTTTAAGGTTAGAAATAATCAATTTATAATTGGCGACATCTCATTTAACCAATTATCCGTAAATGACAATGATTTGAATTACTGGATGATAAAACCGGCCTCCTTTAATGACTCGACAAAATATCCTTTGTTGATGTATGTGTATGGTGGACCAGGTTCTCAAACCGTAAAAAATAGTTTTGGTTGGAGTAATTATTATTGGTATCAAATGCTGGCAAATAAGTACAATATCATAATTGCATCGGTTGATAATAGAGGAACTGGGGCAAGAGGAGCAGATTTCAAGAAAATGACCTACAGACAGCTTGGAAAATACGAAACAGAAGATCAAATTGCTGCCGCTAAATCTTTAGGTAAACTCTCATTTATAGATAAAAATCGGATGGGAATTTGGGGTTGGAGCTATGGAGGTTACATGAGTAGTCTTGCTTTATCAAAAGGAAATGACGTATTCAAGATGGCAATTGCTGTTGCACCGGTAACTAATTGGAGATACTACGACAATATTTATACAGAGCGATACATGGGTTTGCCACAAGACAATGGAGCAGGTTATGATGATAATTCACCTATAAATTTTGTAAGAGATATTAAGGGTAAATACCTTATAGTTCATGGCACGGGAGATGATAATGTACATTTTCAAAATAGTGTGATGATGGTAAATGAATTAATAAAAAACAACATCCCATTTGATTCAGAATTTTACCCCAATAAGAATCATAGCATTTACGGTGGAGCCACACGCTATCACTTATATAACAAGATGACTAATTTCATATTAGAAAATTTGTAATTCAATTTTAAAACATACTTTTACCAAAAATTAATTCTAAAAAAATGACAGAAGAAACAACTTTAGAAAACAACTCAAATCAATCAGAGAAACAACCCAAAGGATTAATGACTTTATTCTTTTCCGAAATGTGGGAAAGATTTTGCTATTATGGAATGAGGACATTATTGACTCTATTTTTAGTCAAATCACTCATGATGGGAGATTCAGAAGCGTCTTTAATTTATGGAGCATATACGGGTCTAGTTTATGCAGCTCCAATACTTGGAGGTAAGATGGCCGATCGTTTTTTAGGATATCGATATGCTGTTTTATTAGGTGCTATATTGATGGCTATTGGAGAATTTATTATTCTTGGCGGGTCGGAACACCTCATGTTAATTGGTATGGGTGCATTAATTATCGGTAATGGATACTTTAAAGCCAATATTTCTACAATTGTAGGAAAGCTGTACAAGGATAATGACCCAAGAAGGGATTCAGGTTTTACAATTTTTTATATTGGAATTAATATTGGAGCTTTACTAGCAACTACCGTTGTTGCTTTTGTAGGGGAGACTTATGGATTTAAATATGGATTTGGCCTAGCAGGAATAGGAATGTTGGCCGGATTATTAATATTTTGGGCAGGTAGAGCTAATTACGCAGCAGCACCTGGACTTGAAATTACAGAAGAAGGTAAAAAGAAAATTCTAGGCCCTTTCAACTGGGTTCAAGTTATAACAGTTGGTTCGCTAGCATTAATACCATTATGTTACATATTGATACAAAATAATCAATGGATGGATTATATTTTACTTACTTTATTCATTGGAATATCTATATCAATGATAATGGCTGGTATAAATGAAGACAAACAAGAAGGAACTGCAATATGGAAGGATAGAATGATTGCATTGATTATTTTTATGGTTATTAATATTGCTTTTTGGGCTTGTTTTGAGCAGGCAGGAACATCATTAACCTTATTTGCGGATAGAAATGTTGATCGTTTCATATTTGGTTGGGAAATGCCTGCGAGTATGACACAGTTTTTTAACCCTTTTTTCATAATAGTTTTCGGGTCTATATTCTCTGTCATGTGGGTGAAGTTGGCTAAGATTGGTAAAAACCCTAGTATTCCAATGAAATTTTCTTTTGGAATTATACAACTAGCACTTGGTTTTTTAGTAACACAAGTAGGTTTCCAATTTGTGAGCGAGTCTTTTCAAGTACCTTTATTGACCTTGGTATTTGTTTACTTACTTCATACAACTGGAGAATTATTTTTGTCACCAATTGGACTATCAATGGTTACTAAACTCTCCCCAAAGAAAATGGCTGGAACGGCGATGGGTGCTTGGTTCTTGAGTTTTGCAATAGCCAATTATGTAGGTGGTAAAATTGCTGCAATTACAGGTGGACATGGTGGTGGTGAAGCACTATCTGTAGAAGCAGGCTTAGATAATTATTTGTCTGTTTTCTCAACAATTGGTTTTGTGTTGATTGGAATAGCCATTCTCATTGCAGTACTTAACAATCCAATTAAAAAATTAATGCACGGAGTTGAATAACAATATCCTGTAAAATACGTATTTTATGAAAGTCCATTCAAATTTGAATGGACTTTTTTTACTTAGAAAGGATGAATGAAAAAGAAAAATGGAAAGTTATCTATGTTTCTAGTAGACAAGAGAAAAAGGTATTTGATCGTCTGCAAAAGCTTGAAATAACCTGTTTTTTGCCTTTAACTAAAAAGTTAAGGCAATGGAGTGATCGAAAAAAATGGGTTGAATTTCCATTATTCAACGGCTATCTATTTGTTAAACCAAATGCATTACAACGCGATAAAATACTAGAAGATCACGGTGTGGTTGCGTATGTGCGGTATAATGGGGGTGACGCTATCGTAAAAGATAAAGAAATTGACACTATAAAATCAATACTTGAATCTGGGTATTCGCTTGAAACCATAAATAAACCTGATGATTTTGAACTTGGTAATCAAGTAATGATTAAAGAAGGACCATTAAAGGGTTCAGTTTTAGATATTATAAGAAGAAATAGTCAAGAGCATTTTCTATTAAGTTTTAACACTTTAGGGCAAAGTATAAAAGTAGAATTACCCTTTCAGGTTTTTGAGATCTATAATAAGTAGATAATTAAGATATTTTTATCGAAAAATAAATACTGATATCTAAGTGCTCCTTTTATTTGTTTATTAATTTGACATATATGTTGATAATTAACGTATTAAGTATTTAAAAAATGAGTAATTTTGTTACTCAATGTCTTTATGATTGAAGCATTAATCTCATCTAAAACAAGAATTAAGTTGTTACTAAAGTTCTTTTTGAATAGTAGTAATAAATCATATTTGAGGGGGTTAGAGACAGAGTTTGGTGATTCAACTAATGGAATTCGACTTGAATTAAATAAGCTTGAAGAAGCTGGTCTACTAAAAACTCGAATAAAAGGAAATAAAAAAATATTTCAAGCTGATGCTAATCATCCGTTATTCGATGACATTCATAATATCTTACTAAAATTTACTGGATTAGATAAAGTCATTGAAAAAGTGATTGAAAATCTTGGTCAGCTTGAGCATGTGTTTTTAGTTGGAAAGTTAGCTAAAGGGTTATCAAGTGATATAATTGACTTAGTCTTTATTGGTGATATTGATAAAAATTATTTATTCAGTGTTGTTCAGAAAGTAGAAGTTAATTTGAATAAAAAAATAAGGTTTGTGAGTTACCTTAACTCGGAATATAACGAGGAAAAATTCTCAAAAAATTATCCTGATTATTTACTTCTTTGGAGTAAATAGTCAAGCTTTATTTTATTTTTTATCAGTTTTTGTGACTGAGGTGGCGAAGCTGTATAAATCAATCAATAATAGTTTAATATGAGAAATATATTAATAACGGGAGGAGCTGGATTTATAGGATCGCATGTAGTCCGATTATTTCTAGAAATATTCAAAAATGATAAGGTAATTAACCTAGATGCTTTAACCTATGCAGGTAATCTTGAGAATCTGAGAGATATCGAAAATCATCCAAATTACTTATTTGTTCATCAAGATATTTCAGATTTAGAAAATTTAAGGCAATTATTCAAGAAGTATGAAATTTCTCATGTAGTTCATTTAGCAGCTGAGAGCCATGTTGATCGAAGTATTGAAGAGCCATTAGAATTTGTCAATACCAATGTTATTGGGACTGTAAATCTTTTGCAAGCTGCTAAAGAATATTGGGTGGATAATTTTGATGATAAGTTGTTCTATCATGTGAGCACAGATGAGGTATATGGATCTTTGAGTGATACCGGATTCTTTGATGAAGATACAGCCTATGACCCCAGAAGTCCATACTCAGCCTCAAAAGCAAGTAGTGATCATTTTGTAAGAGCTTATTATCATACTTATGGATTACCGATTATTATTAGTAATTGCTCAAAAAGTGTTGGTAAAACCTTCGTCCATGTCCCCATAGATAGCCTTTTTAATGAACTCGCTTAATCGTGGTATCACGTTATAACCATTCAACCTGTCTCGAAGGTAACTCCAGAACGAAATCTCATGGAGTCGGCACATTTTCTTCAGGCTGGCAAACGTGTCCCGGGCCTGTCGGCCCGCCTCGCTTCGAGTGCCTCCGCTGATTTTTCTTCGTTTTACGTGCTCCCTGATTTGGCTCTCGCTCAGGTTGTTATGCAATGGCAAATTGGGGTCATCCAGAACCACCAACAGCTCGGGTTCCTTAACAGCAAGGTTACTCAATGCCTCACGCAATTCGCTGCACTCAACCCTGGTTTGTACCAGCTGACGGAAGTTTTGACGGACAGAGCTGGCTCGCTTGTCATCTGGTGCAGCTTTGAATGCCTTAAGCTCACGATACAGATCCCAGAACCGGCAAAGCAGTTGGTATTGTTCTTCAACTTGTTCCTTATTAACTGGAATGACTCGCTCAATGGGGCGCCCAGCATGAAGCCAACAACCGGAGCGGATAAAAACATCAAATTGACCGGCACCATCACTATGGATAGGAAGATCAGAACGAACACCATGGGAAAGCAGGCTTCCGTATAACATGGCTTCTGAAGCTTTTTGTCTGAGCCTTGGTTTTGTCAGACCGCAATCATCCAGAAAGGCATCCCAGGACTCACGGTTGAAGAAATGAACACCAAGACACTCCTGAAAGACCTTGCGCCACTTAGCTGGGCAATTATGATCTTCCAGGTACGACATCGCATGTTCATTAAGAACGAGCGTGGTCCATGGGCGATGAAGCAGGCTTAAAAAGTTCTCTCTGCTTTTACTCTCGGTGCTGCCAAACCAAGCAAATTCAGGGCTACCAATAAATGTACAATAACCGTTCTGTCCCTGATGACGAGCTCCAGTATCGTCCACTTGCAGGTAAGGGCAGTGGAATAAACCCGTTGTAAGCAGATCATCTTTTTCCGCATGGAAGTCATCATGATTAAGAGTGAGCAAGTTACTGAGCTCACCAGCTGATATGGAAACACCACGATCCCAAAGGGACTCCAGCAGTTGCAGTTCGGTAACTCCACATGCATGATGCTGGTGAAGCACATAACTTCGTAGCTCTGGGCCAAAGTGATACCCCTGCACTGACTCTGGTAGACGACCATAGATGGAGTCGCCGTCAGGTGTAACCCAGTGCTCAAGTTCATATTGTATAAGACTGACGGTAAATGTTATTTCCTGAACGCCGTATAGATTTAATCCTTTATATTCAGAGCCTTCGGGAATGTTTACCGGAGCAACTCGCTTTCGAATGGGATTACTGGGCTTGGGTGGTTTCTTGCGTTTCTTTTTTGTGCGCTCGTCAGGTTTACCAGTATCTCTTTTTTGATGACCAGCTCCTGCATCATTGTCATCACCTGGCTTTGAGGAAGAATCGTCATTTTTTGGTGTATTGGGCTTAATATCAGGCTTGCCATTAAGGCCTTTCAAACGGTGTATTTCCTGCTCGAGGATATTGACCCGTTCTTTTAGCTGAGCGTTCTCCTCCTGAGTTCTTGTCGTATATTTCAGGATTTTACTGATGAGTTCACTCTTTTCGTTGTCAGGAATATCGAATGGAAAAGGCATGGGCGATTATCATAGACGACGATCAGGCAGCCTGCATGATGGCTATACCAAGACTTTTTGAGCAATTACCTTTTTTTTGATATCACGCTTGCAGATTGGCAAAGCTGACATTGTTTTTGAGAAA
>CAJXBI010000040.1 GCA_913050005.1 uncultured Bacteroidota bacterium
TTTTGTGTGAAAGTTTGGAACAGCATAGCAAGTTTGAGATATATTATCTAACGGAGTACCACTGACTGAAACAGTTATAGTTTGAGGATTTATAAAGTTATTTTGGATCAGAAATTGAACATCGTCAGTCATTGTTGCAGAGAACATAATATTTTGACGTTTATCAGGAAGTAATTCAAAAATATTGTTGAGTTGAAACCTAAACCCCAAATCAAGCATAACGTCCACCTCGTCAATGACTAGTTTTTTAATATCTTGTGTTTGCAAAGAACGATTTAAAATTAAATCATACATTCTTCCCGGAGTGCCAACAACGATGTCTGTACCTTCGGATAAAAAAGCTTGTTGTGTTTTGATATTGACACCACCGAAAACACCTACTATGCGGACAGTTATATATTTTGTATACAATTCGATTTGATTAACAACTTGTACTACTAATTCTCGAGTAGGTACAATGATTAATACCCGCGGTTTGTAACTTTTAGAATAGTTTAATTCTTGAAGGATTGGAAGACTGTAAGCTAATGTCTTCCCTGTTCCAGTTTGAGCAATTCCAACAACATTGTTGCCTGAGAGAATCTTTGGGTATGCTTCCCTTTGAATAGGAGTAGGCTTGATAAAATCAAGATCTTTGATTGCATTTAGAAGTGATTTTTGTATAGAAAGTTCTTGAAATGAATTCATGACGAAAGAATGCAAAAATAATTCAAGATGATTATACAAGTTTTAGCGTTGACTTAAACTCTTGAAAAAAAATTACTTCTTTCTATTTTTCCAGTTGGAACTATGGCTCGCAATTGTAGGTTTTTTTTGCTCATTAAATTCTAAGAATGTGAAAATCGCAGCAGCTTCTAAGAGAGATTGATCTTGTTTCTTAATACCCTCTTTAGTATAGTAAGAGCTGATAAAATTAGTATCGAAATCACCTTCAATGAACTTTGGGTGTTGCATGACAAATCGACCAAAATCTAGCGTAGTTGGAATCCCTCTGATTTCAAATTGATTTATAGCTTCGATCATACGTTGAATTGCCTGAGACCTGTTTTCTCCCCATACAATCAATTTGGCAAACATGTTATCATAATATATTGGAATTTTATAACCAGGATAAACAAAATCGTCAAGCCGAATATATTCAGATTGGGGAGGGTTGTATATTTCTATGGTTCCAATCGCTGGAAGAAAATCTTGTGTTGTTTCTTCTGCAGTTAGTCTTAATTCAATGGCATGGCCATTTGGAATTATATCATCTTGTGTAAATGAAAGTTTTTGATTTCTAGCTACGTTAATTTGTTGCTGTACTAGGTCAAGTCCTGTAATTAGTTCAGTAACAGGATGTTCAACTTGAAGTCTAGTATTCATTTCCAAGAAATAAAAATTGTGGTCTGCATCCAAAAGGAATTCTACTGTTCCCGCTCCGCTATAATTACAGGCTTTAGCGACGTTGACTGCAGCTCGACCCATTTGCTCTCTTAGAGAATCAGAAAGTACAGCACTTGGTGCTTCCTCAATGAGTTTTTGGTGCCTTCTTTGGATGGAACATTCTCGCTCCATGAGGTATACTATATTTCCATGGTTGTCAGCTAGAAGTTGTATTTCTATATGCCGAGGTTTAGTAACAAATTTTTCAATAAAAACGGATCGATCTCCAAAGGCACTTTGAGCTTCACTTTGGGCAGTTTTCATTTGACCTTCAAGATCAGTAGCTTTTTCAACGATACGCATACCTTTACCACCACCTCCAGCACTTGCCTTTACTATAACGGGGTAACCAATTTCATTGGCTACAGATTGAGCTTCTTTTAAATCTTCTACTGCATGGTTGATTCCTGGAACAAGAGGAACACCATATTTTTCTACGGCTTGCTTACTTGCGATTTTACTCCCCATAAGATCAATTGCTTCTGAACTTGGTCCAATAAATTGAATCCCTGCTTGATTGACAGCTTTTACAAAAGCTGCATTTTCAGATAAAAATCCATACCCTGGATGAATACCATCAACATTCAATTTATGACAGATAGAAATAATTTCATCGCCTTTGAGATAGCTTTTAGATGAAGGTGCAGGACCTATACACACTGCTTCATCAGCTAGTTGTACGTGTTTTGAATCTCGATCTGCTTCAGAATATATGGCAACACTAGATATTCCCATTTCTCGGCAAGTTTTGATTACTCTTACGGCAATTTCACCACGATTAGCTATCAGTATTTTTTTCACGGTTTTCTTAGCATGGGTAGACTTATATATCGCTTTTCTTCATCACTTATTCTGCTTATTCCAAATAGTCCACCATCTGATTGAGCAACTGCAACAGCTAAACTTTTTAAACTAGTGTAAAGTTGCTTATTAAAAGTGGAGTCAAGTTTTAAAAAAATCGAATTAAGTTCGCTTATTTTTTCTTTCAAATATTCAATTCGATCTTTACCTAATGCTGGAACTGAAGCAAGTGCCTGATCGATCTCTTGTTCAATGTCTGCGTCTAATTCTCTGTAAAGATTCTTTAAATCGCTCTGAAGAGCATAAGATCTAATATGAATAATTTCCTTAGCTCTGTCGATCTCTTTTTCTTGGATGTCAAAGTCTGCACATGCTACAAGAAGAGTTACCCAAATGGGTGATCGTTTAACACTCGTTTGTTCTTCTGACGATAACTTCTGTAATTGATATAACATTAAATGTACTTTTGCTGCAGCAAATTTATGCAAACACAAATAACTAAGCAGATAAAACAACTTTTTCTAAAGGAGCTTCGCGTTGAATTTAAAAACAAGTATGCTTTTTGGTCTTTGCTTCTTATGCTAGTGATTTCTGTCTTTATTATTTATACAATTCAAAAACAGGCCAGTAACCAAGTATGGCATAGTCTGTTTTATGTTATTTTAATTTTAGGAGTAGTTCAAAATATTACGCGTAGTTTTTTGGCAGAGCAAAGAGGGACATTATTATATTATCGTTTTTTGGTAGAAGCAAAAGCACTCATAATATCAAAGATTTTATATCAATACTTCGTTAACGCTTTGTTCCTTATTATTCTATTTGTTTTAATGAATTTTTGGTTGCCACAATCAATACCTCATATTATACCCTATTTTTTCACTGCATTTCTATTTATGTTGTGTTGCAGTACTGTATTTACGTTCAATTCTGCACTTGCGTATGGGGCTAAGAATAGTAGTATGGTAGCTTTAGTGCTAAGTATGCCTTTACTAATACCTAGCCTTTTGGTTTGCCTAAAAGCAGCAAGTAAGTTTTTGGTATCTCTTCCAAATCCTGATTTTTATCAGGATTGGTTAGTCTTGGTTTTATTGCTATTAATTCAGCTTATTTTATCTGTAACGTTATTTAATTATATCTGGAAAGATTAAAATTAATAAGCTTTAGCAAATAATACCCTTTGACTGCTTGGATTCCCAGTAAGTATGCATGAACCTTCCTCTTTAGGATTATCAAATGGTATGCAACGAATGGTTGCTTTGGTCATTTCTTTGATTTTATCTTCAGTTTCTTCGTTACCATCCCAATGGGCAGAGATAAATCCGGTTTTATTTTCAAGAACATCTACAAATTCATCCCATGTATTAACTAGTGTGATATGATTATCTCTAAAGTTGAGCGCATTTAGATAAATTTCTTCTTGCATTGCTTTAAGCAAGTGTTCAACATTAATATCAATATCTGTAATCGCTAAGACTTGTTTTATTTTAGTATCTCTTCTTGCTACCTCAACAGTACCATTTTCTATATCACGTGGTCCAATTGCAATTCGAACTGGAACTCCTTTCAGTTCCCACTCTGCAAATTTAAACCCAGGTTTGTGAGTATCTCGATCATCAAATTTGACTGTTATCCCTTTTTTCTCTAATCTGTCAATGATGGGTTGTATAGTTTCAGAGATTATCTCTAATTGTTCCAATCCACGATAAATGGGAATAACAACCACTTGTATAGGTGCAATACTCGGAGGTAGAACTAGACCTTCATCATCACTGTGCGACATAATTAAAGCTCCCATTAGTCTTGTACTTACTCCCCAACTGGTAGCCCAAACATGGTCTAATTTACCTTCTTTGTTGGTATATTTAACATCAAATGCTTTTGCAAAGTTTTGCCCAAGGAAATGGGATGTTCCCATTTGAAGAGCTTTACCATCTTGCATTAAACCTTCAATACAAAGTGTATCATCAGCTCCAGCAAATCGTTCACTTTCTGTTTTTGTACCCATTATGGTTGGAATGGCCAACACATTTTTTGCGAATTCTGAATATACTTGAATCATTTGGTTGGTTTCTTCCACGGCTTCCTGTCTGGTGGCATGAGCAGTGTGACCTTCTTGCCATAAAAACTCAGCAGTTCTTAAAAAAAGTCGTGTTCTCATTTCCCATCTAACAACATTTGCCCACTGATTTACAAGGATAGGCAGATCTCGATAGCTTTGAATCCAACCTTTGTAGGTATTCCATATAATGGCCTCACTAGTTGGCCTCACTACAAGTTCTTCTTCAAGCTTTGCATTAGGATCTACACGAAGTTTTCCCGAATTATCTGGGTCATTTTCTAGACGATAGTGGGTTACAACGGCACATTCTTTTGCAAAACCCTCGGCATTTTTTTCCTCTGCTTCGAATAAACTTTTGGGAACAAATAAGGGGAAATAGGCATTTTGATGACCTGTTTCTTTGAATCTTTGATCCAATTCAGCTTGCATTTTTTCCCATATAGCGTAACCGTATGGTTTAATAACCATACATCCCCTCACACTACTGTGTTGGGCTAGGTCCGCATTTTCTACGAGATTATTATACCACTTGGAATAGTCTTGAGCTCTTGTTATTTTCTCGAATGCCATGATTGTTAAATATCCTAATCTAGATTTGCAAATCTAATCGGATATTATCAATATTATCGCTAGTTTTTGGTTCTGCTTATCATGTATTTTAATCTTCCTTAAATTTGCAGTATGAGTTATGACAAGCCGATAGATCCTAATTTATTGAAACGAATGATGATGGGGGAGTTTTCCGCAAACTCATTTCAGGATAACAATTTAAAAAATAATAAAAGTAAGAAAAATATCGAGCTTGACTTACATTTCGATAAGTTGTATCCAACAAAATCATTTCTTACATCCAATGAAAAATTAAATTTACAACTTGAAGCCGTTAATGAATTTATTGAATCTTCCAAAAAGAACAGTTTGAGATTTATTTACGTAATTTATGGTAAAGGGGAGGGTGTATTAAAGAAAAAATTAATTACACATTTGAGCAATTTAAAAATTAGACACAGCATTATCGCTGATCCGCCCTATTTTGGCAATGCGTTAAAACTTAGTTTGTAAAAGTGTCTTAAGCTAAATCTTCGTAGTTTGTCATAATGCCATCGTGCCATATGTCTTCAATCTCATAAAAATCTCTGATATCTTTTTGGAACACATGAACAACAACATCCAAATAATCAAGTAGTACCCATCGATTTTCAGTCTGACCTTCACGACTATGTGGTTTTTCTTGCATTGCTTTGAGTGTCTCATCTTCAATACTATCGGCAATTGCTTTTACTTGTCGATCGCTATCACCATGGCATATAATAAAGAAGTCTGCCGCTGCTTCATTAATTTTTGTTAGATCAATTTTGATAATATTTTTTGCCTTCTTTTCCTGCATTCCTTTTACTACCACTTCTGCAAGTACATCGGTTACTGAACTCTTTTTTGCCATTAATTGAAATAAATTTGTTGCGAAATTAGTTTTAATACTTAAAAAACTAGCGTGTTGAATAATTATAACATTGAATTTGTGAATGAGGTAGATTCTACAAATTCATATTTAAAAAATAGTGTGCAAAAAAGAGGGGTATCATCTCCTTATTGTGTATATGCGGGTAACCAGACTGCTGGACGTGGTCAACGATCTCACTCTTGGGAAAGCCAACCCTTTGATAATATTTTGACTAGTTTTTTGGTGGATGATTTTGGACATTTATCAAATTTACCTCAACTAAATAATGCTGCAGCATTGGCTATCATAGACTCATTGAAAGAATTTAATGTTGATAATATCTGTTTGAAATGGCCAAATGATATTTACGTTAGTTCTAAAAAGATTGCGGGTATTTTAATTGAAAATATTGTTTCAGAACAGGAAGTAAAAACCGCTGTTGTAGGTATTGGGATTAATATCAATCAAAATCATTTTAATAATTTTGGGGCTACTTCAGTTGTGAATGAATTGGGTTTTAAAATCAGTGTAATTGAGTTTTTACAGGTTCTATACAACTACTTTTATTTACATGTAACCAAAAAAGGTTTAACGTTGAATGATTCAATAAATGAATATTTGTATAAGAAGGGAGATATGGTCACTTTTAATGAAAATGGAAAAAAGCAGTCATATATTGTGAATCAAATTTGCTTAAATGGTAATTTGCAAGTTGGTGCAATGGGAGAAAAAATTGAATTAGAGCATCACAAAGTCAAATGGGTAAAATAAATCTTTGTATCGATATAGGAAATACTTCTACGAAAGCAGGGGTTTTCATAGACGGACAAATGACAGACTATATTAAGCCATTTACACACCAACATTTCTCGGATATTTATGATAAAAATGTAGAAATACTTGTATCCAAAACTGGATTAAACCCAGAACTTGAAAGATTACTAAATAATGAGCACTATTTGAGTCATGATACCCCAATCCCACTTGAATTGATTTATGATACGCCTGAAACATTAGGCACAGATAGAATAGCAGCTGCAGTTGGAGCATACTATATGGATGCTAATTCGTCATGGTTGATTATAGATATTGGAACTTGCATTACACTAGATTTGTTAAATAAGAATTGGTTTCTTGGAGGAATGATTTCTGCAGGATCAGCTATTCGTTTACGAGCAATTCAGGAGTATACTGCTGGCCTGCCCCATGTAAAAATGGACGAATCCAAAAAATTTCCTGGGAAGTCAACTGAAGAGTCCATTCAAGTCGGAGTTAGTCAGTCGATACGTCATGAGATTATGGGGTATATTAATCAACAAAATCAGTTGCATGATTCACTAAAAATAGTTTTTTGTAATGAAAATAGTTTACATTTTGATAAAGTCGTCAAAAATGAGATATTCGCACGCCCAAATTTAGTCCTTGAAGGTCTTAATTATATCATACAAAACCATGTATAAAATTTTGAAAAAGTGTGTTCTTACAATTATACTTTTTCCGTTTTTTGCAAATGCACAAAATACTACGAGTTCACCCTACAGTATTTTTGGTATTGGAGAACTTAAATATGGTGGTTTTACTCAGCATCATGGTGCTGGAGGAACATCAATAGCTTTGAGGGATCAAAACAATTTTTCTTTTTCGAATCCAGCTAGTTATTCAAATATCAAATTTACGGTATATAATGCCGGTGCTGGTTTGAATTTTGGTAAAATAGCTGACCAGAAAACTAAATCAAGGACTAGTTCAGGTAATTTTAGTCATTTTGCAATGGCATTTCCTTTATCTACAAAAAAATCAATGGGTTTTAGCTTCGGTCTAAATCAATACAGTGATGTAGGTTACGAAATCAAAAATACGGTTAATACTGATACACCGTCATATTTTAATCTCTACAAAGGTTCTGGAGGAATTAATCGATTCTATGTTGGCTATGGTATCGAATTGGTTAAAAATTTAAGCCTTGGTGCTAACTTAAACATAAATTTTGGAAATATTCAGTCTAGAAAATACCGTGTTTATTCTAATTCTGATCAGGTTTATAGTTTCAGCGATGAGACATTCTATGCCTACAGAGGATTAGATTTTGATTTAGGCGTCCAGTATTATATGCAATCTGGAAAGAAAAAGGGAAACAAAATTAGCCACACATTAGGTTTAGTTTTTCGAAATAATTCTAAGCTTTATGGTGATGGATATCGATATGCCGAGACCTTCTATGGAAGAAGCTTTGATTTAGGCGACATAACTGCTATAGACACCTTAATTTTTGAGGATTTTAAAAAAGATACAATTAACAAACCATTGGGGATAGCAATAGGCTACACCATAAG
>CAJXBI010000041.1 GCA_913050005.1 uncultured Bacteroidota bacterium
TCTTTTTATCAAGTCCAGATTTTTCCATCCAATATCTTGATAGAAACTGGATAGCCTCACTCAGTCTCTCACTCTTTTCCATATCGACTTTCTATATCACCTCAATGGTACCGTCTTATCTCTTGCGGTAGTTCTGCTACGGTATTGGTCAGGTGGATCTCGTCATCCAAGTGATAGTAGATGCGTTCGATCTGCGCAACACTGATCCCGCATAGGTCGGCGATCTCCCTGAAGTCCAAGCCGCTCATGATCCTTTGTGTAATCATAAAGTGTCTTGAGCTTTATGAAACAATGTCACGCATGTTCCTTAGGCAGAGTATATCAATGCTTTGACGAGAGGAGCCAAAAGTAGAAATGGTCTTAGAGACTGAATCGAACTCACTGGCATCTGAAATTAATGCCTCCGCTTTGCTCACAGAGCTTTGAATGTCTTCAACAGTTAAAAGAGCTTCTTCATTTGTATTGTAAGCATCCAACAAATGAGCCTTCTTTAGCAAAGGCAATGGCAAGACGTCCAATTCCACGGCCGGCATCAGTGAATAAAACATCTGCAGAATTAAATGTCATGGAGTTTCGTTACAAAGCAAGACAGGGCTAATATTAGTAGACAGTGCAGAAGTACTGATCACAAGAGCAATTCAGAAATCTGACTACTAGAGAGAAAGTTATGAACTAGTGGTTGTGATTGATCCTTCTGAGATTGCTGCCAGGTAACATGAATACCTTCATCAGTTACGAGGGTATCTACATAACGACTACAACCAGTACCCCATGGAGATATAAATTGGGGATGCAAAATCGATATTTTTTGTAAGGCAGGAAAATCTTCATCAAAACCAAAATAGATACCGCTGAGTTCTTCGCAAGAATAGCCTCGAGGTCGTTGAAGTCCAGAAGTATTCTGAGGTAACTCGTTCATGCATTCAGCACCATCAAAAAAATAAATAGAACACGGTGCTAAATCGAAGAATGGACCAATTTGGGGTAAAGAAAGTCTAGAGGTGATACGGGTGGTGGCAATATCCCAGGAATGCCCTTTCTCCACAATACACCAATCAGCAACATCAAAACCATTAGAGTCGTTCCTCTTCGCATAACCAGTACTACCAGATGCCCAGGTAAAAGGATGTGTGCAAAAAAGAATGTCACAAGATTTAGAACCCAAAACTACAGGGTCTTTGACATGCAAATGTTCAAACTTTTCGTCACATATTAGAAGTTCATCAATCGAAGAATTATGGAAATCAGATAGTGAATTGGTGGTGATTCTACTAACAGACCATACCCCAGTACCTAGTTTCTGGTAATTAGATAGGCTTTGAGGATATTCATGTGATTTCTCCACGGAATAAAATATTTCCCATGTGTTGTAAGAGAGTCTGTTCAGTGCTGAACCTTCAATAGAAAGAACACTAAAGTTATCATTTTCCAGATCAGATTTAGACCAGCTCATTACTTTTCGAAAGGAGCTAGCGTTATCCTCAGATTTGAACAGTGAAAGTTCGAGCCCGCGAGGTCCAGTTCCTACTCCAGTTCTTGAATCTCCGTGATCTCGATATCTACCTACTAACCAAAGGTTGCCTAACTCGTCAGTGATCATGTTTCCACCGCCAAACCAATATCCCTTTTTCTGGTCGTTTGCTGGAATGACTACCTTAGCTTTTTCTTGATTAATTAATCCATTGGTGAATTGAATTAATTTTTCGGTGATAAGATGATGGATTCGTTTCATATGACAAAATTTTTATTTATTAGATCCTGAAGTAAGCCCACCAATAATTTGCTTTTGAAAAATACCTGTAATTATCAAAACAGGAATAATCGATAGAAAAGTTGCTGTACTAATTGTCTCCCAAGGAAATGAATATTCTCCAGGGTAAAGTGATATCCCAACAGGGGCAGTGCGCATATCATTATCATGAAGAAGAACTAAGGAAAGAGGAAACTCATTCCAAGAAAAAATAAATACAATCAATCCAGTAGCAAAAATTCCTGGTTTAGACAAAGGAAGTATTATTCTCCAAAATATACCAAAGGGTCCACACCCATCCATCTTTGCAGCATCTTCGATTTCGAAAGGTATAGTACGAATATAATTAGCTAAAATCCATATGGCCATGGTAATAAATAAACCAGTATGAGCTATAATTAATGATGGATATGAATTAATAAGATTTAGTTTTTTAAAAACTATAAATATTGCCGGAAGTATTGCAATATTTGGAAACATTGAAACAGCGAGCATACCGAGCATAATGGCAAAACTCCCTCTAAATTTTATTCTTACAAGTGCATAAGCTGCTAAGCCACCAAATAAAATAATTGTAACCGTGGTAAATGCAGCAATAATAGTACTGTTTAGAATGTATCTAAGCAATTCTGGAGAGTTATTGAATATCTTTATATAATTATTGAAAGTGCCAGGGGAGGGAAAAAGATTTGGGGGCCAAGCATAAATATCTTTAGCTGGCATCAGCGATGTAAAAAACAGCCAAATAATAGGAAAGAAAGATACTAATACAACTACAACTGATAAAAAATAAATCAAAAATTTTGTTCTTATTTTTGATTGCATTGATGAACAAAAATTCTATGTTATTTTAAGTTTTAATAATCTATATTTTTAATCGATTTAATATAAATTAAGCTCATAATCAGGATCAGTATAAATTGAATTATTACCATGCTAGATCCGTATTTGAATTCAACAAATTCGAAAAGTACTCGGTATGAATATAATGAAATAGTTTCAGTTGTATTCAGTGGACCACCATCAGTAAGGTTAAATGGAAGTTCAAAAACTCTAAGTGCATCCATGGTTCTCAACAATAGAGAGACAATAATTGCCGGTGTTAACAATGGAATTGTGATATGCCAAAATGATTTAAAGCCGTTGGCACCATCCATTTCTGCACTCTCGTACAAATCTTTTGGTATCGTTTGCAATCCAGCTAAAAGCAAAAGCGCCATAAACGAGCTTGTTTTCCAGGTGGAAACAGACATCATAGCAATCATTGCAAGTGGCTCTTTACCAAGCCAGTTTAATTTACTTTCAATCAATCCAGCACTGATCAAGCCGTAATTAATTATTCCAAATTCGGTGTTGAACATCCATCGCCACATTATTGCATTTAAGGCAGTTGGTAGTGCCCACGGGAATAATATAGCTACCCTAACAATTCCTCTAAATTTGAATTCTTTATTCAATAATACAGCGATTACTAGGCCAATTAGTAATTCTGCTGGTATTGTAAAAAATGTGAAAATTAATGTATTATTAAACGATTCAATAAACCTATCGTCGTCTAATAAATTAAAATAATTTTCTAAAGACCATTCACTATCCTCACTATACTCTGGTGTTAGACTATATAGAAACGCTTGTATTACCGGATATACAAGAACAAAAGTCACAACCAGCAGCGAAGGTATAACGAACAGATATCCAATTTGAGTATTACGATGTAATTTGATGTAGTCTAGCTGCAAACGAAATCTTCTCTCTTCCAATCTAGGCACTACTCTAGCAGAAAGCAGTGCCTAGAAGTTTGTTTATCTTCTCTCTTTGGGCAAGAAACGCTTAATCTGGTCTTCTGCATCCCTCATAGCTTTTGCTGGAGTTTTGCGCTGATGTAGCGCCTCTGTAATTTCTGCCTGCATAATCTGCGATACTCTGTTGTATCGTTCTCCTGTCTCGGCAGACGGTCTCACTACTCCTACCTTATAGTTTGCTCCCAGTATCTGTAGAACAGATCCTTTTAAAGAAGGGTCTTGGTAAACAGAATTAATTGTTGGAGCTTTGTTTGAGACTTTTGCAGATTCCAATTGTGATTCATACTTTGTGAAATATTTGATTAGCTTTGCAGCATCTTCTTTGTGCTCTGAATATTGATTTATTGCCAATAAATATCCACCTATTGTTGTTGAGTGACTAGTCTCTTTCCCTTTGAAATATGGGTTTCTAGTAATTTTAAATTTATCCTTTACGGGAGAATCATCAGCACTTAATGGACTTATAACAAAATCCTGTACCATTAAAAATATTGCTCTCTCTTGTTGAAACAATACCCTTGCATCATTCGGTTTGAAGGTGAGTATACTTTCGTTTGCAATCTTGTGTTTATAAAGTATATCAACCATTGCTTGCATTGCTTTTACACCCTCAGGACTATCTACTGCAATTTTACCTTGTTCATCAAAAAATTTCCCTCCAGCTCCATAGAAGAATGTGAGCCAATTCATAAATAGTCCTTCGATTTTTGCCCACATATTTACAAATCCTACTAGATCAGGATTTTTCTCTCCTTCTAAAATTGTTTTTGACTGACTGATTAGTTCTTCCCATGTTTTTGGTGCCTCAAATCCATATTTCTCTAATAAATCCACTCGATAGAATAAATGTGTTCCATCTATGTACAGAGGAATGGCGTAAAGCTTCCCATTAACTGTAGCTGCTTCTGCAAAACTCTGATTATATTTACTAAGTTCTTGTTTCGTAAATAAATCATTTAGCGGTGCTATCCATCCTCTTTTTGCAAAGTCACCTGGCCAGATAACATCGACAGAAATTATGTCTGGTTTACTACTTTCAGCTGTAAAATTTGTAACATATAATTTTCTTGATTCATTGGGAACATCTGAAATCTTCTGCCAATTAACTTTAATATGAGGATTTTCTTTCATAAATCCTTCAATAAGTTTTGGTGTCATTTGACCAAAACCTCTCGGTCCAATTGATATGGTTATTTCTGTTTCGTCACTAAATGCTATTGAAGCATATTGAAATATAAATAAAAATATTGTAAATAATTTGAATATATTCATTTTTTCTCATTCAAGAGAGATTAAAAAAATTAAGTTTAAATTCTGTTCGAATTGAAACTTAGTAAAAAATGTTAATTATTCTTCACCCTTATTCATGTCAAGTCATTTAAGTTGTCAATAGAAGGATTAATTATTAAATAATAATCAGATAAAGAGATTTTTGACAGAACTGATTCGCAGGTAAATAGGAACACCTAGGGAGATGGAGATGTACGAGCATTCAGAAAACCCAGCGCTAAATCAAGCACGGGTGAGGACATGATTTGAAGAGCAACTTAGTTAATTTAACTACAAATCGTGTTAGCAGGATTAACCACTTCCTAAATCACATCAATCGTATCATTGGCTCTCTTGTGGTAGTCCCGAAGGCATTGGTCAGGCGGATCGCGTCATTCAAGTGTTAGTAGGTGTGCTTGATCTGCACCATACTGATCCCACACATGTCGGCGATCTCCCTAAAGCCCAGTCCACTCATAATCCGCTGAGTAATCATAAAGTGCCTTAAGCTGTAGGGCACGATGTCACGAGTGTCCCTATCTGGTATGCAGGCAATTCCACCATCCGCTTGAAGTGTTGCAGCAGGCTGTGTTTGGTGATTGGTTTGACCTCATCCACGCTGAAGATGTTATTTTCTCTGTCGCTGTGACCGACGGTTGCTTGCCAACGCTGGAAATACTGTCCATTGCGGCAGAGGAAAACTCAGAGAATATTTGATGGCAATTCATAAAATATTAGTATCTACTAATATTTTGGCGGATAATTGAGGTAGAGCGAAACAAAAATTGACATCAGATAGAAAATAAATAATAAATTCATAATTAGTAAATTCAAAAATTATTTTTGAAAAGCATGGAAAATCACACAAATATTTTCAATTTTGCGAATTGGACAGAAAATGATAACATATTAAACAAATTATTTTAAAAAAAGAAAGAGAATTTCAAAAATTGAAGTAAAAGAAAAAATTTGGATTTAAAACCCACTGAAATACAAAGTATACAAGATGAAAAAACAAAAAATTATTATAATCATAAAGATTTTTTTAAGCATTATAGTAACGATAAAAACTAATATTGTTTATGCAGAAGAAAAAATACGATTAGTAACAACTTTTACAATCATTGCTGACATAGCTAAAAATGTAGCAGGAGATAGAGCAATCGTAGAATCAATAACAAAACCAGGTGTTGAGATCCACAATTATAAACCAACACCAAAAGATGTATTGCGCGCTAGAAAAGCTGATATTATTCTTTGGAATGGACTGAATTTAGAACAATGGTTTTCACGTTTTTTTTCCAATGTTGATAATACTCCAAGCGTTGTTATTTCAAATGGAATCAAACCAATATCAATTTTCGAAGGAGAATATACGGGAAAACCTAATCCCCACGCATGGATGTCTACAAAAAATGCATTAGTCTATGTTGATAACATCTACAACGCTTTAGCAGATATAGATCCCAAAAATAAGGAGTATTATGCTAATAATGCAAATAAGTATTCAGAAGAGATACTAAAGATCCAATCAAAAATTAAAAAGAAACTTAAATTTATAGAGCCTAGTAAAAGATTTTTAGTAACAAGTGAAGGCGCATTTAGCTATCTAGCTGAAGATTTAAATATGCAAGAAATTTACTTGTGGCCGATGAATTCAGATCGTCAAGGATCACCCCAACAAATCCGTAAAGTGATCGACACAGTATTGAAGAACGATATCCCAGTGGTGTTTAGTGAAAGTACAGTTTCCGACAAACCAGCAAAGCAAGTTGCATCCGAGACAAATGCTATTTATGGTGGAGTTTTATTTGTTGATTCCCTGAGTGAAAAAGATGGAATTGTACCTTCTTATTTAGACTTACTTGACGTAACAACTGATAGAATTGTTAATGGTTTCAAAAAAGCTTTAAAAGAGTAAATTTTGGAAGAAATAATAAATATTAAAAATGTAAGCGTAAAATTTAAAAATAATTTTGAGGCGCTGACATGTGTAAACGCTAAATTAAATAACTCAAGAATAATTGGACTCGTTGGGATGAATGGTGCTGGAAAATCAACGCTTTTCAAAACAATAATGGGCATTATTAAACCCATAGATGGTGAAATATTAATCATGGGTATGAGCCCAGCAGAGGCATTGAAAAAAAACTTAGTTTCCTATGTTCCACAAATAGAAGAAGTTGACTGGAATTTTCCTTTGTTGGTTGAAGATCTGGTAATGATGGGTCGATATAGTCATATGAGCTTTCTTAGATACCCATCTAAGAAAGATTACGAAATTGTTGATGAGGCTATAAACTTTGTAGGTATAAATGAATTCCGGAAGTCCCAAATAGGAGAATTAAGTGGTGGACAGAAAAAACGTGCATTCGTCGCTCGATCGCTCGCACATCGAGGTAAAATCATACTACTGGATGAGCCCTTTACAGGTGTTGATGTTACAACAGAAGAATCTTTAAGTGAATTATTCCGTTTATTAGCCAATGCTGGCAATCTAATTGTCGTCTCAACACACAATTTAGGGAGTGTTCCTCAATTTTGTAACGATGTAATGCTGATTAATAAAAAGTTACTTGCTTACGGCCCCATCGAAACTACCTTTACGCAAGAAAATTTGAGGCGTGCTTTCGGTAATATGTTTCGGGAGCATCGATTATCTTCAATTATTAATACTAGCAGGAACAGTGAAGAGACTTTTACTATTATTACAGATGATGAGCGTCCTGCAGTGTTTTATGGAAAGTATGGTGTAAATGAAATAAACAAATCTGGGAAAAAGTTGTGATTGAGTATTTGTTAGAACCATTCTCATATGATTTTATGGTTAAAGCCATATGGGCTTGTACTTTAGTTGGAGGATTGTGTGCTTACTTATCTTGTTATCTTGTATTGAAAGGCTGGTCTTTAATCGGTGATGCATTAGCTCATGCAATTGTACCTGGTGTAGCTTTAGCCTATCTACTTAGTCTGCCATACTCTATAGGTTCGTTCTTCGCAGGATTTTTGGCTGTTCTTAGTATGACAGCAATTAAAATCTTCACAAAATTACGTGAAGACACTGTTATTGGAATGATCTTCACATCTTTCCTTGCGCTTGGGTTGCTTATAGC
>CAJXBI010000042.1 GCA_913050005.1 uncultured Bacteroidota bacterium
GAACAAGAGTTTCCTAAACTTTAGATACAGGTTCGATTCCTGTCGGAGCTACAACCTATATAATTTATTATTTATCTATTTGTAATAAATTATAAGAAAGAACACATCAATGTGCTGTTATTGATATTGGATGAATTCAAATTGTAAAAAGGGAAACAGTTGGCTTACAAATTATAACAACCAAGTAGTCCAAGTTACATTTGAGTTTGATTTGGGGGCTAAAGGACAGGACAAATTGAATGTCTACCTCTATCCGAATGATCGTCAGAATATAGAAGCAAATGCTACCTATTATGGCGAGTTTACATTTGACAGGTTGCAGTTTAAAGTAACTGGAAGAGCAGGTGGTGATTTAACCGTTGATGAACTAAAAATTGGAAAAAGTTTAAAGGATGTTTGGTTTTATGATCAACTGACATCAAATAATAAATAATATCAACATATCTAAAATTAAAAATGAGAATAATAATATTAATAATTGTCTACTTGATAGGCTTTCATGCATTTTCCCAAAAAAATACTTGGAAAGCCCAGTGGATAACCGCCTTTGAACAACAAAACGAAACCAACAACTGGACGGCCTATCAAAAATCATTTCAATTAGAAGATGTTCCCAATGAGGCTTTGGCAAAAATATCCTGCGACTCCAAATACTGGATGTGGATCAATGGAGAAATGGCTGTTTTTGAAGGACAGCTCAAAAGAGGTCCTTCACCCGATGATACTTACTATGATGAGGTGGATATTGCCCCTTTTTTAAAGCAAGGAAAAAACTTTATTTCAATCTTGGTTTGGTATTTTGGTAAAGATGGTTTTTCTCATAATAGTAGCGGTAAAGCTGCATTGATTTTTGACTGCCAAACGCAGGGGTTCGATTTGCTTTCGGACCTGACTTGGAAAGCTTCTATCCGAAGAGAATTTGGTACTGCTGGACTTCCTTTGCCCAACTTCAGATTACCCGAGTCAAGTATTCGTTACGATGCCCGTTTAGGAAATTTTGATTTTATTTCATCAAATAACTTAAAATGGAGACGAACTCGTTCTTTAGGAACTCCTCCGATTTTACCTTGGAACAATCTTGTAAAACGCCCATTGCCATTATGGAGAGATTATGGGATGAAGAATTATACAAATCAAATAAAATTCCCGTTTGTTAGCAACGGAGATACAATTGTTTGTCATTTACCATATAACGCTCAAATCACTCCGTATTTTAAAATTGAAGCGAAAGAGGGTGAGGAAATAAAAATCCTTACCGACCATTACCAAGGAGGCGGACCATATAATGTTCGCGCAGAATACATTACACGAGAGGGCATACAGGAGTATGAAAACCTTGGCTGGATGAATGGACAGAAAGTCTATTATATCATTCCTAAAGGAGTTAGAGTATTAGATATAAAATATAGGGAAACGGGATATAATACTGAATTTACAGGGAGTTTTAATTGTAATGATGATTTCTACAACCGCTTGTGGTCAAAAGCTCTGCGAACACTTTATGTGACCATGCGCGATACCTATATGGACTGCCCCGACCGTGAAAGAGCTCAATGGTGGGGAGATGCGGTTAACGAAAGCGGAGAAACATTCTATGCAATGTGCCCCAAAAGTAGATTTTTAACACAAAAGGCTATTCTTGAGTTAATGAATTGGCAACGTGCTGACGGTACCATATTCTCTCCTATTCCAGCAGGGAACTGGGATAGAGAGTTGCCCGGACAGATGCTGGCCAGCATAGGCTATTACGGTTTTTGGAATTATTATATGAACACTGGAGACAAAGAGACCATGGTTAAAGCATATAAAGGAGTTAAACGTTATCTGGATATTTGGCAATTGGACGATAACGGTGTGTTAATTAAAAGAATGAACGAATCAGATCAGAAAGGTTGGTACTGGGGTGATTGGGGTACCAATATCGACAAGGATCTATTGATGAATGAATGGTATTACCTGGCCTTAAAAGGTTATAAAGAGATGTCGTTAATCCTAGATAAATCTGGCCAAGCTGATTGGGCTGATAATACAATGACCCATTTAAAGGCTGCATTTAATCGAACATTTTGGAAGGGGGATCAATACCGTTCTTGTAGCTACAATGATGATACAGATGACCGTGGGCAAGCACTGGCTGTTGTTGCTGGACTTGCCGATGATGACAAATACGAAGCTATTTTTAAACTGTTGCAGAAACAGAGATATAGCAGCCCTTACATGGAAAAGTATGTGATAGAGGCATTGTTCATTATGGGGCAACCTGAATATGGTTTACAACGCCTTAAAGAACGCTTTCAGCCCATGGTCGATAATAAAGATTACTCCACTTTGTTTGAAGGCTGGGGAGTGGGCAGAAATGGTTATGGAGGTGGCTCTACCAACCATGCTTGGAGTGGAGGTGGTTTAACAATACTTTCGCAATATGTATGTGGATTATATCCGCTTGAACCAGCATGGAAAAGTTTTATGGTCAAACCTAATTTAGGTGGTTTGGAATATGCCGAAACTGAAAATGAGACAATTGCCGGCAAAGTAAAAGTAAAAGTCTCCAAAACAAAATCAGGTATGGAAATGGATCTAACGGTGCCTCTAGGTAGTGAAGCGGTTGTTTATATTTCAGAAAAAGAAAAGAAGTTAACAGTTAATGGTAAAAAGTTAAGTCCAAAGGAAGTAAAGGATGGCCACCAATTATTCAGATTGAAGGGAGGTCAGCATATTTTAGTTACTAAACACAAATAAATTGACAGATTGGTTTTGTAAATCATTACAGTTTGTAAACTTATCAGTAGTGATTAATTACCCCCCTAAAACCACAATCAAAAAAACAGTCTTAATCCCCTATCAATTAGGTTATTGTAAGGAAATACTTTTGTATGCAATTGTGTAAAAATTGAATCGTGTTATAATAGTTAGGGTTTGGGTTATATATAATATCAAGAGCCCTACCCTCCAAAGAAAAACCATTCTACCAAACCCACCCCACCGTCAGTAATCAGATAGTTTAGGGAGTTTTTAGGTTTTAAAAAAGATAAGTTTGTTGCCAATATGTTGCCAAAATAAAGCTATAATAATCTTAATATATTGTTTTATAGTGGTTTAATATTTATAAAAATACTACTGTCGGAACTACAACTTATAGAATTTATTACTTCTATATTTACAAGAAATTAGACTTTGAATAGCTTTATATTCTCATTTTTTTTTGACTTCCAAATATTAAAAGTAATACCGAATTGATTTTTTCTTTAAGCTTATTTCTAAGGATAGAAAAAGCTTTTGCCATATGATTTTCAACTGTTTTTATAGAAATATTAAGATGATCTGCAATTTCAACGTAAGTTAACCCTTCACGCTTACAAAGCAAAAATGTTTCCCTACACTTTGGAGAGAGTTTTTCAATTTCATTATCTAACAATGCAATTTGTTGTCTGGTTTTACTTTCGTCTTGATCATCAATAAAATCTTTTAATGCTTCAAAATACTCTTTTTCAAAAACCATCATTCTACTAGACTTCCTAATCTGATTTAGAAACTCATTATACACAGATTTATAAAGATAACTTTTGAAAGACTTAATATCAGGCAAAGCATTTCGACGTTCCCAAAGATTGATGATTATGTTTTGGACAATATCTTTAGCTCCATCATAGTCATTTGACAAACTATATGCATAAAAACATAAAGGTTTGTGATAATGATCCATTATATGGGTCAAAGCTTGAGCATTGCCTTTCTTGAATTCAGACAATAAAACTTTATCAGTTTCAAAGTTTTTTTTCATAATTCAATGTTAAAGTTGCATAAAAAACTTAAAAAAAAAAATTTTATTAGGGGTGTTGTATAATTAAAGTGTCATGTTAAATAGAAAACTAATGTTTTGATGCACAAGAAAATAGAAAAAATAATCCTAAAATATTTTGCAAAATCAGCATCTATTGATGAATTGAAGATTTTATCTAAATGGTTGGATAACCCAGCAAATATTGATTTTTTCAAAGATTTGGTGAGAACTAATTGCTTGGTTGAATATAGCCTGATAGATTTCGATACAGAAAATGAAAAGCAAATAATAAAATCAAGTATTTTTCAAAAACAATCCAAAAAGCAAAAAATAAGGTATATTAATTTTTACAAATATGCCGCTGCTGCTATTTTGACAATTGGTTTAGGTTATATGTTAACTAACAACCTATTTAATAAGCCCTCCGTTGAAATTCCAACAGCAGTAAATAAAATAATTGAACCAGGTACTGATAAAGCAATATTAACACTGGAGGATGGTACTGAATTAACTTTAGAAAAAGGGCAAAACTTTAAGACTCAAAATGCAAATAGTAACGGAGAGGCTATTGTATATGATTCTACCAAAATAAAATCTGAAGAAATTCAATATAATTATTTAACCATTCCTAGAGGTGGGCAATACCGTTTAGTATTATCTGACAAAACCGAGGTTTGGCTTAATTCAGAAACCAAATTAAAATATCCTGTAACTTTTATCAAAGGTAAAACACGCATCGTTGAGCTTGTATATGGAGAAGCCTATTTTGATGTATCTCCCAGTTCAGAAAATAAAAGTGCCAATTTTCAGGTATTAAATCAATCTCAATTAATTGAAGTGCTTGGTACCGAATTTAATTTAAAAGCATACAAGGACGATGATAATGTTTATACAACCTTGGTAGAGGGGAAAATAGCCATAAATCTTAATAATGGTAAAAAACAAGATTTATCTCCAGATCAACAGGCTAAATGGAATCCCAACACAAATTCACTTTCTCTAGAAAAGGATGTAAATGTCTACAATGAAATTTCTTGGAAATATGGTGTTTTTAATTTTAATGGAAAACCCTTAAAAGAGATCATGAAAACGATTTCTCGTTGGTATGATGTGGAGATTGTATTCCTAAACAAAAAAGTTGAAGAGACAGAATTTGTGGGAGTGATAAGGAAAAATAGAAATTTAGAGGATATTCTAGTTAATATAAAAAACTTTGGAGTGATTAAAGATTACGAAAGAAAAGAAAAGATGGTAATTCTAAAATAGAAATAATGATAGAACTACTGTATTAAAGAAAAGGGAACGAAGTTTTTTAACATTTTCAGCTGTCTAGAACTTCGCCCCTTGTTATGTATCAATTAAATGTTTAACCAATACAATTACTAATTTATGAAAATTAAACCAACAATTAGCTGTGATATTTTAAAATCGCAGCTTCTTAAACAAATCATGAAAACGTTTATATTTTTATTTTGTACAACCGTTTTTAGCTTTAGTGTTGAGAATTCTTTTTCTCAAGAGAAGATTATAATAGATCAAAACCAACTAGTTGAGATCGATGAGGTTTTTAAAACAATCCAACTTCAAACGGACTTTGATTTTATTTACCCAAAAGGATTTTTTAAAAGCAGCGTAAAAGTTGAATTAAAAAAAGGAGAGATTTCTGCAGGAGATCTTATGAATTTATGCCTGGAAAATACAGGATTGAAGTATAGGATATCTCAGAATAACACTATTATAATTGAGGAGAAACCAAAGGTTACTACTTTAATTATAAAAGATGACAATTCACAAGATATTAAAATATCAGGGAACGTAGCAGACTCAGATGGAAATCCTTTACCAGGGGCTTCTGTAATTGAATCAGGAACTGACAACGGAACAACTACTGATTTTGATGGTAATTTCGAATTATCTGTTAGTCAAGAAAATCCAACTTTAGAAATTTCATTTATTGGCTTTATTTCACAAAGTGTCATTGCGGATGCCAATTCAAATTTCAGTATAATGTTAATACCTGACATTGCTGGTTTAGAGGAAATAGTTCTAACAGGATATGGATCTCAAAACAAAAGAGACATTACCTCTTCTATTTCTGTTTTAGATTTAGATGGAGTTGGTGAAAAGGCTAATACTGATGTTGGCTTGTTATTACAAGGTAGATCATCAGGAGTTAGGGTAGTACAAAATTCAGGTAAACCTGGCGCCGCACCTCAAATATTTATTAGGGGTATATCATCACTTTCGGGAAACACGCAGCCGCTGTATGTTATAGATGGTGTAGTTTCTTATTCAACTGCAGCTTTAGATCCAAATAATATTGAGGATATAACTGTATTAAAAGATGCATCTGCTGCGGGTATTTATGGAGCTGCAGGAGCTAGTAACGGTGTTGTTTTGATAACCACTAAAAAAGGAAAGTCAGGCTCATTTAAAGCAACTTTAAACACATACACAGGATCTTCTGAATTAATTAATAAGATTCCCCTTTTGAACGCAAGTCAATTAGATGACTACATTAACGAACTAAATGGAACGTCAGTTAGCTACTCAACAGGAACTTTTAACGACTGGCAAGACTTGTTGTATAGATCTGCAACTCAGTCTGGAATTAATGCATCAGTTTCTGGTGGATCTGAAAAAGGATCTTTTTACGTAGGTCTAGGTTATCTAGATCAAGACGGAATTGTTGTCTCTTCTGAAAATAAAAGATATTCACTTTCCATAAACTTAGATCAAGAGGTAAATGATTGGCTTTCATTTGGAACACATTTTAATTACACAAGGTCTAGTGTTAAATCAATCCCTGATCAAATGGGAGCTAGATATGGAGGTGCAATATCATCTGCATTACAAACACCGCCATTTCAAGAAATTTCTGACGAAAATGGTTTCTATACCCTTTCAGCTGCGGGTACTGGATTTGGAAATGAAAATCCACTGAGCTATGTCTACAGTAATGATAATTTAGATGTCATCAACAGTATGGTTGCAGATGCTAATTTTTCTATCAAGCTTCCATACAACCTTACATATAAATCACAAATAGGTGTTATTCTATCAGGAAATCGATATACATCATTCAGAGATCCAACACTTTCAGTAACATCTAGTTCTTATGGAGGGGAGGGAATGTATAATACAAGTGAAACATCACGATATGTATTTGACAATACATTAACCTACAGCGAAGAATTTGGCATGCACAATTTAGATGTTGTAGTTGGAAGTAGTATTTCGGATGAAAATAATATTTCAAGTTCCCAGACTAAACGAAATTTTGCCTCTGAAACAGTTAGAACTTTGAATACTGCTTCTGACAACTTTTTCTCATCTTCAGATGCAGGATCTTGGTCATTAGCATCATATTTCACAAGAGCTAATTACACCTATGATAATAAATATTCTGCAACTGCCTCATTTAGAACAGATGGTTCCTCTAGAATTGCATCTGACAATAGATGGGGAACCTTTAAAACATTTTCAGCTGGATGGAATTTATCCAACGAAAGTTTTATGCAGGACGTTGAAGTTGTGAAAAACTTGAAGCTTAGAGCAGGTTATGGAGAAACAGGAAATTTACCATCAGGTCTTAATGCCTATGCTAACATTGTAAAGGTACAATTATATCCGTCGAGTCCAACCGCTCTTTCGCCTGGTAGAATTCCTAGTTCTCAAGCTGGAAATAGTGATTTACAATGGGAAACTTCAGCACAAACCAATATTGGTATAGATTTTTCTATTTTAAATGATAGAGTTTATGTGTCCACAGATTTTTACAATAAAGAGACTAAAAACATGATATTTCCAACAACTCTGCCTCAAAGTAGCGGATTTGTTACAAAAATTATTAACCTGGGGGGTGTCATTGAAAATAAAGGTTTTGAGTTCGCTATAAATGCTAACGTAATTGAAAAAAATGACTTTAGTTGGAATTCAATATTCAATATGT
>CAJXBI010000043.1 GCA_913050005.1 uncultured Bacteroidota bacterium
TCTACAAATATCTGCTCTGTTAAAGCATCAATAAAGGGATTTTCATACACATAGGTGGATAGGGTGTATACTTTCTTAATCATTTCGGGGCTATAATTGTCATTTACTACTGGAACTCGTGCAATATCAACATCTTTCGATGGGATTTTTAATAAATTTTCTGCCAAATAATAGGATGCTGTTTTCGGAGACATTATCCGAACTAAAGGAATATGTTGACAAATATCAATTGTTAATTCACCCTTCAAATCAAAACTCACTTCTGCATCTTTCACAGCAGGAATCTGTTCTAGTTTTTTTTCAATATCTAGCAAAGAAATACTGTTTTGAGGCACACCTGACAAACCACCTATGTACCATTTGTCCAGCTTATTCTTAATGATTTCTTGAGTTATTAATTCTTTTTGAGCAGGTGCTTCTATCTTAATTTCTACGAATGTGCAAATTTGATTTTGCTGATTTTTATGAAAAATGTACAAAATCACTAACAAAATAAGAATGGACAGAACATATAGACTTTTTCTTAGATATGGAAAAATTTTACTTGCCATAATTCTCATAAATAGGTTCTACTAACTGATCAATATCACCAGCACCCAGCGTAAGTAGGATGTCTAAATCTCTACTTCTTAAATCATTAATTACTTGATTTTGGCGGATGCACATCGCATCATCATGATCTATTTTTTGCAACAATGCTTCTGATGTAACACCCTCAATAGGCAACTCCCTTGCAGGATAAATCGGAAGTAAGATAAGATGATCTACCCTTGATAATTCAGCTGCAAAATCTGACATAAAATCTTGTGTACGCGTGTATAAATGCGGTTGAAAAATTGCCGTAATTTTTCGTTTTGGATACAAACTCCTTACCGATAAGATAATGGCTTTTAACTCGCTAGGATGATGTGCATAGTCATCGATATATAGCAAATCATCCCTGTCTATTACATATTCAAATCTGCGTTTGATCCCTTTAAAATCCTTTAATCCTTTTCTGATTGCATCTAGCCCGATACCTGCCTTTCGACACATCAACGCAGCCCCTAATGCATTTTCTAGATTATGAATTCCTGGTAGACTAATAAAGAGGTCATGGATATAAATTTCACCTAGATGATTACAAATATCAAAATGAGTTCCTGCTGAATTTTGTACACGAACTGATGTATAAAAATCAGCCTTATGAGCATTAACCGAATAACTAACCCCGCGTATATTTTCAGCTTTATTTTTTGCGTAAAAAAGATGACTTGTGTTGGAGATCAATTTGGAATATTCAATATATGATTGCTCTAGATCTTCCTTACTCCCGTATATATCTAGATGATCTGCATCGGTACTTGTTATGACACTATATGTTGGTTTGAGGTACAAAAATGATCGATCAAATTCATCTGCTTCAGTAATCGAAAAGTCATCTCCTCCAATATCCTGTCTAAAATAATTACTATTAAGATTAGCACTTATTCCTCCAAGAAAGGCTGAAAAAGAAAATTTAGATTGTTGAAAAATAGAAGCAACGATACTACTCGTTGTAGTTTTACCATGCGTTCCAGCGACACTTAAATTGATGGTATTTCTGGTTACTTCTCCTAGCATCTCAGAACGTTTATACATTTTATAATTCTGATCTTTGAAATAATTCATCAATTGATTTTGATCAGGTATTGCTGGAGTATATATGACGATGGTTTGAATTGGATTTTGGATAAATTCATCCTTCACAGAGGACAATTTATCTTCAAAAAACACTTGAATTCCCTCATGACTTAACTGATCCGTTATTGCTGACGAGGTACGATCATAGCCCGATACATTATACCCTGAAGAGTGAAAATATCGAGCAAGTGCACTCATACCGATTCCACCGATTCCCAAAAAATAGATATTTTTTCGATCAGTTAATTCCATCTATAATTTCATTTACAATATTTTTTGAGGCATTAGGTAGTCCTAATTTTAGAATTTCTAATTTCAATTGAGTTCTCTTGTCGTCATCACTTATTAAGTTGACTATATGTTCTCCCAACTTAACTTTTGCATCTTTATCTGGACATAATAATGCTGCGTTTTTCTCTACAAGGTTTAGAGCATTTTTAGTTTGATGATCTTCACTAACAAAAGGAGACGGGACGAAAATGGTTGCCTTGCCTAAAGCCGACAACTCTGAAACCGACATAGCACCAGCTCTGCTGACCACAATATCTGCTATTTGATAGGCTAAATCCATTCGCTGAATAAACGCGGTACGAGTTCCCCATTTAAAGGAACCAAACTCTTCAGTATAATTTTTACCAGTCTGCCATAAAAGCTGTATGTCGTGATCAATTAATAAATCTAGATTTTCAGATATTGCCTCATTAATTGTTCTTGCGCCTAGACTTCCACCAACAACTAAAACCGTTTTCTTTTTTGAATTTAATGAAAAATGCTCATAAGCGTTATCAGATGTATTGGCATGTGATAATAAACCTTGACGAATTGGATTGCCAGTCAATACCAATTTATATTTCGGGAAAAACCGATCCATCTGTTTATAGGCTACACATATCTTTACAGCATATTTCTTTAGAAGCTTATTGGTTATACCAGGATAGGAATTCTGCTCTTGTAGAAATACAGAAACTCCCATTTTACTAGCCATATAATTTAATGGCCCACTAGCATATCCACCTACACCAATTGTAAAGTCAGGTTTGAATCTTTTTATGATTAATCTAGACTTCCATAAACTAGCAATAAGCTTGAAGGGCAAACTCATATTTTTTGGGGTCAACCTTCGTTGAAAGCCTGATATCCAAAGTCCGTGAATCTTATAACCTGCAGCTGGAACTTTCTCCATTTCCATTCTACCACTTGCACCTACAAACTCAATGACACTGTCAGGATATTGAGCCATTATTTCATTTGCTATTGCAATTGCTGGGAAGATATGACCACCTGTGCCCCCTCCAGATATAAGTACTCGATATTTATTACTCATGTTCTCTATCTGGATATATGGTTCTACTTGCACTGAGAATAATTCCAAATGCAATGCTTACAAATAATATAGAAGTCCCTCCACGACTAACAATTGGGAGTGCTAATCCTGTTACAGGCAATAAATTAACAGCAACCCCCATATTTATCAATGCTTGGACTACAAGGCTAAAGGATAATCCAATAGCTAAAAGAGCAGCTAGTGGATTTTCAGTGAGTAATACTATTCTAAACGAGCGATATAATAAGAGTAAATAAAGTAGAACAAGGGTGAGTCCTCCAAAAATTGACCCATATTCCTCAATAATAATCGCGTAAATAAAATCAGCAAATGGTGAGGGTAAAATATTCTTTTGCCTACTTCGGCCAGGTCCTGTACCAACAAATCCACCACGTGCAACGGCAATTTTAGCTTGTCTACTCTGATATGTACCCCCGTCATCGCTTCCACTAGAAAAAGCTTCAATTCTACTTTTCATGGTTGCAATACGCCCAAATTGGACATCCGATTTCATCACATAGGTAAATGCACCTCCAAGTACAAGCAATCCAATACCAACCAACAACCCTATTTGTTTGAGGGGTATCCTTCCTAAAAATAATACTAACATACTGGTTAAAAACAGAACCGCAGAAGTTGAAAAATCTTCAGGGAAAATCAATAAACAAACTACAAGGATGACAGAAAGTATGGGTAGAAGAGTACGCTTAAAATCATGAACTTCGCCTTGTCTTTTAGCCATAAAACGTGCAACATATGCAACAAGTGCTAACTTAGCAAAATCTGAACTCTGAACTGTAAGCCCAGCAACTGGCAATGAAATCCATCTTCTAGCATCATTAATTTCAACTCCAAAAATTAAAGTATAGATCAATAACGGAATTGCCAAGTACAACATTATTTGAGCAATTCTTGAAAAATACTGAATGCTAATTAGGTGCGTTAACCACATGGTCGCCAACCCAAAAATCACCAAAAAAGCATGCTTCATTAAGTAATATTCGGTATTACCCCCTTTTTCGGCATATGCAAGCGTACCCGTAGCAGAATAGACTGCAAGTATTCCAAAAATAGAAAGAGCAATTACTACAAACCATATGTAGTAATCCCCTTTGATATTTTTTTGGATAAATTCTCTCACAGATTCCTTACAGCTCTTTTGAATTGATTACCTCTGTCTTCATAGTTTTCGAAAAGATCAAAACTTGCACATGCAGGTGATAGCAAAACAGTCTCACCCTTTTCGCCTAAACCATACGCAATATTCACTGCCTCTTGTGCAGAACTTGCGTTAATCATCATATCTACATCCTTTCTGAATGCTTTATGCAAATTCAGGTTATTCTTACCTAAACAAACTATGATTCTTACTTTTTCTTTAATTAATGGGCTTAATGATTCATAATCGTTGCCTTTATCTACACCGCCTGCAATCCAAATTATAGGATCTTCAACACTTTCTAGTGCATACCAAGCTGCATTCACATTAGTTGCTTTACTATCGTTTATAAAGCGAATACCTTTTATTTTTGATACAAACTCTAAACGATGCTCTACATTTTTAAAATCGAGTAAACTTTCACGAATAGATTCTTTTCTGATAAGTAAGGAATTTGCAATAATTGATGCAGCCATGGAATTATAGGTATTGTGTCTTCCGGCTATAGTGAGTTGATCTAATGACATATTGAATTTTATTTTTGGATTTATTAGTTGAATATTTATTTGATTGTTTTCTACCCAAGCACCTTGATCTAATGGCCCATTATCATAAGTGAATGGAATTAGGTCAGCTGAAGTAGAACGATTTTTTAATTGGTTCAATATTTCCTCATCATCGGCACAGAAAATGAACTTATGTGATGAGTCTTGATTTAAATTGATGCGAAGCTTAGCATCGATGTAATCTTGATAAGTAGTATAACGATCTAAATGATCGGGAGAGATATTGAGTAAAACTGCGTAATCTAAGGCAACTGTATGCATGCCCTCCAACTGGAAACTACTTAATTCGAGTACATAGTATTTATGATTTTCCAATGCGACTTGTTTTGCAAAACTGCATCCAACATTACCAGCCAAACCAACTGATAATCCTGCATCTTTCAGAATATTATAAGTTAGCATTGTTGTTGTTGTCTTTCCGTTAGTACCCGTGATTCCTATCAAAAAAGCATCTGTATAACCTGCAGCAAATTCGATTTCGGATAAAATTGGGATGTCGGCTGATGAAGCAGCCAAAACAATTGGTGCCTCGTCACTAATTCCAGGGCTCTTAATGATTTTTACAGATGATTTAATTTTTGACTCATCATGGCCGTTTTCTTCATACTTAATGCCATATTGATCGAGTTCGGTTTTGTACTTTGGTTTTATCTGGTTAAAATCAGATACCCAAACATCATAGCCCTTTTTATGAGCTAAAATAGCCGAACCTACCCCACTTTCTCCTGCACCTAATATGGATATTAATTCACTCAATTATCTTAGTTTGAAGGTTATTATGGTGAATATGGCTAGCATAATTCCAACAATCCAAAATCGGGTTACAATTTTAGGTTCGACATACCCTAGCTTTTGATAATGATGATGAAGAGGTGACATCTTGAATATTCGTTTTCCTTCACCATACTTCTTTTTGGTGTACTTGAAGTAACTTACTTGAAGCATGACGCTTAGGTTTTCAATAAGAAAGATTCCACACAAAATTGGGAGCACCAACTCTTTGCGAATCATCAATGCTAACACAGCTATAATTCCACCTAATGCAAGACTACCTGTATCACCCATAAATACTTGTGCGGGAAAACTGTTATACCAAAGAAATCCGATGCAAGCTCCTGTAAATGCCGCAGCGAAAATCACCAGTTCACCCTGATTGGGTATGAACATGATATTGAGATAATCCGAAAAAATTAGGTTACCACTTACAAACGCGAGAACTGCTAATGTTATGCCTATAATAGCTGAACTTCCAGCAGCCAGTCCGTCAATTCCATCTGTTAGATTAGCTCCATTACTTACCGCAGTTATAACTAAAACAGCTATAAAGATGAATACTACCCAAGCCCATTTATTAGCTTTATCATCGCTCATCCAAAATAAGAATTTAGAATAATCTACCTCGTGTTCCTTAATGAATGGAAGTGTGGTAGCTGAGCTTTTTACATCTTTAAAATACATCAACTGACCATTAATATTTTTTACATCTACATCAGCAGGTGCCTCACTAACAGCGTTAATTTTGTATTGCTCTCGAACAACTACATTATCATTAAAATGGAGAACTAATGCTACAATAATTCCAAGTCCAACTTGACCAATAACCTTAAATCTACCTGCCAATCCCGCTTTATCTTTTTTATAGATTTTGATGTAATCATCCAAAAAACCAATTAGTCCCAACCAAATTGTGCTAAAAATCATTAGCAACACATAGACATTATCTAATTTGGCAAATAATAAAGTTGGAATAAGTATGGCCGCTAAAATGATAAGACCACCCATTGTAGGAGTCCCTCTTTTGGCTTCCTCTCCATCTAAACCAAGAGTTCGTATAGTTTCCGCAGCCTGTAAATCTCTTAATTTATCAATCAGCCTTTTACCAAACAGCAACGATATAATCAAGGATACTATAACAGCAAGAGAAGCACGAAATGAGATATATTGGAAAACTCCTGCTCCTGGTAATTGGTAAGTTTCTTCTAAATATTCAAATAAATGATACAGCATTATTCTTTTAATAATTTTAAGTTCTTGGTTAAAATGTCTTTATCGTCAAATGGGTGCCTAACCCCGTTGATTTCTTGATATGTTTCATGTCCTTTACCCGCAACTAGAATTATATCCCCTGTATTACTTAAACTAATAGCTGTTTTTATCGCTTCTTCTCTGTCCGTTATTTTTAATACTTTCTTAAAATGGATAGGCTCAACTCCTACCATCATATCTGAGATAATTTCATTTGCATCCTCGGTTCTAGGATTATCAGAAGTAAGAATTACTTTAGTTGAAGATTCGCAAGCTATTTTTGCCATGATGGGTCGCTTACCTTTATCTCTGTCTCCTCCACAACCGATAACCGTTATCAGTTCTTCATTAGTCGTTCGAATTGCATTTATTGTATCCAATACATTTTGCACGGCGTCGGGAGTGTGTGCATAATCAATAATTGCAGTTATCCCAGATTCTTTAATGTTTTGGAATCTCCCATCAACACTATTTATCGCACTCAATGCGGTTATTATTTCTAGATGCTCTTTTCCTAAAAGAAAGGCTGTTGCATAGACTGCTAGAATATTGTAAGCATTAAATTTACCAACCAGCCTTAACCACACTTCTGAATCATTGATGTTTAGCAACATCCCATCAAAATCGTGCTCCACTATTTTAGTCTTGAAGTCGCTGACCGATTTAAGACTATATGAATAACTCGTAGCTTGAGAATTCTGAACAACTACTTTACCATTTTTATCATCTTTATTAATAAGGGCAAAGGCAGAGGAATCTAAATCATCAAAAAGTAATTTTTTAGTATATAAATACTCCTTAAAATCAGAATGATAATCTAAATGATCTCGCGTTATATTAGTAAAAATGGCACCGTCAAATTTTAGACCAGTAGTTCTGTGTTGGTGAAGTGCATGAGAGCTTACCTCCATGAATGCATACTCACATCCA
>CAJXBI010000044.1 GCA_913050005.1 uncultured Bacteroidota bacterium
GGAGATCCAATTGCTTCAAATGCTCAGGTAAAATTGAATTATGATAAAGCATTTGCTTTTAAAGATTTTAATATTGAGTTAAACCCAATGCGATATGAAATTAGTAATATTGACATTGATCCAAGAACTAGAAGAGTCAAAGAACCCAATGATCTTTTTGCATTAATTGAGTTTAGTGCTAAGTGGGATGTAATCCCTACTATACTTACCCAAAATCACGAGCAGATTATTAAATCTTTCATGGGACAAACTACAGCATTCAATAAACAATTTGTTAAAAGTTCTGTGGTGATTATGGGTGAAAATAAGAGTTTAGGTGAAGTTAAATATCTTCATGGCACAATGGGTAAAGGACAATTTACATTTTACGGAGGTCATGATCCTGAAGACTACCAACACATGGTTGGAGAGCCACCTACAGATTTGGCATTACACCCAAATTCTCCAGGTTATCGTTTGATACTAAATAATATTTTATTTCCTAGTGTCAAAAAGAAAAAGCAAAAAACGTAGTTTAATGACGATAGTCAATAGCAGTAAGTTTAAGTCAAAGCCCCGTCTAAGTAGTTTAGTGTGCTTATCACCAATTATTGGATTACTTTGATTTCGAATAAATATTCCAGCATCTGCAAATTATTTATTTCACATCATATAACTGAAATCAAATGAAATAGTACAAATAGTATTCTCAATTCCTTGAAATAATGTGACATTATCTTTATTAGATATGTTTCTATTACTACACGTAATATTACCACCAAAATTCTTAGTTACCTTGTTTTTATCTATCCCTTGTTTTGAGAAACTATATCTGGCATCGATAAATAACCTTTTAATGTTAGTACACCAAACCATAAATTTTTAAAAATGAAAAAAAATTAAAGATTCTAAAAATTTCATTCTCTGGGTGTAAATTCGCCAAAGTGTCAGCAGAAGCTAAAATAAAATTACTTACATCCGAACTAAAAGAACATAATTATAATTATTATGTTTTAGCTCGGCCTACGATATCTGACCGTGATTTTGATAGAAAGTTGAAAGAGTTAGAACTGTTAGAGCAAGCATTTCCTGCTCATGTAGACCCTAATAGTCCAACAAAACGCGTTGGTGGTGAAATTACTAAAAGTTTTGATACTGTAGTTCATAGTTCTCGAATGTTAAGTTTAGGAAACACTTATAATAAAGAAGAACTTATGGATTTTGACAATAGAGTTGCTAAACTCACTGGGGGTAATGATTATCAATATACAGCAGAGTTAAAGTTTGACGGTTTGGCAATAGCTATTCGATATAAAAATGGATTGCTACATCAGGCAATTACAAGAGGTGATGGGACTAAAGGAGATGATGTAACGGCCAATGTCAAAACAATACGATCGATACCTCATCAACTAAAGGGGGAATTCCCTGTGGATTTGGAAGTAAGGGGAGAATTATTCATTCACAAGGCAGCATTTGTAAAAATGAACGAAGAACGTATCCGTTTAGGAGAATCTCCGTATGCTAATCCAAGAAATACAGCTGCGGGGACGTTAAAAATTCAGGACAGTTCTGAGGTAGCTAAACGTCCATTGGATGGATTTCTATACCAAATGCTAGAACATGGGGGGGCGTTAAATCATTATCAAAGTATAGAGATGATGAGAAGTTATGGTCTACCAGTAGATGAAGCAACTAAATTGTGTGATTCAATAAACGATGTTTGGGACTTTATAATCTATTGGGATCAAGAAAGGCATAACCTGAGTTTTGACATTGATGGGGTGGTTGTAAAAGTGAATAGTAGACTTCAACAGGAGGAGATGGGTTTCACTAGCAAGTTTCCTCGTTGGGCAATGTCTTATAAATTTGAAACAGAACGACAACTTACCAAGGTTATAAATATTAATTATCAGGTAGGTAGAACGGGTGCAGTTACCCCAGTTGCTATTTTAGAGCCAGTTCAGCTTTTGGGAACAACGGTTAGAAGAGCTAGTATTCACAATGCCGACTTTATTTCGCAAATGGATATTCGTGTTGGAGATTCAGTTTTTGTGGAAAAAGGGGGGGAGATTATACCGAAAATTGTCGGTGTAGAAAAGTCTATGCGAGATTCTAATTCAATACCAACTCAATTTATTAATGTATGTCCAGAATGCTCTGCAGAACTTGATAGGCCAGAGGGTGAGGCGGTATTTAGATGCCCAAACTATTCAGGATGCCCACCACAAATCAAGGGTAAGATTGAACATTTTATTGGCAGAAAAGCTATGGACGTATCCAGTTTAGGAGAGGAAAAAATCGATGTACTATATCAATCTGGATTACTTCACAGGCCAGTTGATTTATATGAGCTTAAGCACACTAATATACTTGGACTTAGTAAGAATATTATCAATGAAGATTCGGCAGAAGAACGTGTAGTTAGTTTTAAAGAAAAAACAGTACAGAATATTTTAGATGGGATTCAGGCATCAAAAAGCCAACCTTTTGAGCGCGTGTTGTTTGCATTAGGTATTCGATTTGTAGGAGAAACTGTTGCTAAAAAATTAGCCTATCATTTTAAGAGTATGGATGGTTTAATGAATGCAAGTTTAGAAAATTTAAATGCTGTTCCTGAAATTGGCGAAGTTATTGCTTGTAGCTTGAGATCTTATTTCTCATCTGATGAGAATAAAACTGAAATAGAACTAATGAAATCTCATGGCTTAAATTTTAATGTTGAAGAAAAAGAATTGTCAAGTAACAAACTAGAGAATTTAAGTTTTGTGGTTAGTGGAATTTTTAGTTTATTTTCAAGAAATGAATTGAAAAAAATAATTGAGGATAACGGTGGTAAAAATGTAAGTTCAATTTCTAAGTCAACAGATTACCTCGTTGTAGGAGACAATATGGGGCCCGCAAAGAAAGAGAAGGCAGAAAAACTAGGGATTAAAATGATTGATGAAAATGAATTTTCAACCATGATAGCTGAGTAATGTATATCTTTGAAATATTGACAAATATCCAACGAAATATTGGTAGACGATTCTTAGCTAAAAGCACTCAATTAAACAAGTTTGAACGATTAATAACATTCAAAGCAGCACGTAAAATTGGCATTGTGTACAACAAGCCAGATATGATTAAAGAGCACCTACAAAAAATTATTCATCATTTTGAATCTGAGGGGAAATCCGTATATACCCTCGGCTTTGTAGACGAAAAAGATATCAGTAATTTATTGCCCAACTATAAAGAGAGTTATTTTTGTAAGAACGATTTAAACTTTTGGAAGATTCCTCACGGGAATCGAATATCTAAATTTATTCAAGAAGATTTTGATTTTCTTATAAATTTGGATTCAGTTGGATTAATCGAATTACAGGGTGTTTCAACTTTTTCAAAGGCCAAAACGCGTATAGGTAAGTATTTTGATGAATTTTTATTTGCTCACGACTTGATGGTTAAAACTAGTAGTCATGAAGTATATGGGTTATTTGTAGATATCATAAGACATATTAAATGAATAAATTTAAGGGACTAGGAGTGGCTTTGGTTACGCCATTTAAAACAGATAAAAGTATTGACTTTGAGGGCCTTGAAAATTTGATAAATCACCTGATTGATGGTGGAGTAAAATATCTTGTAGTTATGGGAACTACAGGTGAAAACCCTACCATTACAACAGAAGAGCAATATGATATACTAAAAAAGGTGGTGGAGGTCAATGCTAAGCGTCTTCCTATTGTGTTTGGTGTTGGGGGTAACAATACATCAAGTGTTATCAATCGATTAAATTCAGAGTATATAGCAGATATTGACGGTATTTTAAGTGTAAGTCCGTATTATAATAAGCCTAGCCAAGAAGGAATATTTCAGCATTACAAAGCAATTAGCTATGCTTCTAAGTGGCCAATTATGATGTATAATGTACCTGGTAGGACAGGTTCGCTTGTTTCAGCAGAAACAACACTTCGGATTGCAGAATTACCCAATGTTATTTGTACCAAAGAGGCAAGTGGTAGTTTGGATGTTTGTATGGATATTATTAGTCAAGCACCAGATGATTTTGGTGTGATTAGTGGAGATGATAATTATACACTATCATACATCGCTGCAGGGATGCAAGGTGTGATATCTGTTATTGGCAATGCATATCCAAAAGAGTTTAGTCAGATGGTGAATTATGCTTTAGATGGAGATTATAAAAATGCGAGGCATCTTCATTATAAGCTACTTCCATTGATGAAAGCCATATTTATGGATGGTAACCCAGGAGGAGTAAAGTATGTACTCAGTAAATTAGGAATATGTGAAAATCAGTTCAGATTACCTGTTGTTCCAATTGATAAAGCCACCATGAAAGCCCTTGACTTGGCCATGGAGAAGTTTTAATTAAATAGTTGCAATTACCTTTAATTCTATAGCAATAGGAGTAGGCAGACAGTTTATTTCTAGTGTGGTACGACAAGGTTGATTGTCTTTAAAATATTCTGCGTAAATCTTATTATAAGTATTGAAATCGTCTTTCATATTGGTTAGAAATACGGTAACATCAATGATATTATCCCAACTACTTCCGGAATCTTCTAGTATTTGTTTGATGTTGTTAAATACTGATCGACATTGTGTTCCAATGTCATAACTCTCAATTGTTCCATCAGCAGTAAGTTCAACTCCAGGTATTTTTTTTGTTCCTCTCTCCCTTGGTCCAACTCCACTTAAAAAGAGGAGATTGCCAAATTTTCTGGCGTGAGGGTATGCTCCCACGGGTTCAGGTGCTTTGCTACTATTTAATATTTCTTTTTTCATGGATAGTTAATCTATTCTTATCTCTATTTGATCTGTCTTTTTAATAACCTTTTCATTGCTTTTTGGTTTTATATTATTGGTGTTTAAGCCAACTTTTGACGAATTATTAGTTCGTTTAACTGAAGATGGAGTTTGATTTTTAGTTGCAGAATTTGATTTCATTTGCTTCGTTTGTTTTTTATCTTTATAACGTTTAGGCAATTTAACGGGTCTGTATTTTAAATCCGTTTCGACTATAAAATATCCAGCAAATTCTGATGGTTCGTTTTTTTGAGCTGCCACAGCAATCTTTGTATAGTTGGGAGAGAAAGCCAATGCATTGACTTTGTATCCCTCAAGATTATATGATTTGATGAATTGCTTATCCTTAAGGTGATATAGGTTTACTGTCCCGTCCAAACTGCCACTGACCAAATATTTTCCCCGCGGGTCAGTTGCAATGTCGGTTACAGTCCATCGATGATCTTTAAAACTAAAAAGTTCTTTGCCTGATCGGATATCCCAAATTCTGACCGTTTTATCTTCTGAGCTAGATATAATGTGTTTTCGATCAATAGTTACCAATATATCCGTAATTTGATTGGTGTGACCTAAATAGCTTTTAAGTTTTCGTCCCGTGATATCATATCGAATAATTTCGGTTTCATTCTCGTGGGCAATAAAGTAGCTCATTCGATCAATAGAAATACCTGCTGCAGAGATTGGTCTTGGTGTTTTAATTGGGATAATCTGATTTCTAGTAAGATCGAAGGTAATAAATCTTCCATCGTCTCCTGCACTAAAAATGGTTCGCATACTTGGACCATAAATCAATTTGTTAATCTGACATTGATTTACCAATAAAGTAGTATCAAGTGTGGCCACAGAAAAAAATGAATCGTTGAAATGATAAATATTCAATTTACCGCTTTGACTGCCTGTAATCATATGGTAGCCATCCCGTCTAAACGAAATAGAAGTTATTGCACCTTTATTATCATGAATCCGTTGAACGACCTCTTTAGTACTATCATTCCGTTGAATAATAATGGACTCATCCCAACTTCCGGAGATGATATATTTTCCATCGGGGCTATATTCTATTACGGTAATATCGTCTTTGTGGTGTGCTTGAAAGTCAAATTGATTTGTTTGTGCGTTTGTGAATAGTGATAAACAAATGTTAAATATTAAAAAAAAATAGAACGATTTCATATAGAAGCTAAATTACTTGTTTTTTTTACTAATAACTACAATTCTTATTTTTTTAATATACGTTACTTTATTCATTTTAAAACAATCTTTCTGAAACCCTTTTTGTTAATCAAATACAAATTAGACCTTTGTCATGTTAAAGATAAGTAAAGTGAGTTTCAAAGATTCAATTATTAATGGAATACCTCAAGAGCTACCGCCTAAAAAGAAATGGGCTCTTTCGAGTAATAGAGCTCCGAAAAGAAAGGATATCCTGAGTTTAGAGGAGAAAAAATTAGCAATTCGTAACGCTTTGCGGTATTTCCCTGAGAAATGGCATCGCAAACTTGCTGCAGAATTTGCTCAAGAACTTGAAGATTTTGGTCGAATTTATATGTATAGATTTAAGCCATCCTACGAAATGTATGCAAGACCGATTTCAGAATACCCTGTAAAAAGTATTCAGGCTGCTGGTATTATGTTAATGATTCAAAATAATCTAGATCCTGCTGTTGCTCAACATCCTGATGAGTTGATAACTTACGGTGGCAACGGAGCAGTTTTTCAAAATTGGGCTCAGTATCTTTTAACCATGCAGTACTTGAGTGAAATGACTGATGAACAAACTTTACATATGTACAGTGGTCATCCGATGGGTTTGTTTCCAAGTAGCCCGTTAGCTCCCCGTGTTATTGTAACTAACGGGATGATGATTCCTAATTATAGTAAACCTGATGATTGGGAGAAATATAATGCTCTTGGGGTTACCCAGTATGGTCAAATGACTGCTGGTAGCTACATGTATATTGGTCCACAAGGAATAGTGCATGGCACTACTATTACAGTAATGAATGCATTTAGGATGAAACTAAACTCCAACGAAAGTCCCGCCGGTAAAATATTTCTCACTGCTGGACTAGGAGGGATGAGTGGTGCTCAACCAAAGGCCGGTAATATCGTAGGATGCGTTACGATATGTGCAGAGGTAAACCCAAATGCGGCTTATAAAAGATATAGTCAAGGATGGGTGGATGAATTGATTGAAAATTTAGATGAGTTGGTATTAAGAATACGAAAAGCACAATCGAATAAAGAGGTTGTTAGTATTGCTTTTGTAGGAAACGTTGTTGATATCTGGGAGAGGTTTGCTCAAGATCAAATCTTTATACATGTTGGAAGTGATCAAACGTCACTTCATAATCCTTTTGCAGGAGGATATTACCCAGTAGGATTATCTTTTGAGGAAAGTAATCAAATGATGGCCAATGAGCCCAATAAATTTAAAGAGGTAGTATATTCATCGTTGAGAAGACATGCAGCAGCTGTGAATGAACATACAAATAAGGGTACCTACTTTTTTGATTATGGAAATGCATTTTTATTGGAGAGCAGTAGAGCTGGTGCAGATATACTTGCTCAAAATGGAATTGATTTTAAATATCCTAGTTATGT
>CAJXBI010000045.1 GCA_913050005.1 uncultured Bacteroidota bacterium
AAACGGGTTTAAAAGAATCAACAAATCGCTTAATATCGGAATGGATTTACATTTCTGGCTAATTAATTCATTGACGCAAATCATGAATTGAGATACAGAAGTGTTTAATGATAAGTTGTCAATGTCCTCGGTTATTTTTTTTATAGTCTTATGAATTGTCTTTAAAGAATCTTGGCTAGGTTTAGATTCATCCCATCGGGGTTGGTTGTCCAAGTCATAAAATAGAGACCATAATTTTTTCAAGAAACGATGTGTGCCATCAATTCCTTTGGTACTCCAGGGTTTACTGTCTTGGATTGGGCCAAGAAACATCTCATAAAGTCGAAGTGTATCAGCACCGTATTCTTCACAGATTCTATCAGGATTGATCACGTTAAATTTTGACTTTGACATTTTTTCTACTTGTGATTGTAGTTTTATTTCTGCTTTACCAGCAAATAGTTCCTGAGAATTAACATCAGAAAATCGGCTATCTTTTTGCTGAAGTGTTTCAAATTTATTTTGAGAAATTGTTCCGTCTTTCGATACGTATTCGATAGGTATGTGTAGTTCTCGATTTCCTGTATTGAGGAGTTGACTTTCCCCCTGAATCATGCCTTGGTTGATAAGTTTTTTGAATGGTTCATCAAAGGTTAAATGACCTTTATCGAATAAGAATTTAGTCCAAAATCTACTGTACAGTAGATGGCCCGTAGCATGTTCAGATCCACCGATATACAGGTCCACTTGATTCCAATAGGATAGGCTTTCTTTACTGGCAAATGTGTGTTCGTTTTTAGGGTCCATGAATCTTAAAAAGTACCAACTACTGCCTGCGTATCCCGGCATGGTGTCTGTTTCTCTGTTTCCGTTGGGTGTGTTTACCCATTGGGTGTTGTGAGCAAGAGGGCTTTCGCCAGATCCAGACGGGGTATAGGTCTTAACGTCAGGAAGTTTGACAGGGAGGTTGTTTTCAACGGTCGGTATACCGTTGTTATATATGATGGGAAATGGTTCGCCCCAGTATCGTTGTCTACTATAGCCTGCATCTCTCAATTTGAATTGAGTTTCTTTTTTCCCAAAATTTCGTTCTTCTGCCAATTGAATAATAGCCTGCATAGCTTCTTTAATAGTTAGTCGGTCAAAATTTTCGCTATTGACAAGAATACCAGCTTTTAAATCATAACTTTTTTCAAGAATATCTATTTCTTCATTTGGATCAGCAATAACTTGAATAATGTCTAATCCAAATTTTTTGGCAAAGGCGTGATCTCGTTCGTCATGAGCTGGAACAGCCATAATAGCTCCAGTGCCATAACCACTTAATACATATTCTGAAATGTATATGGGGATATCTTTTTTGGTAAATGGATGAATTGCATATGCACCTGTAAAAACACCGGATACAGATTTATCTTTTTTTCGTTCTAACTCACTTTTATTGGTTGCAATTTTTGCATAAGATTCAACTTCTTTTTTTTGATCTTCCGATGTGATCGATTCTACAATTGGATGATCTGGGGCTAAAACCATGAAAGTAGATCCAAATATTGTGTCAGGACGAGTCGTAAATACTTCGATATTTTGAGAAGAATTTTTTACTTGGAATAAAAGTCGAGCACCAATACTTTTCCCGATCCAATTCCGTTGGGTTTCTTTAATGCTATCACTCCAGTCTATTTGGTTTAGTCCTGACAATAAACGATCTGCATAAGCTGTGATTCGGACATACCACTGTTTCATTAATTTTTGGGTCACTGGATAACCACCACGTTCTGATAATCCACCTTTAACTTCGTCGTTTGCCAGAACAGTACCTAATTCTTCACACCAGTTTACAGTTGTTTCTTTCTGAAAAGCAAGCCGATAATTTTGTAAAATATTCTCTTTCTCTTGAGCTGTTTTATTTTCCCACTCAACAGAAGTAAAAGATTCAATTTGACCACCCTTGTGAATTATATTAATGTTTCCTTCAATTTCAAAAATAGAAATGAGTGAATCGATTTGCTCAGCCTGGTCCGTTTTTTCATTGTACCAAGACTCAAATAGCTGAATAAAAATCCACTGAGTCCATTTGTAGTAGCTGGGGTCTGTAGTTCTAATTTCTCGGTCCCAGTCATAACTAAATCCAATTCTGTTCAGTTGTTCTTTGTATTTTTTGAGGTTGATTTCTGTGGTAATTTTCGGATGTTGTCCGGTTTGAATGGCATATTGTTCTGCTGGAAGACCAAATGCATCAAAACCCATAGGATGCAGAACGTTATAACCATTTAACCGTTTGTACCTGCTAACAATGTCACTGGCAATATATCCCAATGGATGACCTACATGTAATCCTGCCCCACTAGGATAAGGGAACATATCTAAAGCATAAAATTTGGGTTTGGTAGAATCAATTTCAGATCGATAAACTTTTGATTCGGCCCATTTTGCTTGCCATTTATCTTCGATAGATTGAAAATTGTAGGTACTCATATATTTATGGAATGCCACAAAAGTAAAAGAACTCGTAGCATTTGAATTATTAAAAGTGGTATCAATACAATTTGATGTTATTTTTGTCAGTAGAATTTAGTATTCACAATAGAAAACAACACGTTATGGCTAATAAAAAAAGTAGTAAATCTGAACCAACAAATAATTCGTCTCACCAATTTGTTTTTAACAATACAAACTATAAACTCATGCTAGTGGGTTTACTCACAATTATTGTTGGGTTTATATTAATGTACGGTAAGGAGGATATTTATGATTTTCGGAAGACTACTCTGGCTCCAATTGTTGTACTTTCAGGGTTTGTTATCGAAATCTTTGCGATAATGAGGAAACCAAAAAAATAATTAATGAGCTTTTGGGAGTCTATTGTTCTTGGGATAATTCAGGGTTTAACTGAGTTTCTTCCTGTTAGTAGTAGTGGTCATATCGAGTTGGGTAAAGCAATCTTTGGAATAGATGAGACTGAGGCCGGTTTGCTGTTCACAGTCACGCTTCACTTTGCTACTGCCTTAAGTACAATTATTGTTTTTAGAAAAGATATTCTGGAGTTGATAAAGGGAATTCTAAAAGTAGAGTGGAATTACGAAACAAAATTCACCTCTTTAATATTGTTATCAATGATACCTGCAGTTTTAGTGGGGTTGTTTTTTAAAGACCAAATTGACGGATTTTTTAGTGGAAATATTTTGCTTGTGAGCTTCATGTTAATTTTAACAGGCGTATTACTTTTTTTGTCTGACAGACTTGGAAGAAGAGATGGTATAATGAATGCAAAAAATGCGGTGTTGTTGGGGATTATTCAAGCCATTGCTATCCTACCAGGGATTAGTAGAAGCGGAAGCACTATAGCATTAGCTGTTTTACTCGGGATTAATCGTGAACGGGCAGCTCGATTTAGTTTTTTAATGGTACTTCCTTTGATATTTGGAGCTATGGCAAAAGAGATTCTAGATTATTCTTCATTGGAAGCTAGTTTGCTAGATTCGAAAGTTAATTTACCCATCATTTTTGGATTTATAGCTGCTCTGGTTTCTGGAATTTTTGCTTGTAGATGGATGATTGCTATAGTGAAAAAGAGCAAGTTGATCTATTTTGCTATTTATTGTTGGATTATCGGAATCATGGGGTTGATCTATCAATTTGTTTAAGTAGCAAACAAGATGATACCCAGTGATGTATCTAGTTTAAAATTTGGTTTGGTATCAATAGAGTAGTGTCTATATTAGCAAATCCTAATTCTCCTGTTCGCACAACTAAAAAAGTAAAATAACCACTCATACTGCCAAAATCTTCTGAAATTGGACACCAAGATTGATAAGTGTAACTATAGTTTGGTTTTATAATTGGCTTTTCACCAATTACACCCTCACCTTCAACTTCTCGAACCCCCAATACACCGTCTGTGATAAACCAATGTCTTTTGATTAGTTGTAAATTTTCAATGCTATTGTTGTGAATGGTTACTTGATAACTAAACATATGTCGGGCACCAGAAACCTTTTGATTCTTCTGATAATGAGGTGTCATACTTACCTTAATTTCATGATTTAAGTCTAGCTTATTTTCCATCACGCTTATTGATTAGTATAAGTTAAACACATGATTCCCAATAATGTTGTTAGATAACCAACAACTTATAACTTTGTTATTTTAAATACATGAGCGTTTCATCATCTGATTTAATAAATAAAGCAGTAGAGCAATTATCTCGATTTCCGGGTGTTGGTAAAAAAAGTGCCTTACGAATGGCATTATTCCTTTTGAAACGATCAGAGGGAGATACTTTTGAGATGAGTGATGCTTTATTAAAAATGAGAACTCAAATTAAATATTGCAATCAGTGTTTTAATTTGAGTGACTCACCATTGTGTAATGTATGTAGCTCACCATCAAAAGATACTTCCATTGTTTGTATTGTAAAAGATTTTCAAGATGTGATAGCTATAGAGAATACGGGTCAATATCATGGACTTTTTCATGTATTAGGGGGATTAATCTCACCAGTAGATGGAGTAGGGCCCAGCGATGTTAAGATACCTGAATTATTAAATAGAGTTAAAGAAAATAACATCAAGGAAGCGGTAATTGCATTAAGTTCAACTTTGGAGGGAGATACTACGGAGTATTACATCGCAAAAAAACTCAGTGATTTGGGGGTTAAAGTGAGTACGCTATCTAAAGGAATTGCTGTGGGTGGAGAATTGGAATATGCTGATGAAATCACCTTAGCTAGATCAATAAAAAATCGAATAATAATTGATAGCTAGTGCTATTTAACCGCTCGAACTACGTAATATGAGGCAGTAACAAAGAAGTTTCTGACAAAAGGAATTGAGCTAATCAATTTTAGTTGTTTTCTAGGTTTTAAACCAAACTTTGTCTCGTAATTTGGATTGAACAAATAATCTGTCTTTTTCAGTATCTGGTAGTTGTTGATCTTTAGTATTTTATTTAGTCGATCAATTGTGATTCGAGTATCGTATATCTCGAGCATCCCTTTAATCTTTGCATCACTTTCGCCCATCAAACGAAGAAGGCCTTTGTATAAAGATCGGGGGATTATGTGAAAATAAGGGAGCTTAGAAAATAGTTTATGCTTTAGTAGTTGTTGGTGTCCGCCAAATGGATTGTACCATGGAGGAAACCCAATAAAGTAAAGACCGTTAGGTTTCATGAAATCGCGACACCTGTTCATGAATTTTTCTTGGTTTGGGATGTGTTCAATGACATCACGACTGATGATAATATCAAATTCTTCAGTTGTTTCAGTATCATAAATATCTTCAGCAATAAGCTCTAGATTTTTATAATTGGGGTGGTCAGAATGATAAAGTTTACCATTTTCAATTCGCCCTTTAGAAATATCAATGCCTACGACACGTTTACAACCCATGTCCAGAAATGGGACAAGATTCCCTGCTTCACCACATCCAATTTCTAGAACAGAGGTATTCTCATTGATTTCGATTAAATCTTGTAAGTATGGAATTACGTATTTACGCGTGGTTAATGCCTGCTCATTGAAGTATTTTTTTCGGTTTAAGTGTCTAGCTTGCATGAATTAATAGATCAATTACTGATTGTCTCCTCGTGGTTTTTGATTTGAATTATTTCTATTTCCTGTTGGTTTATTTGATTTATTATTGGGTTTGTTAAATCTTCGATTATTATCCCCTCTTTTTTTACTCTTTCTTTTGTTTGTTTGTTTGTTTTTATGATCCATTCGAGTAAGATCATTTTCTCCAAGTAAGTCGTCTTTGTATTCTAATGTTTTAAAAGCAATCTCAGCTCCTTTAGCAGTATCACTAAGAGTTGTAGGAGTTTTACCTTTTTTATTTAGGGTTATGATTTCGTTTACGCGATCTAAGTCTAATGGAATCCAGTCAAAACTTTTCTCATAGCAATACCAAGCAGTCCCTTTCAAAATATCTATTTTTTTAAGATTAGCTAGACCAGATTCAGTTTTGAGTTTTACTTTCTCATTAGGGAAAGATTTTAAAGCTTCATGGTAAGTTTCCAACTCATAATTTAGACAACATTTTAATCTGCCACATTGCCCACTAAGTTTGAGCATATTTATGGATAGATTCTGTGTTTTTGGAGCACTCACACTAACGACTTTATAGTCAGTAAGCCACGTACTACAGCACAATTCTCGTCCACAAGAACCAATTCCTCCAAGTCTGGAGGCCTCCTCTCTAAAACTTACTTGAAGCATTTGTATTCTGCTCTTAAACTCTGAGGCATATCTTCTAATCAGTTCTCTAAAGTCTACACGACCTTCAGAAGTGTAGTAAAATGTTACTTTTTTACCATCACCTTGGTATTCAATGTCACTTATTTTCATTTTGAGCCTTAACTGGAGAGCTATTGTTCTAGCTTTTTCTAAAGACTCTTGTTCAATATCTTTAAACTTCTGGTATTTCTCAAGCTCCCCCTCGTTCGCCACATTTTTAATCGAACGCATTTCTGAATTGTTCTCATCAATACCGTATTTCTTTAATTGAAGTTTTACGAGTTCTCCTGAAAGAGATACTTCTCCAACATCATAACCAATATCAGAATCTACAATTACTTTGTCTCCTGTAAATAATTCAAGATGGTTAACATTCTTATAAAATTGTTTTTTACTTCCTTTAAATCGAACCTCAACAATATTAAATGGCTCATAGTCTTCAGGTAAGACCATATCTGTCAGCCAATTATAAACATTTAGTTTGTTGCAACTACCTGTGCTACACGCACCATTGTTCCCGCATCCAGGACTATGACTACCATTATTATTTCCACAACTTCCACATCCCATACTGATTGCCTTTTTTTAGATTAAAATCAACTACACTTAGCAGTAATTTCGTATTGCCTCAAATATATCACAAAATAGAAATTACTTACGGATAAAGTGATACCTAATATTTAT
>CAJXBI010000046.1 GCA_913050005.1 uncultured Bacteroidota bacterium
ATTCGAACCTGCGACCTCCTGCTCCCAAAGCAGGCGCGATAACCGGGCTACGCTACACCCCGTGGTATAAAAGTGATTCCACCAGGACTCGAACCTGGAACCTACGGTTTAGAAAACCGTTGCTCTATCCGGTTGAGCTATGGAACCATATTTGTAAATTTAAAGAACAAATTCAACTGGCGGTGGGACCGGGATTCGAACCCGGGGTACCCTTGAGAGGTACGGCAGTTTAGCAAACTACTGGTTTAAGCCACTCACCCACCCCACCAAAAGGAGTGCAAAAATACACTTTTATTATACTCCCAATATTATTTTACAAATAATTTTTAGTAAGGTTTGATGGAAAAAATATTTCTGTAATATGAATAATATGTCTAACCTTGAAACTTAATTAAATATGATAATGCTTGATTATTTTTTTGATAACACTCAGTTTGTGATTTTCTTGATCATTATCATAAGTTCACTGATTCTTATACTCTATTACCTCAGCTTATTCAGGTTCAAAACCCCAGAATCTTCAAATACCAATTTTAACCAAGCAATATCTGTAATTATTGCTGCAAAAAATGAAAGTAAAAATTTAATTGAAAATCTTCCGATAATACTCAATCAATCTTATGAAAATTTTGAGGTAATTGTTGTGAACGATGGAAGTTATGATGGAACAAAAGAACTATTAGATGAATTAGCATTAACCCATTCTAACTTAAAACCTATTCATCTGAAAATTGAGGAGCAATATCAAAAAGGAAAAAAGTTTGCTTTAACAATAGGAATTAAAGCCACTAAAAATGAATATCTACTTTTTACTGATGCTGACTGCAAACCCGAATCAGACCAGTGGATTAAACACATGTCTGAGCAATACTTAACTAATGATATTATTTTAGGAGTAGCACCCATAAATACAAAATCAAACATACTTGGCTCCATAGTAAGTTATGAAACTTTTCATACAGCCATCCAATACCTTGGATACTCAAATAGAAATAAAACATATATGGGTGTTGGTCGTAATTTAGGATACAAAAAATCAGTTTTCTTTGAAAATAAAGGATTTGCAAGTCACCAACATATAATGTCTGGCGATGATGATTTATTTATTCAAAAAGCTTCTGCAAATAAAAAAGTCGGTTTTTGCTTCAATACAGAATCATTGATGTACTCAAATGCTCCGTCGTCTTTTGGCAAGTGGGTTAAACAAAAAACAAGGCATATGTCAACAAGTAATGAATACCAGTTTATCTACAAACTAATGTTAGGATTGTATTCATTATCGCAAATCATATGGTTTACATCAACAGTCATTTTCTTTATAGTTTATCCCAAGTATTGGTACACAGTTATAGGTTTTATAATTCTAAAATGGCTAATTCAATGGGTTATTTTTGGAAAATTTGCACTAAAAATTAATGCTAAGAAAATTGCTTACGCTCTCCCATTTTATGATATTCTATTTTCGTTGTATCTTATTTTATTTGGAATTATCAAACCATTCATCAAACCTAAAACATGGAATTAATTCGTAACTATTTCCCTAACTTGACAACTGATCAAGACAACAAATTAAGTGCCTTAAAAGTACTTTATACTGAATGGAACAATAAGATAAATGTGGTAAGTAGAAAAGATATGGATCAATTTTATTGTAATCATGTTTTACACTCCCTATCTATCGCTAAAATTCACTCTTTTAAAGTGAACGAAAATGTACTTGATATTGGAACTGGAGGGGGTTTTCCCGGTATACCTCTTGCAATAATTTTTCCACAGACCAAATTCCATTTGGTTGATTCGATTCAAAAGAAAATAACTGTTGTTAGTGAGGTTGCTAACTCACTTGAATTAAAAAATGTAAGCATAACCAATGATCGTTTTGAGCATATCAAAAAAAAACACGATACTATTATTTCCAGGGCTGTAGCTCCCGCAAATAAACTTGTTCGGTTAACAAAAAACTCAACATCTAAAAACAGCAAACATATTTTTCTTAAAGGTGGTGATTTAGTTGACGAAAAAAAAGAATTACTCCAAAAATACAAGACACTCAAGTGGAAGGAGAGCAGACTGAGTGATTTTTTCTCGGAAAAGTTTTTTGAGACAAAAAAAGTGATTAAACTTAATTATTAATCTTTAAAATTCACACTACTTAAGTAATGTAATTGTTCCAGCTTTTCTGTAACTATTGTCTTTAAAATCAGTGTAATTGATCAGGTACAAATAAATTCCCTCTTGTATATCATTACCCATAAATTTTGGAACCCACTTTTCATCAATATCATTAGATTGATATAGTTTTTCACCCCAACGATTATATATTTCAATCGAAAATTGATTGATAGCAATACCCTTAACTCCAAAGCCATCATTTAGATTATCGTTATTAGGCGTAAACGCACTTGGTACAAATATCGTAGGTAAGAAGTAAAAGCAAACTTCGTTACTCCAAGATGCTGTTTGCTCGCCTCCATCCTCTTTGGCGTTAACTCTAAAACATTTTTTGAATTGCTTTGGATCGTGAATAGAAACAATCGAAGTATTGCTACTCAAATTGGTTTGATATACGTTTGATAGATTTGTATTATCCTCTAAAAATAAGTCATATGCAAACACACCGTTCTGCCACCCAATATAATCTGTAAAAATTAAGTTAGAATTCAAATATTCGTCCTGAATACCAGTTAATAATATACTTGTATGGATTTCTGAAAAAATAGTTGTTCCACATGTATTTAGTGCCGATACTTGATACTCAAAAGGTGTTAAATCTGTATTAATATTATCCTCAATATATTGGAATGTATTCCCTCCTACACTTGCAATATTTTGCCATGTAACTGCACCTGGCACCCTATTCTTAATATCAAATGAAGACGTAGAGGAATTATCTAATAACTGCCAGTTTATTATCATTTGATCATCAGGAAAACCTACACTCACATATCGTAAATCGATATTTAATTTATCGAAAATCACATTTAATCGCTGTGTATCTCCTAAACATCCTTTATCAGACAGTTCAACTACACTTAGTGTTCCAGAGGATTCTGATAAATCCCAATCTATTGAAACAGTGGAAGTTAAATTTCCTGATGTATTCAGAGCACCTTGAATATCCCAATTATATGTAGAATTTGCACCTCCTGTGACTGAATATTCATGGTTCAGTGAACTTTCTGGGCAAATAGTATTTATACCTGTAATCATTGATGTAGTTGGTTTAGGATTTATAGTTATGGGTAACTTAACCTCGGAACCAGAACAACCCAGTTCAGTTGTTTCAATAACCGAAAGAGTCTTATTTCCTGGTGTATCCCAGAAGATATTTATATTATTTGTTCCTTGACCAACTATATTATCTGAAGTGCCATTAATTTCCCATAAATACGATGATTTTAGCAAGCCTGACATCATATAAACTGCAGTATCATCATATTGACATAGTTCTACTGGACCGATAATTTGATTAGCTGTTGGCAAAGGATGAATTCTTACTGACAGTTCATTAGCTGGACTTTCACACAGTCGATCATTTACGGGATCATATGCACGTTGCACTACCCTAACATTCCCCATGCCAGCTACCATCCAGTCAACTTGGATTTGAGACGAACTATCACCATTTTGTTGTGAACCCCCTAATATGGTCCAATCATAAACACTACCTGTGATGGAATCCACATCGTAACCTACCAATTTATCAAATTCACATACTTCATTTGGTCCATTAATAGTATTATTACCCAAAATGTAAGATTTAGATACATTAATCATAGTTGGGGTACTTAAACAACCAAATTTATTGATTTCAGCGACGGAGATTTGCCCTACTCCCTCATCTCCCCAATCAATGGTAATTGTATTAGCAGTTCCACCAGATAATTGAATACCTCCAACTACATTCCAATTATAAATAGAGCTTCTTGCCCCAATAGCTCGGTATTGGATTCCAGTAGAATTGGGACATACTATTAAAGGTCCATCAATAGAAGGACTTGGTTCAATCACATAAACTTCTAGTTCAATAGTATCACTTGTACAACCAACTGCATTTGTTTCTGCTACACGTACACTAAATCTAGGCTGATTAAACCCCGATAATTGAATGGAATTCCGATTTTGTGATCCTACAGTAGCATTAACCGTCTCCCAATAATAGGTGTTTCCTGGATTGTCACTTACTGAATAAGTTAGACCAAAATCTTCCTTACAAACTGTATCTTTACCTAATATCCCTGAAATAATTGGACTGTCTTCAATAACAACATCTAATTGTGTCCAATCACCGAGGCAACCATTTTTACTGATTTCTCGGACTCTAATATACGGTGACATTCCTCCAGAAGATTTTCTATTCCAATAGGCAGTTACAGACTCTGAAGTACTGTCTCCCACAAACTTTCCATCAAAAATTTCCCATTCATAGGTAGATCCTTCACTACCATCAATTACAGAATAATCATTTGAACTCAAATTGCATACGGTTGATGGTCCTGTGAGTTGTTCTGCTCCTTTGAAGGGAAGTACTTTAATACTTACATCTAAATAATTAAACTTTGGAGGACAACCATCATCTTCTATAGTAAAATATACGTTGTAGGGCTGATCTCGGTCTGCATCACAATCAGGAATCCAACAAAATTCATATATGTGAGGATCTATTGTTGGCAAAGGGCCAGTAAAAGTTGCCTTTGTTCCTGGAATAGTTGTAAAAACCTCACTTCTGGCAGATAATTTAACCCGATCATCATCAGGGTCTTTACCCAAAACATTAAAACAAAGTTCTTCACCTGCTTCAATTTCGAAACGTTGTCCTTTGGATGATGATATATCAGGAATATTATTTGCAATACAGTTCAAGACAATAATCTGAAGATCCATCCTAATCTTTCCAAGTAGATTTCCGTTTCGATATTCTAAAACCTCTACACCCACAACGAAGTTTCCAACTTGATTACTAAAAAGTTCAGTATAACCAGTAAGTTTATCGATATAAGTGTATCCATTTGCTCCAAATGGAGATAAAGAAGTATAACCAGCTTTATACCTCATTAAAGGTGTGTCTAGTGAGGCTGCAGGAGATGGACTAGAACTTGCAGGACTTCCACCTTGATATGGTCTCATAAAACGATATACCAAACTATCTCCATCACGATCGACAGCATCAAATAAAAAAGAGTTGGTATCATTTACACACATATAGGGACTTGGGACACCATAAAATACTGGCGAACTGTTTTGAAGAGCAGTTGAAGGAATATAACAATAATAGGTTTGCCCTTGAGAAGGCATTGCACCATCTTGAACGATATTATTTTGAATGTTCCTGCAACACCTTTGATAGGTAATATGATAGCCTTCTGAATATGGTTTTAAAGATATAATTCCCTCATATAATCCATATTCTATACATACATTTTTTCTATAGAAATCACATTCAATTGATCCTGGTGGTTGAACTCTTTGTTTGGTAACTAATTTAAACGAGGGTTGCTGATTTAAACTTTTATTATTGTCATTTAAGTAGACTCCTAGCGTAATTTGATCATCTAACTCAACTTGGCCAGAACAGTCTCGATATACATGAAATGTAATTTTATATCGATAATTTCCGCTGGTAGGATCTATATTCAGAAATTCATAATTCATGTATCCACCCAGAAGATGAGTTGCACTACTTGTAAAGCAACTGAAAAGTAACAAAGAGAAAGTAGCTATTTTAAATAAAAATTTATACCGCACGGTGCTTTACAAAAATAGGAATCTAATTTGTAGAAAACGCTTAAGGATATTATAAGTTATCTAAAAGAGGATTAATTTGACAATGCAGTTACTAAACTAGCTAAATCAGGATATATAAAATCCTGATTATCAAACTCAAATTGATCATTTAAAATTTTAACTTTAAGGATGTTCAATTGATCAGCTAATGCCATATCACCCGGTGAATCTCCAACCATAATTGATTTTGAAAAATTAATATCTGGATAATATTCTTTTGCCTTCAATAGCATACCTATATCGGGTTTTCTCCACGAATGAATGTCTGCTTTAAGATAAGGTGCGTACAAAACCAAATCAAAATAAGAATTAATTTCTGTCTTCATTGAATCATACATCTTTAAGTGAATATTCTCCAAATCTTGTGAGGTCATAACTTGTTTACCGATGCCTTGTTGATTTGTAACTAAGACGATGCGTTTAAATAACAATTTCAAAGCATTCAAAGCATCAATAGCCCCATCACACAATAAAAAATCGCTAGGAAACTTAGCATAATCGTCTACAATTGGTTGATTGATAACACCATCACGATCAATAAAGAGCGTGTATTTTTTACAGTCAGTTGTTTTAGGCAAAAATTTGCTGTGCTCGTTCATAATCTTCCGGAATACCTATGTCAATAAAAAGACCATCCGAAATATAACCAGCAAGGTACTTTTTCTGGACGCTAACTTCTAAAAAATCCTTTTCAAATGAGTACTTTTCAGCTTTAGGAAGTACCTCTGAAATATTTCTGTTTACCCAATAACATCCCCCGTTTATAAGACCTGATGGAAGATCTTTCACCTTCTCATTGAATTTTACAATTGTATTTTTTTCCATTAAAACAGTACCATATCTATCTGGTAAACGCATCT
>CAJXBI010000047.1 GCA_913050005.1 uncultured Bacteroidota bacterium
TTAAAAATTGGGAAACTAATTTCTTTTCTGTTTCAAAACAATCATATGAGGTTGCTACACAAAGACTATAATCATGTTCTTGAGACACTTTTAATATTCCCTCTTGAATCTTATTAAAAAAATCATTTTCAAGTCGAGGTAAAATAAGAGCAACTGTTTTTATTTTTTTTGTTCTTAAAAAAGAGGCTTGTCTGTTTGGTTCAAATCCAACCTTTTTAATATAATCTAAAACTTTTATCCTTGTAAATTGGTTTACATCGGAATAATTATTTAATACTTTAGATACAGTTGTTTTCGAAATCCCCAAAGCATTTGCTATATCGAATAGTTTTAATTTCTTCAAATCTTTATATCTAATTAAATTTAAATTAAACGATTTATCTAGTTAAAATCTTTTATTAAATATATGAAAATAATATTTTCATATATTTAACAGATAATTTAATATTTAAGAGTTTCGAAATCGATTTCGATAAAGAAAACCTTGATTACACAAAATAATTAACATTTATTTAGCTTAATTTAGTTAAAATTGTGTTTAGGAGATAATATGATTTATAAATTTATTTATTTCTAAATTGAATTAAACAAACTTAAACTATTAACAAAATTAAACTTAAGATGAAAAAAGAGTTTTTAAAAAAAATCTCATTTCTTTTCGCACTACTACTGACCATTGGCACTTATGCACAATCGGTTTCAGGTGTCGTAATGAGTGAAGATGGTCCTTTACCAGGAGCAACAGTCCAAGTAAAAGGAACAAATATTGGTGTAAGCACCGATTTTGATGGAAATTTTACTATTCAAGCTGACGGAAGTGATGTATTAACCGTATCGTTTGTAGGTTTTACCTCACAAGAAGTTCCTATCGAAGGTCAAGATCAGATTACTATCACACTTGAAACAAGCAACGAGCTTGATGAAGTTGTTGTAACAGGTTATGGATCACAAAAAGATAGAGAAATTACTTCTGCTGTTGTATCAGTTAATTCAGAGGAATTCAACCAAGGACCTATCAATGATGCTGCACAGCTCCTCCAAGGAAAAGTTGCAGGACTTCAAATTTATAAGCCAGGTGGAAATCCTAACGAAAATCCAACTATTCGTGTTCGTGGAATTTCTAGTTTAGGTGCAAATACTCCGCTAATTGTAGTGGACGGTGTTCCAGGAGCTACTTTGGCAAATGTCGATCCAAATGATATTGAAAACATGACTGTTTTAAAAGACGGTTCAGCTGCGGCGATTTATGGTGCTCGGGGCTCTGCTGGAGTAATTCTTGTTACTACTAAAAGAGGTTCGGCTGGAAAAACTGAGTTTTCTTATAACGGTCAATACTCCGTAAGTTCAATTTCTAGAGAAATACCAGTATTATCAGCTCAAGAATTTTTAGCTAATGGAGGAACAGATATTGGGAATGATACTGATTGGATTGATGCAATTACAAGACAGGGAAATACTCAAATCCACAACTTCTCAGCAGGTGGAGGTTCTGCAAATACAAGTTACAGAGTTTCAGCAAACGTAAGAGATGTGGAAGGTATCTTAAATAATACAGGTTTCAAACAACTTAACACTCGTGCTAACGTAAATACAAAAGCATTAAATGATAAGCTAACCCTAAATTTTAATTTATCCTATACTAAAAGAGATGCTGAACGTGGAGATGAAAGAGCATTTGAGTTTGGACAATTTTACAACCCTACTGCCCCTATATATGGTGCTGATTCTCCATTTGTATTTAATTCAGCTCAGTATGGTGGATATTTTGAACAATTAGGACTTTTTAGAAGTTATAACCCAGTCTCAATTATTGAGCAAACTAGAAACTCTAGAAATTCAACTGACTTTAATTTTAACGTGAATGCTAATTTAGAGCTTCATGAAAATTTGGATTTAATATTTAGAGCTGCTGAACAAAGAACAACATCTCGTGATCAGCTTTACAGACCTACTACCTTACTGTTTGAGGGTAATGCTGTAAGTCCAACAAGAAGAGGTCTTGCTAGTTTGGGATCATTTGATTTATCAACGAAAGTTTATGAATTATATGGTGCATGGGATAAATCTTTCGGTTCAACTGATTTAGTATTTACAGGAGGTTATTCATACAACCAGATAAATACAACTGGAACTGGTCTTTCTTTAGGTGACTTTCCAGATAACTCCTTAGACTATTCTGATGCAATTCAGAATTCTCAGGATTTATTGAATGATGGTTATGTTGGAGCAAATAGTTATGCTTCTCCTGATGAAAAAATTATAGCATTTTTTGGTAGATTAAATTTAACCTTTAATAAAAATATATTCTTTAACGCAAGTTTGAGACAAGAAGGTTCTTCTAAATTAGGAGACGACAACAAATGGGGGTTATTCCCAAGTGTTGGAGCTGGTGCAGATTTTAATTCAATGTTTGACTTAGGATTAGATCTTCTTAAAGTTAGAGTTGGTTATGCAACAACTGGTTCATTACCTGGTTCAAATGGACTTTCTCGAGAATCAAGAAACTTTGTTTATAGTGGAGGTGGTTCTGCAGGTGGTGCGACAACTTTAGGACGTGCTGCTAATCCAGATTTAAAATGGGAAGAAAAGTTAGAAACAAACATAGGTATTGAATTTCAAAATGGTCCATTATCATTGGATTTAGATATTTATAGTAGAATAGTTAGTGACTTTATTATAGATAGAGAAGTTGATGCCTCTATTTATGGTGTAAATAGAAGATTCGAAAATTCAGGTCAACTGACTTCTCAAGGAGTTGAGCTTGCCATCGGTTATGATGTTTTAAATAATGGTTCAACATCTTATAATACTGGAATTGTTTTATCTTCTAATACAAATATTTTAGATGAATACGTTCTAGACAGAGCTCAATATGGCTATTTAGGTTCACCAGGTCAGAATGCTGTTGCTATGGTTAAAGTTCAAGTGGGTCAGCCTCTTGGTGAAATTTACGGACCTGTATTTGAAGGAGTAACCGCAGATGGTGGAAATCAGTTTAGAGATGTTAATGGTGATGGAGTATTAAATACCGATGCTGGAAACGTTTTAAATGACGATTATGACGGTGAAGTACTAGGTCAGGCTTTCCCTACATTAGAATTGGGATGGTCAAATCAAGTTACTTTTGGAGATTGGTCCATTAATGCATTTTTCAGAGGTGCATTTGGTCATAGCTTAATAAACACTTTTAGAGCTTTTTATGAGCCTAATGTGCCATCACAAACTTCATACAATCAAATGAATACTGTTTTAAGAGAGCCATCCCTTGGTGTCGCTCAGTATAGTTCTCTATATGTTGAAAAGGCTGATTTTTTACTTTTGGATAACTTGACTATTGCTAAGAGATTCGACTTTGGTATGGATAAAGGTATAGAGAGTGCTGTTGTTTCTCTTAATGCTAATAGACCTTTTGTTATAACAAATTATACAGGTACGGATCCAGCACCAGAACTTTTTGATGCAGGAAATGCTGGTGATGGAGGATCAGCTATTGGAACAGACGCCCTCTTAGCACCTGGTATTGATCGAAGAGCAGATTACTTTGCTGCTCGATCATTTACTATAGGTCTAAGATTATCGCTTTAATAATGAAAATGAAAATGGAAATGATAAATTATAAAATAAATAACACAAATATGAACACTTATTCTAAATTTTGGATATTGCTCTTTACCTCATGTCTAATTCTGTCTTGTACAGATTTAGATGAGGATTTAAGAGGAGTCATTACTTCTGATATTTCTATTGAAGGAATAACAACAGACTCCGGAGGTGGTGCTGGAGGAGATGCACTTGAGGGTGCTTTTTCTCAATTAAGAAGTACAGGAACAGCGGGACATACCAATTGGTATTCTGCTCAAGAACTAGCCTCTGATGAAATGGTAGTAACTACAAAAGGTGGTGACTGGTATGACGGTGGATGGTTAATTGATTTTCATAAGCACAATTATAGTCCTACTAATGCAGCTGTTACAAACAACTGGAATTCACATTACTCTGCTATTAACGCATGTAATGAATTACTAGGAGGCTCATTAGATGCAAATGGTACCGCTCAAATAAGGGCTCTAAGGGCTTACTTCTTTTGGAGACTAATGGACTTATACGGCAATATTAAGTTACCTACTTCAACAGGACAGGATGCACCTCAGTCTTCAACTGCTGAAGCTTTTAGTTTTATTGAATCAGAACTATTAGATGCAATTGGAGTTTCTTCAATTTCTGCTTCAATGGATTTGAGTAATAGCCCATTAGGTACTGCGAAAGATGCTTACAGAATAAATAGGTTTGGTGCCCTTGGTATTATAGCTAAGCTTTATCTTAACGCAGAGACATATACAGGTACTGCAAGATATCAAGAAGCTCATGATGCAGCAAACTATATTATTGAAAATGGGGGATATACACTTTGTGATGCAGGGTGTAGTGTAGCGAACTTAGGCAAAAGACCTGAAGTAAGTTCTGATCCAGATAATTTAGAAGGTTTTGCTGCTGTTTTTGCTCCTAACAATGAAGGTAATCCTGAGCATATTTGGACTGTAAAATATGACGAAGCAACTGCTGGAGGATTTAATCTAGCGATGATGGCTTTACATTATTCATCTCAGTTGACATGGAATTTCGATGCTCAGCCTTGGAATGGATATTCTACCTTAGAAGAATTTTACAATTCTTTTGAAGATAGCGATAAGCGTAAATCAGCAAGTTTCGCAGCAGGTAGTCAATTAGACTACGGTGGATCTGACTTACTTGACTATGCAACTGATGATGGGGATCCTAGGTTAGAGTATACACCTTATATCAATGAAATTTTCCCTGATGGTTGTCGCCAGTGTGGTGCAAGACCAGCTAAGTTTAGCTATAAGCAATTTGGAAGACCTGACATGAGTAATGATTTTACATTAATTAGATTAGGACAGGTTTATTTGATCAGAGCTGAAGCTGCTGCAAGAGCAGCTGGGGATTGGAGTAAAGCACTCCCTGATACAAATATTATTAGGGCACGTGCTGGAGTATCTGCCTTTACATCAATGGATGCTGATAAATTCCTTGCTGAAAGAGGTAGAGAGATGTTCTCAGAAGCCGTTCGAAGAACTGACTTGGTTAGATTTGGTAAATACAATGGTACTTGGTGGGAAAAACCTGCATCAGAACCTTATAAAAATATCTTACCTATTCCTTTTGAAGCTATTCAATCTGCCGGTGGAACACTAACTCAGAATCCTGGTTACTAATTTTATCAGAGTAAATATTAAAAAACCCCCTCTGGGGGTTTTTTTGTTACTTCACATTCTAATAAATAGAAGTTGATTAAAAAAATTGCACTTTTACAATGTATCTTTTTACTCCATTCTTGTGATAACAAAAAGATTGGATTCACGCTTTTAGGAGAGGATACAGGTATAAAGTTTGAAAATAATCTTTCGTTCAGTGAAGCATTGAATCCATATACCTATAGGAATTTTTATAATGGTGGTGGAGTAGCAATTGGTGATATAAACAATGACGGGTTAGATGATATTTACCTAACCGGCAACATGGTTGAAAATAAGCTTTATATAAATAAAGGAGATTTTAATTTTGAGGATATAACCTTAAATGCAGGGGTTTCATGTGCTGATGTTTGGTCTACTGGCGCTACTTTTGTTGATATTAATGCTGATGGATTTTTAGATTTATACGTTTGTAAGTCAGGACCACCTGGAGGAGAAAATAGAAAAAATGAGTTATTTATAAATAATGGTGACTTAACTTTTACAGAAAGAGCAAACGAGTATAATTTGGATATTTTCGGTTTATCTGTCCACTCTGCTTTTTTTGATTATGATCAGGATGGAGATCTAGATTGCTATATTTTAAATAATTCTTTTAGAAGTGTTGGTGGATACGATTTGATTAAAGGAAAGAGAAAAATTCCAGATCCAAAAAATCAAGGAAACAAACTACTTGAAAACGTGGATGGTAAGTTTATAGATGTAACTCAAAAGGCAGGGATTTATAACAGTGAAATAGGTTTTGGTTTAGGTATTACTTTAAGTGATTTTAATAATGATGGTTGGGTTGATATTTTTATTTCAAATGATTTTTTTGAAAAAGATTATTTATATGTAAATAATAAAAATAAAACATTCACTGAATCATCCGATAGTTATTTTAAATCCTTGTCTTTAGGTTCAATGGGTG
>CAJXBI010000048.1 GCA_913050005.1 uncultured Bacteroidota bacterium
CTGCCTCGGCTTCAAACCCAAGTACACTTCCTAATACAAACTTAAAAGCAGAAACTACGACTGAAAATGAAATAGGTATAGAAATGAGTTTATTCGACGGAAAATTAGGTTTTGATTTTTCATTTTATGACAAAACAACTGATGACCTTCTTACTTCCTTAGATATATCTCAATCTACAGGTTTTTCTGGAATCGTAACTAATGCTGGTAGCATACAAAATAAAGGATTTGAAGCACTTGTTAGAATAAATCCAATCAAAACTCAAGATTTCAGGTGGGACGTAACCTTAAATTATAATAGTTATACTTCAGAAATTTTAAGTCTTGGAAACGATGCAACAGGAAATGCAATTCAGTATATAAGTTCTATGTCTCCCCAAGGTGGAGTATCTATAGGTGGACAAGTAGGAGAGCCATACGGCGTTATAAGAGGTCACGCACATGTAAGAGATTCAAATGGTGACAAGGTTTTAAATGTTAGAAAAGGATCATCATACGATTATGCTCATTATCAAAGAACATCTGACTCAGATATTGTTATTGGTGATATAAATCCTGATTGGACTGGAAGTGTCAGAAACTCTTTCTCCTATAAAGAATTTAATTTGAGTTTCTTAATCGATATTCAATCTGGTGGTGACTTCTTTTCTCTTGACACATGGTATGGATATGGTACAGGAGCATATGATAGATCTGTAGGAACAAATTATCTTGGAAATGATATGAGACTTACCATTGATAACGGTGGTGGAAAAAGATTGGATGGGGTAATCCTCCCAGACTCCGCTGTAATTACAGATGGCATTGCTAATGTCGCAGGTACAGCTAACACTAATGTTATGAGTAGATATGATTACTATGCTAATCCAGAGGGGTGGACTTCAATAGGGGCTCCGCATGAGATGCATGTTCACGATGCATCATTTGCAAAACTAAGAGAGCTAAGATTGGGGTATACATTGCCTGAAAATATTTTAAACCAGACGCCTTTCACAAGTGCATCGATTGCATTTGTTGGAAGAAATCTTTGGATACTTGGAAAAAATGCTCCGTATACTGACCCAGAGGCAGGTTTAGGAGCAGGAAATCGACAAGGATATCAAACTGGAGCATTTCCAGCAGTTAAAACCTATGGTCTTAATGTAAGTTTTAACTTTTAAATTTTGAATTCAAAAAATAATAAAATGAAAAAATTCATATTACTTACCATCGCATTTGTAGTTGCATATAGTTGTACTTCTGACGAGGATTATGAGACTTTAAACAAAAATCCAAATAGTCCTGCAGAAGTTTCGGATAGTCAGTTATTTGTATCTGCAATAAATAGCTTGACTGATTTCATTGAATCAACAAATGTAAACGAAAACAACTTTAGGCTGTATGCCCAATATTGGACTCAAACTCAATATACTGATGAATCTAATTATGAAATGAAAAATCGACAGATTCCAGAATATATGTTTTCTGAGTTTTATCGAGATATATTGGGAGATTTAGATAACGCCAAAAGTCAAACAACTGATCCAATTAAGATATCTCAGATAGAATTACTTTCAGTGTATTCATGGCAAATGCTTGTAGATGCATTTGGTGACATCCCTTACTCTGAGGCGCTCAAAGCTGGGGCTGATACTCCAAATTTAGCTCCCGCATACGATGATGATGTAGCCATTTACACAGATTTGATCTCCAGAGCCCAAGCTGCTATAGCCGGTCTTTCTGGTTCAGGAACTGGTTACACAACTGATGATCTAATCTTTTCTGGGTCTTCTGCAAGCTGGAAGAAGTTCGGCCATTCATTATTGGTGAAAATTGGTTATAGATTATTTGATCAAAACGCCGCTTCTTCTAAAAGTTTAATCGAAGGAAATTATGCAAGTGCTATAGCTTCAAATGGAGATAATGCTTATATCCAATTTGAAGGTGCACCGCCTAATACAAACCCACTTTGGGAAGACCTAGTACAGTCAGGTAGACAAGATTTTATCCCTGCAGATACTTTTGTAAATGAAATTAATTTACTAAATGATCCAAGAGCTGACAAGTTTTTTGACCCAACATCAAAAATAAGTGATGCGTACAAGGGGGGTCCATACGGAACTTCAACTCCTTTTAATGATAACTCTCACATTTCGCAAACATTGTATGCTCCTGAATTCAGAGGTGTATTGATGGATTATGCAGAGATGAGTTTCATTTTAGCTGAAGCTGCAAGAAGAGGATATTCTGTTGGTGGGACCGCAGAGCAACATTATAATAACGGTATTAACTCTAGTATGACTGATTGGGGTGTTGCAGAAGCTGACGCCACTACTTATTTATCTCAAAATAGTGTTAGCTTCGCCACGGCATCTGGTACAGATAAAGAAAAAATTGCAAGACAGTTTTGGATAGCAATGTATAATAGAGGTTTTGAAGGATGGACTGTCTACAGAATGTTTGATGCACCTGCGTTACCTAATTCTGGTACATTAGATTTACCTGTGCCAAAAAGATATACATATCCTCAGTCAGAGGCAACTATTAATGGTCAAAATGTTAAAGCTGCTAATGGTGGTGTTGACACACAACAATCTCCCATTTTCTGGGATAATTAATTGTTTTTAAAATATTTAAAGTATCAATTAGAAATTGATTTGTTTTTTGAGACCCCCTTTTAGACAAGGGGGTTTTAATTGTTTAGTTGAATTAAGAGGGGGTGATAAATCATCCCCTTTTTCTGTTTTTACAACCATTCTACCTTTCCGGAAGCTAGTTTATAGACACCTCCCTTGATTTGAATTTGACCCTTGTCCTCAAGATCTTTTAACATGGGACTCATGGATCGAATTTGATCAATGGTTTGGTTGACATTTTCGTCAATCGCAGCATTAACGAAAGGGGTATTACTGCTGTCGTGAGGTGCAGAAGTAGATTCTTTTACACCATCTACTGCAGGCATTATATTAGATAATAGCGAAGTAATATTACCCAACTCAACCTTGTCGCAGGCAGCTTTTACAGCACCACAACCTTCATGACCCAATACGACAATAAGTTTGCTACCAGCAACTCCACATGCGTATTCCATACTGGCTACAATATCGGTATTGACAAAATTTCCTGCTACCCTGGCGACAAAAATATCGCCCAGTGCTTGGTCAAAAACTTGTTCTACAACAACTCTTGAGTCAATACATGATAAAACTATTGAATGTGGATTTTGACCATTAACAGAATCAATGCGCAGTGAACTTATATCTATCCCTTCTGATTGGGAATCCATATATCTCATATTACCTTCAAATAAAAGATTAAAGGCATCTTTTGGGCTAAGAAGATCTTGGGCATCTTTTGATAAAATTTTATTTTTAATCATAATATATTTTTTAGAAGTTCTTTTTTATTTCGTTTATACACTTTGTGTAATCAATATAGACTTTATCATCATTAATTTTGGAATCAAAAAGGCCCATTTGCTGTAACATTAATTTTGGTTGGTTTTGAAGACCTGTATAGTAAATTTGTTTATTTGAGTCAGTAAGACTTGTAATAATCTCCTCAAAAATATATATCCCGGATTGATCAATATAATTCATAGAATCAAGTTTAAAAACAATAATAGTTGAACTATCTGGTATACTAGATATCATTTTTTGAAAGGAGTCGGATGAACCAAAAAATAGTGGTCCCACAATTTGTTTTACTGCTATATCTGGGATCCCATCCCCATCAACATCTAATAATTCAATTTTGTCATTTAATTTCTCTTTTGAGGTAAACCTAACAAGAGAAAGCTCTGACATCGAATCTCCAGATTTTTTCATGAAGAAAATACATGCTATCAGAAGACCAATACCTACTGCATAGACTAAATTCCAAAAAGTGGCTAATAGCATAACAGATAACATGATAATTACCTCTGAGCTAATTCCAATTCCTTTGAATTTGATATCCTTTGGTAGAATTGAAATCGCTTTCAATCCTTTATAATCCATTACACTTATACCCACAGTAACTAATATCCCAGCCAAAACAGCTGCAGGAATTTTAGATGCTATAGAGCTAAAAATGAGAATTATAAACAATAAAACCATACTAGAAATCATACCAGAAATCCTTGTTACACCGCCTGAATTTATATTTACAACAGTTCTAATTGTGGCCCCAGCACCAGGTAATCCACCAAAAATTGATGATATAATGTTTCCTATACCTTGTCCAATTAATTCCTTATTAGGCTTGTGTCTTGTTTTAGTTAAATTATCCGCAACAACACTTGTCAATAGGGAGTCAATTGTACCCAATAATGATAAAGTTAAAGCTGTAAAAAAATATGGGATTAATTCTACAACGCTAATCTCTGTGAAAATTCCCCACTGTGGCATTGGAAAACCTCCTGGAATTTCAGTAATAGGTCTATATCCTGGGGTAAAGAAAATTGCTACAATGGTCATCAAAATTAAACCTACTAATGTGCTTGGGATAACTGTGGTAATTCTCTTAAAACCATAAATAATTACAATTGTACCTAATGCCAAAAGGAGTTCAATTAAATCAATATTTTGGATTGCCCGAGGTAATACTCTCAAAGCACCAATTACACCAGAGGCATGTTTTGAGGCTTGAACTTTTGATTCATTTTGAATATCAATTTCTAAAATAGTCTTTGACTTCATTGCAGCCTGAATAAAACTTTCTTTATCAATTAAATCATTATTCGAATTTTCCTCAAGTGACTTAACAAGAATTGCATTTTCTGCCTCTTTTTCAAAAGATTTAACGAGTTCTACATCCTCCTTAGGATAATACCCCAGTACCGGTAAGGCTTGAGTTGTTAAAATTATTAATCCAATAGCAGTCATAAAGCCTGAAACAACTGGGTAAGGTATATACTTTATATAAATACCAAGACCTAAAAGACCCTGCGCTATTTGAAGCAATCCAGATAAAAGAAAAACTCCTAAAATCAATGGCAAAGCTTTTGAAACGTCACCATCGTTCATAATTACTATTGTAGATATTATTACCATACTAAGAGCTGTCATTGGAGCAGTTGGCCCTGAGATCTGAGTATTAGTGCCTCCAAAAAGGGCTGCGAAAAAACTTAAAAATAATGCTCCATAAAGGCCGGCTGAGGCACCAAGACCAGAGGAAACACCAAATGCCAATGCTAGGGGAAGCGCAACAATTCCAGCAGTCAAACCCCCAAAAAAGTCTCCCTTAATATGTTTAAAAATATTATTCATAATTAAAAATTAAAAAAATTCAGAAATTACCAGTCGTAGTTTAAGACTAGTGATATTAAAAAGTATATTGAAAAAACCTTTAAGAATTAAGTTCTGGAGGAGGTAAGTCATCAGTATTGACGACTTCTTTGAAGCTTTCTATCAAATAGTCGAAGGCAGTAGATTTGGCTGAGAAGTAGATAGAGTGAAAATAATTTTCAAGAATCTTAGACTCTTCAGCATTATCCAATGTGCTTTTGTCTTCTTTAGCACTATTGTCTATATCGCTATTAAGGGCTATTTTATCTCTAATGTCCAATAGATCGACAACCAAAAGCGCATTAGAGAGTTGACTTAATATCAAAAACACCAGAAGTAGTCTGTTAGCTAAATTCTTAATCTCATTTTTATTTATCATTTGTTTGATAAAATGATTTTAACAAAAATATACAAAAATTACAAATTGCTGACATGAGAAGTTTTACTTAAATTAAATTATTTAAAAAAAACTTATAGTAAAGTCTAAACAAGCAATTGTAATTAAATAGGTGTCTACATTTAAAAATAAATATATTATTCTAGTTGATTTATAATTCAGCAATAAATTTTCCTAAAATAAATAATAATATATTAGAAATTAAATTTACAGGAAAAAGCCCCTCCGAATTTATAAAAGATTAAATCTCAAAACAATATTCCTCTCCAATATTATATTGATCAAAAAGTTCTTTGGAAACTTTTCCCGAAGCATAATTTGCGTTTAA
>CAJXBI010000049.1 GCA_913050005.1 uncultured Bacteroidota bacterium
CCTCTCTCCCAAAGCGGAAAAACTAATCGAAAAAAACTGGAAGAATTAGCAAGGGACACAGAAAATTAGACTTTTCAATAGATTTATTTGCGACCCAGTAAAACAAGTTGACATTGTCATTTTTGATGCAATAAATTCCGATGTTGTAAAAACTGTTATTCCGGATGACTTTTCGGTTGATATCTTTAAAACCCGTCCGGTAAAGATAAATTTAAATATATTAATAATTTTTAGATTTATTTTAAATTTAAAAAGTATTGAAATTCGCAGTATTTATGGAGCAAAAAAAAGTATTTTTTTTCAATTATATTTTCAGTTGCTTCTAATTTACATCAAGGCAGAATTTACCACGAAAAAACCTAAGGCAGTGGTTACATATGTAGATAATTGCAATAAATTCGCATGGTTATCAGAAAATTTAAAAAATATTCCATGTATTGCTATTCAAAATGGATTTCGTTTATCATATAACTCTGCTCCCCAATATTCTTACTATTGTAATCATCTATTTTGCTTTGGTAATCGGGAAGAAGATGTCTTCCCAAAATTAAATTACAAGGCTGATCATTTTTATCCATTTGGGTCGTTGTCGTTAACTAATAATTTTTGCTCTGAATTAAGCGAAATTGAACCCGTTTATGATTTGTTAATCGTGTCTTGTTGGCGTGGAAATATTGGTTATCAGCAAGATGTCGTTGATAGTATGCGTGGTATGCGGATTATGGATACATTTCTTGCCAAATATTTGAGAAATAAAGATCTTAAAGTCGCAGTTATTCTTAGAAACGAGAGGAACTCTAGTGATTGGGTAATGCCGGAGGTAGGAATGTCGGAGGAAGAATATTACAAGTCTATTTACGGAGACCTTATTCAAATAATTGATGTAAATTTTGCTGAACGAAATGTTTATCCCACTATGCAAAAGTCAAAAGCATTGATTGCAGGTTTTTCAACGACATGCCTTATCGAGGCATTTTCATTTGGAAAGAAAGTACTTTACGCTAATTTTTGTGGAACAAATAAGTATCATGTCGATTTTGCTAAAGAAATTTTATTTGAGGGAAGTGAGAATGATGAACAAAGCTTTTGGGATAGAATGGATATTCTTCTCAATCAAACAGAAGAACTTTACTTGAAAAGTATTCAGGGGTTACAAAATTACTATGTTAGAGATCCTAGAACTTCGCAAACCCGTGTAAGAATTAAAGATCAAATATCTCAAATAGTAAATCGTACTTCTCTCAGTTTTTCTTAAATTAATCCTAAATGAGTTTATCCTTAAAAGAAGTAAAAGATAAATGTAACGAAGATAGGTTCTTTGCTTACGACTCTTGGCATGACAGGGTGTTTGTACCTCCTGCAATTTATGTCACTTGGTTTTGTTTGAAAATTGGTATTAGTGGTAATGCTGTATCGTGGATATCAGGACTAGTTGCAGTTATTGGTGGATACTTTTTAACTTACGACGATAGAGTTATCGTTCTAGTTGGTTCATTTGGGTATATACTCTGGTACTTTCTTGATTATGTAGATGGTGCAGTTGCTCGATTTAATAAAAAAGGTAGCGTTGCTGGACAATACATTGATTGGATGATGCATGTAATTTCGCATGTTGCGATCGTGTGTGGGATTACTTTAGGTGCAATGAATTCTACTGGGACTTGGATTTTACCTTTTGTTATTTTGGGAATCATTGCTTCTTGTCTTCCATACGCTAGATTTTCTATGGCATGGTTTTCGATTTGTATGGAGCAGCAACAAAGACGAGTGAAAAACCTTGATGTTCAAATGGACAAAAAAGTGGTTGAAAAAATTCCAGCGAACTTTTTTCCATACATAATTATAAGAAAGTTTTCGAGTGCTCTTTTCCACGAAAACTATTTAATCTTTATATTACCAATTGTTGCCACTTTGGAATTGTTCAATTTATTCGAACCGATTGATTTGAGAGTAGTTTTTACAATTTGTGCAGGAGCAATATATTTTCCCATTCAAGCAATAGAAGTTCATCGCTTAGCTACATGTAATAAAATTCAAAAAGCATATTTAGAGTTATTCTCACCCGATCATAAACCAAACCTTCCTGATGATCATTTTTTTACTTAATCATTTTTTTGTTAAATTATTATGCAAATATTAATTCCTGCAGCAGGTTTGGGTAGACGGCTTGGGCCTGAAACCTCGGACAAAACAAAGGCAATGGTTAAGGTAAATGGTAAGACATTGATTGAATGGTGCCTTGATGCTGCAGTTATGCACCCCATTGACCGAATACTAATTATTGTTGGATATGAGAAAGACAAACTTATAGATTTTCTTGGGACCAATTATAAAGGAGTTGAGATCCTTTATATTGAGAACCCTGACTATTCGACAACGAATAATATTTACTCTGTATATCTAGCCAAAGACTTTATAGTTAAGGATGATACCCTATTAATCGAAAGTGACTTACTATTCGAACCTAAGTTGTTACAAATGGTTATCGATCACCCGTCGGAAAATTTAGCAATTGTTGATAAATATAAGGCCTGGATGGATGGTACAGTGGTTAAAATGAATGAGGATTTTTCTATCAGTCATTTTGTTGCAAAAGCCGATTTTGATTATGCACAAGTCGATGAATATTATAAAACTGTAAATATATACAAGTTTTCAAAATCATTTTTAAATGATGTCTATGTTCCATTCCTAACTGCATATGCAACTGCATTAGGTAAGAATGAATATTATGAACAAGTTTTGAAGGTGGTTGTCGATCTTGATATGAAACATCTTACAGCATTACCATTAAATGGGGAAAGTTGGTGTGAGATTGATGATATACAAGACTTGGATAATGCAAATATTCAGTTCGCTGAATCTGAGGTTCGTTATGAATTGTTATCCAAAAGGTATGGTGGATATTGGCGTTTCGATGACTTGATAGATTTTTGCTATTTAGTTAATCCATTTTTCCCTCCTGCATCTTTAACCAACGAGTTAAATTTTAGCCTACATAAACTTATGCAGTCCTATCCTTCAGGAGAGAGGGTTCAGGCAATGCTTGGTGCTCAAATGTTCGGTATTAAAACAAGTCAGATTATTGTAGGAAATGGTGCGGCAGAATTAATAAATACAGTTACAACTGTTCTCTCAGGTAGATTTGGTTTATACGGACCAACTTTCGAGGAATACACATCAAGATTTTCAAATACAGACTTGAGAGTACCTTCTGCTGAAGGGTTCAGGTATGAAAAAGAAGATGTAATTAATTTATCAAAAGATAATGATGGTGTCATACTTATAAATCCTGATAATCCATCGGGAAACTTTATTTCCTATTCTGATATAATTGAAATATTAGAAGAATTTAAAAATACCGGAAAACATCTAGTTTTGGATGAGTCCTTTTTGGACTTTGCTGTTGGTGGTTTTGAGTCATCGCTTTTGAATACTGCTGATTTAGAGAGATTCCCAAATCTCATTGTGATTAAGAGTATTGGAAAGAGTTATGGGGTAGGTGGGTTACGTCTGGGAGTAATGGCCAGTTCAGACGAAAGTCTCGTAAACAGAGTAAAATCTGCAATCCCCATTTGGAATATTAATTCGGTCGCCGAGTTTTATTTACAAATAATTGGAAAATATTCCTCTCTATACAAAAAAAGTTGTTATCAACTAATTGAGGCTCGGGTCGAACTCTTTCATCAACTGCAGGAGATTCCTTATCTTGTTCCTTATGAATCTCAGGCAAATTATATATTTTGTAAAGTGATCGATAAAGACGCGCATCAATTAGCAATTGATCTTTGTGAAAAATATTCAATCCTCATAAAAGATTGTTCGGGTAAATCAAGTGTCGATGGACAATATATTAGAGTAGCAGTGCGGGACTTTAAGGATAATCAACTTTTAATCAACGGATTGAAACTATTGTTATAATTAGTGTAATTTCTTTATTACTAAATTTTACACTACCTAAAATAAGTTAATAATACTCTGAGGCTTATCAAAACACCTTTAGACATGCCTGCATCTGGTGTGTCAGATAATGATATTTTTCTTGGTACTTGGTGTCTTAAAAACTTCAAAAATTTCCTAACTGTTAAAAAAGATTATCCAATTGTGCCATATCAATGGGATGACCGTGATAATTACAGCAAGGACTATACTTATTTAAGCGAATTTTATGATAAAACATTATCAGATTTTTCAGAAAATTTAAATGAGGTTCATAATACTGATAAAAGTAAAGAATACTGGAGAATTATCATAGGCCCTTGGCTGCGTTTTTGTATTGATGCACTTTATGACAGATTCGAGTGCGTAAGAACTGCTAGTGAAAATAGTCAAGTCACAACATGTACTTTAGGTATTTATGACCTGAACGAATGGCATCCTCGAGATTTTCATGACTTTTGGAATGATTTTGTTTCTGATGAATGGAATGAAGTAGTGCTTTCTGAATGTGTTAAGTTCCTAGATTTACCCTATGACGTTGATAGGAATTTCAATATTAAACCTCTTATTAATACCAAAGGTGAAAGATCTAAAAGTAATCAATTAAAGTCTTTTATTAAAAGTTTAGTTCTCCCTTTATTTTCAATGATTGGCCGAATAAATACTGATGTGGTTTTTGTTTCCCCGTATGTAAAATTTTCCAAAGTTTTGAAATTAGCACTTAAGCTCAGACAGGTACCTTATGTTCAAAATACCCAGTTCACAGTAAAAGACTTAGTTATAAATCGAGGTAAAAGAAGTCTATTTCGTAAAAGTAAAGTTGAAGATGGATTTGAAAAATTTGCCCGCAAATTACTTCCCTCTTTAATCCCTAAGAGCTATCTGGAAAACTTTTCTTTAATAAGAACTTGTGTCCTTAAAAGATTACCTAATAAACCAAAACGAGTTTTTACAGCCAATGCATATCAAGCGGATGATGGATTTAAAATTTGGATCGCCGAAAAAAAACAATTAGGTTGCAAACTGATTATCGGCCAGCATGGTGGCCATTTTGGTGTCGGAAAATTTAATCAGACTGTCGATCATCAACTTTTAATTGCCTCTAGTTTTATATCCTGGGGATGGAGATGTGATGGGCAACCTCACATTGTAAAACTTCCAAGTATTCAATTATCCGGAGCACCAGAACTTAGTCACAAGAAAGATGGTTTTATTCTTCATATCCATAGCTCTTTACCACGATATTTTTATTGTCATTATTCGATTCCAGTTGGAGGTCAATTTCTTACATATTTAGACAATCAAATTGAATTTGCTAAAAGCCTAGATAATTGTTCTAAAGAATATTACAGAATAAGATTAGATCCTAGCAGTGGGTCTCGTGGTTGGAATATTGAAGCACAGTATGCTTCTTTGGGATACTCTGAAAAAATAGATCACTCTAAAGAAGGATTATGGGCACAAATTAAGAAAAGTCGTCTGTGTGTCTGTAGCCATAATGCGACTGTATTCCTTGAAACATTATCTAGAAATTTTCCAACCATAGTATTTTGGGATGAAAGATTTAATGAAATAAGTAAGGATTCAAAATCTTTGGTTGATCTGCTCGTAGATGCTGAAATTTTATTTTACTGTCCAAAGCAAGCAGCCAAAAAAGTAAATACAATATTTAAAGATATTGATGCGTGGTGGTCTTCTGAAAAGGTACAATCCGCTCGAACAAAATTTTGTGATCGCTATGCTTTAACATCAAAGAATTGGACTGCTGAATGGAGTGA
>CAJXBI010000050.1 GCA_913050005.1 uncultured Bacteroidota bacterium
GTTTTTCAACTGAGGAAACAGTTGGGTAGAGTCAATAAAATAAGCCCCTCACAGACGTAAGAGGCTTTTGAAGTTGGTGGTCCCACCTGGTCTCGAATGATAGTCGATTATTTAATGACCATAGACATGCCATTGTTGCCTCTAGCGACCCCTTATGGTTTATTTGCTGAGGTTATCTCAGAGGGTAAGGAATATCACTACTGCAATGGGGAACTACATATCGTCTATGATGAAAAAGGGAATGAGATATGGAGAGTAAACGCTACTTAACGAAAAACTCATAAAACAAAACAGTTAGGATAACTCCTTTAAAAAATGAGATCCATGCAACTTGATAGCTATCTATTTTTAAGCTATCCATCATTTGATTTAATTTATTTCTATGCCATTCAAACATGATAATGGAATTTATATCAATTTACGAAAATTAAAAGAGCGTAATAGGCTATACCTTGTTAGGCACCTCATAACCCTCTCTGTAATTTCTTGTTAGCATTTTATTGGCTTCCGGATCGTTTACAAAGGTTTCAGTACTGGGATTAAAAGTTAAAACCTTTTCCATGCGATAGGCAATATTGCCCAAATGTGCCAGACCTGATGACAAATGTCCAGTTTCAATAGGTGCATTTAGTATCCCTGCATCTCTTTTTCTAACCGCGTCTATAAAGTTATAAAAATGTCCATCGGTACCTCCTGCTCCTCGGTCCATCCCCGATGCTTCTTTAGCACCATCATCTCCAGACTTCCCTGGAGTTCTGTTTTTTCCAAGATATGTTTTGTATTTGCTGTATCCATCGACTACGAGAATTCCTTTGTCTCCGTAAAATATATTTCCTACTGTTGCTCCTTCTTCCGTATTGGTACACCATGGTCGGACTTCAAATTGGATAATTTTACCTTCATCAGGATAGTTGTAAATCGATGTGAGCACCTCTGGAACCTCCTTGCAATCGTCCCACAAGAATTTTCCTCCCATTGAGGTAATTTTGGTGGGCAAACCAACGTCTAATCCCCACATACACAAATCGGTTTCGTGTATGCCTTGATTTCCGACATCTCCGTTACCGTAGTCCCAATGCCAATGCCAATTGTAGTGAACCAAATTTTCTGTAAAGGGTCTTTTAGGAGCTGGACCCGTCCATAGGTCATAATCCAGCCCTTTGGGAACAGGAGAAATGCCTTTGTCTCCAATATCTCCTCTCCATCGGAAGACTATACCTCGAGCCATATATACATTACCAATATATCCATTGCGCAATAAGCCAATAGCATCGTTAATTGCAGGAGAACTTCTCAGCTGTACTCCGTGCTGAACAATTCTGCCATATTTTTGCGCTGCCTCAACCATCTTTCTCCCTTCAAAAATATTATGGGAACCTGGTTTTTCAACATATACATCCTTACCAGCTTGGCAAGCCCAAATAACAGACAATGCATGCCAGTGGTTCGGAGAAGCAATGCTCACTACGTCAATATCTTTGTCGTCCATAACACGACGCAAATCCTGCTCAAGACTTATATTCTTATCATACTTGTTTTTAAAATCAGCCTGGCGTTGTTGCATAATATTCATATCAGGATCACAAAGCGTGGTAACCTGAACGTTTTTTTGCTTCATTAAGCTACTGATATGACTTTTTCCGCGGCCATTGACTCCCAATACGGCGGCATTTATTCTATCATTTGCTCCAAAAACCGAGGCAGATACAATTGAAGGAGCTAAAAAAGTAGCTGAGCTGGCAGCTGCTGTATTTTTAATAAATTTTCTTCTTGATTTTTCCATGTCCTAAATATTTTTTACACCTAAATTTATAAAACTTTATTGAAAAATTGGCAACTACTGACCAATCCCTGATGAAAACAAGACAGAATCAAAACCTCTTTCATGCCATTCATTTACAAAGTAAATTGTAAAAGCCAAAACTGGCCAAGAAAGTTTTTAAATTAGTAAAAAACTTGTGATCATTGGTGAGAATTAATCAGGGTGATTATATTTTATTTAAACATTAATATTTGAATATATTTAAATAAATTCCTTTAACTGAATTTTAAATTTGCCAAATAAAAAGTTATATCATTATTAGAGTGATTAGTAGCAAATATTTGTTTGTTTATTTATAATTTAAACAATAATGAAGATTTTAACAAGTATTTGTTTTTTATATACCAAATTATGCAATAATCTTGTCTAAAATAAAATTAAAATTTTAAATCATTCTTAAAAAATTATGTCATTCAAAATATTATTAAGGGCTTTCTTAATTGTTGTTCTATCATCCCATTGTTTTGTTTCATTTGCTCACAGTGGTGACCATAGTCATAATGCCAAAAAATGGTATTTCCAAGACTCTGATGCTTTTGTCGAGGCTGATTTTGTTTCCTCAGTTAATGGAATAGTTACTCTAAGATTAGCAGATCAATATGCTATTGTAAAATATCCCTTAGAATCATTTTCCATGGAAGACCAACTAATCATAATGGAGCGCTTGGCCCTAATTGAAAAATTCAACCAACCAAGTAAAGTAAATATAAAATCTGGGATAAATCGAACAACCCAATTGAGTAAGTCAAAGGTATGGAACAGTCTATTATCACTTATTATATTAATCATATCAATATTTAATTTTTACCAATTTACGTATTACAGAAAAACTTCCTTTATCAGCGCTATGGTTTCTCTGGCGTTTTTGCTTATCATTGCTTGTTCCAAAGATGAAGCGACTGCAACTCCTCCCGTGTCTAGCTCAGATACTTCAACTTCTACTACAAACGAAGATACTACATCTGATAACTCGACTACAGAAAATAACAATTCAGAAAGTACTTCAGAGAGCACAAACGATGTCTCAGATTCAACTGCAGATACAGATACAAGCAGCGGTGGAACCTTGATAGACACCATTATAAGTCATTTTAATGATTTTTCGGGTGTTACCATTACAAGTGATAGCGAATATTTTTACATCAACTCCTATAGTTGGCCTGAACACGGAATGGGGAAAGGAATTACCTCTTGGCAGGAGCAGGTGCCAATCCCTCAAAATTATACTGGGGATAACAGTTGGACAATTCCACTTAATCCTGAGATGTCAACTACGCCACTCAACACGAGTGAGCACCTTCTCAAGGGTGCGCTTGCGGTTGCCGTAAACGGTGTTCCTATTTTCAATGTTTACAACAATAGAGGTGCAAATGCATATTTGATTGGTGAATTAGATGATTGGGGAGGACACTTTGGGCGTGGTGATGATTATCACTATCATCTGGTTCCTACTCATCTTGAATCCATTGTAGGTACAGACAATCCACTTGCCTACGCTTTGGACGGCTATCCTGTCTATGGTTATACCGAAGAAACCTTAGATGAAGCTTTTGGACGTTACGATAGCGATGGTAATTATCGTTATCATGCAGTAAATGAGGCACCCTATTACATTCCTGTTATGAAGGGTGTGGTGACGTTAGACCCTGCTACAACTGCCCCAGAGGATCAAATATTTCCTCAGCCAGTACAAAATCCTGTTCGTTCTTCTAGTGATTTTAAAGGGGTAAATGGTGCCGTTGTCAATGGTATGAGTCAAACTGGAACCAATGCTTTTTCTTTCGAATACACGGTGTCGAATGTAAAATATTATGTGAATTACAGTTGGGATGAAAACTGCAATTTCACTTACACTTATGTTGATGAAAATGGAAATTCATCTAACCTTCCTACCAATGGAGCTCTAGCGGCTGACTCAACGGAAAATGTTGAAACTTACAACAATGTAAATTTTTGTACAGATGTTACCCTTGCAGGTTATACATCCTTGTACGATGATAGTGCTGCAAATGAAGATTCCAATTCTGATACCGCCTATTCTGCAACCTCAACCAATTCTACTTTTACATTATCTAGTATTGCCATTGATTCTAATGGAGCGCTTTTAGAGGCTTATAAATGTGAAGAAAAAGTCAACGGAATCGAGAAATCAATTCCCATCCATTGGTCTAATGTTCCTGAAGGAACAATCACTTTGGCTATTTCTATTCATGGGTTCCCAAATGCAACGGAAACCAATTCTTATCTATCTCTTTGGAACATAGATCCAAGTGTGAGTGAGATTCCCTACGGTGCAGCCAATGATGGGGCTTGGTATATTGGTCCAAATAAAGATGGGACAAAACTTTCTTACAGTTCACCCTGTAGTCCATCGGGTGCCACATCGACCTACTATATGACGATCTATGCTTTGTCTAGCTTGCCTTCAAGTCTACCTACTAGTGATTCTTTAACCGTAGATTACTCTACTCTTATTCAATCTTTCTCTGAGGTTACTATTATAGATCAAGTAGTATTGGAATATACCGCTGATTAGCTAAGGATGTGGACTTTAATTAACTTTAATAAATCTTGAATTCGAAAGCTCCCATTTTTTAAATTGATCTTGTTGTGGATATTTTCCATTTTGCATTATTATTTTGTTTCCTTCATTAGATATTTTTATCCAGTCAATCCAATTTCCCTCTCCGGAAGAAACATCAATAAATTTATCCGTTGCGTCAATGTAATTTCCATTGGTTCGTTCTAGGATTTGAATTGACCAATCACGGTAAAAATTTGTGTTATCAATAGTATTATCTCCAGTCCTTGAAATAATAATTTCAAATTTTCCATTACCAGAAATATCGTAAAACTCAAAGTCCGCTATAACCCCCTGTTGACTAATTGACGATTCTGGCAACCTATAAATGGAGTTGTTTTTGAAATCGACACCATTACCATAAATAATTAGAGGAGTGTTATCATAATCTGCTCCATAGCTCCAATCGTGACCGCCAACAATTATATCAAGAAAACCATCAGAATTAACATCAAAAAACTCACTATTATACATTCCTGTCATCAATGTTTGATCAACTAAATCCGTATTAGGTGTCAAAATGCCATTATTATTTTCAAAAATTGAAGATTTACCACGACCTGCCTCAACAACAAAAACATCTAAATCACCATCATTGTCAAAATCACCAGAAGATCCCCCATGAAAAAAAGAAACCTCACTTGTATATTCTGTTTCTATAAAGCCTCCTTGACCATCACTCATTAGTGCTTTTAGAAATTCGCCAGGAAATGGTTGTCTATCATAACCATGACCAATGAGAAAATAATCAACATAGTTGTCCATGTTAAAATCACCTAGTAATAATTTTCTCCCATGAACTAAACCTAAAAATTTATTGAATCTAATTACTAAAAATTGGGAAAGTTTAGAA
>CAJXBI010000051.1 GCA_913050005.1 uncultured Bacteroidota bacterium
TTACAAAGTGGTGATGAGCTAAAAAAGCACTATCATGCAATGTGGCTAAGTATTGATTTTGGAGAATACTTATCTTTCTTTCAATATTTAATATTTTCCAATCTTTACTTTTTATATATGTTTGGAAATAAACCATTTCATGTAAACATTTACTGCATTTAGAACTTAATCTTGATAAACCTTTATTGAGACCATAAAAATCTTCTTGGCAACGAAGATAAATTTCTCTGCTTGGGTAAATGTCTTTAGAATTCATTTAATTATTTTTTTCATTGATAAAGTTTACACCTGGTCAGTATTTCATCTCTGCAAATTCAGCCATACCTTTAAATAATTTTAAATCATGAATATATGAGGCTTTTACTTCTCCCTGAGGAATTGTTTTTATTTTTTCTCAGATTTCCAATCTTTTTTTTTATTCATGCATTTATTTTAAACATAGACAAGTGAGATTTCTCTTAAATATATTTGGTTAAGATTACAGATGGAGTAAAGGTACTTTTCTAGTAAAGTGAAAAGGCGTATATTTATCTTATGACTTTTAGAGCTGTTACTGACATTATTGTTAAGGATTTAATTTGGGATATAGATTCTTTACCTCGAAATACAGTAGATGACTTCCCAATGGACTATGCGACTTACATTCTATTTGAAAAAGAAATCCATAAACAAAAAATCAAAGCAATTAATAAAAGATATTTAGACTTATGACAAAACTTCTCTTACTCATATTTTTTATACCAAGCCTTTTGATGGCTGAGACAACCTCTGTTTGGGGAGATGATGGCTCACTTACTATTATTCAATCAGACTATAAACCTGAAGTCAGATATATCATTAGTGAAGGCTCTCAGTCTGAAATATCAGTAACCCCTCAAGATGGAGAAACGGTATTTGTCTATGGCGATGAACTAACTATTATTCAAGATACCGATATGGGGGTTATAAAATACTAACTATAAAAAAACAGCGTAAGAAAATGCAAATTTTAAGTGACATACTCCCAAGTGTAGCAGCAGACATAAAATTTAGATTTAGCCGAAGACACTACCCTGATCAAATAAATGAAATGCTTCAGATCGAGTGCGATGAGAAATTAATGCATTACATAGTCCATGCCGACCCTTTACGCATTAGATATTTAGGACATATTCGTTTTTATATTGGAGGTGGTTATGAAAGAGGCATTAAGTATCCTTTCATTTCAGCATTTCGAGGCCCTTATCCAGATTGAAATATTTTCTTTTTTTAGTATTACTTATCCCATATGTCGCTCGACCAGATATTGTCTATGAAAAATTAGGTATTAAAGATGCCCAAGGTAGAGAAATAGTTTCTTTAAGGATTGAAGGAAGCATTGAACTTGATGACGATATTATTTTTGATGAAGCTTTGGCAGATATTAATCAAAATAATTATCGAGTGCAGTTTGACTCCGTTATTCTCAACAGCCCTGGGGGAAATATATCTAGTGCTAAACAAATTGGAATAGCGGTACGTGGTAATCACTTGTCTACTTGGGTTATGCCTCATGACTCCTGCAGCAGTGCTTGCGTATTAATATTACAAGCAGGCGTATGTAAAATGGCCAACGGTGACATAGGAATTCATAGAGCAAAATACGAGGAGGATATCCCTTTGGATGAAGTCCATGATAACGTGCGTTACCATGAGATCCAAACGGAGGATTACTTAACTTATATGGAAGCATCACCACAACTTATATGGCTTTTTAATTCAATACCTAATTGGGATATGAAATATTTAACTAATTCTGAAAAAAGAAATTTTGGTCTATTTGGAGCTAATTCAGAAGAAATGCAATACCGTTTGGAGATTGCCTCCAAAAAGTTTGGGCAGTATAAAGATGATTTACTTGAACGACTATCTGATAGATTAATTGATATATACCCTGAGGCAACTTGGAGCTCTGCTGATTATCTTTACGCAACACCCAGCTGCTCAGAACAACTTTTTTTAGAGGATAACATGACGGATCATGTTGGAATTAATATTACGCCTCAACCAGATACTATTTTTGAAATCTATGAGTGGGATCGTGGCACCATAGATGAAAGCGAGAATTTCACCTCAACAGAAAAGATACCTTACAAAGTCGGTCAGAGTTATTACTACAGTTTTAAATATTATGCCAAGGGGAAAGAAGTAACATTTAAGGAAAGAGTTACCACAAGCGGACCAACTGTATGGGGTGAAATAGGTGGTGAATCCTATAATAATAATACACCTGGAATTGAAGTATCAAATGATTCCTCCTCGATAACCATTACCCGAAGTTTTGCTAATGATGGATTCGCGATGGGATCATGGGAACTAACAAAGGATGATCCTAAAGGACCAGTTATCATTGAGATTTTATTTAATGATAATATTATAAAAACCTTTAAGTATCTGATTGAATAATTAATACTTTTATTAAAGGAAATAATCTGTGCATAAGTCTGACTATTTCGAGTTGCCAGAGCAAACAAAAGTATTTGTAGATCGACTAATTGATTTAGGGTTTGATCGAGAGAGAGTTTTTGGTCTTTTTGTTTTAGTTGGTTTATATGCAGGCGCTCCAAATACCGAAGAAAAAATTGAAGAGTTATTTGCCAAGTTAAATTTATCCCTTCCCATAGATAGAACACGAAACATAGATGAAACGATTGGCCATTTGTATAATGGTTTTGATAGAGAGTTAAATGAATTTTGTTATCGGTCTGGGTTAACTTTTGATTTTCGTGACATTAAAGTACCAAACGTTAACAAAATTTTACAAATTGTTAAACTTCAAGATGAACGATTGCTATCAAATAAAGTTAATTCTATAGAAAGGATTTTAGATGCAAATCGTCTTTATGATTCATTTATATTGGCTTTAGGTAAAAATGTTTTGAGTGAGAAAGTCAGTTTACTTGAAGCATATCAGTGTGGGATATTTCAAATACAATTACATGGAATAAGTGATCAAAAAGGAACAATGCAAATAGCAGAATATATATATATATGTTTGCCCTTTTTTTTATATGCATGTATTAGAACTCTTGAAATTGGAAAAATTGACTATTTTTTAAATTTATTCCCAATACAGGTACCTTTATTTTCTTTAACAGGAGCCCACGGACTTGATTATGCAGAGCAAATGTGGGCATTTCAATCCTACTTATTTTATCGGGACCAAGAGCCACTAGAAGGTATTGATGAAATGACCTTCAAACAATGGCACAAATGGGTGGTTAAAAATGCAGAACTATTTATCTCAGAACACTCCTCCCGTCTTTTCCCATTTAGTCATTCTAAAGTGGACCTCTCAAACCTACCAACTTGGGGTGGACCAGTTAAATCTTTTGAGATTTGTGACCATTATATTAAAGAAAGTTGGGGTTATTCTCAAGCCAACCTGGAGAGTGAATTCCAAGCTTTGGAATATAAGGCATTAGTGGTCCATGTTGTGTATGCAAGTCTTACTTCTTCTCTTGAAACAAAACATTAAAGACGACTTAGAAAAATAACAAAAATTTAGCTTTGGTTTACAATCTATATTGATAATAACCTTTAAAAAAAATTATGATCAGCCTAAAAAGAAATAGCAAATTAGAACTTGTCGAAGCTTCAGGTAAACGTACTCGAGCATCTTCTATTTATAATCCAGGACAATCAAAAGACTTTAAAATCAGTCGGGGTCGATTCAGTAATTTTCTCACCTGCTCGCGTTGTTTTTATTTAGATCGTGTGAAAGGATTAGCTGAGCCAGGCATGCCTGGGTGGACATTAAACGAGACGACCGACCTTCTTTTAAAAAAAGAGTTTGATGAATGCCGTAAACATCAAA
>CAJXBI010000052.1 GCA_913050005.1 uncultured Bacteroidota bacterium
CAAGTGCCTTCTAAGCACTAGGTCAGAGGTTCGAATCCTCTAGGGTCCGCCAGACACTAACTATGAACTAAAGGGGGATTAGTTAGTGAAACCCTATAGATTTTGGAGGCCCCAATCTATAGGTCGGTACAAGCGCTGATACCGCGAAACTCAGCCGGTTGCTGCATACGTAAAATGCAGATAGAAGAGGGCGCACCTAGGAAGGCGCCCTCTTTGATTGATAAATAATATCAATAAGGAATTTTAAAATAAGGAGATTGCAATGCTAGTATGTTTAGTAATAGCAGGATCGTTATGGATAGGTGATGAAAAAATAATGTATCCCACACAAGGATCATTTTACTTTCATAAATTTCAAGATACTATAAAAATATATGGTAGTGGAGGAGATAGGCACGGAAGCTTTGTTATTCCAAAAGAATTTAAAAATGAAAATACTATAAGTGGAGTATTTCAAAAATGTTCAGAAAAAAATGATATAAATTGAAAGGATATGCAATGGATGTAAATTCAAAAGAATATCGTCACATGATGGCTCAAATACCGCTTGAATTAATTCATAAAACTCAGGCAGCAAAAGAAATACAAATGAATGTTGTTGAAAAAATTAGAGAAAGAACAGAACAATCAATAAGGGCTCCTCAAAAAGCTTTAGCACAATCTTATGAAGGCCATAATGGAACTTACGGTGCAGACGGTAGAAAAACACATATACCACAAGTTGAAGCAAAAAGGGTAGATATACAAGCATGATTAAATCAATTGGACCAAATGATATTGTTCCACTAAAATACTATTCTGGTTGGGGACATGGTGAACATAATAAACATGAACAAAGCTATATTGTAGATAGTTCTGATGATATGGTTGATTATACTTTTGAAATTTCAGATGAAATAGATATATCTGGCCCATTTAAATCTGCATTTGAAGCATCAACAGAAGGAGTAATTAGGCAAGAATTTATTACGTATAGAATGCGTGATGGAACAATGATAAAAGAAGTTAATGTAAGAAAATATACACCGGACGATTATATCGATTCAAAAGATGTGATTCCATTAGGGGAGATAGGTAAGTGAAAGAACAATTGTTGCTAGCATGTCGTATGCATGCTGAAGGTGAACTAGAAAGAGCTAAAACTAATTTTATGGTTTATTTAAATAATCCTGTTGGTATTGGCGAACATAGTGATATTGTAGAGGCTATGCAAAAAGAGCTTAGCACTATGGGTCACGCAAGTGAACGTCTTGAAATGTTAAGTAAGCATTTTGAATGAAATATTTTATTGCTGCTCCATTTGGAAATTATATAAAACTATCAAATGCGATTAGCGTAACTGGAAGCTGGACTTATCAGAATCGTCCAGGACTATTTCCTCAGATCTTAAAAACACTTCGTTATACTAAAGATGGATGGCGAAATAAAATAGGTCTGAGGAATGCTGGAATAAAAGAAGGATTAAAAAGATCTGGCCTCAATGATGTTTTAAGTTTAGCAGCTATTGATCACTGGGACTGGATTAATCTAGATAGCATTGTTCCAAGTAATACTTCTTTAGAAATTAATATTAGTTGTCCTAATTTAGATAAAGATGTTGGAGCAGTTAGTTTACCAGGATTTGATTTATGGCCATCAACTAATAGGGATTGGTGTATTTGCAAAATACCTCCTATTGCAACAGAAAGCCTTATTGATCAAATAGTTGATTCTGGCTACAGCCAAATTCATGCTAGTAATACTTTATATTCTATTCATGGTGGACAAAGTGGAAAACTATTAGTACCATACACAAATAGAATTATTGAATATATTAAAACAAAATATCCTCATGTAACGATCATTGCTGGAGGAGGTGTGACTACAAAAAAAGATGCTGAAAATTATTTTAATCGAGGTGCTAGTTATGTAAGCCTTGGATCAGTATGTTTTACACCATGGAAAATAAAAAATATTTTATCTTAAAACTTAATCTTTTTTTGTATAAATAATCTCAATTGAGAGTAATATAAAGAGAGGAAATACTCGTGACACAGTTGATTGAACCAAAAAAATTTACAAAAGCTGTTGACCTTTTAAGGTCATTTTTTTTGAATAGAGGCTTTGAAGAAGTGCATACACAAAATCGATTAAGCATTTTAGCTGCATGTGAAGATCCGGAAAATGTAGCAACATATAATTATGAAGGGCAAATATGGCCTCTTCCTCAAACTGGCCAGATGTGGTTGGAATATGAATTATTAACTCGCCCCTCTTCGAAGGGGTTTTTTTGTGTCTCGACTTCGTATAGACAAGAACCAAATGCAATTCCTGGAAGGCATGATACGATTTTTCCGATGTTTGAATTTGAAATGCCAGGAGACATCGATGATCTTAAGACTATGGAATATCAATTATGTAATCACTTAGGATTTGATATTCCAACAGAAAAAACATATCGTGAATGGCAACAACATTACGGTCTAAGTTCTACTACAGAATTAGATGCTCAGCACGAGTTAGCAATGGAAGCTAGTTTTGGTAGTTCTATGATTACAGAATTTCCTGAATTTACAAGTCCATTTTGGAATATGTCAAGAAATAAAGATGGTACAAGTAAGAAGATTGATGTTATCCTTGGTGGTATGGAAACAATTGGTAGTGCAGAACGCAGTACTGATAAAAACCAAATGCGAGATACATTTCATACTATTTCAAATGGCGAATATGCTGGTCTTATTAACCAATTATTTGGTAAAGATCGTGTTGAAGCAGAACTTGAAAAGTTTCTTGAATTTGATTTCTTTCCAAGAGTTGGTGGTGGAATTGGTATGACACGCATGATTAGTGCGCTCGATACTCTTAAAAAGTAAGAATAATCCAAGGTGGTGGAATAGGTAGACACGCAGCACTGTTTATGCTGTGAATATATAGTCTTAGCAAAAGAATATTTATATTCGTGCAGGTTCGAATCCTGCCCTTGGAGCCAAATATATATAGTATATATTATAAGGAGATAGTGAATGAGTAAAATTATTGAATTTCCTCAAACATCAGAATTGGATAAACAATTTATGACTATTGAAGCACAACAGAAAATTATTAGAGATCAGGCAGCTAAAATTAAAAAGTTAGAAGATGAAAAAAAAGCAAAAGCTGAACTTCGTGAAGAAGGTGGAGTTATTAAAGGCGAAGCAGTCTTTCTAAGTGAGTAAACATATAAATAGTATTATCTAAAAGAATACAAGGTATTACTATTATGGCACGACCAATAAATCAATTAAGTTTTAAAGCCAGAAGCCTCTTGTTTGCTCGACTATCAGCAATTGCATACTCTGACCTTAAAGAAGCTAAGGCTGCAGCGCGAAAGCTCGAATTCAATACAATTGAATTTTATGATGTCAACGGTGCGCAGGCATATAGATTTATGAATAAGTATGATTGTATTATAGCTTGTCGAGGAACTCAACCAAACGAATTTAATGACATTAAAGCAGACTTAAAATCGATTCCAGTAATGGCAGAAACAGTATCTAGAGTTCATAAAGGATTTAAATCAGAAGTTGATGAATTATGGCCGGCAATATGCGAAGATTTAACTAGAAAACAGAATA
>CAJXBI010000053.1 GCA_913050005.1 uncultured Bacteroidota bacterium
AGCATTATTCCTGTGTTGTTTATTTTTTCAGCAATACCCTTTTATTTGCTAGGATTAGTTCTGATTTGGTTATTTGCATTTGAATTAAGCTGGTTCCCTTTATTTGGTGGCTACAGGCCTACAACAATTCCAGATAACACTTTAAAGTTTTTTTTAGAGGTTTTAGAGCATTCTATTCTGCCAGCATTCTCAATTATATTAGCACAAAGTGGATTTTGGGCTTTAGGGATGAGATCAATGATGGTGACTACCAAAGGGGAAGATTACATGACTCTGGCTGAAGCAAAAGGTTTAAAGTCCAGCAGAATCTTTTTTAATTACGGTATAAAAAACGCGATTTTGCCCCAGGTCACAGCACTTGCACTTTCCCTTTCACATATAATTAGTGGAGCTATTTTGGTGGAGATTGTCTTTTCTTATCCTGGTATTGGATCATTACTCTATCAGGGAATAAAAGCTTTCGACTATTTCATAATCCAAGGAGTGGTTTTCATCCTCGTGATTTCTATCGCATTTTCAATGCTGTTGATTGATGTAATCTACCCATTGATTGATCCAAGAGTTAAAATTTCTAATTTATGAAAATCAAAACAAATGATTAAATACCTCAGTAGAAATTTTACACTAGTTTTAGGACTCGGGATTCTATCAATTTCACTAATTATTTGGTTGATCTTTTATATTATTGTTGATCTGAATCATGCACAGGCTTTATCATTCAGGCCCTCACAAGCACCTTCAATGGATCATTGGTTGGGTACTGATAGAATGGGTAAGGATGTATTAACGTCAATTGTGATCGGAACTCCTCAAACAATTCAGATTGGAATAATAGCTGGGGGTATAGGAATTTTGCTAGGAGTAGTACTGGGATTTACTGCAGGATTCTTTGGTGGAATAGTTGATTATATCATCAAATTTGTGGTGGATGTCTTTCAAAGTATCCCACCTCTAGTAGTACTCATAATTTTTGCCATCTCAATTCCTGGTGATATGACAATATTGCAGTTGTCATTGATTGTCGGCATAACTTCATGGCTTGGGCCAACGCGAGTGTTAAGATCTCAAGTTCTTGTAATGAAGGAACTAAACTATATATCTATCTCAAGATTCTCTGGGTTGCCATCCTGGAAAATTATTTTCATGGAGATACTTCCCAACTTACTACCATATGTAATGGCTAATTTTGTGATGACTGTAGCAGGCGCAATTCTAGCCTCAATTGGTATAGAAGCCTTGGGTTTAGGGGCATTTTCATCGAACTCACTAGGTATGACAATTTACTGGAACATTTGGTATTCATCTCTGCTACAAGGGTGGTGGTGGTGGTGGACACCACCCATTATTATCATAATCCTTGTTTTCGTTTCATTATATCTGATTTCACAAGGTTTGGATGAGTGGGCTAACCCTCGCCTAAAAACAAAATTCTAATAATTTAGTGTTTAAAACTACCTGAAAGTTAGAATTCAAGTAAATGAATTTTTAATTTCTGGCAACAGTATTAATTGTTACAGTTTTACATAATAAATAGATAATTTCTCTTAGCTAAAATATGTCAAAGGCTCTTGTAAAAATCGAAAACCTAACTATTGAATACAATAGTTATGGTAAGGCTCTTAAAGCTGTTGATGATGTTAGCATGGACATATATGAAAATGAGAAAATAGCACTTGTTGGGGAATCTGGAAGTGGTAAAACGACCCTCGCGATGGCTATTCTTAGAATGTTGAAACCACCTGGTGCAATTACAACAGGTCAAATTTTACATAAAAATTTAAATCTTATTGATTTAGACGATGAGGAACTTCGGACAAGGCGCTTGAGTGAGTTTTCGTTGATTACACAAGCGTCAATGAACTCACTTAATCCAGTTTTGCGAATTAAAGAGCAATTGGTGGATGGTCTTTTGGATCATGGGAAATTTAACAAAGAAGAAAATAATTCAAAAGTCCAATCAGTACTTGATCAAGTAGAGCTCCCCCATTCAGTTCTCAATATGTATCCTCATGAGTTGAGTGGGGGTATGAAGCAACGAGTTTCGATAGCCTGTGCCATACTACTTAATCCAGATTTTATAGTTGCAGATGAACCAACTAGCGCCTTGGATGTCATTATACAAAGGCAGGTTATTTCAACTTTGTTTAGTATACAAAAGAAATATCGCACATCTATTTTACTGATTGGTCATGACTTGGGTTTAGTAATTCAGTTTGCTGACAGAATAGCTGTCATGCACAATGGAAAAATTGTCGAATTAAAGAAAACCGAGGAACTATTAGACTCCCCAACTCACTGGTATACCAAGATCCTTTTGAAGAGTGTTCCTAGTTTTGAAGAAGAACAAAACACATCAAATAGATTTGGTAAATCAAAAAAGACTAGAGAATCTTCTCAGGACAAAAGAATTACAATAACTCTTAAGAATGTTTTTAAATCTTATGAGTCATCTCTTTTCGGATCAAAACAAAATTTTGCACTTAAGAATATAAATTTTGAATTTAATAATCTTGAACCATCAATAATTGGTATTGCTGGTCAAAGTGGTAGTGGAAAATCAACATTGATGCAGATTTTGTTGGGAACACTTGCGCAAACTTCGGGTCAAGTTTTAATAAATGATAAGCCACTTTTACAATATGTGAATAGAAATCGAAAAAAATATTTATTGCAAGTTCAACCGATATTTCAAGATCCTTATGGAGTGTATAATCCCTTTTATAAAGCTATTCATTTTCTTCAAGAAACTGCTGTAAATCTAAGTCTAATCTCACATCCAAGGTATTTTAATACATTTATAGAAGAAATTTTGAAAGACGTTGGACTAGATTTCGACCATTTAAAAGAACGTTACCCACATGAATTAAGCGGAGGACAAAGACAAAGACTGATGGTTGCAAGGGCATTAATGGTCAAGCCACAAGTTATTTTAGCTGATGAACCAGTTTCCATGATTGATGCCTCTCTAAGGGCAAGCATACTTGAAAATATACAAATACTTAAAAACCAGTATGGTATTACTGTAATTTATATAACACATGATTTAACGACAGCCTTTCAAATTTGTGATACGCTCAATATTATGTATAGAGGTGAAATTGTTGAATCAGGTCTTTGTAAAGAGGTTATTCTTGAGCCAAAGCATTCATATACTAAATCATTGATTGCATCTATCCCTAGCAAAAACAAAACTGCAGATTGGATGGAACTTCCCACTTAAATTATTGTGCACAATAAATAATCTTACCTATTTGCATTTCAAACTTTTTAATATTTATTTCAAAAAAAATAATTCAGTTTATCTGTTGCATACACATGTAAATCCCCAATGGCTATATTACTGA
>CAJXBI010000054.1 GCA_913050005.1 uncultured Bacteroidota bacterium
CAGCTGCAGTTGCCATCCCGTTAAATACGGTAGGCACTTGTCTTCCAGCAACATAATAAGCATCTACTTGGACGGTTCTAGATAAATAACCAATAAAGGCATAAATACCTACTGTAAAAGCTACAAACATCACTCCGATGTTTTTAGCTGATACTCCCGCTTGTTCTGCTATAGCCATTAAAATAATGAATACTGCAAAACCTCCTGTGTAGAGACCGTATATCTTTGGAAGATTTTGTATAAATCCACCTTTAAACATTAGTCATCCTCTCTTTCTGAGTAACCATGTTCCTCGTCGATTTTTTCTTGTTTATTGGCAGTCCAAAATAGCATTATAACGAATGCAAGAAGTGATCCTTGCGCCGTCATATAGTAAGCTAGTGGGTACCCAAGAAATGACATCGTGTTTAGTTCTGAACCAAACATAAAAATTACTAATGAGAAGAAGAACCATAGGACTAATGTTACTATCATATGTCCTTTAGTCTTCGCCCAATAAGCGTCTTTATTTGACATTTTTCCCCCTTTTATTACTTATTTACGTAAATTGTAAAGTTAACTGCAAGATCATACCCATCTTGAGGTCAATTAAAAGAGAAAAAAACTCTTAAAAAAAGACTTAGAATGTTACAAAGTAAGATAAATAAAGGAAATTTTAATACAACGTGAGATTGAATTATAAAAATATTATTAATCTTCTAAAAGATATGAGGAACTACATGTTTCCCATTAAAAAAATTACAAGCCGATTTTCACAAATCAAATCAATTGAAGAGTTGCAAATTTTTATTCAAGAGAGATCTGCTCATGTAACTCAAACAACTTTATATGGATACATTAAAACCAGAATCGGAACAAGATATGCCATGATGTTTGAAGATGAGAAATTTTCAAAATCTATAAATATTGCAAAATGGAATATATATCTATGCTCTTTATCAGATTGTACATTTTATACTTTTTCATATCTAATTGATCAAAAAAATTTAAAACAAAATGATGCTGAAAAAGTTTTTGTTTCTATTATAGAAAATGAAAAAGACAATGGTTTAGAGAAACATCTTTTTGAAAGTTCAAAAATAGAATTTTTAACTAGAATTAAAGAAATAAACTGGAATAATTATCATAAAGAAAATCCTTTCAAAAGTAGTAGTTTAGCACTTTATAAGTGGTCACCTATTGCTGATAATTTAAAAATTTTAGACAAAGAAATAGTTTTAAATTCAATGAAATTAAAATGGAATCTTGTTGAAAATGAATTTAAAGAACTGACTAAAAATTTAATTTTTAATTAACTTTTATTCTGTCTATTTTCTATTAGAGAGTCAACTACACTTGGATCTGCTAAAGTAGTCGTGTCTCCAAGATCATTATGTTCATTAGCAGCTATTTTTCTTAAAATTCTTCTCATAATTTTTCCCGATCTAGTTTTAGGCAAACTAGGAGAAAATTGAATTATGTCTGGCGAAGCAATAGGGCCAATTTGTCTTCTAACCCAAAGTTTTAACTCTCTTTCTAAATCACCGTCAGCCTGTTCTCCTGCATTTAGAGTTACATAACAGTACAAGCCATTACCTTTTATATCATGTGGAAAACCCACTACTGCAGCTTCGGCAACTTTACTATGTGCAACAAACGCACTTTCGATTTCTGCGGTTCCGAGATTGTGACCAGAAACAATTATGACATCATCAACTCTACCAGTTATCCAATAATATCCATCTTTATCTCTTTTACATCCATCTCCGGTAAAATATTTTCCATCGAATTGAGAAAAATAAGTTTCTATAAATCTTTTATGATTTCCATAGACAGTTCTCATTTGACCTGGCCAAGAACTTGCCATACATAACCTTCCTTTACCGGCCCCTTTTATAGTTTTACCAGCCTCATCAACCAAAACCGGCTTAATTCCATAAAAAGGTTTTGTCGCCGATCCAGGTTTTAAATCAATAGCACCTGGTTGTGGAGCTATTAATATGCCCCCAGTTTCAGTTTGCCACCAGGTATCTACTATTGGGCATTTAGAATCTCCAACAACTTCGTAATACCACATCCAAGCTTCTGGATTTATTGGTTCTCCTACTGTCCCCAATAATTTTAATGATTTTCTACTTGTTTTTTTTACCGGGACATCTCCCTCTCTCATCAAAGCTCTAATTGCGGTTGGAGCAGTGTAAAATGTATTAACTTTGTATTTATCTACAATCTGCCACCATCTAGAGCTATCAGGATAATTAGGTACTCCTTCAAACATTATAGTTGTAGCCGCGTTAGCTAACGGCCCATAAATAATGTAACTATGTCCAGTTACCCAACCAATATCCGCGGTACACCAATAAATATCTTTGCTCTTATAGTCAAAAATATATTGGTGAGTCATTGAAGCATAAACCATGTAACCACCTGTAGTATGCAAAACTCCTTTAGGTTTTCCTGTAGAACCAGAGGTATACAGTATAAACAGTGGGTCTTCAGCACTCATTTCTTCCGGCTCACATTTATTTGATGCACTAGTTGTGATTTCTTCGTAAGATACATCTCTCTCGTTATCCCAACTTACTTGATTTCCTGTTCTTTTAACTACAACACATTTTTTCACATCTGGACATTGCAAAAGAGCTTCATCTGCTATTTTTTTCAAATGAATTATTTTTCCACCCCTTACACCTTCATCTGCAGTAATCAAATATTCGGACTCGCAGTCATTTATTCTCGTGGCTATCGAGTCTGGTGAAAATCCACCAAAAATTATCGAATGAACTGCACCTATTCTTGCACAAGCTAACATTGTATAAGCTAGCTCAGGTATCATCGTTAAATATATTGTAACTCTATCTCCTTTTTTAATACCCAATTTCTTTAGCCCAT
>CAJXBI010000055.1 GCA_913050005.1 uncultured Bacteroidota bacterium
AACCCAATTTTCAGTTGGCTTGTTTTCAAAATTTACGTGAGTTGAAATAGACCATATAATTTCCCATTTTGCAAATTGGTTTGCTGCCAAAAACTTCTCTCCACCTTCAAGATGCTGCTTTGAACTTTCAATCATCATTCCATTGGGTGCGTAAAGCAAAACATCTTCGTGCTCTAATTCATAAACTGCTTGTAAATCTCTATTGTTATAAGCATCAAAATATGCTTTTACAATTTCAACGGAATTTATATCTCCATTTACAATATTGTATTTAGAGGTGTTATCATTTTCATAACCAATTACAACTGTTTTATTTTCAATATTTTGATTTTTTGAAACTGGATTACTACAACTAGAGATAATTAATGCTAGTGCAGAAAATAGAATTATTAATTTTTTCATTTTATTATAATTTGATTGTTTTTGTTTTTTTATTTTCAGTATATATTAAAGTTTGAGCTGTATTTTCAGGTAACGCCTTCCTCCAACCTTCAGCAAGTTGTTTTGATAACATAGTTAAGATATCATGCATGTCTTTGCGATGAGCAAGATTTTGCGTTTCGAATCTATCAAACTCTTTGTCGTAGAGCTCATTGGATTTGAATTCTCCTCTAGTACCGGTCTCCGAATCCCAGCCATACCAAGAAATAAGATGATATTTCTTCGTATTTATTGAATAGCCCATATATCGCTTCTCATCTGCAGAAACTTTGGGTCTACGGTGGAACTGACTAAAGGCAGCATTTTTCCAGTTTAACTCAGGATTCGTAGTCAGTGGAACAAAACTTGTTCCTTGCAGATAGTCGGGTACATCAATTCCTGCCAGCTCACAGATTGATGGAAACAAATCAACCAACTCAATCATTCCATCTGTTTTCACTCCTCGATTCTCTTGATTAGGATAACGTATAATTACAGGTACTTTTAAATCAATATTATAATTGGTCATTTTACCCCAGCTATTATGATCACCTAATTTCCAACCATGGTCACCCCAAATTACAATGATGGTATTATCGTAAATTCCGATTTTAATTAAATGTTCAAATAGGTCTCCAAGAAGGGCATCCACGTAGCTCACACTTGCATAGTATCCTTGCCTTAATTTACGGATAACGTCTTCACTCATTTTGTAAGAGGAAGTAGGGTGGCCAATGTGAGAAAAACCGTCATAATGCCTTAATTCATACATAGAATTCATTGAATAAAGAGGTGCACCACTCGGAATCTTATTGTTTTTAGCCAGTGGCATCTGGTTAGGATTATACAAGTCCCAATACTTTTTTGGAACAGCAAATGGCAAATGAGGACGAAAATAACCAAGTCCCAAATAGAATGGTTGGTTCATTTTTGCTAGTCTTGTTAAGGTTGCCTTAGCCAATTTTGTTTGTGCACCATCATAGTACATGGTGTCGTGTACCTCTGCTGCCTCCCAAGCTGGCCCAGTATTCCATCCATCAGCATATCGAATAGGTTTGATTTTTAAGAGAGAATCCCTCTTAATGGATTGTGAAGTATTTACTTTTTCACTAATATAAAATGTTTCTCCATCTCTTTTGAGCCAGTCTTTTTTTAAATAACGAGCAGGTCTTAAATCTGGTTCATCCCAGGAAACAGAGTCAGGCATATAATTATGGAAAATTTTACCGATATTAACTGTATGATAGCCATGTTTTGAGAAATACTGAGGCATGGTTACTGCGTCAGGTTTTAATTCTCTAAACTTATCTCCAAGATGCCAAACACGTGTAGAGTCAGGTCTTATACCGGTCATTAAACTGGCTCTGGAAGGAGCGCAAACGGCAGACTGACAATAAGAGTCAGTAAAGGTGATTCCATCCATAGCTAACTTATCAATATTGGGTGTGATAGCAATGCTATCTCCATATACACCTAAACTTGGGCGAAGATCATCAATGGATATAAATAGAACATTCGGCTTTAAGATATTCTTCTCTTGTTTATTACAACCAATTAAGAACAGAGCTACACAAATAAAAACAGAAAAAATACTTATATAATTTTTTTTCATTTATATACTAAATTTACAAAAAAAACCCCCTTAGAATTAACTAAGAGGGTATCTATATAGCATAGTTTTTTTTTAGAATCCACCAAATGCAGCTAGAACTTGAATAGTGAAGTTTGATTTAATTTCAACTCCACCATTTGTCTTACCCCATTCCACCATTTCTTTTGCTAACTTATCCTCAAATTGTTGTTTTTGATCTATTAGATCACTAAACCCATTGGAGCCTATTACCACCCAATGAGTAGCACCATTAGGTGAACCTATATCATAAGTCCCAAAACCCACTGGTCTTTCATCCAATATTTTTGAAGCCTTACTAATAAACTTGTCATGTGCTTTTTGAAATGCAACAGGATCGTTTGGTTTGATATCGTAAATTTGGATGAAAGGAAAATCTTTTGGAACACCTCCTACAAAGCTTAAAAATCTTCCTGCATAAGCTGGCCCCCACTCTTCAACAAAATTATTTAATTTTTCTAGAAATAAATCTTGCTGAAATTCCTTAAGATCAGTTCTTCCAATTTTACCAACTTCACCAAATGCAACAACACGATGAGTCCACATAT
>CAJXBI010000056.1 GCA_913050005.1 uncultured Bacteroidota bacterium
CACCCATTGAACCTAAAGACAAGGATTTAAAATAACTATCGGATGATTCAGTGAAGGTCTTATCTTTATTATTTATATATAAATAATCTTTTTCAAAAAAATCATTTGAAACAAAAATATCTACCCAACCATCATTGTTAAAATCGCTCAAAGTAATACCTAATCCGAATCCTATTTCACTGTTATAAATTCCTGCCTGTTGAGTTACTTCTTTAAATTTACCGTCAATATTTTCAAGTAATTTATTTCCTTGATTTTTTGGATCAGAGATTTCTCTTTTCCCTTTTATTAAATCATAACCTCCTATACTTCTGAAAGAATTATTTAAAATATAACAATCAAGATCCCCATCTTGATCATAATCAAAAAAAGCAGAATGGACAGACAAACCGAAAATATCCAAGTTATACTCATTTGCTCTTTCGGTAAATGTTAAGTCACCATTGTTTATAAATAACTCGTTTTTTCTATTTTTTCCTCCAGGAGGACCTGACTTGCAAACATATAAATCCAAAAATCCATCAGCATTAATATCAACAAAAGTAGCCCCAGTAGACCAAACATCAGGGCACGAAACTCCTGCCTTTAATGTAATATCTTCAAAATTAAAATTTCCTTTATTTAAATAAAGCTTATTTTCAACCATGTTTCCGGTAAGATAAATATCATCTAAACCATCATTGTTTATGTCTCCAATTGCCACCCCACCTCCATTATAGAAATTTCTATATGTGTAAGGATTTAATCTTTCGCTAAAAGAAAGTGTATTCTCAAAATTTATTCCTGTGTTATTTTTTAAAAGTGTGAATCTACTTTCTTTCTCCATACAAGAGTGGAGTAAAAGAACACATTGTAAAAATATAATTTTTTTTAACAATTTTATTATAAAATTAAAATATGAAGTAACAAAAAAACCCCCAGAGGGGGTTTTTTATATTTACTCTCTGATAAAATTAATAACCAGGATTCTGAGTTAATGATCCACCAGAAGCTTGAATTGCTTCAAAAGGAATAGGTAAAATATTTTTATAAGGTTCTGATGCAGGTTTTTCCCACCAAGCATCATTGTATTTACCAAATCTAATCAAGTCAGTTCTTCGAACAGCTTCTCCAAACATTTCTCTACCTCTTTCAGCAAGGAACTTATCAGCGTCCATTGATGTAAATGCTGATGCTCCAGCACGAGCTCTGATAATATTTGTGTCAGGAAGCGCTTTACTCCAATCTCCATTAACTCTTGCAACGGCTTCTGCTCTTATTAAGTAAACTTGTCCAAGTCTGATTAATGTAAAGTCATTATCTTGGTCAGGTCTTCCAAATTGCTTATAGCTGAATTTACCTGGTCTTACCCCACATTGACGACATCCGTCAGGGAAAATTTCATTGATGTAAGGAGTGTACTCTAATCTTGGGTCTCCGTCATCTGTTGCATAATCAAGGAGATCAGATCCACCGTAGTCTAATTGACTACCTGCTATGAAACTTGCTGTTTTACGCTTATCATTATCATCAAAGGAATTGTAAAATTCTTCTAGAGTAGAATATCCATTCCAAGGCTGAGCATCAAAATTCCATGTAAGCTGAGAAGAATAATGTAAAGACATCATCGCTAAATTCATACCTCCAGCAGTTGCTTCGTCATATTTAACAGACCAAATATGTTCTGGATTTCCTTCATTGTTAGGAGCAAATACAGCAGCAAAACCCTCTAAATTATCTGGGTCAGAACTTACGCTAGGTCTTCTACCCAAATTTGCAACACTACAACCAGCGTCACAAAGAGAATACCCACCATTTTCAATAATATAATTTGCTGCATCGTGAGCTTCTTGATACCTAGGAGTACCTGTATAAACCTCTGCATTCAGGTATAGCTTAGCTAAGATACCAAGAGCACCAAATCTGTTAATTCTATATGCATCTTTTGCAGTTCCTAAAGGACTGCCACTTAAATCCATCGAAGCAGAAATAGAGGAAACACCGATTGCATCTAATAACTCAGATTCAATAAAGCTAAATGCTTCAGCTCTTGATGACTGCGGCGCATCTTGTCCAGTTGCAGTAGGTAACTTAATATTACCATATAAGTCCATCAGCCTCCAAAAATAGTAAGCCCTTAAAGCTTTTATTTGAGCAGTACCATTTGCGTCTAGTGAACCTCCTAGTAATTCATTAGCTGCATTAACTGCACCATAATGTGAATTCCAGTTGTTTGTAACAGCTGCATTTGTTGGGCTATAGTTATGTTTATGAAAATCAATTAACCAACCGCCATCATACCAGTCACCACCTTTGGTAGTAACTACCATTTCATCAGAGGCAAGCTCTTGAGCTGAATACCAATTGGTATGCCCTGCTGATCCAGTATTTCTCAACTGAGAAAAAGCACCTTCAAGCGCATCTCCTCCAGCACCACCTCCAGA
>CAJXBI010000057.1 GCA_913050005.1 uncultured Bacteroidota bacterium
AGTCAGCGCGTAGGGACTAACCCTCTATTTGTTGAAGCGGTTGGGTCACTTGATGATGATGTCTATATTACTAGTATGGATGCTGCGAAGGTTCGGGATGCAGAAAAAAGTTTTGGTGTATTATCAAATTGTAGAGTAATGCTTTTATTACAATAAATGAAGGAATTTTATTTTTACAAGTTGATAATTTTTTAAGTTCATATTTGAACGGTCATTCTTTTTTGAGTGGCCGTTTTTTTTTATCCATTTTAAAAACATTTAGTATATATGTCAGAATATAGGCCTGCAATTTTAATGCTTGAAGATGGAACTACGTTTAGTGGTAAATCCTTTGGTGCTATTGGAAAAACTTTAGGAGAAGTCTGCTTTAATACAGGTATTACTGGTTATCAAGAAATACTAACTGACCCATCTTATTCAAAACAAATAGTCACCATGACTGCCCCTCATATTGGGAATTATGGTGTTAATTCTGAGGATATTGAATCAAGTAAAATTCAGGCCTCAGGTTTTGTAATTAAAGAGGAATCAATTGTTCCATCTAATTGGAGATCTCAGGTTTCGATAGGTAATTATCTACAAAATGAAAATATTGTTGGCATAAAAAATATTGATACTCGATCTTTAACAATTCATCTTAGAAATCATGGAGCGATGAATGGTATTATCTCTTCAGAGATAATTGACAATGGATTACTGAGAAAAGAGTTGATTGATTATCCATCTATGGCTGGGCAAGACTTAGCAAAAGTTGTTTCTACTAGAGAGATGTATAAATTTTCTGAGCAAGGTAAATATAAAGTAGCAGTTCTTGATTTTGGAGTAAAGAGAAACATATTAAAAATTTTAAAAAATCTTGATTGTCAAGTTTTTGTTTTTCCTGCAAATACTAGCTCAAAAGAAATTCTAGGGATTAGTCCTGATGGTATTTTTTTATCTAACGGGCCAGGTGATCCTGCTGCTGTCAGCTATGCAATTACAACTGTAAAAGAAATCCTAGGAAAGAAGCCAATGTTTGGTATTTGTCTTGGACATCAAATTTTAGCACTTTCTCTTGGTGCAAAAACCTTTAAGTTGAAATTTGGCCATCGCGGTATAAATCATCCTGTGAAAAACTTAATTACAAATGCGGTTGAGATTACAAGCCAGAATCATGGATTTGCTGTAGATAACAAAAGTCTACCAAACAATATTAGAGAAACACATGTTAACCTAAATGATAATACAAATGCTGGTATGGAAAGTATTGATAATTTTGCTTTTTCTGTTCAATACCATCCAGAGTCAAGCCCTGGGCCACATGATAGTAGGTATTTGTTTCAAAAATTTATTGAGATGATGAATGCCAAAAAGGACTGATATTAATTCAATTTTAATTATTGGTGCGGGGCCAATAATTATTGGGCAGGCATGTGAGTTTGATTATTCAGGTACTCAAGCAGCTAAAGCTCTGAAGGATGAAGGTTACAGAATCATTTTAGTTAACTCTAACCCTGCAACAATCATGACTGACCCAGACATTGCTGACAGAACTTATATCGAGCCTATTACTCTAGAATATGTTACTGAAATAATAAAAAAAGAAAAACCGGACGCGATTTTACCAACAGTTGGTGGGCAAACAGCATTAAATCAAGCGATTGAACTCTATAAACAAGGTGTCCTAGAAAAGTATAATGTTGAGCTTTTAGGTGCGCAGATTAATTCAATAGAAAAAGCTGAAGATAGAGAAAAATTTAAAAAAGCAATGGATCAAGTATCTATTGATACGGCAAAAGGAAATTTTGTTTATTCCTGGGAAGAAGCTAAAAAATTGTTAGATGAAATTAATTTCCCGGTTATTATAAGACCTTCGTTCACACTAGGAGGGACAGGTGGTTCAGTTGCTTATAATTTCGAAGAGTTCCAAGGCCTTGTAGAAAATGGTATTTCTTCTAGTCCAATAAATGAGATTTTAATTGAGGAATCTTTAATTGGCTGGAAAGAATATGAACTAGAAGTTGTCAGGGATAAGTCTGATAATGTAATAATCATATGTTCTATTGAAAATATTGATCCAATGGGAGTCCATACTGGTGATTCAATTACCGTAGCTCCAGCGATGACTTTATCAGATAAAGAATATCAAAAAATGCGTAATTGGGCTATAAAGTGTTTACAAACGATTGGTGTAGAGACTGGAGGCTCAAATGTCCAGTTTGCAGTAGACCCAGATAGTGGCAGGATGATAATAATTGAAATGAATCCAAGGGTGAGTAGATCGTCTGCACTAGCTTCAAAAGC
>CAJXBI010000058.1 GCA_913050005.1 uncultured Bacteroidota bacterium
CAGGTTCAACCGGAAAACCAAAAGGTGTACTTCACACATCAGGGGGATATTTAGTGTATGCCTCTATGACTCATCAATATATATTTGATTATAAACAAAAAGACATTTACTGGTGCACAGCTGACATTGGATGGGTTACTGGACATAGCTATATAATTTATGGCCCATTATCTAACGGTGCTACTACAATTATGTTTGAAGGAGTACCGAATTACCCAGATAGCTCTAGATGGTGGCAAATTGTAGATAAATATAAAGTTAATATTTTTTACACTGCGCCTACAGCTATCAGGGCTTTAATGAGAGAGGGTGACGAACCAGTTAAAAAAACAAGCAGAAAATCTTTAAAATTACTTGGAACTGTCGGAGAGCCTATAAATCCTGAGGCTTGGATGTGGTATTATAAAACTGTTGGGGATGGCCGTTGTCCAATTGTTGATACTTGGTGGCAAACTGAAACTGGAGGAATTTTGATTGCTCCTCAGCCTGGAGCAATAGATCTCAAACCAGGTTCAGCAACTAAGCCTTTTTATGGAATCAAACCAATTATAGTAGATGAAGCTGGAAAAACACTAAAAGGTGCCTGTAAAGGAAGACTGTGTATTTCTGCTTCTTGGCCTGGTCAGATGCGAACAGTATATGGTGATCACAAACGATTTATAGACACTTATTTTTCTCAGTTCGATGGAAAATATTTTACAGGAGACGGATGTAGAAGAGATAAAGACGGTTACTATTGGATAACGGGTAGAGTTGATGATGTTATAATCGTTTCAGGACACAATTTAGGTACAGCTGAGATAGAAAGTGCTTTTGTGGCTCATCCTAAAGTAGCTGAAGCTGCTGTAGTTGGATATCCTCATGATATAAAAGGCAATGGTCTATATTGTTACGTAACTTTAAACGCCGATGAACAACCAAATGGCGATTTAGAGAGAGAACTAAAACTTTGGGTTAGAAAACAAATAGGTCCTATAGCCACTCCAGACTTAATACAATTTTCTCCTGGTTTGCCCAAAACAAGATCAGGTAAAATAATGAGACGAATTTTAAGAAAGATTGCAGCTAACGAACATAACGAACTTGGTGATACTACAACTTTAGCTGACCCATCTGTTGTTGAATCTTTAATAGAGAATAGACAAAACAAAGATTAATTATTTTAAATTTACGGGAATTTTCTCAAGGTCCGCTACAACTAACATCCACTTATTTTTAATAGAATTAATTACAACTTCTTTATCTAATTCTTTTAATTCGTCAGCTATTGGCGCCCAATGAAATAAAGCGTTACAACTATTATTGAAGGGGTTATTACTTGAGTATTCTTTTATATCAAAATCATTTAGTTTTTCTTTAAACTTTGCTTTGTATTTTCCACACATGTCTTTTGGTAAACCGTTCAGAATTTCATTTTCCAAAATAGTTTCATATATTTTATTTGGGTCTAAATTATCAATATTATATTTTTTATTCAACAATGAGATAGAAAAAAAAGTTAAATCTGTCACTGCCTCAGAAAAAATATTCCATTTGGCTTTATTAACTGAGTCAACAAATATATCATCTGTGAACATCAGATTTTGTTTCAAACCCATTCTAGTTTTTAAATAACCATAAAGAGTTGATTGTGTAACAAAGGCAGACTTCTCTTTAATGAAGATTGCTAGATCACCTTCGCTATTAATTTTTGAAAATTTTTTGCTTATTTTTTCATATGGAAATAGGTAATCCTTTACTGCAGATAAAACCTCAGAAATAGCTTTTATATTCAATTTCAAGTTGTATGCCTTTTTGTCCCTTTTTTTTCCCTTATTTTACAACGATTATAACACCACATATTAGGTTTTTTAACTTTTAATTACTCTCTAGATGGGTAAGATCCCTTTCAATAAGTTACGTTAACGTAAATTAAAGTAAAAATAGGGGGAAATATGTCAAATAAAGAAAAGCATTGGCAGAAAACCAAGGGTCACATGGTAATGACTATGTGTCTTTGGGCATTCTTTTCAATGGTAATTTTCCTTTTCGGAGCAGAAATCAACGGAATGAGCTTTTTGGGTTATCCATTAGCTTATTACATGACAGCACAAGGATCACTTCTTGCGTTCGTTATCATCATTTTTTGGTTTGCAAACAAACAAGAAAAAATTGATGAAGAGTTTG